>JAWKNC010000005.1:0-302529 GCA_041391945.1 Allomuricauda sp. | reverse complement strand
CACTGATCGAATAGTTTCCATCAAAATCTGTTTGGGTACCGTTTGTTGTGTTTTCAACCACAATATTAACCCCTGGGAGTGGTAATCCATCCTGGTCAACAATGGTACCAGTGATTGTTTTTTCTTGGGACCAAACGAATGCCGTAAAGAATAGCAGAAAAGCCAGTGTCCCAAACAGTTTTTTTACTTTCATAGAGTAACAGTTTTGTTAGTAATTTGAGTTAGCGCAACTGAGAAAGGAAGGCGGGAGAAGGTATTTTGATAGCTAATTCAAATAATACCCTTACGAAAACAAAACTTAATGGAAAGTCTTAATTTTAAAATAGCAAGGTTTCTCACCACCTTACCTTTACAATTGCAGGAACAAAACAATTGTATGATTGTGTAGTAAGAGTACTTTTAAAACGGGGCGGACAACAAAAAAGTTAATTCCCAACGGGAAGTACTTTTTTTAACAATTATTATAGCTCCTTTTGAATCAAAATGGTTTGTTGGGTCTTATTTAACAAATCAATGAAGACCTTGGTTTTGAACGGAACATCAAAAACATCTATCCAAAAGATAGATTCGGAATTAAAGAAAGCTAGCTTGTTGGAAAAACTTATGAAGCGTAAGAGGCCATACTTCGATAATCATTTGGATTCAAACCTGTTTCTTTTTTGAAAGCGTTGTAAAAACTGGTTTTGCTATTAAATCCCACTTCATACATTATTGCTTTAACACTTAAAAACGGTTGGTCCAAGAGTAAATCTTTGGCTTCTTGAATTCTGTAATAGTTCAGTATAGTATAGAAACTTTTCTTAAGATATTCGTTGAGCACCTGTGAAACTTTATATCTATCCTCATCTATATGATAAGACAGCTCGTTGAGTCCGATAGTATTGTTTTTATGCAACTTATCCACTTCAAAAGCTTTTTTGATTTTGTATTTTATCCCAATGGCCTCTTCCAAAGTCAATCCAGATTTCTCATACTTGGATTCAATGGACTTTTGAACTTGCTGATATCGAGACTCGGACTGGAAAAAATGAAAGAGCTTTTTCATATCCAATTAACATTGTTCCAAAGCATTTACCTCATGCATGGTAGCTCAGAACTATCCATGCTTAAATGTATTGGTCCTTTTTAAGGTTGAAGTGGGTCAATTGATAAATGCGTGCAACCAGTTGACAGATGCATGATTGAGCAGAGTATATTACCGAATTTCTAGCAAAGGCAAGCATTGACCTTTTGCAACTCTGTTTCTACAATAGAGTAAATATGGCCTTTATGTCTTCCAAAAAAGGATTTTATCGGAATCAGAACCATAAAAAATACATTAAGACTTTCTCATCGATGATTGTAATTGAGCTAAATTTGCACTCTGGTAAGATAACATGTATGATCGCAACAATTTGCAGAAAGGCCCATTTCAATGCTGCACACCGATTGCACAACCCAAGGTGGAGCAAGGAAAAAAATATAGCCGTTTTCGGTAAATGCAACAGCCCCAGTTTCCACGGCCATAATTTTGATGTGGAAGTAAGGGTGAGGGGCGAGGTCGATCCCGACACTGGTTTTGTGATGGACTTGGCAGAACTTGGAGCGCTGATAAAAGATGAAATTGAGGACCGTTTTGACCATAAGAACCTAAACGAGGACTGTCCGGAATTCAAGGAGCTTTTTCCAACCACGGAATATTTTGTAAAAGTCATCTACGATATCTTAAAGCCCAAGCTAAAAAAAGGGCAACTACTGCACATTACGCTGCATGAAACACAAAAGAATTCAGCAGAGTATGGAGATTGGTGACAAATTTCCGATATTGCACCACTTTTTTACGGGATATTAGCTCAGTTGGTTTAGAGCGCTGCCTTGACAGGGCAGAGGTCACTGGTTCGAATCCAGTATGTCCCACACGATTGGACTTCTTCCATTTTTGGTCGGAGTCCTTTTTTTTGGGAAACTTTGCGCTCTTAAAAATCTTTTCGCTTAGCCTTATATCTCAAACGCAATATGGGGAGAACGGTCCATAACAAAAGAATCAATATGGAAACCACAAGTCCAAAATCGGTCCCGAAAAATTTCTTGAACACCGCACCTGTGTAGCCCAAGAGTGCTGAAATATCAAGCTTCAAAAGAATGAGGGTCCGGGATAAGTCAATGGGATTGAGCATGGATGCAACAAGCGAAAATGTATCCAATGGATATTCTTCCAAGACAATCAGTGACATCAAGAAAAGACCATCATAAATGACCGCCAAAAAGAGCCATAGCAATACCGCATAGCCAAAACCTTTTATTTTGTTCTCATGGGATATGGCAATGTTGAAGGCCAGTGCGGTGAAAATCAAGGTCAGGAACGAGCCAGTGACCAACAGCAATGAAAAATCCCAAATGGCATCGCTTTTGAGGAGTCCATAGAGCACAAAGGGAATGCCAAGCCCCATGATCAAGCTTAAGGTCAATGAGGTGGCAACCCCAAAATATTGTCCCAAAAAAATGGATGAACGCTTCACGGGCTGCGCCAACAAAAGCTCTGTGAACTCCTTGGAATTGTAATAGTACATCACGCCAAAAATTGTCCCGATCAATGGAACCAGTACAATGATGATGTTCATAAGGGTAATCACAGCTTTGGACAGGTCATTGTTCAAAAACAAGAGAACAAATCCCAAAAGAAGGTAGAAAATGAAATACACATAGCTCCATCGGCTCCTCATGAGGTCATAAAAACTATATTTCAGGATTTTCAACATGTTGTACCGGATGTTATGGCCGCTATGGCGTGTTCAAGGTCGATGCACTTTGTTTGGGTCTTAAGCTCGGCTATGCTCCCCTTAAAATAAATTTTTCCTTCCAACAGATAGACAACCTCATCCGCCACTTCTTCCACAAATTGTAGAATATGTGAGGTGATCAATATGGTCTTTCCCTTTTTCTTCTCCAAACCCAACAACTCCTTCAATTGTATCAGTGCCGCGGGATCCAAACCATTGGTGGGCTCGTCCAGAATGAGCAAAGGACTGTCGAACATGAAGGCAAGCACAATATTCACTTTTTGCTTGGTTCCTCCGGACAGTGTGGAGAATTTCTTGTTCAAATAGGGTTCCAACTTGAACAGTTTCACCAGTCTTTCCCCATTCCCTGGCTTTTGTCTAAGATCCACTATCATTGCCATCAATTCCCTTACCTTGAGGTTCCCCGGGAAATCTGCAATCTGGGGCATATAGCTGATATCCTTCCGGTACGCCCATTTATTTTTGACAGGATTTCCTTTGACTCCGATATTGCCCTTGTTGGGGATGACCATACCCAGTATGCTTTTGATGAGTGTTGTCTTTCCCGAACCATTGGGTCCCAAAACCGCAAAGATACCGCCCTCTTCTATGGAAAGGTCCAATCCGGAGAGCACTGGATTTTTACCAAACTTTTTATGGAGGTTGTTTACCTGTATCATCATAATCTTTTCATTTTTGGGGCACTGTCCATCAAGTTGTCCGGAGTGAACACGGGGGAGACCTTTTCGGAGAAATCGATAATGTCCATGAACAGGCTTCGGAGCAACACAATGGTCTCCGGGGTCCTGTTCACAATATAGGAAAAGAGCTTTACCGGCCTATAGGGCACATCGCCAACACCGTCCCTGTCCAGATCATAGCCCGTATAATTGCTCCAGAAATTTCCGTTGAACACATTGTCGTTCAATTTACTGTTGTACGAAACATCAAAAGAATTATAGAGGAAATTATTGGCAGAAAAGGTATTGCCATAGCAGGCCCCCCTTACTTTGAGCGCCCAACCATTGTTGACAAAATCATTTTTCAAGTAGTTAATCCTGTTGGAACCTTCAATGCTGATACCGATGGTGTTTTCTTCAAAGGTGTTCCCAGCAATTTCCGCATCGTTGATTTCCTTCAAAAGCAGGCCAAAGGAGGCCGTGCCCCAATTCTTTCTAAAAACGTTGTTGCCCATCCTGATATTCTTGGAAAACATCACCGCCACACCCGCACCATTATTTTCAAAGAGGTTGTTCTCATAGCCATCGTTGTTGGAGAACATAAAGTGCAGGCCATAGCGCACATTGTTGGTACTGGAATTGTCCTTGATGGTGATTTCATCCGAAAATTCGAGGTAAATGCCATCCCGCACATGCTGGACAATGTTCTTTTCCACCCTTACATTTTTACAATACCAAAGTTGTATGCCATTGCCGGAATTGAATTCTTCCACCGCATCCCCTATAATTCTGTTGTGGTAGACCACACCGTCCCTTGCCTTTTCCAAATAGATGCCGAAAAAGAGCTTTTCCAAAACTACGTTTTGAATTCGGAAGTTTCTGCTTTTCACTACCCTAATGGCAGCATAATCCTTGGTATAGCTGGTGCCCACATTGATGATGAACAGGCCATCCACGGTAACGCCATCGGAAATGATGGTAATCACTTCCCCTTGGTCCTCCCCATCCACCACAGGGTAATCCTCTCCCAAGAGGGTCAAGGGTTTATCCACCACAATGTTGTATTCCCGATAAGTTCCCTTTTTGATCAGCAGGGTATCATGGTCCACAGCCTTTGAAATACCCTCCTTTATGCTTTGCACAAGGCAAGACCCACAAATTTCAATGGTCTTCCCATAAGCCATCATCCCTAGAAAAAGGAAAAAAACCAAAACCGACCTGTTTAGAAATCCCATGTCATTTTTTTATTGGAAGTTACAGGAACCATCATAATCCATGCAAAAAACCGTCTTGGAAGTTATCTAGAATTTTTACCTGATGATCAAAAACTTTGAATTTTTATTGGCCTTAACCCAGTGTTTCTTTTCTTCGGGAAAATTGAAGTGTTGCTGGGCAGTGATATTATATTTCTTATGGTCTATATGAAAATCAATGTCTCCCTCCAAAACCAATAGCTGTGCCTCCTTGGGTGAAACATGCTCGGGAAAAATGGTCCCTTTCTCCAGGCTGATGGAGAGTATCTCCAAGGCGTCTGTCTTTATCAGCCTGTGTATCTGTAATCCTTTGAAGGATAATTCCTTTATATCATCGCTTATCTTATACATTGCCTTCTATCTATTCAGTTCAACCAAGAGTTCTTCCCAAGTAAATAATTTACCCCCACTTTCATTTTTTTGCTTTTCCGCAGCCTGTTTGGTTTCAAATGCCGTTAAAAATTCACCCATGGGGCTGGGGATGTTCTCACTGATCAAAAAAGTGGCCTTAGTGGCATCGATCAATTCCTTTGGAGTGGTATAATGGTTGCATAGATACAGGGCAATATCGTTGGGGTCCATTTCCTTTCGGTAGTTCACCATGCATTCCACCGCATCGAACTTGAAGGTCTTTCCTTTTTGGGTAACGATTTCTGCGGCATGCTGGGTATCAACAATGGTCATTCTGCAAAAATGGCATCCTTCGGCCCCATAATCAATGGGACTTGATTTTGGGCTACATCCCCCAACTACCAAAAGAATAACGATGTATAGGAATCTTCGACCAAACATTATCACCGGCTTAAAGTCTGTTTTCTCCCGTATAAGTATGCAACCAGACCCAATGCAATACCCAATCCCAAGCAATAGGCCCCCAGCTGAGGATACGAATGCGCGGTAAAGTTCAGGATATGCTTGGACCCAAAAAAAGGTGGCTGAAACCCCATTATGGAACCATCTGGGTTGGTGAATTTCATGATGGCCTTGGGGTCGAGATCATGGCCATACCTGTGTTCCCAAAGGTAGAAATCAATTAGGCCGGCAGTACTTACCAAGGCCATCATAATGAACCAATACAGATACCATTTATATCGGCCCATAAAGGCTATGATCAAGCCAATGACCACGGTAATAAGGATCCCAATAGGAAATATTTTGAATTCTGGGATCGCATCCGGAATGTATTTCATCCCCACATAATGGTTCATCAAATTGATGTTCTTGATATCGTGCGGATTGGCATCGGCAAAATCATTGATGTAGATATACATTCCCAGTGGTGTGGGATATTGTGGAGCTTCCAAGGTGATTTTCCAAAGTGGAAACACAAATAACATCAGGGGCAGCAGTGCGGCCAAAAGCATTATTATCCGCGATTTTTTCATGGTACTATTGTTTAGTTCTGGTTAAAAAGTGGGCCGGCCAATAGCCGGCCCAGCTTCATTATTCAATGCCGCTTTTTTACTCTCCCAAAGACCATTTGAGGTCAATGTTGGCATTGGCGGGGGATACCCTCACATATCCCTGCATTTCTTGGTGCAGTGCCGAACAGAAATCCGTGCAATAAAATGGCCACACACCGGGTTGCTTGGGTTCCCAAACAAAGGTTTCCGTCTGTCCGGGCATGATCAGCAACTCAGAGGTATTGGCCCCTATCATACTTATGCCATGGGGCACATCGTAATCCTGTTCCAAATTGGTCACATGGAAATACACCTTATCCCCTACCTTAACTCCTTCTATGTTGTCGGGATTGAAGTGGCTTCGGATCATAGACATGTAGATATGGACCTCATTTCCATTGCGTTCTACCCTAGTGTCCGCATCGGAAGTGATACCGTACTTATGCTTGTTGTCCTTAAGGTCGAAGATCTTCTTGGAGCGTTCTGCCACAATATTGGCGGCTATACCTGCTGCATAGTGTGGTTCACCCACGGTTGGAAAATCGAGCAAGAGCTCCATTTTGTCTCCGGAGATGTCATATAACTGTGCCGATTGGGTCACCTCGGGGCCTGTGGGCAAATACCTATCCTTGGTAATCTTGTTCATGGCCACCACATATTTGCCAAAGGGCTTTCTGGAGTTGCCTCCCGGAATCATCAAGTGGCCCACGGAATAGTAGCAGGGCTGACGATCCACCACTTCCCAGGTTCCCAACTTCCATTTTACCACTTCGGAAGAGATGAAGAACGTGGTATAGGCATTGCCATTGCCGTCAAACTCGGTATGCAATGGGCCAAGACCGGGTTGACTTACGGTTCCGGCCAATACATCCTCAAATTTCAAGATTGGAATACCATAGGCATCGCCATCATATTTTTTACCTTCAATGGCCGCCAACATTTTGGTAAAGGAATGAACGGTCAAGTCAGCGGATAGTTTTCCGTTCCCTACAATGTATTCTCCAGTGGGATCCACATCGCAACCATGGGGCGATTTGGGTGTTGGCAATAGGAAGACAGCCCCTGGAACCTCAGCGGGGTTTACCACTCGAACCTCATTTTTCATAGTGGAGGTTGCCGTATGTGTACCATCATCATACACGTTGTGGGCATAGTTGGCCGGCATCATGGTTCCGCCGCCATTGTTCACATATTCCTCTATTTTTTTCCAGTTGACCGCGGCGATAAAGTCCTTGTCATTCTGTGAGGCATTGACCTCCAACAAGGAATTGGCCTCTTCGGTGTTGTACGTTGTGAAGAAAAACCACCCGTGCGATGCACCACGGCCTGGGTGGGAAAGATCATAATCAAATCCTGGCATGATCAACTGGAATTTGATATCCATGCCCCCATCTTCGGGATCAACACTGATGAATGTCAAAGCTCCTTTAAAATTGCCTTTGTATTCGTTAATGGGCATATCCCTTTGCGGAATGGGGATAGAAAAACGGGTTCCTGCTACCACATACTCCGTATTCTCTGTCACAAAGGCCGAACTGTGGTTGCCCGCACTATTAGGTATCTCGATAATCTCAGTGGTCTCAAATACACTCAGATCAATCTTGGCAATCCGAGGGGTATTGTTCCCATTGATGAAGACCCAACGACCATCAAGTTCCCCATTGGTCTGGGAAATGTCAGGGTGGTGCGAATCATCCCATGGCACAAAACCGTGCGAAGTGTTCAACATGGGCTTGGTCTCCTCGTTATAACCCCATGCCTTCTCGGCATCTTGGGAAAACACCGGAATTACTTTAAACAGCCTTCCCGATGGCAGTCCATACACGGACAATTGTCCACTAAATCCCCCGGAAATAAAGGCATAATACTCATCGTGTTCCCCAGGGGCCACGTATACCCTTTCCGCGGCATTGGAGGTAAGGGCACCATTTCCCTGTTTCTGGTCCTTGCAATTGACCAGCAAAAGAGACAACCCGAATAGTAATAGTATTGGATTTTTGATTGTTCTCATAGTTGATATGTTAATTGTTATCTTTAGTTACTCGGATGGTGGCAGAATTACCTTATCCACCACATGTACAATCCCATTTCCGGCGGGAATACTGGCTATGATCTTGGCTCCCCCTACGTAGACATCGTCCCCTTTCACCTCAATCATCACATCTTGATTATTGGCCTGCCCCAGTTTCTTGAATTTTTTCAGAAAGTCCTTGGTATATCTTCCAGGGGTAACATGATATTTCAGGATATTGGCCAGATCACCTTTATTCTCAGGTTTCAAAAGGTTTTCCACAGTACCTTCTGGTAACGCGTCAAACGCAGCGTTGGTAGGGGCAAAGACCATTAAGGGACCCGCATTTACCAAAGCATTTTCCAGTTCTGCCGCTTGGACCGCCGCAACCAACGTGGTGTGGTCCTTGGAACCAATGGCTATGTCCAAAACATTGGGTGTGGCCTCATCGTCTTTCAAAAATGCCTGGCCTTGTTTTTGGGAGGATTGTTCAGTTTCCGCATCGGGAGCGGTTGAAGTTTCTGTTTTGGTCCCATCCTTACAGCTAAAAACAAGACATGCTGCGAGTAGCGAACCAAAGACAAATGTCATCTTGGTGGTTGTTTTCATAATTGATTGTTACAATGTTCTAAAATATTCGAGCACGGCCCTTGCCTCTTCTTCAGTGAGACCTTGGTTGGCCATGGGGGATCCGTTGAATTCCATTAACAGCTCTTTGGCAAGCGGGTCTTCCTTGACCATCACTTCAGGGTTCAAAATCATGTTCATGACCCATTCCGGAGAGCGCCTATTCAATACTCCATTGGGCGGAGGACCGATAAACTTTTTCCCAATCCTGTGGCAGGCCAAACACATTTTTTCATAAACTTCTTTGCCCTTTTCTGCCATGGCTTGATCCACTGCATCGTTCAGGACCACGGATTTAATGGGTCCGGCCCCCTTATTGGACAAATCGATCCTTTCAGAAGCCTTTGTTCCACCTGGTGCAACCGCAGTGTTTTCTTCTTTCTGCTCCGTTTTCTGCCGTTGTACACTAAAGCTTTCCTCCTTTTTTTCCGTTTTGCCGCCACAAGCCATCATCAGCAATGTGAAAAGGGCTGTGCAAATTGCAATGTTGATTTTCATGGTTTCTTTTTTTGATTTCTCAAAAATAGATAGCCATATTTGCGTAGAATATGATTTCCGTCATATTTAAGATAAAAACATCTTTTTATCATTGTTTTTTATGAAATCATAATCAATGCTCTCTAATTCAGCTAAATACGCTCTTAATGCAGTGCTTTATCTATCGCTTCATTCCAATGAGGAAAAGAAATTGATGACCAAAGACCTCAGTGATAAGATCAATGTACCGAAGCCCTATCTGGCCAAAATTTTGCAAGATCTATCAAGGCATGGCATAATTTCTTCCACTAAGGGACCCAAAGGAGGATTTTACCTCAATGATGATAATCGGAGACTTTCCCTGATCGAAGTCGTGCAGGTCATTGATGGGAAACAGCGTATTAATTCTTGTGTGTTGGGTTTTGAAGCCTGTGACAACGAAAACCCCTGTGTGCTCCACCATATAGTGGGCCGTGCCAATACTGAATTTATGAAAAATCTTCAGGAGACCACCATTGAAGACCTTATGTCGGATATACACAAAGGCAAATCGGTTTTTCCACTTGAATGAACTTTCACCCCAATGAGCATTAATGTTCATCCATTTTTGCTCAAAACATTGGATTGAAGAATTTATAGGGGGGCTACCGCACTGGCTTTGGATATCGAAGAATTGCCAGAGGAATCCTTAGAAACAATCTCAACAGTATAATTCTCCCCATTTATAAAAGTTATGGGACCCATTGACTGTACCGTATAGTCGATTTCTTCCATTAGAATAGATCCATTTTCCCAAACAGTGACATCATAGGTCAATTCATCACCATCCTCATCACTACCAATCCACGAAATGGACATTTCTGAGGTTGCAACATTGAATTCGATGGTTATTTCAGCAGCATAAGGAGCATAATTGCCCACTGGAACCCCTGGTGAGGTGAACGAGTAGGTGTTGCTTGTTGCCTCTCCATCACCATTGATGGAAACTATCTGCCAAGTATAGGTCTTCCTTTTGTCGAGTTCTATCTTTGTTTCCAAGCCACCCACGCTTTTTCTTGCAATCTCACTTCCACCATAGAAGGCCACAACTTCATAGCTTTGCGCAAACTGTGCGGCATTCCACTTAAATGCAATCAATACTCTGTTCTCATTACCAATTATCTCCTCGTAATCGGAACAGGATTCACCATTGGCAGGTAAAACCCCTACTGCCTTCGCCGGAGGATTTTTCTGCTCCTTTGGCGGTTCTTCGCCTCCACCTCCACCTCCACAGGAAAACAACATTGCTATCATTGTCATCCCGAAAAGCTTTACTATCGTTGGCTTCAATTCTTTCATCTTTTAATAATCTTTACGGTTTCTTTTTGGCCATTCATCTCCATTTGAACAAAGTACAGCCCCGACTTTAATGAAGACATGTCCATACTATTTTCATATTGACCATATTCCTGTTCTTTGACCAATCTTCCATCAAGACCAAAAACCTTTACATTAAGGCTGCCATTCCCCGATATCAAGTACACTTTGGAAGAAGTAATGGTAGGATAGACCTGAAAAGCATCCCCAACATAAAAACTATCCATAATCTTGCCTTGACAATCGTTTTCCCCAGAAATTTCAACTTCTGTCTGACCTACTAGATTCTCTATGGAAATGGTATGTTCACCAGTATCTTCAAAGGTAAAATCCATCTTTTGGCCATTGACCAAAACTTTATAGGCATTGCTACCCACCACTGAATAGGAGACAGTTCTGGATTTGGAATCCAAAGAAGCCCTTTTTCCTGTCACTGAACTTAATTCATTGATACTAACACCATACGATTGTTCAAAGAAAATTTCAGGAATTGAGATTGTAACCGCATACATTCCCACTGGCAAATCATGAATCGTAAAATCAGTGCCGGAGGGCTTGTCATTGAGTTGGTTGGAATAACCATCGCCTTCGATCAAAATATCCAATAAATATCCTGAATTTGCCATGGAAATCTCAATAGCTCCATCCGAACTGCCCACACAACTAGGTGTTAGAACATATACCTTGATTGCGTCAATGGGCACAATATCGCAGCCATTTGCATTGACCTCAGCTCCGGGCTGGCTATCCAAACATGTGTCCTTATGGTCTGGTACTCCATCTGCATCATTGTCTTGATTGCATAACGAGGCCTCACCCGCATCAGATATGATCCACCCATAGGTGTCAATAAGGTTCTGCCTGGCCATGAAAGACTCACAATATTGACTGTTTCCTGCATTTAGAATGACATCATTCTGTAAAACGGGCAAGCTATTCCACCCTAGAAGGGTCTTGTCATAGTTATCCAAAGCAAGACCTGCTCCAGAAAACATAAAATTCATATTCGTTACAGAAGAAACCATCCAGTTCCCTAAATCATGATCAAAGGCCACTGCACCAGAGAACATATTTTGCATATCTTGAACTGATGAAACATTCCAATTTCCAATATCTTGATTGAAACTTGCCGCTCCAAAAAACATTGAACTCATGTCAATAACTTTGGAAACATCCCACGTTGTGATATTACCATTAAAGTTAGAAGTTGAAGAAAACATCGTTGCCATTTCTGTTACATTGCCCACATCCCAATTATCAAGTGGTTGATTAAATGCCAAAGCACCTTGAAATACTCCATTCATGTTGGTAACCTTGGAAGTGTTCCAATTATTCAATGGCTGGTTGAAAGATTCTGCAGAAGCAAATACGGCACTCATTGTTATGACATTGTCAGTTGACCAATTATCAATGGGTTGATTAAATAATTTTGCCGCATTGAACATGCCCGTGATGTTAGTAACATTTCCTGTGTCCCAATTCCCCAATGGTTGATTAAAGATTAGGGTGAATGCAAACATATTCCCCATATTATTCACACTAGAGACATCCCAATCGTTGATAGATCCATTATAGACCATCGAAAGGCAAAAATCGAACATAGAAGATAAACTGGTAACCCTATTTAAATTGGGGCTGTCATTTGCTGTTATATCCATGTTCTCACACCCTTGGAAAGCAGAATCCATGGATGACCATTCAATTGCTCCCCATTGTTCTATAGTGATCAATTTGTCGCTATCATTTGTCCCTGTATCCCTAAATGCATCATTGAAGTAAATTCTGGGGAACTTCCCAGCTATTGAAACTTGGTATGTCCCAGGACTTGCATAAGTATGGGTAATATCTCCTGTTACATGGGTATTGGAAGTGCCATCTCCCCAATCCACCACATAGTCATAAATCTCTGTGGAATAAGTTGGAATAGTAATCTGGTTGTTGTTGGAAATGCCTGGATTATCCGTTTTCCAAGTAGTGATAAAATAGCACGCATCTGTATTCCCTCCATCGGTTATCGTCCAACCAGAATTGTCAATAATGGATTGTCGTTCCGCAGAAGCACTGCAATACTGGCTGTGCCCTGCATCAAAAACAATATTTGATTGAAGGCTGGGTAAACTGCTCCATCCTTTCAACAGACTATCATAATTGGCGGTGGACAATGTAACATCAAATAACATTGAAGTCATATCCGCAACGTTGGAAACATCCCAATTCCCCAAATCCTGGTCAAAAGTGGTGGCACCTGCCAACATACCTGTCATTTCGGTTACATTGGACACATTCCAGTCGGAAATATCTTGGTTAAAACTTGCAGCCCCATTGAACATATTGCCCATAAACTGAACACCCGAAACGTTCCACGCCGAGATGTCTCCATTGAAAGAAGAGGCATTCTCGAACATATAGGCCATACTGTCCACATTGGACACATCCCAACCATTCAAGTTTTGGTTGAACGAGGTTGCCAGCCCAAACATTGATGCCATTTCTGTGACACTCGACACATCCCAATAGGAAATATCCTGATTAAAGGCACGTGCCTCAGTAAACATATTGGACATGTTGGTAACGTTTGCAACGTTCCATGATCCAATCTGACCATTGAATTGGGATGCATAGAAAAACATTCCATACATGTTGGTCACTTTTGACGTATCCCAAGAATCCAAATTATGATTGAATGATTCAGCACCACGGAACATGCGCTCCATTGTGGTAACATTTTGGACGTTCCATGTGTTCAAGTTTTGATTAAAGGTCTTTGCATCCAAGAACATTCCCATCATCGTGACAGCCGATCCGACATCCCAACCAGAAATATCTTGATTAAATTTTGAAGCTTCCCTGAACATAAAATCGGTGGTGATCACTGAGCTTAAGTCCCAATCATTGAAAGAAGTATTCCCAATAAGTTCACCACACAAACTGAACATATATTGTGTTGTGGTCACATCGGTCAAATCCGGTGTGTCTTCTGCCACCACATCCAAATTGCTGCAACCGTGAAAAGCATTGAGCATGGAACCCCAAGCTATGGCTCCCCATCGTTTTACCAACAGAATTTTATCCTTGTCCCCTTGGTTCACAAAATAGATTTGGGGAAACTGCCCCATAATCGAAACATCGTAAGTTCCCGGTGCCGCGTAGGTATGCGTAATATCGCCCGTCACATTGAAATCCGATGTGCCATCGCCCCAATCCACCGTATAGTTATATGTTTCCCCAGAAAATGTGGGTATGGTAATCTGGTTGTCGGCAGAAGTGCCCGGGTTATCGGTTTTCCAAGTAGTTGTAAATGAACAACCCGTATTGCTCCCGGCATCGGTGATTGTCCAGCCATAGGTGTCTATGATATATTGGCGCTCAGCAGCGGCACTGCAGTATTCACTGCTACTTGCATCAAGTTGAATATTTGGTTGTAGGCTTGGGAGTGCGCTCCATCCTTTTAAAATGTTGTCGTAGTTCTCTGTGGACAATGGAACATCCAGAAACATCCAGGTCATGTCCGTTACATTGGAAATATCCCATCCGCCCAAGTCTTGATCAAAAGAAGAGGCATATTGGAACATTCCGCTCATATTGGTTACATTGGAGACGTTCCATCCAGAAACATCTTGATTGAAAAGTGGCGCATCTAAAAACATAACTATCATATCTGTGACGTTGCCCACATCCCAGCCTCCGATATCCTGGTTAAAAACTTGGCTCCCCAAAAACATTCCCCCCATCGAAATGACGCTGGAAACATCCCAACTGGAAATGTCCTGATTGAAACTATCCGTCTCTCTAAACATGAAGGCCATATCTTGAACGTTGGAGACATCCCAACTACCAACATCTTGGTTGAATAAACTTGCTCCACTAAACAGGTTCACCATTCGGGTGACCTTTGACACATCCCAACCACTGATATCTTGGTTGAATGACGAGGCTTCCAAAAAGAGTGCTCCCATATCGGTGACATTGGAGACATTCCAACTTCCGATATCTTGGTTAAATAATGGAGCATATCTAAAAACACCGAACATATCTGTAACATTGCCCACATCCCAATTTGAAAAACTATCATTCCCTACCAAACTAGAGCATTCCCAAAACATGGATTGCATACTTTCAACATTGGATAAATCAGGAATGTCGGACGCAGTAACGTCCATATTAGTACATCTTCCAAATGCTCCTGCCATTGAGGTCCAACCAACATTACCCCATTGGTTGACAGCTATCAATTTTTCATAATCCTTATCTCCTTCGGCAAAAAATATTCTTGGAAAATCCCCTGAAATTGAAACCTCTTGGGTCCCAAGAGTGGCATACGTGTGTGTTATATCCCCGGTTACATTGTTATCCGAGGTCCCATCACCCCATTCCACGGTATAATTATAGGTTTCCCCAGGGAAAGTGGGTATGGTGATCTGGTTATCGGCCGAAGCACCGGGGTTATCTGTTTTCCAGGTAGTAACGAATGGACATTCCTTACCCGCATCGGTAATTGTCCATCCATGATCGAACAACAATTTATTCCTAGAAATTTCACCATTACAATAGGAACTATTGCCCGCATGAAATTGGACATTGTTTTGCAAACTGGGAAGACCTGCCCATCCTGTCAATGTATTATCATAGTTGGTTTGTGAAAGCCCGGCATCTCTAAACATATCAATCATGTTCGTTACATTACCTATATCCCAATTGCCAAGATCTTGGTCAAATGAAACCGCTCTAAGAAACAAATTCGTCATGTCTTCAACTGCAGAAACATCCCAATTATCAAGGGGTTGATTGAAGGATGAAGCGTCAGCAAACATGGCAAACATGTTGGTCACTCTACTTACATTCCAACTATTTATAGATTGATTGAATGAAGAAGCTGCATCGAACATTCCCAACATATTGGTCACACTACTTACATCCCAACCGCTTATATCTTGGTTAAAGTTCACAGCTTGTTGAAACATAGAAAACATATTCGTAACCTTACTGACATTCCAGCCGCCAATATTTTGATCAAAAGAACTGGCGCCAGCAAACATTATGCCCATAGATGTCACCTGACCTACATTCCACCCACCAATATCTTGATTGAAGGTCTGGGAATTCCTAAACATTGCCACCATATTTATTACATTGCTTACATCCCAATTACCAATATCCTGATTGAAAAGAACAGCCCCATCAAACATGTTGAATGTTACTAACACATTGCTTAAATTCCAATTGCCAAAGGCAGGAGTACCTTGCAATGAGGGGCAAAATCTGAACATTTCCCCAACATTTTGAACTAAGCTTAGGTCAGGTGCGTCTGAAGCCACAACATCCAAGTTTTTACACCCCCCAAAAGCACTATACATGGAGGTCCATTGTTGGGTTCCCCATTGTTCTATGGTCAATAATTTTTCAGCATCGTTTATTATATTATCCGATATGGCAAAATAACTCTGCGGATATATCCCCGTAATTGTGACGGTATAAGTGCCAATGGCGGTGTAGGTATGCGTAATATCCCCTGTCACATTGGTGTCAGTAGTACCATCGCCCCAATCCACGGTATAATCATAGGTTTCCCCGGGAAAAGTTGGGATGGTGATTTGGTCATCGTTGGAGATTCCAGGGTTGTCTGTCTTCCACGTAGTGATGAATTCCGTTTGGGCCGATAAAAAGAAATGGGTAAAGCTCAACAGAGCCAGAATGTAGATTTTTTTCATGCAAAAATTTATTGCGGCTAACATAAGTCTTAGCTAGGGAACATCAAAAAAATTCTCGATGTTTTGTTTTATTTTTCCTATAACTTTTTACATACACATATATTTAATCAGCCGGAACACTTCAGCAACGAACATAAAAAAACCTCGAAAACATTGATTCCCGGGGTTTTATATTGAGGGCAGAAAATCTGTTTTGAACCACAGGATGTTTTGACAAATATTAATATTTGCATAAAATCCATTTCGGCCACAGTAGGGATTCGGAGAGGGTTCTTATTTACTTCCCAAAAATGAACGCAGATTTAAAAAATACTCCATTTTCCATATCATAGTCCGTCTCAACCCCAGAGGTATCAATGGCTTTCAGCGTCCTCTTGAGCGAGATCCCGGCGGAAATCTCGAATCTGGAGTTGTCGTTGACGTTCCACCCAATGGTCGGGCCCACATTGTACCGGGAGAATTTTACGGTCTCTTGGTTGGTAACTATTGGACCGTCCCCTTCTTGACTGGAAAGGTGGTATTGTCCGCCATCGAGTTCCACATCAAAGCCATACGCTATTTTTCCGGGCTGGTAGGCAAAGTTCAGTTTGGTAGGTGCAACCACATCCAAACGCACCGCATCGCCTTTGTAATTGAATGCCAAAATGGGTACGGTTTTGGGTTCTCCAAATCCATTGGTATATGCTGCCCCTAAACCGTACTTTATGAATTCATCCACTTTTTTGAAAACTACAAGGGATCCTTGAAAAAAGAAGTCATCGGAAGATATCCCTCCATTAAAATTAGAGGCCAAAGTGGGTTTCAAATTGACCTTGATCCCCCATTTTTCATCCAAACCCTGAATTACCCCTAGATTGTATTGCAGGGAGTGAAGGTTTGCATCAAAACTACGATCGTTGGGCAGGTCATCAAAAGGGGCCCTTACCAAATTATATCGTAGTTCATTTACAAGAACAGTCTTGTCATTTTTCAGCTTTACCGGAATTCGGACAAAGGCTTCCAATTCCTGTACATTCATGTTTAGGTCCTCCAGTGCCGGAGCAAAAGGATCCGCCAATCCCACTCCGGGATTGTGCATAAAGCTTATTCCGAACAAATCTGTATTCTCCTGGGCACTTATTTCCGCAATTGTGAAAAGGGTCATTACGAGTATAAAAAATCTAGTTTTCATTGTTCAAGATTAGTGTTGTTGATCTTTTTTGTATTTGTCAAAGATTGCCGTAACGGCATCATCTATCTTTTGCCCAAGTTTTATGGAGTTAGGAGTAATCACATCCGAGGTACTACCGTGCCACACCACCTTTTTGGTCTTGGCATCCATAAAATCCACGATCAAGGTGCCTTCGGTATACTCCCTTACCTCCACATCGGTGATTTGGTATTGCCATCTTCTTTTTCCATAGTAATTGGTGTACACATCATAGTCCTGTTTAGTATCTATGATCACAAAGTAGTTGATCAATACATCGGGGCCGGTTACACCGGAATTGTTTTGCAAGGCAGAGAGCGCCTTGGCCTGCTTTTCCATGGCCTCTTGCAATTGCATCTTTTGCGTAGGATTCACATTGGGCAAAAAACCTTCCTCCGTATCGGCCACTGTGTAGAAATTGTAATTTTTCAAATTTGCACTGTTAGCCATCTCACTGGTGACCCTTAAACTGGAACAGCTGGCAAACAGTAAAATAAGGGTTAAGGACACGAGGTTCTGTTTTGTTTTCATTACATATATTTTTAGGTTGTTGAACATAATTTCAGAGCAAACTTACCGCTGAAAAAGCCTGTAAACACTAGGGAACTTCCCATCGTTAGGTCTAGGTTTCCCATCGTAAAGCACTGTTTTCCAACATAAAAAAAGCCACCCGCAAATGCTAGGTGGCCCCAACAACTAAACTTGAAAACTAGTTGCTTTCGATATAGTTTTTGAACTTGTCCTGAAAATCATGGAAACTCCAACTCAAGGTAATCTTGGTCACGGTACCATCTAGGGAAACATTGTCATTCCCAGAGGAGAAAGTTTGGCTGTGGGTCAGGAAAAGGTTCAAATTATCATTAATGTTGAATCCAACGGTGGCACCTATCAAGTGGACATTCTGCCCGGCCTGTTCATTGAGCATCGCTCCCGTCTCCTTGGAAAAGAACTCAGAACTTCCACCGTTCATATAACTGTAATCCAATGAAATAAAACTAGTTTTGGTGATATCCCTGGTCAAATGGCTTTCCATGGAGAAAAGCCCATTTTGCTCCACCTCTTGTCCTTGAAAATCATTGTTCTTCGCTATCAAGGTGTACGCAGGAAATACCTCAAGGGTCATCTTCTTCCCGTCGACCCAAGGACCCAATCGCTGGACAAAGGGCATCCCAAGTTTCAACTTGAACTGGTTACTGCCAATATTGACCGAATTCCCGGAATCGTATTGCCCTGTTGGAAAAGTTGCCGCAGCCTGAAAATATAGCAAAGAGGGGCTTTCGTGTTTTATATAATCTTTGATCATCAATCCTTCGGCCCCAATAATGTTGATGGTATTTACCCAAACCAAATCCCCAAGACCATGTTGAAAGACAGTATTTGATGAAGTCACGGGACCAGGCGCGTCCAAATTGACCGTTGCCGCAATATTCCCTGCGGGAAGTATCAAAGTGGAATAGAATGTCCTTCCAAAAATGGGCTGGCTTCTGGTATAGGTCAACATATACAGATTATTGTCAACCGTGGCACTGGGGCTGATGAAGCTCAGGTTGTTGATGGAGGCATTGGCCTTGGCATTGATCAAATGAGCGCTCAAGATATTCAGGTTCTTCGGAAGAGCAGTGTAGGTGCGAGGGCCATCCAACTGCGCTTGGATCTTTCCGAACATCAAAATGGTTACTAGTATGGTATATATGTATTTCATGATTTCTTTCTTTAAAATTGGTTTTGTCATTGTTTGCCATCGATTTCGGGAACGGTTTCTCCACCCCTCGGATATCCGGGAGCATATACCGGTGGTTTGGGGGGCAATTTATCTTTTAGTCCATCATACACGTCCCTATTGGGAAGTATCACGTTGTTGGTGGCTACATATTCGTCCCAAAGCTGTGCCATCTCCTCTACTTTTTCAGGATGGTCCTGTGCTAGATCGCTTCGCTCCCCAGGATCATTTATAATGTTGTACAATTCCCATCCGCCGTTGCCATAGGGTTCATCCATCTTTACCAATTTCCAGTCCCCTTTTCTAACGGACATATTTCCGAACAGCTCGCATGCCAAATAGTCTTCCGAAGTTCTTGGGGATTGACTTTTTCCGGTCATCATGGGCACCCAAGATTTTCCCTGCATCCTGTATTTTTCACCATTGATATTGGCCAACTCCAACAAGGTTGCTGGAACATCCTTTACATGCATCAATGCGGATGGATTGATGCTTCCTTTCTCTTTGGAATTGGGAGAGACAACGATCAACGGAGATCGAATGCCTCCTTCGTAAAGACTTCCCTTTGCCGCTTTGAATGGAGTTGCGGAAACTTGCGCCCATGAGGGGCCATATGATGTGAAGGAACCTTGTCTGCCCCAATTTTGATATCCATGCGTATAGTTTTTGGCCATAAAATTTGCATTGTTGGATGCTGGATAATTTTTGAAATCATCTGCCTTATTGCGGGTTTCAGGTCCATTGTCCGAAAAGAAAATGATGTAGGTATTATCCTTTAGGCCATTATCTTCCAAGTAGTTGACAAGTCTACCTATTTCCATGTCCATATAGTCCAAGACTGCGGCATAGACCTCCATTTTCCGTGCTGTGGTAACCTGCGCCGCAGGCTTCAATTTGTCAAACCCGGGCACATACCAGAAACGTTCGCCCAACGCTGTCTTTTCTTCAAGGATACCGAGTTCAACCATGCGCTCCATGCGTTCATCCCTTAACACGTCCCAGCCCTTGTCGAAGACTCCATCGTACTTTCGCAGCCACTTGTTGGGAACCGCCAAAGGATCATGTGGTGCCTGGTGTGCCAAATAGGCGAAGAAAGGTTTGCCATCTGCTTTGTTGGAATCGATGTAATCAATGATCTTATCCGTAAAGGTGGTGGTGGCGTAATATTTCTTGGGAAGCTCCCTAACATATTCCCCGTCCTCCGAAAAGTGGTTAACCTCAACATCGCTATCGGTACCTTTCATGGAATAATAATCTCCCATACCGGAAAGCATGGAAAAAGAGCGTTCAAACCCTCTGGCGGCCGGCAAATGCCCACGTCCTTTCCCCAAGTGCCATTTTCCCGCCATATAGGTGTGGTACCCATTCTCCTTTAAGATCTCGGCGATGGTAGGGAAATCGGTCCGCAGGTAACCCTCATAGCCTGGCTTGTCCAGTTGGTTTGGGGCCGTATTTTCATACATGTTTCCCAATCCCACCAAATGGTTGTCCATGCCCGTTAAAAGCATGGAACGGGTTGGCGAACACGTAGGCGCCACATAAAAGTTGGTGTAGCGGGTGCCTTCTTGCGCCAACTTGTCCAAATTGGGGGTGTTGATTTCCCCTCCAAAGGCGCCCATGTCCGAAAATCCCATATCATCGGCAACGATGACCAGGAAATTTGGCTGGCCCGCTACTTTTTCTTGGGCATTGGACCTACCTGCCAAAAAGAAAGTGACCAATGTGAGCAGAAAAAGCATCTCTGATTTTAGTTGTGCTGTTTTCATAGTTTTTAAATTATTTAGGTTGTACGTTGTTTTAAATTTTGATGCAATGTTATGGGCATATTGGTTTCCCCACCACTTCCCTTTACCGAATGGGGCCTTTCACTTTCCGAACGTTGCGATCTTGAATCATGCCTGTTTCTGCATCAGATATTTGCCCACAATGATGCCCACCAGAATGGTGATGTAGAGTTCTCCGGCCAAAGCAACCATGAGTGACAAGGATTGTGCGGCCTGGGTTTGTGGAAGTATATCGCCAAACCCTAACGAAGTAAGGGTAGTGAATGAATAATAGGTAAGTGTGAACAAAGGTTTCTCGGCAGTCCCCGAGAACGATTCAGGCATGGTCAAATACAAAACATAGAACAATTGCCCTCCGAATAACCCAATCAATAGGTACCCTGAAATCGACACCAATATCATGTTTGCATCAACGACCTTTTTTGTGCCCACAAAATTGAAGAGATAGTAACTGAGGTATATCAAAAAAGTACAGATCGCAACCGGCTTCAATACTTTTACCATGAATGGGAGTTCTTGAAAAAACCCTAACCATATCAGCGCTATGGAAGAACAGCCCAATGTCATCCCAATGGTAAAGTGTCTTAGGGTGTCCGAAATCAACTGTACCCCAAAAAACACGACCAAGGTGAGCACCACTTCAAAAACCAATTGTTTGCCATTGGGGAACAAGAGCATCGGAAATGGTATGAGCAATAGCAATAAGAGACTTGCCAAAAACCATTTGGACTGACTTTTCCCTCTAAAGGCCATTCTCTGAAACTTGACGTGACATCTATAAAACCTACTGATTTTTGGCATGGCTGTTATTTTAGATCGTAACGCATCTTCAACAACTTCAACTCCTCTTCGAGCTCCTGGCGTAGGTCCGTTAATCGATCATTTCCTGTGCGGCCTTTTTGGCCTGCGATCAACCCATTGATGCATTTGTTCAAAAAGGCAACATCCACATCCTCCCTACCCGTGATAAATGCCATGGTCCCCTTTAACGCCGATAAAAAATATTGGGTTTCCGCGGTATCCTGATAGAGCTTTCTGACCACCTCCGTTTTGTCCAAATAGTATTGCAATACCTTCTGGCATTCATTGAAAAGGGTCTTCTTGTCGTAGGCGGTCATCCTGTGAAATTTTGCCAAAATTACCTTGAGAGCCACAGGAATGTAAAGAATCAATTTCCCAACGCGGTTTTCTTGTTTCCCAACGTGTGCGGGGATTGCATTTTAATTAATATCTTGAAGTTGCCATAATGCCAGATATATGTCCTTCACTGCGCGATTTTCCGATATTGAGGTCAATGTCCAAAACATTGATGGAAAACCGATGTTGGTTGAACATATCCTATCGGACAGAACACCCAAGACCATTGAGACAGACGCACTCCATATCCTAAAACCCGTTCAAACAGGGATCTCCAACATTTCTTATGGCCTGTTCCACTCAAGGGGCCTCCAAAAATTTGATCCAAAGATTCCAAAGACCCAACAGGATTTCACGGCATTGTTGACGGTGTGCATTTCATTGGTTGAAACCATCAAGACCTTGCACCAAAGCAACCTGTCCATAGGCCTGCTGTCCGCAGGACGGTTTTGTGTTGATGAAAGGGGAAATCTTGTCGTATTGGGAAATTCGCTCATTTCAGAAGCCCCACAATCAAACCCTTTTGCAAATTACACCCTGGAAGATTTGTGTTATTTGGCTCCGGAATGCTATGAAAATGTCCCAATGACGCCGGACCACCGCTCTGATTTCTATTCCTTGGGAATCACTCTTTATGTTTGGTTTACGGGCAGTCTTCCGTTTAAGGGCAACGATAAATTGGAGCTGATGCACCATCATTTGACACAAAGTCCCATTGCCCCTTCAGAAATCAACCCATCGATTCCAAAGAGCTTAAGCGATTTGATATCGATCCTCTTGGCCAAACAACCCCATCAACGTTATGCTTCGGCCTTTGGCATTTTACAGGATCTAAACGACATTTCGGCGGCGTTGCAGGACGCGGGTGACTTTCCCATGAAACTGCACATTGCCTATAATCCCGGTAAAATAGATTTTGGCACCACCTTGTTTGGGCGTGATGAAATATTGCAGAAACTCAATGATTATTTTGCCCGGATAGAACACTTCCACTCCCAGATAATTTTTATTGAAGGTTTCTCGGGGGTTGGAAAAACGAGTTTGATCCAAAAATTCACCAAGGAGGTTTCATCGAACAAGACCATCCTCCTGGAAGGAAAATTTGATCAATACAAACAGGCACCCTATGCTGCCATTCAGATGGCGTTCAAAGACCTTGAAAAACAATTGCTGTTAAAATCGAACATTGACAAGGAGGACCTAAAACGCACATTATCTCGAGAATTGGGCAAAAATGCCGGGGTTTTGCAGGAAATCATTCCAAGCATTTCGGTACTGGTAGATACTCTTGAACCTGTCGACATCCTCAACCCTATCGAGACGCGCAACCGTTTCAACTTTGTATTTCAAAAATTCTGTGAGGTACTTTCCAACCTCGGATTGAAAATTATCTTGTTCCTTGACGATTGGCAGTGGTGTGACCAACCCTCATTGCAGCTTGTAAAATCCTTGGCGCAAAACAGTGGCAAAGGAATGTTCTTCTTGTTTGCCTACAGGGGCAATGAAATAGCCAACACACACCCCTTTGGCATATTCAAGGGTGAAGTGGAGAAATTGGGATATTGCAACCGCATTGAGATTGATGCGCTCAACAAGGGCTTGGTAAACCAAATGTTGGCCACAACCCTTGGCATGGATGAATCGGTTGCCAAAGAGCTTTCAGCCCTGGTGTTCCACAAAACCGAGGGAAACCCTTTTTACATAAAACAGTTTGTCAATTCATTGCACCAAAAAGGACTGTTGCACTATGATTACCAGGCACACATCTGGAGATGGGAAAAATCCACTATTGAGAAAGAGGACCTTGCCGAAAACGTACTGGACCTTATCACCCAGAAAATCGATACACTATCCCATGAAATACAGATCATCTTTAAAATTGCTTCTTGCATGGGAGGCAAATTTGATTTGGACCTGATCTCAGAAATCTGTGGTATTGACAAAACATCGATACCAATTGCATTGGATGGCACCATGGAAAGCGGTTACATCACAAAATCCATTTCGGATACCAAAATGAGCTATCAATTTGCCCATGACAGGGTTCAACAGGCGGCTTATCAGTTAAGAATACCGGATTTCCAATGGTCCAATACTGACCTGCATTACAAGATAGGGACCTATCTTTTCAAAAAAGGTGTCACCGAAGATTACCCCGAGGGGGAAATCCTACTGCACTTTCTGAATGCCCAAGAACTGATTCAGGATGACATTGCCGAACAGATCATTGACGGCATCGTTGCATTGAACAGCAACTCGGGCTTGTCCATTACCCCGGAAGCGAGTAGACAATATTTTGAAATGGGACTGCACCTCAGTGCAAAATACAATATCCCAAAGTATCGTTTCAGATGTTTCCTCGGGCTTTCAGAATCCCATTTCCTATTGAACGATCTGGAATCTGCGGAGGTTTATGCCGAAAAAGCCCTTGAGTCTACCGATGACATTCTTGAAAAGGTAGAACTCTTGCGGATGAAGATGCTTTTCTACGAAAGTTATGCCCTGTTTGAAAAAAATATTGATACAGGTCTTGAAGCGTTGGCCCTGTTTGGGATTGATGCAAAAGAGCACTTCCAGAGCAATACTTTGGGGGGGCTTATCGAGGTTGAATATGCCCTTTTCAATACCCTTACCAAAGATGGCGGTCATGTAAACGATTTATCGAATCGGAAAATGGCCCACCCCAGAGAACTCGCCATCATGGATGTATTGGTGAACATGAATGCCTCGGCCTATTTCGTCAACCTCTATTTATTTGCCTGGAGCACCCTTAAAATGACCAACCAGACCTTGCAACAAGGTTTCACCAATTCCACTCCATTTGCCTTTGTGTTCATGGGTTCGCTGTTGGTTGCCTTTTACCAAGATTTTGATCATGGTTATTCCTTCGGAAAAACTGGTGTGGATCTATTGAACAAGGTGGATAACGACCAATACAAGAGTAGGACCCTATCCATTTTCCCTATTTTCATCCAGCACTTTAAAGAACCTATCCTCAATAGTACCCAGAACCTCGACGAATCCATCTATAGCGGTCTGGAAACGGGTGATCTCCCCTATGCCGGGTACTCATTCTATGCCAAGGTCAGGGATGCTTTTTTAGCAGGAAACGACCTCAATGAGACCTTGAGACTTTGCAATGAAAGCATCTCCTTTATGGAAAGCGTCAATAACCTTGGGTTGTTGGCCTTGATGAAATTGCTGAAGGGGAGCCTTTTAAAACTCTTGGGAGGGTATGATGCGGCCTTCGAATCTGTTGAAAAAGATGCACTACAGCTATTGCTGGATGTGAAATTTTACACAGCGGTATCGCACCATTACATTTTCAGGAGTTGGGCCCACTGCATTTTGAAAGAGTACAAATCCGCCAGTGAACTCCTTAAACACAATGAGGAAATTGTCATTTTCGCCGCGTCCCAGCCCCATGTGCCCAAGCACTATTTTCTGGATTCGCTCTGCCTATTGCATCAAAACCAAAAACTGACCAAAAAACTACAGCAAAGAATTGACCATAACCAGAATGTCCTACTGGCATGGAGCAAAAGTATGCCAGAAAATTTCAGTGCCGAATATTATCTGGTAGAAATGTTGTTGAAGGCTCGTCAAGGGAACATCCCAGAAGCACTTGCCCTCTTCAATTCTGCCATTAAATGGGCAAATAGAGGAAAATTGTTGGGGGTTGAAGCATTGGCGTACGATATGGCCGCAGACCTGTTCAGCTCAAGTGAGTACTCCATATTGGCCAAAGGATTTAAGGAAAACGCCTCCTTTTTGTACAACCAATGGAATGCACTTGCCAAGATGGATGCTTCCAAAACAACAAGACCCCAACTCCTCGATACAAAGCATCGGGGGGCCGATCTTAGCACCTCTAGCTTAATCAAGGCCATGCAGGCCATTTCATCAGAGGTGAACAAGGCAGATGTTATTGGCAAACTGCTCAATACGATCATGGAAAATGCCGGTGCCGACAGGTGCGTTCTCCTTTTGATCGAGCAGAAGATACCGTATGTGGAAGCTGAAATCGGTTCCCATTCCAAGAAAAGCTCGTTTGAAAGACAACCCTATACCCAGCAGAGTTTCCTCCCCAACAATATTATTGACTATGTGATCAACGCCAAAAAAGAATACACTTTGGATCATGAAGCCGCTTTGATACAGGTGGATAGCGATTATATCGACAAAAACGAGATCCTATCCCTGTTGGCATTGCCATTAATCAGACAAAAGGAACTCATTGGGGTTCTGTATCTGGAAAATTGCCAGTTTTCAGGATTGTTCAAGGGCAGCGACCTAGAAATTTTGAAAGTGATCGCTTCCCAGGCCGCAATATCCATATACAATACCTTGCTTTTCAAGGAGACTACAGATTTGAACAGGGCACTTCAGGCATCCAAGGACGAACTGAGTAAAATGAACCTCTTGTTGGAAGAGAAAATAAAAGATCGGACCAAGGTGTTGCGCCAAGAGATCGAGATCAGAAAACAAGTGGAAATAGAACTTAAAAAGGCCCAAAAGGCAGCAGAAAAGTTCCATCAACAACAGATCAAGGAGGAACGTAAAGAGGCGCTGCAATCCAAGATGATGATGCTCTCCTCGCAAATGAACCCACATTTCATCTTCAACTCGCTGGGTTCGGTGCAGTCCTACATCCTGAACAACGAAACGGGCAAGGCCGTTGATTTCATCTCAGAGTTTGCCGGGTTGATGCGAAAGAATCTCATCAACTCCACCACCGAGTACATTTCCATTGCCGAAGAACTGGAATTTTTGGACAAATATCTGTTGCTCGAAAAAATTCGGTTCAACAACAGTTTTGAATATAAGATCAAGGAAAAAATAGACAACATACACGATACGTTGATACCGCCCATGTTATTGCAGCCATTCATAGAGAATGCCATCATTCATGGATTAAGTAAGTTGAAAGAACGCAAAGGCAAACTCACCCTTACCCTTGCCGAGAAAAATGACCGGATAGTCTGTACCATCGAGGACAATGGCATTGGAAGGGAAAATGCCCTGAAACATAAAAAAAGTACCCATAAATCGGTGGCCATCAGCAATCTGGAAACGCGGTTGGAGTTGTTGAACGTTACCACAGAAAACAATGAGTACACCTATGACATCATCGATTTGGAGGACAAGAACGGGCCGGCAGGAACCAGAGTGATCGTATCCTTTCCCAACGATCTACATTAAACGGTTCAGAAGATCGTCCTTTTTTCGGACCGAAACGTCCACGTGCGATCCGTCCTTCATAATCACATAACCGCCTTTGCCCTTGATGTATTTTTCAATATGCGTTAAATTGATCATGTGGGACTTGTGCACCCTAAAAAAATTGCACTGTTCCAATAAGGCCTCATATTCCTTTAAAGGTTTTGACACCAAGATCTTTTTGCCATTTTCCAAATAGAAATTGGAATAGGAACGCTCCGCTTCCGCCCTTATAATGGTCTCCGCCTCAATAAAATCAATCCCGTCGGATGAAGGAAGTGCAATTTTGGTGAACCGTTTATCTTCCAATTTTAAATTGGACTTCAACACATTGATCTTCTGGTTGCTGGAAGTGTCCTCTTTCCTTGAAATAACCTTGGAGGCCCGTGCCACCGCTTCTTGAAGCTCCCTGATGTTGACAGGCTTCATCAAATAATCCAGCGCTGCATATTTGATGGCATTGATCGCATAAAGATCATGTGCGGTGGTAAAAATAACCTCAAAGGGAGGCTCATCGAAGTTGTCGAAAAGGGTGAATCCATTTCCCCCAGGCATTTCGATGTCCAAAAAAATGAGCTGGGGATTTTTTGTGTTGATAAGATTGACCGCTTCCGCAACATTGTAGGCATCCCCTAAAAGTTCAATCTCAGGACAGAAATTGGCCAACATCTTGCCCAATGTCTCATGATGCCTTTCTTCATCGTCGACAATGATGGCTCCCAAAGTGTTGCTATGTTTCATTTTACGTTCTGAGGTTAGAATAAATATACGGCAATTACTTCATCGGCAATCCATTGCCAATCAGTAATATAGTTCAAAAATATCTTGTTGAAGATAAGTATTCCTGAATTTTCCTATTGCTATGCATTCAACGGATTATCCATATCTCCTCTAAGGAATCCATGATTTTCCAACGTTTACCAGAACAAGGCATATATCGCCGTCAATAGTACCATGATCGCAAATGCCCCTACATTAAAAAGTGGAGTGGTCTTAAAAGTACCCTTCTGGAAACGTATCCCTTTGGGATCCTCAGCACCTTTGTTCTGTAGATAACTCACCAACATGATGATTGCCATGGTCGCCAAACAGGTAAGTCCCATCTGGTCCATCCAGGGAAGTGATGGGAACAGGTTCTCCAAAGAACTTCCGCTTGCCCAGCCTTTGGGTCCAACCTTGAAGAACATGGCGATGGGAATGGATGCCAACACTCCGACAATGGCTCCTTTGTTGGTTGTTTTTTTCCAGAACAGACCCAAAAGGAACACTGCAAGAATCCCGGGACTCACCACTCCCGTATATTCCTGGATAAATTGAAACGCTTGGTCCAATCCACCCAATAAAGGCGCAACGATCATGGCAATGATCAAGGCGAGCGCAGCGGAAAGACGTCCAACATTTACCAGTAGTTTGTTATTTGCTTTTTTGTTCATGTGCTGTTTGTAGATGTCCATGGTGAATATTGTGGATGTGGAGTTCAACATGGAGGCAAGCGATGACACAATGGCCGCCGCCAGCGCCGCAATGGCCACTCCTTTCAATCCTGTTGGCAAAAATTGCATGAGCCAGGGATAAGCCTTGTCCGAGGCGCCCGAGGATGGAATGTTGGACTGGCCCAGTTCTCCAAGACCGGACAATAGACCGGGATCGTTGATGATCACATAAGCGGCAATCCCGGGAATGACCACGATCACTGGGATTATCAGCTTCAAAAAGGCCGCGAACAATATCCCTTTTTGGGATTCCCGAAGGGATTTGGCCGCAAGCGTCCGTTGTATGATATACTGGTTGAACCCCCAATAATAGAGATTGGCTACCCAAAGCCCCCCTACCAATACACCTATCCCTGGCAGATTGGTATATTCCGGATTGGATTTGTCCAAAATCATATCAAAATGGCCGGGCACTGTATCATAGACCGTACTTAGGCCGGCCATGACTCCTTCCCCACCAGACACGGTATCCAATGCCAAGTACGTGGTCACCAGCCCCCCTAGAACCAAAAAGGCCACTTGTATGATGTCTGTCCAGGCAACCGCCGCCAAACCACCATAAAGGGAGTAGGCCGCGGCAAAAAGGGCCAACCCGATGATGGCATAGATCATATCGACGCCCAGGATGGTCTCCAGGGCAAGCCCTCCCAGATACAGCACGGAAGTGAGGTTCACAAAAATGTAGAGTCCTATCCAAAAAATGGCAAGGATCGATTTTAGGTTGGTGGAGTATCGTTGCTCAATGAATTCTGGAATGGTGTACAGCTTTTTCTCGATGAAAATGGGAAGAAAATACTTGCCGACTATGAGCAGGGTGAGGGCTCCCATCCATTCATACGAAGCAATGCCCAGTCCAAGCGCAAAGCCAGACCCTGACATTCCGATGAACTGCTCCGCCGAAATGTTGGCCGCGATCAATGAAGCGCCTATGGCCCACCATGGCAAGGACTTGCTCGCCAAAAAATAATCCTCGGTGCTTTTTTCCCTTCCTTCCTTGTTCCGCGAAACCCATAGGCCCACCGACAAGATCACAAGGGCGTAGATCACAAAGACAAGATAGTCCCAAATTCCAAAACTGTTTTCCATGGTTGTTCTATTAGTTGGTTTATTTCATATTCGTTTGGCCCCTTTTCACATCTTCGCATAATGTTCTGTAGAAAGTTCCCTCAGGATGCTCGCGGCCGATTCAGCGGTGATATCGCGCTGTGGATTGGCAAACATTTCATAGCCCACCATAAATTTCCTTACCGTGGCCGATCGCAACAGTGGAGGATAGAACGACATATGAAAATGCCATTCAGGATGCTCCCTTTTGTCTGTGGGCCTTTGATGTATCCCGGATGAATAAGGGAAAGAGGTCTCAAAAAGGTTGTCGTATTTGGTCGTCACCCTTTTTATCATGTCCGCGAAACCTTTTTTCTCCATTTCATCCATTTGTAAGATATCCTGATGGTGTTTTCTTGGAACGATCATCACCTCATAGGGCCAGACAGCCCAGTAGGGTACCAAAGCTACAAAATAGGCATTCTGCGCGATTATACGTTCCCCTATTTCCAATTCTTGCTCCAAATAATCTCCCAAAAGGCTCCTTCCATTCGCTTTCCAGTACACTTTTTGGTGTTTGGTCTTCTTCTCCACTTCCTGCGGAATGGAGTGCTGGGCCCAAATCTGTCCATGGGGATGGGGGTTGCTGCACCCCATTAGGGATCCTTTGTTCTCGAATATCTGAACATGGTTGATTTCTTCCCGACCACCCAACAACCTAAACTCTTCCTGCCACAAGGATACCACTTTTTCAATGGCAGAGGCATCCATGAGAGGCAGTGTCAAGGAATGGTCCGGTGAGAAACAGACCACTTTGCAAATCCCATTTTCGCTTATTCCCTTTAAAAGTCCATTGTTGTATTCAGCCAATGGCGTATTTGGCAATAAAGCCGAAAAATCGTTGGCAAAACTGAAGACATCCTCATATTTTGGGTTGGTCTGTCCATTTGCCCTTGTGTTTCCAGGGCACAAATAACAATCCTTATCGTAGGATGGCGAGACATTTTGCGAAAGTTTTTCCTGTTTTCCCTGCCAAGGCCTTTGGGTTCGGTGCGGGGATACCAGCACCCATTCCCCAGTGAGCACATTATACCGACGGTGTGGAATGTTGTTCAATTCTTTCTCAGTCATGCTTTTTCAAAATTGAGGTCCCTTGGCTTGGAACTGTTTGAAATGAAGATAGTTCAATGGAAAATTCTTTTTTATAGGCTTTGCGAACATCCCTCACAAGATCATCAATGGCTTCTTTATGTACTATGTTGAGGGTACAGCCCCCAAAGCCCCCGCCCATCATACGTGCACCAAGAACTTCTTTTCTTCCTTTTGAAAAATTAACCAAAAAATCAAGTTCAGGGCAGCTGACCTCATATTTTTTACTCAACCCTTCATGGGTCAGGTACATCAATCTTCCCACTTCCTCCAAGTTGCCTTCCTTGAGCGCTCCAACCGCTCTGTGCACCCTTTCATTTTCTTCCAATATATAAGTGCACCTGTTGTAAATCTCGGGTCCCATCTCGGTACGGCATTGATCGAGCATACTCTTGGCCACATGTCTGAATGATTTTTCTGCATGGAAATGTTTTTGTACAATGGCCAACCCCTGTTCACATTGCCTTCTCCGAATATTGTACTCCCCAGATGCCAAATTATGGGTCACATTGGTGTTCAACAGGAGGATTCTATAGGGTTCAATTTCCATGGGGATGTATTCAAATTCCAGTGTCTTACAATCCAATAACATCACATGGCCCTTCTTGCCCATGACGGCGGCGAATTGGTCCATAATGCCACATTGGGTGCCCACATAGTTGTGTTCTGCCCTTTGCGAGAGCTTTATAATGTCCCATTTTCCCAATCCCAGGTCAAAAAGTTCATTAAGGCCAAAGGCAAGGCCACACTCCAGCGCGGCGGAGGAACTCACCCCCGATCCTATTGGGAGATGGCTTTCTATGGTACAATCAAAACCTTCCAGCTTGTCGGTCAACAACAATAGCTCATGGAGCACCCCAAGGATATAGTTCTCCCATCCGCCGACGCCTTTTGAGACGTTTTCCAAATCAATATGGAGTACTTCCCCAAATCCTTTGCTGTGGACCCTGCAGTCCTTCTTTGTTCCATTCTTGCCGAGCTTAAAGATAATGTTCCGGTCAATGGCGGCCGGGAGCACATAGCCATCATTGTAGTCTGTATGCTCGCCTATTAAATTGATTCTTCCAGGGGAAGTGATTGTCAAATCGGTTTTAAGTTGATGCACTAGGTTTTCGGTTAGTAAGACAATAGCAAATAAAAAAATAATCAGTAACATACTGGCATGCCGGCCCCTGTTACCTTTACAAATATAATATGCCCATCAATCCTGTGATCGCCCACAGAACCATCTTTTGTCACATTATTGCGCTTAATTGTTTTTTATTGCCGTACACTGAATTTGTAGATCGATTTGGTGGCGTATACCGCTCCAGGTTCCAAAGTAATCTGGGGAAAATTGGGCTGGTTCGGGGCATCAGGAAAATGTTGTGTCTCTAGGGCAAAAGCCGTACGATAACCATCCTTGGAACCTGATTTGAACGTGTTTTTCCCCAACATAAAGTTCCCACTGTAAAACTGAACCCCCGGTTCCTCGGTCATAATGTCCATGACTATTCCGAAACGGTCCCCGACAATTGTCCCTACATGGTTCATCCCATCTTTTTGGGTTCCATCCAACACAAAATTGTGGTCATATCCTCCTCCATTTTTAAGCTGGATATTGTCTTCCCCTATCCTTTCACCAATAGTGTGCGGAGAGGTAAAGTCAAAAGGGGTTCCCATGACTGGGGCCAACTCACCGGTTGGGATGAGTCCTGCATCCACAGGTGTATAGGCATCAGCGTGGAATGTGACTTCATGGTTCAAGATGGTTCCGCTACCTTCCCCGTTCAAATTGAAAAATGCATGATTGGTGAGGTTTACCACTGTGGTTTTGTCCGTGGTGGCCTCATATTTCATTACAATTTCCCGATTTTCCGTGACCGTATAGGTAACTTTTGTAGATAAGTTCCCGGGAAATCCTTCTTCCATATCTGGGGAATCATACCGCAGGACCAAGCTTTGCCCGTTGGGCTGCCGGGCATCCCAAACCACGTCCTGAAACCCTTTTTTGCCGCCATGCAAGGCATTCTCTCCATTGTTGATGGGAACGGAGTATTCCACCCCATCCAAGGAAAATTTCCCTTTGGCGATACGATTTCCCACTCTACCAATGGTGGCCCCGAAATAAGGTTCGGTTGAATTTAAAAATCCCTTGGCGCTATCAAATCCCACCACCACATCGGTCATGATACCATTTTTATCCGGCACCCAAAGACCCACAATACGGCCTCCATAATTGGTAAAGGCCACTTGGATATCCTTATTTTTTATCCAATACAGTCCTACTTTCTTCCCATCAATGATGGTGTCGAAATTCTCTGGTCTCAAATGCGTGTTGAAGGTTTCCGATGCGTCGCCTAGATTGGCAGTTCCTGCTTCCTTATCTTTTTTGGTTTCCCTGCACGACCCCATTTGGGCAATCAAAATCACCGCCAATACCACTCGAAAAAAATGGGAACGTGGTCCATTGTTTTTCATATTTTTCAGTTCAATGCTTAATAACAAGTGAAGGGTTCAAAGGGTATCTGCCAAAATCCTTACCATACACGGCAATGCCACCTTCCGCTTTGGTCTGAAAGGAGACAATCAGCTTGCCATCCCCTTTTTGGGCATTACCAAGCATTTCTTTGGAAATCGGCACCTTCACCAAGTATCCATAAGATCCCGCTTCGCGAAGTTTTCCGTCCCTCAATTGGTTATGCCATGAAAGTACTCCCCTGTGGTCGGCTGGATCATCCTTCAGCACTGTATCCATAACCTGTATACCATTTATGGACACAGAGATTTCCGAAGGAAATGCTGTTTCATCCGTCATGGGATATGAGTTGGGGTTGCTTGAATTAGGAACCAGCGAACCTTTCATGAAATCTTGGTCCTCAACATAATTTGCTTGGTCTTTCACAAACAATTCCTTAGCGGAAAGCTCGATGATGAAATATGCTTCCTTGACCTTTTCCGGCTTAAGATTGGTGGGCAGACTGACCGTGTATTCGAAGAAACCTTTCCCCGCGCCATTGATTTTTTTGCCCTCCATGACATCCCATAGTTTCCCGCTCCATTCCGCATTGGAATACTCTTTGGGCAACACATCCAATATCGTGACATCTGGAATTTGCTTTTCCGAATCCACAATAAAATGCATAAAGTTTTTGCTGATGGACCGCCCACCCATGGTATTGACTTCAAACGATAAAAGGGCCACTCCAGAACGGTCTGGCATCTTAAGCTCCAATGGAGAGAGCCCACTTTGCTCCCAAGGAGCATAGGGTACCTTAAAAACCCCGGCATCCACTTCCTCGTTTTCCCCCAATGCGTTGGTCAGTGTCAACCTGTATTTTACCTGTAGTTCTTTGCCAAAATCCTTGTCGGTCATCACAGATAAGGTCAAAGGCACTTTCACTTGCTCACCTCCCCGTACGTTTTTGGAAATTTCGCCCCCTGTAGACAGATAAACCTGTGCATGCAGGTCATTGAGCGACATTCCGGGCACCAATTCCTCAATCCCTGTGAATTTGTTCGACCTGTCAAATTTCCAATACCCGTTCCACTCATTGATCACATCGTGGTGTTCCGTGTAAAGCCATCCGGCAACCTTTGGGTACTTTCTGAAAGCGTTCATCATCTTATGGTAATCCCAACTCCAGTCCACATCCCCTGTAGTTCCATCGTAGCCCCACACATTTCCGCATTCTGAATTGATATTGGGCTGATCTGCTTGAAAAAATCCTTTTTCAAAATTATATCCGCTTCCCGCATAGGTGCTATCGGTGACTTCTTGGAGGTATTCCTCCCATTTATAGCCCGGCAAATAGGAATGCCATGAATTGATATCGGTTTCCGTATGGCCGTAGCCACAGCAAACGGAGTTGTCCTCCACCAATCGTGTCGAATCCAGTGACTTGGTAAGATAATACATGGAGGCCACCCATTTTTGGGTCGAGGGCAAGTACCGTCCACCATATTCATCATCGTGCTTGAGTCCCCAGGTTTCGTTGAACACGATCCATGAGAATATGGATGGATGGTTGAAATCCCGCTTGATCATTTCCTTTAGCGTATACTCCGATTCAGCCTTCATCTTTCGTTCCGGTTCTCCCCAGCTATTGGGCAAGTCGGACATTACCAAGAGGCCAAGTTTGTCGGCCCAATACAGTTTTCGGGGAACCTCGACCTTGATATGGGTTCGTATCCCGTTCAACCCAATGGATTTGGACCGTTGTATCTCTTCTTTCATGAACTGATCACTGGGAAAGGTATAAAAGCCTTCCGGATGGTAGGATTGGTCCAAGGTCAACTGCAAATAAATGGGTTTGTTGTTGAGGGCGATGTATGGATACTCGGTCCCGGGCAAGTTGGTCACCGAAATCTTTCGCATGCCAAAATAACTTTTTACCTCATCATTGCCCATGCGTGCCGTTGCTTGATAGAGGTAGGGATCCTCCAAATCCCAGAGATGGGCATTGGGGATATCAATGATGGTCGATCCCATATACTTTCCTTTTGGGATGACCAAGGCATGCTCCAAACGGCCAGATTCAGATTGAATACTGACATCCACGGATAAATCCTGTGTGGCATCTTGGGGCAAATAAGCGGTCACCGTTACTTTGGAATGGTCAATATCGGGGGTGAAGTGAAGGGCGTCCAAGTAATCCGTTCCCCTGGCTTCCAGATAAATGGTTTGCCAAATGCCCCGGGCATTGCCATACCCCTGTTTTCCATATAGGGTAAAATCCCTTCTGGCATCGTCCACCCTGATTACCAATTGCTGTGCTTTGTCATATTTGATGAAGTCCGTGAGTTCGAAGGAAAATGGGACATAGCCACCTTGATGGGTACCTACCTTGACGCCATCGAGCCATACGGTTGTTTCCCAATCCGAAGCTCCGATGACCACAAAGGTCCGTTTGTCTTTCCAGTTGCCACTTATCTTAATTTCCCTTTTATACCAGGCAATGTCCGCTTCATCATTGACCCCTGATAATTGAGACCCCCATGGAAAGGGGACCTGTATTTTGCTGGTGAACTCGGCGCTTCCATTTTCCCAATTTTCCTTTAGCCCAACGTTTTCGACATCAAACTTAAAAGACCATTGGCCGTTGAGGTTGACCCAATCCGAGCGTTCAAAATCTGGTCTTGGGTGTTCCGGTAATGGAATATTTTGGGCATGAACAAGGCCAAAACAACATAACAGTAAATAAATCGGAAGCTTTTTGAATATCATCATTTGGTTTAAAATCATTCTTGTTGGTTAATACTTTTTAAAAAAACTGTAGTGGGTTGGGCCATAAACTCTCTACAGATCAATGTCCATCATCATTTTTTTACAATTTAAGCATACATTTTTAATAGAAAATCACCAAGCCTCCGAAGGCTTGGCAATTTCCTAAAAAACTAACTCAAACTTAATCTAATAGGGCTTTAGTTCCCCGGCCAATGTTGAGATTGACCGGGACATTTAACTAAACTTAGCAACCTCGCTACTTAAATTATTAAGGATACTAATACCTTCAAAAATTCTATTTTAGGTAGTAGTAGACTACTACGTCGTATTCGCAAATGTTTTTATTCTCATCTCCCCATTTTCTCCCTTTGTACCGTTCAATATAAGCCTCAAAAGATTCAGAGAATGGAACATTATCCGCAATATGAAATCGGTTTACCACTGTATGGCCCTTACCTGTTAGCGGTGTTGTGGGTTGAGAAGCAAAAGCACTTTGGAATGTTGGAAAAGGAGGTTCGGCAGACCAAGCATACCCTATGTAATCCTCACTCCCCGTACCATATGTTGACGGGAATTTTTCCCCATCCACAAAAAACTTCTCATCTCCTTCGCCCCACCACCAATCAATGGTCTTTTCACCCCCGATGCCATACCACCATGAAGAGGGTTTTTCCTTGGGTTCTTCCCAAAAATTGGCAATATGCAAAGTTACCCCACAGAATCGGCCAGTTCCCTTTACGGCAATCATGGGCCAATCTATTTCCCTTCCTGTATCCTGAGTGAAAGATGGATCAACCGGTTTGTCATCCATGTTGGAATCATCCCCGTGCCATTTGGAATTGAAATAAAGAAAGTCGTCCTTTTGCTGTTCCACACCATGGTGAAACACTTTGAAAGAAAGCTTGTAAGGTTGATTTCCAGTATTCTCCAAGACCAAAGTTCCTTTTTGCAGAAAGGGCATATACCAATTTGAATACAGGGTATTGCCCATTACACCCACAGGCATTCCCCTATAGTGCGCAAGGCTTTGTCCCATTCCAAAGAACATTCCAATGGGTGAGTGAACGGCAGAAATATGCTTGTCATCCCAAGAAAAATTGAACCAAAGATCTCCCAAAAACCCAGAGGTTTGATCTTCATCCTGTACTGTCAATTCCAATCGGGTTATGGCCCTGGAACCTAGAAGTTCAGTAATCTTCTTTTTCTCACCAGGGCCTATTTCAAACTCAAGCCGTTCCATTTGTTCTTTTGGATAAATCTTTCGTTCGTACCCACGGTTTTCCAAAACCCTGTCCGCTTTGGCAAGGGCAATCTTTCCTTCATTGCTATAGGTTCCGTCAAAAGATCCTTCAAGCTTAGAACCTTCAGGGAGCTTGGAATACATAATGTGATAATAATTGCCCCAATCTCCCATCATGGTAATCTTGCAATGTTTCTGGAAGGGCATAGGGATATAAAAATTACGTCCTCTTGACAGGGTCATAACTAAATTTGGAAAGTTCAAGGGTGGATACTCATCCTCAAATTTCTCGAACAATTCCCTAAAAGGTTTATCCTCACTAGGGGTTTGCTCTCCATCCATATAGATTTTGATATGACCTTCCTTTGCCAAGGCACTCCATATGCGCCATATTACCCCAGGGCCATCGGCTTCAAAGATTACCATCTCATCGCCTTCCTTTCTTATGAAACCATTGCCATCTGAATTGGCATTCCATTTCAAGTAGCTATTGGTCAAAGAATCATATGTGGAACTCCTGTCGTAACTTGAAAAATTCATGGTCCTTTCCCCCTCTCCGGGTAATTTTGCCAATGCCTCAAAATCATAAAGCCTACTGACCAAATCTGGATATGACAATTTGGATTGGGCATAGACTGATATAGATCCCATTAACAAAAAAAGAAACACCAGTGCAAAAGAAAAGCTCCGAGTCATTTTTGATATCTACTATTAATAACCAGGATTTTGAGTATACAATCCCCCTGTAAAATCTATTTCGCGTTGGGGGATTGGATAAAACTCATCTCTGCCAGGTGTAAATTCAGCATTGATGAGGAAATCCCTCTTTGTTTTCTCGACATTCAGATATTGCATAAGTACATCTCCCGCTTCACCCCATCGTACCAAATCGAACCACCTAGGCCCCTCCATGGCAAATTCCAATCTTCGTTCGAACTTCAGTGCTTTCCATGCATATGCCTTATCGGGGAAAGAAGGGTAGGGTTGAACATTGTAAATATCGGAAGCACCTGCCGCCAAAGGCCTTACCGTACTGGCAGCAGCCCTTGTACGAACCTGATTGATCAGTGGCAGCGCCTCATCCCATCGATCCAACTGGATAAGTGCCTCCGCCTTGAACAAAAGCACATCCGCATAGCGTATAAAGTCTATGTTTTTAGAGGTTCCGTTAAATGGACCTTCCTTTACATAGCAAGAACAATCTGGCCGTTGTTGCTCTTTCATATTCCCAAAATAACCATATACCCCTGGATCCCGTGCCCAGCTAAAGTTGTATACAAAATCACCGGTATTTTGAACAGTGTTCGTGTATTTAAAAGGTCTTCCTGGCACCCCTATGGTATGGTCCAATCTTGGGTCAACAGTCAAAGCTGGATCGGGCAGCACGGTACCATCGCCCTGTAAATTGGTGAGGATGTCCTGATCGTTGAAGGTGTCCAAAAGAGGGAGTCCATTGGCATCTGTACGGAACGCGTTCACCAAGTTTTGGCTCGCCAAATGGAACCCACAGCAACCGTACAACGGATTACCGTGGGGAGAATTCAATCCAGTGACGAAACTCACCCGGCCCACAACGGTTCCATCATTGATCGAAAACTGCGCGGCCCAAATGGATTCAGGACCATTGTCAAAACCATCGAGAAAATTGTTTCCGTAATCGGGTTCCAAACTTGCCTGTACCTCATCGGCATATTGGATCACTTCCTGCAACCTGTTCGCGTTGATGTTGGTAACCTGGTGATTGGCATCCTTTTCATAGGCTTGGTACAATCTAAGCTTGGCCAAGTATGCCGCCGCCGCGGTACGGTCCGCCCTGCCCACTTCTTCTTGGCTATTGGGAAGATTGTTGTAGGCAAATAGGAAATCGTCCGCTATCAGGTTCCAGAGTTCATCATCGGATAGGTCGTTGCCAATCTGTGAAATCTCTTCCTGGGTCAGTCCTTCGGGAATGTAGGGTATTTTATTGAACAATATTTTGAGCATAAAGTGGGAATGCCCCCTCAAAAACCTTAGTTCTGCCTGTCTGATCGTCTTATTGGGGTAGTCCGCGTCCGGTATATCGTTGATCACGGACAAGGCAAAGTTTGCCCTGGAAATGGCCTTGTAAAAATCGGTCCAAGTACGCGGGGTAAAGAAATCTCCCATATCGGGAATGGTAAGGTTGTATTGTTCATACTTATCCACCCAATCCAGATCTCCACGGCCGCCCCCGCCTTTATAGGCATCGTCGGAGCGGACACTCCCGTATACCCACATGTGGGTAAGGGGCCCGATCATTTCATCATTGGCTATGCCTGCATAGGCCGCTATAACCAATGCTTCAGCATTTTCTGCCGTGGCAACGTTTTCATTGGAAAGTACACCCTGCGGTTCGTACTCCAAAAAGTCATTTGAACAGTTGACGAATAACATCAACATGGTTCCATACACTATGAGATATTTAAGTTTTTTCATGGCAATTGATTAAAAGTTAATGTTTAGGCCCAGAGAAAGGCTGGTCGGTAACGGAATTCTCGTTGCATCGGTCCTTTCGGGATCTTCCCCGACATATTCACTTGATGTGATCCAGAACAGGTTCTCACCTTGAAGGTATATCCTAAGATTCTTCATTCCCGCCAAAGGATTGATCAACTCCTGTGGAAATGTGTATCCCAGCTGTAGGCTCCTTAGCTTGAAGTAGGAATTGTTCCTGAACAGATAATCTGAGGTGCGGGTCTCGTTAAAGGCCAAGGAAAGTGAAGGAACCTCTGTATTGGTATTTTCCGGAGTCCACGCATTGAGCAATCCTACAGATCCATTGGCACCACCACTGGCAAAGAAATTTCGGAAAAGGGCCTCATCAGCACCAACTCTTCCCGTAACCCCAGAACCGAAAGCGGAAAGATCGAAATTTTTCCAGGCAAGATCCACTCGAATACCATATTCCAAATCGGGCAAGGTGATACCGATAAAATCCCTATCGCCATCATCAATGACTCCGTTGTTGTTCAAATCCTTGAATTTGATACTTCCTGGGCGTGCCCCAACTTGATCTGGACTGGAATCCACATCGGCCTGGCTTTGGAAGAGTCCATCGGACCTATAGCCAAAGACCGAGAACTGCGAATGACCCAAAATGGAGTTGTCCGCGGTTCCTGGGTAAGCGGCCCTTACTTCTTCTGGCAAGAATGTAATCTCATCCTTGAAAGAGGCAAAGTTTGTGGATACGGTCAGTGACAGTCCATTGTCCCATGTATTACTATATCCCAAGGCAAACTCCCACCCTCTTGCTTCGGTAGTGGCCCCGTTCAATACGCGTTGTTGCCCCTCTCCGATTACGGAAGCGATGGGTGGAGTGGTCAAAATATCCTTGGTCTCCCGAGTGTAATAGTCAAAAGATCCGATTATTTTATTTCCCAAGAATCCAAAATCTACACCATAGTTCCATTCTGTTGTGGTCTCCCATTTCAAATCAGGATTGGGTGCCTGAATCGACACAAAACCGGATGGCAGGTTTCCTGAATTATTGCCATTAATGTCATACGCAGTTCCAATATTGTAATAGGTTTCCCAGAAACCTGGCTGGAACACATTGAGGTTTGGTCCATACCTTGATTCATACAGTCCAAATCGGGCAAGGTCCCCAATTTCCTGGTTGCCCACTTCGCCATAACCGGCCCTAAGTTTTAAATTGGTGACAAAATCAACATCTTTGAGAAAATCCTCATTGTCAATACGCCATCCAACCGTAGCGGCAGGAAAAATACCATATCTGTTATTTTCACCAAACCTTGAAGATCCGTCCCTTCTAAGGGTAAAGGAGGCAAGATAACGATCGGAAAATGCATAGTTGATCTTTCCGAACTGCGACAACAAACGGCTACCCGTGGTCATCCCAGAGGCGGTTCTTGAACCCGAGGCGGCATTCAGCACAAAATAGGATTCCTGCTCCACGGCAAAATCATCTGCCTGGGCGTTCAACGTGCTCAGATCGTTCTCGATGGACTCCACCCCGACCAAAACGTTAAAGCGGTGGTCTCCCAACTCCAAATCATAGTTCAATGTATTGGAAAACACCAAACTGGTAAACTTGTTGGTGTTATAGATAAGACGGTTATTGGTCCTGTTCACAAATCCATTGGAAACCTTTGGCTCAATGTCCTTTTGTTTGAAATCACTGTAATCAAGTCCCAAACTGGACCTAAAGGTCAAGTTGTCCAAAATCTTCAGTTCGGCGAAAACATTCCCGAACAATACATTTTTCTCGGTATTGTCCCAACGGTTCAGGTATTGCATCAGCACCGGATTGTTACGGTCGTTGTACCCAGAACCTAGGGGTCCGGCATAATTTCCGTTCAAATCAAAAACTGGAATGGTAGGTGCCATGATTATGGCAAGGATAGGCGTGCTGGCCAATCCCACATCGCGTGATGCCAAGGTTTCATCTGAGGTGGACAACTGGGTGTTGACCCCAATCTTCAACTTATCGTTGAACAGATTTGTGGAACCGTTGATCTTGGTCGTGTACCGATCATAGTTGGTGTATTTCAGGATCCCTGTGTTCTTAAAATACCCAAAATTCATCAGAAGGGAAGATTTTTCAGATCCAGCGGTTATGGTCACTTCATTATTATAGGCATACCCTGTTTCATAGGTTTCTTCCTGCCAATCCGTATCGCCCACGGGCACATCGGGGTTTCCTCCCACAAAGGGCTGGGGAGTGACACTGTTCAGTACGGGATTGTTAAAATCGCCATTCCAATCAAAATTATAGATTTCACCATAACCCCCATTGGGATCAGCATTGTCATTGACCGAGGCCTGCCAGAGTACCCTTCCCCGTTCAACGGAGTTCAACATATCAAATCTTTGCGGTTTTTCTGAAAGGACAGATACGTTGGAATTGATGGAAACCCCTATTCGCTCTCCCTTCTGTCCACTTTTGGTGGTCACAATGATAACCCCGTTCGCCGCCCTGGAACCATAAATGGAGGAGGCCGATGCATCTTTGAGCACTTGGATGGACTCTATGGTCTCTGAATTAAGGCTGGCAAAAACCTCTTGGCGTTTTGTGGGCACCCCATCAATTACGTATAAAGGATCGTTGTTCCCAAGAGTGGTAATACCCCTTATCAGGATTCGGTTGTTAAGGCCCGTTGGGTCTCCCGATTTTTCAACATACAAGCCGGGCACCCTTCCCTGAAGCGCCTGCATGGGGTTTCCTGAGCTGAGGCTCTGCCCTTCAATGGGAGCAATATCAACTACAGTGACCGCACCGGTCAGGTCCACTTTGCGTTCAGTGGTATATCCTGTCAACACAACTTCATCCAAGAGCTGTGCATCTGCCTGCATGATCACATTGATGGTCGATTGTCCGTTGACCGGAATCTCCACTCGCACAAAGCCGATATAGCTGAACATCAAAGTGGCATTTGAGGCTACATCGTTGAGGACATAGTTCCCATCAAAATCTGTGGTGGTGCCATTGGTGGTACCCATTACTACAACCGATGCTCCCGGCAAGGGCATGTTGTCTTCTGCCGAGGTCACGGTACCAGTTACCCGCCCCTGAGACCATATGGCCAACGGGGAACACACGAGTAGAAATACTAATAATTTGAATCTCATAATAGTTTGTTTTAGTTGAATTTTAATTGGTTAATTTCAAGATCGTCCAAAACCAGGGCTCCGTTTTCAGCGGTTACGGATAGTCTTGAATACGGTGTGGAGGGGAAGAAGATTTCGGTCATGACCGTTTCCCCATCGTCAAAGAATAGTTCTATGGAAGTTTTGTCCAAAAGGATATCGGCGTTGTGGGAATCCTTTTGGGACAGTCTTGGTCCTATTGATATTTTTTCCGCAAATTCTTTATGGAAATCAACCTTGCCAGACTTTCTCCTATCCACAAAGAAGTTGTTTTCCACTGCGTCGTATCCAAAACGCAGTTCTTCACCCTTGTCATTGGAAAGCTCGAACGTATATCCAGTTCCCCTCAAGGAATTTATACTGTACTTTATTTGGGCCTTTGAAAAATCGAAACTTCCATCTTCCAGTATTTTCTCTTCCGCCTTGCCGATGGACAGTTCATCCTTTTTGTACTTCTTTCCGATATAGCGGGTGATTTCATCCACAGGCTGGAACGTTATCCTTGGGACGCCATTTTCTGAAATGAGTTTCACGGTCCTCGGAATACTTTGACTGCTTCTCCATGCTGATGTTGGCACCTTGTTGGCATAGTGGCCATCCACGATCCAACCGATAAAAATCTTCCGGCCATCTTCCGGGGGGATGTTGGACCAAGTAACCCCTGCATAGTTGTCCTTTCCGAAATCGACCCAAAAATCATGTTCCTTTGCAATGGCCGCCTCAAAGTTTTTGTCCATTGTGAATTTTTGGCCGTCAAAGTCACCTATAAAATATTGCGTTCCATTGCCTCCGTTTGGCGCACCCCCACTGATACTGGCCAACATGACCCATTTGACCTCATCGGTCCCCTCAACCTGTAGCGGAAAAAAATCCGGGCATTCCCAAACGCCCTCGTGGCTGCCCGTGTCCTTTCCGAACCTATCCACAAACACCCAATCCTTGAGGTTTTTGGAGGTATAGAGCATCATTTCAAAATCGGCGGCCAATATCATCACCCATTGTTGTCTTTCTTGGTCCCAAGTAACCTTTGGATCCCTAAAATCCCGAATCCCTGGGTTGTCTATCACTGGATTGCCTTCATACTTTGTCCAGGAATTTCCCTCGTCCAAAGAATAGGCGATGGCCTGTGTTTGGGCATCATTCCTTCCTGCATCTGCCTTTTTGGGATCATGGTAGGTATACATAACCACTATGGGAATTTTTCCATCCTTGCCAAAGCCCGACGTATTGTCGTAATCCACCACGGCACTTCCAGAAAAGATATAGCCAAGGTCATCAGGATATAGGGCAATCGGTAAATGTTTCCATTGCACCAAATCCGTGCTTATGGCATGGCCCCAATGCATGGGACCCCAAACATTGTCCTCGGGGTAATGCTGATAAAAAAGATGGTAATACCCATTATAGTAAAACATGCCGTTGGGATCGTTCATCCATCCTACTTTGGGTGTAAAATGGTAGTAAGGTCGATATTGCACCTCCTCACCGGACAGGGAATCCCCATTTCCAATCTGGGCCAAGTCTTGTTTCGTTTTCCCGTCCTTGCACGAAAAAAATTGAAATGCAACGACCATTGCCACTGCCATGAGGATCATTTTGTTTTTCATATCTTCTATTTTATTGCTGGTTTGGGTTTTTCAAATGATTTCCCTCACGGAGGGAATATCACATTGGGCCAAAGTGTATTTTTTCAAAAACACAATATTTTGGCACAAATGCTAAAGTATTCTTAAATAACCCCTAAGTATTTCAAGGATGTTGCAATATTCTACAGTTTTAAACCGAAGAAGGAAGATAAATTCAAGGTATTGACAATCAGAATATTACATCTTGTCCCGATGCTCAAGAAAAACAGGACAGTTACAATTATGTAGCATGTACCTTTAAAATTGATGTGCAGCAAAGGCGCTACAAAACATCTTACAAAACTTTAATATTGGGAAATGTCTAAAATAGAAATGCCAAAATCAGCGAAAAGAAAAAATAGCCCGTTCAAAAATCACTTTTTTCCAAAAGTCTTACGATAGGAGTCTGGAGACTCCCCGTATTTTTGCTTGAACGCCGTTGAAAAATAGTTGGGCGAAGAGAAACCATTGGCGTAGGCAATCTCTGAAATGGAAAGCGTCGTGGTCTCCAACATGGATTTTGCCCTTTGCAGTTTAAAGTTGTTGATATAGTCGCTGATACTGATGCCCAGAATGGCCTTTACCTTTCTGTACAGCTGTGAACGGGAGATGTTGAGGTTGTCCGCCAATTGCTCCACTGAAAAATTGGCATCGTCCAGATTATCCTTGATGTTGCTATTGAGGCCTTTTACAAAATCCTGCTCCGTATTGCCGAATGAGGATGTCTGTTCTATCTTATAGATATTGTTGGTATAATATATTCTCAGTTTCTCCCTATTGTACAGCAAGGATTTTATGGATTGCATCAATATGGAATAACTGAACGGTTTGGTCAGATAGAGGTCTGCCCCGGAGGTCAATCCCATCAGGTAGGAATCCTTGTCGGACAGGGCGGTGAGCATTATGATGGGCACATGGGAGGTCCTTAGATCCTTTTTAAGGATATCACAGACCTCAAAACCATTCTGTTTGGGAAGGTTTACATCACAAATAATGATATCGGGAATAATCTCAAAGGCCCTTTCAACACCATCCGTACCATCCGAAACATGGATCTCATAATCCAAGCGAAGCTTTTTCTCCAAAAATGACGAGAGCTCCTTATTATCCTCAATGATAAGTATGGTGTGCATTTCGGCATCCGACTTGGGTTCCGCCCTCAAATAGGATTCATCATCAATAAGGTCCTCGGAAGCGTCAATAATGTTGGCCTCCAACACATCCGGCTCAACAATGATCTGATCCTCGTTGAAATGGGTCTTTCCCTTATAGAGTTCAATGCGGAATTCTGTACCGTGTACAGATCTTACCTCAATTTTTCCCATATGCAGCTCCACAAATATCTTGCTCAAGTGCAGCCCGATCCCAGAGCTGTTCTTTCTATTGTTGGAGCCTTTAAAAAAAGGTTTGAATACCTGTTCCAACTCGCTTTTTGGAATCCCGATCCCGTTGTCCCTAAATAGTATGGTGACCGTATTGGATTCTTTACGATCCTCGATGATTATTTCTATCTTTCCATTGTCCGGGGTGAATTTAAACGCGTTGGACAAAAGGTTGAAATACACCTTGTCCATAAGGTTTCGGTCCAAATACACCTCTAGGCCTTCGTTATTGCAAAGAATCTTGAAATCAATGTTCCGGCGATTTGCCTCCCTTTCGAAATCGTTGAAAATCTTTTTCGAGAACAAATACAGATTGGTATTGGAGGCCCTGATATTGAAACGTTGGTCCTCCACCTTTCTAAAATCCAATAAATTGTTCACCAAACGCAACAACCTATTGGAATTGTTCTGGATCAGTTCAAACTCATAGGCCATTTTCAGCCCTTTGCTCCTAAAAGTTTCCCTCAAGGATTCGATTGAGCTCAATATCAAGGTAATGGGAGTTTTGAACTCGTGGGACAGCCCAGTGAAAAAATTCAATTTTGCCTCATTGCTTTCCTTCACCTCGTTGGCAATTTTCTCTATCTGGTTTCTTTGGATGATGACCTTCTCGTTGGTCAGTTGGAGCTGTCTGTTCTTTTTTCTGATGGCCACCACAGAATAAATGCTGTAAAGGGCCAATCCCAATATTATGGCCAAGGACCCGATGGTGATCTTAAGAAGGTTGTTTTGAAAATAATATTGGTTCTTTTGTCTTTCGATCACCTCAAACTGGTTCTCAATATCGGCGTGCTGTTCGTCAATGATATCGAATTGGTCCTTCATGATATCGGCATTGAACCTATCTATCACAATGGTGTTCAATATGTTGTTTTTGGGCACCTCCTCATTGTTGTGGATCTTTAGTGCCAATTTAATGGCTTCCGAGCCTCCTGTGGGATATAATATGGTAGCGTGGAGGATACCCTTCCGAACCAATTCGACCCCGCCATCAGGTCCATTCAATCCATCGGTGCCAATGAATTTGATTTCGTTGTGACGCCCTTTTCTCTTCGCAAGCTGCCAGAGCAGATAGGCCGTATCGTCATTAAAAGTATAGGCATAATCAATGGTGGTCGAATCCAAAAGTCGTTCGAAGGATGCTACCATGGTTTCCCCACCGAGTGGGATGAGCGGGAGGGTCTTTACCAAATTGGCACCGGGCTCCCTATCGATTACCTGATGCAATCCTTGGCTACGTTCCACGCTGGGGGAGGATCGATCCATTGCTTTGATTTCCAAAACATTTATGGGGCGTTTTTTGGAAGAGAGAATAATATTTCCAGCATTCATGCCTACTTCAAAATTATCAGCCCCTACATACGTGGTATACTTTTGCGAATTTATCTTGCGATCTATGAGTACTATGGGAATCCCCTTGTCATAGGCTTTTTCGATCACCGGGGCCAGCCTATTGGGTTCAAGTGGAGAGACTATGATGACATCCATATCCTCACCTATCAATTGTTCAATATGTTTTATCTGCTGGTCTATATCATGATCCGCTTCAAGGATTTTAAGACTGACCGAAGGATTCAACAAAGCCTCCAGTTTCATGTTATCGTTCATGGCCTTACGCCAAATATGATCACTTATACACTGTGAGAACCCTATCCTAATGGTAGGTTCGGCCTTATTTCGACAAGACTGACAAAGAAGAATGATGATGATGGCATTTAGCAAAAAAATGCAACCTTTAAAAGATGTTGATGGTTTTGTTTTGCGCAAAGCTTACAATGAAAGTTTTTTTCTAAAAATCCTATGTCCCCAGAAAATATGGAATATGGGCCATTTGTTTTCAACCGGCCCAGCTATAAAGATAGTAAAGTCTTTAGCTTATGCTGTATATCTTCCAATCAATTTTGAATTAGTCCGGAGCCATACAAATCCACCAAATGGTTCAGTATATCCGAAGAATTCTTATGGATTTTTTGAAAACAAAAAGCCTCCGAAACATTTCGAAGGCTTTATTTTGGTGCTGTGGGCGCTGAGGGGTTCGAACCCCCGACCCCCTCGGTGTAAACGAGGTGCTCTGAACCAGCTGAGCTAAGCGCCCCAATCCCTTTTTCTCAAATGGGAGTGCAAATATAGCATCATTTTTTTCATACAAAAAAGAATATCATGAAAAAAATCACACGATTTCAGCAACCACAAATGTACTGCCTCCCACAAAGATCAAATCATCACTCCCTGCCGATGACATTGCCGCTTCAAATCCCTTTATAACCGATGGATGGGCTTGCCCCTCAATCCCGATGGAATAGGCCAATTTGGCAAGCTCACCAGGATCCATTCCACGGGCAATATTGGGTTTTACAAAATAATAGTCCGCATCTTTTGGGAACAGCCTTAGCGCACCCTCAATATCCTTGTCGCTTACAAAACCCAGAACAAGGTGAAGTTTTTTATAGGACTGCCTCGCAAGTTGTTTGAGCACCCACTGCAGGCCCTCTTTGTTATGCGCAGTATCGCATATTACCTTTGGATTTTCATGCAGTATTTGCCAACGGCCTTGAATGCCCGTGTTCTTTACCACATTTTTCAACCCTTTGATGGTATTTTCCTTGGATATCGAAAACCCTTCCAATTGCTCCAAACAGGCAACCACTCCACGGATGTTACACGCTTGGTAGTCTCCCAATAGATCCGATTCATACTCCGGGATTTCCAACGTGTCCGCAAAAACAATTTTTGCCCTTCTTTGACGAGCGATCAAGGTGAATATCGTTTCAGTTTCAGGCTGACGCTCACTGATGACCACGGGAACTTTCCGCTTTATGATCCCGGCTTTTTCCATGGCTATTTTCTCAAGGGTATTGCCAAGCATCTGGGTATGGTCCAATCCAATGTTGGTAATCAAGGAAACTTCAGGTGTGATAATGTTCGTGGAATCCAATCGGCCTCCCAAACCTACCTCAACTATGGCAATATCGACCTTTTCCTCAGCAAAATGGGTAAAGGCCATCCCCACGGTCATCTCAAAAAAGGATAGTTTGTGATATTTTAAAAATTCCATGTGGTCCCCAATAAAATCCTGCACGAACTTTTTGCCAACCATTTGGCCATTGATCTTGATCCGTTCCCGAAAATCCTTTAAATGGGGAGAAGTATACAGTCCAACTTTGTATCCCGCTTCCTGAAGGATCGATGCGAGCATGTGACTGCTGGAGCCTTTACCATTGGTGCCCGCCACATGGATGCTCTTGAATTTTTGCTCGGGATTGCCCAAAACTTCCGAAAAAAGGATGATGTTGTCCAATTTGGCGTTGAGTGCGGCTACCCCTTTCTGTTGGTACATTGGAAGTTGGGCAAACATCCAATCCAAGGTTTCCTGGTAGGTCACTATTGCCCCAATTTGAAGTTGACGACCACAAAGCCGATTTGCTGTGGTGGTGCATTGGAATCCAAGTTCCATTTATGGAGAAGTGCTGTTTTTTTGGCAGGCTCCAAAAGACAGGGAGCATTGTTGGTGGTCCCCTTTACCCCTGGCGTTGCCTCGATCACACGTCCTGTCCTGTCCACCACGATCCTGACCACGACCCTCCCATCTTCATTGCACTCTTGCTGCACTTTTCCTTGGCTTACCAAGGACCTTCCGTTGAGTCCATAACCGCCTGTTCCACTTCCACTGCCGGGAGCTCCATAATAGGTAGTGGCGTAGGGGTCGCCATCCGGTTGTCCCTTGTCCCCTGCTCTATTGTCATTCCCTTCACTTCCTGTAGTGGTGCCGTCAGATTTACCAATACCCCCTATCAGGGCATCCAAACTCTTCTTCTTGGCATCCTGCTCTTGTTTTATGCGCTCTTCCGCATCTCTCTTTTCCTTGGCGATACGTTCCGCTTCGGCCTGGGCCTTCTTGGCAGCTTCATCCGCTTTTCGCTTTGCCTCCTGTTGCTGTTTGATCTTTATGGTTTCCTCAGTTTCACTGGTGAGGACCTTTTCAACCGGTTCTTCTTCCACAGTCTCCTGTACGGTTTCCTGCGGCTGAACTTGCTCCACAGGCTGACTTACCACTTCCTTGGGTTCGGAGCGCACCTTTTCTTTGGGTTGTACCTCACCACTACCAAAATCCATGGTGCCAAAATTCACGGCTATTCCATTTTCAATGGGTGGGTCCAAATAGGTGAGACCGATGTAAAAAAGCAATAGAAGTAACGCGCTTAATATAAGTGTGGTAAGCGTAAATGATTTTTTCTTGTGTCTCGTATCTAAAAACGACATTATTTGGGTCGTACAGCCAAGATGACCTTGTAACTGTTCCTATTGGCAATGTCCATTACGTTTACGGCCTCTTTAATGGCCACGCTTTCTTCTGCCCTTAGAATGATGGTAGGTTTTTCTTGACCTTCAAGTACCTTTTTTAGTTCAATTTCAATGTATTCTTTACTGATCTGCTCGTTGTTCACAAAATATTCCAGGTCCTTGTTGATGGTGACCGATACATTTTGTGTATTGGTGGATTTTCCCTTTGCCTTGGGCAAGAGCAAATCCAATGCATTGGGAGCGTTGGAGGTCAACATGAAGAACACCAAAAGCAGAAATACGATGTCTGTCATTGATGACATGCTAAACTCCGGGCTGACCTTATTTCTTCCTTTCAATTTCATATGGAAATCCTAGACAGGTTCATTCAACAGGTCCAAAAATTCAACCGCATTGGCCTCCATCTTGTGTATTACCTTATCGGTTCGGTTTACCAAGTGGTTGTATCCGATATAGGCGATGATACCCACTACCAATCCAGCAACCGTTGTGGTCATGGCCGTATATATACCGGATGCCAGAGAACCCATTTCTGCCTGTCCTCCACTACTGGCCATTTCATGGAATGCCAAAATCATACCGATCACGGTTCCCAAAAACCCGATCATGGGAGCAGCGCCTGCCACAGTGGCCAACACGCTGACATTTTTTTCAAGTTTGTACACCTCCAATGTGCCTGCATTCTCAATGGCGGTATTGATGTCATCCAACGGTTTGCCGATTCGTGAAATACCTTTTTCCGTTAATCGGGCAACCGGTGAGTCATTTTGGGCACACAACAATTTAGCGGCCTCGAGCTTGCCGTTCATGACATGGTCCCGAATCTGGTTCATGAAGTTCTTGTCGATTTTGGACGCCGCCTTAATGGCAAATATGCGTTCAAAATAAATGTAGAGCGCAACAAAAAGTAAGACAAAAAGCACCATGATGATCACTATACTTCCTGTACCACCGTTAACGATCAAATCAATAACGGAAAGGGTCTTCTCTTCGGAAATGGATGCGCCAATTTCCGCCCCTTGTTCTAAATCTTGAAAAAAAATCATATAAAATCCCCAATTTAATTGCTAATATAACGGGGTTTTTGACAACAAATTATGCATTGAGCACTAAATTTCTAATCAACATAAGGGCACCCGATCCAGCCAAAAATCCCAACAACGCCAACCATCCTATTTTTTTGAGGTACCAAAAGAAATCTATCTTTTCCATACCCATGGCCACAACCCCGGCGGCAGAACCAATGATCAGTATACTACCTCCGGTTCCCGCAGAATAGGCGATAAAGTGCCATACGGGATCATCAATCGGCACGGAGAACATGCCCATACTTGCCGCAACCAGCGGGACGTTGTCAATAACGGCAGATCCCAACCCCAGTACCAACACAACAAGGTCCGAAACCAATTCCCCTTCAGATTCTGTACCCAAATAGGGCATCGTGGTGTCCAAAGTTTTTGCAAATTCGAACAACATACCCAACGATTCCAATGCAGCAACGGCCAATAAAATCCCCAAGAAGAAAAGAATGCTGGGCAATTCAATTTTGGACAGGGAATGGTGCACTGGACTATGGTGTGCCGCTTCGTCACTCTCGCCATCAACACTGGAAATACTGAACTTGGCGCTGCTGTATATTTCGGCAAATGTGGCCACAATGGCCAAGGATAACATCATTCCCACGTATGGTGGCAGATGGGTGATTGTTTTGAAAAAAGGCACAAAAACAATGGCGCCCAACCCTAGATAGAGCATTGTGGAACCATAGGGTGATTTTGGTTTTTCGCCAGCATCGGCTTCCATATCGATCTTGCCGCCAAAAATCTTCAATCGGCCGGCCACCAAAACAGGCACCACCATACAGACGATCGAAGGGATAAGAACGTGTTCTATCAGCTGGGCAGCGGATACTTTTTTACCGATCCAAAGCATGGTAGTGGTCACATCGCCAATCGGGGACCAAGCTCCCCCCGCATTGGCCGCAATAACGATAAGCCCAGCAAACCAAAGACGCAATTCCCTGTCTTTCAATACTTTTTGTAAAATGGTGATCAACACAATGGTTGCGGTGAGGTTGTCAATGATTGCAGAAAGTACAAACGCCAGTATCGAAAAAATCCAAAGCAGTTTCCGTTTGCTCCGTGTTTTGATATAGTTTTTAATGGTGGCAAAACCATCAAAGTAATCAATGATCTCCACAATGGTCATGGCTCCCAACAAGAACACCAGAATTTCCGCGGTCTTTCCCAAATGATGCAACAAGATTTCATCAAGATGGGTAGGCTCCAAGTTTTGCAATTCGGTATTCACCTCAAACACAGGCATATGTACTAAGGCGATTATGGACCATAGTACGGCCATCATGGCCAAGGCAGGGATAAGCTTGTCTATTTTCAGATTGTGTTCAAGTGTAATGGCTAGGTAGCCGGCCAAGAAGACAATTACAATAATAGTTTCCATTGTTTAGTTCGTTTTAGGGTTTTCAAGTAAAGTAGTTCGCATTTTCTATCGTGGTAAGATATGGAAAATCCTATTATCCTTAAAGAGGATTTGAAGAATTAAACTTTGCTTAAAAACGGCACATACCCATATCAAAACGTATGGGATTGTTTTTGCAAACTTTATATTTGCACTATTCTTTATACCATTTTCAACAATATGGACTTTAATCTTACCGAAGAGCAGTCAATGATTCAACAAGCAGCAAGGGACTTTGCCCAAAACGAGCTTTTGCCCGGGGTAATAGAACGGGACGAGACCCAAAAATTTCCTGCGGAACTTATTCGGAAAATGGGAGATTTAGGCTTTTTGGGAATGATGGTCGATGAAAAGTACGGCGGCAGTGGATTGGATACCCTTTCCTACGTATTGGTCATGGAGGAATTGTCCAAAATAGATGCATCGGCCTCGGTAATGGTATCCGTAAACAACTCCTTGGTGTGTTGGGGTCTGGAGACTTTTGGCACCGAGGCACAAAAGGAAAAGTACCTGACCCGATTGGCAACTGGCGAGGTCATTGGAGCCTTTTGCCTTTCCGAACCCGAGGCGGGCAGTGATGCCACCTCCCAAAAAACAACTGCAATTGACAAAGGCGACCACTATATCCTGAACGGGACCAAAAATTGGATTACCAACGGAGGCACCGCCGAAGTGTTCTTGGTGATTGCCCAAACCCATGTGGAAAAGGGCCACAAGGGCATCAATGCTCTTATTGTTGAAAAAGGAATGGAGGGTTTTGAGATAGGTCCGAAAGAAAACAAACTGGGCATAAGGGGCAGTGATACGCATTCCCTGCTTTTTAATGACGTCAAGGTTCCCAAGGAGAACCGCATAAAAGAAGATGGTTTTGGCTTCAAATTCGCCATGAAGACCCTGGCCGGGGGAAGAATTGGCATCGCCGCACAGGCGTTGGGCATAGCCGCGGGAGCCTATGAACTGGCACTGAAATACTCCAAGGAACGCAAAGCATTTGGCACTGAAATTGCCAATCACCAAGCCATTGCCTTCAAATTGGCCGACATGCATACCAAAATACAGGCTGCGCGGCATTTGGTATACCAAGCCGCATGTGATAAAGATATGGGGAACGATTATACCCTCTCTGGCGCCATGGCAAAACTCTATGCCTCAGAAGTGGCGATGGAAACCGCAGTGGAAGCTGTGCAAATACATGGCGGCAATGGCTATGTGAAGGATTACCATGTGGAACGTTTGATGCGTGATGCAAAGATTACCCAGATCTATGAGGGCACTTCGGAAATTCAAAAAATCGTTATTTCAAGAAGTATCCTAAAAAATTAAAAAAACTCTTTGGAGTCACCCTCCAAAAAATAGGGGGTCCTTCAGATTATTTTAATATTTGGACCATTGTACCCTTGTTTTTACAAGATTTAAGGAACGTATTCCCCAAATATTCCCTTTCCCCCTCCCTTTTTTGCAGGTTTCTTTTTTCAAACGGCAGCGTTTTGAGATAATCATAATTTAACATTGGTCAAATTTTGATATTGCATATTTTTTAACCTTTCCATCAATACCTTGATGATTTAATTGGAATCATTTTAAAACCTTGCCATTAATTCACTGAAAATGATATTTTTGAAGAAATATCATAATGATGGGATTGGAAAGACAAGGTTTATATTTACCCGAATTTGAGCATGATAATTGTGGCGCGGGCTTTATCTGCAGTCTAAAAGGAAAAAAATCCAATGATATCATCCATAAGGCCCTGGAGATTTTGGATAAATTGGAACACCGTGGTGCCGTTAGTGCAGATGGCAAGACTGGGGATGGTGCCGGTATTCTTATCGATATCCCACATGATTTCTTCAACGAGGTCTGCAAGTTCACTTTACCAGATGTGGGCGAATATGCCGTAGGCAACGTTTTTCTCCCGCAAAAGGAAAACCAGCGGGATTATTGCATATCCGTTCTTGAGGAAAATATAAAAAACCAGGGACTTCAACTCTTGGGATGGCGTGATGTTCCTATAAACCGTTCCGTACCGGGCAGGATCGCCGCGGAAACAGAGCCCTTTGTGAAACAGGTGTTCATTGGCAAAGGTGAGGCACTGGACGACTTTCAATTCAACCTGAAGCTGTTCATCGCCAGAAAAATCACGGAGCATGCTATCATAGAGAGCAAGTTATCACAGAGCAAGTATTTCTATTTGCCCAGTCTTTCAACCAAGATCATCATATTCAAAGGACTTTTGGTCCCTAAGGACATCAGTAAATATTATGAAGACCTTTTGGACCCTCGGGTGGTGACCCGCTTGGCTCTGGTGCACCAAAGGTTTTCCACCAATACGTTCCCTACTTGGGATCTGGCCCAGCCTTTCCGATATATGTGCCACAATGGGGAGATAAACACGCTTCGTGGGAATGTGTCCCGCATGCGCTCCCGGGAAGAATTGATGCAGAGTGATTGGTTTGGGGAGGATATCAAAAAAATCCTTCCTGTGGTACTTCCCGGCAAATCAGACTCGGCCACCATGGACATGGTAGTGGAACTGTTGTTGATGACCGGCCGCTCGCTACCAGAGGTCATGATGATGCTGGTACCGGAGGCATGGGAAAAGAACAAGGAAATGTCAGAATCCAAAAGGGCTTTCTACGAATACAATTCCTGTTTGATGGAGCCTTGGGACGGTCCGGCCTCCATCCCGTTCACTGATGGGAATTATATCGGGGCCGTATTGGATAGAAACGGCCTGAGGCCATCAAGATATTCGGTGACCAAAAAGGGCTATGTCATCATGTCATCCGAAACCGGGGTATTGGAGTTGGACCCAGAGGATATCGAATTCCATGGACGTCTGGAACCTGGAAAAATGTTCTTGGTGAACATGGAGGAAGGCCGTATCGTGAACGATGAGGAAATCAAGGAATCCATCGCCAAGAAACATCCATACCAAAAATGGCTGAAAAACAACTTGGTGCATCTTAGGGACATCCCCTATAATGATTGCCCTGTTTTCTTTGGTGAATTTCCATTGGCCACCCGTAGGGCGGCATTCGGTTATACCTTGGAGGACATCAATACGATCATCATGCCCACGGCCGAAAAGGGCAAGGAGCCCATTGGTTCCATGGGGTCGGATACGCCCATTGCCGTCTTGTCCGAACGCCCTCAGCTGATCTACAATTATTTCAAACAATTATTTGCCCAGGTTACCAACCCTCCCCTGGACGGCATCCGGGAAGAATTGATCACGGATATCAGCCTTACGTTGGGTAGTGACCAAAATATTTTTGACATCACCGAACTGCACTGTAGAAAATTGAAAATCCAAAATCCGGTAATCTCCAAAGAGGATCTGGATAAAATCAAAAACTACGACTCCAGCCCAGATTATAAAGTGGTATCCATTTCCATGCTGTACGAGATCGCAAAAGGACACAATGGCTTGGAAGAGGCCTTGGATTCAATCCTGCAGCAAGCCTTTGATGCCATTGATGAAGGAGCCAACATCATTATCCTTTCAGACAGGATGGTGAGCACCGAAATGGCCGCAATTCCGGCACTTTTGGCCTGTTCCTACGTGAACAGTGGTCTGCGAAAATTGGGCAAACGCTCCAAGCTGAGCATCATAGTGGAGTCTGCAGAACCTAGGGAAGTGCACCATTTCGCACTGCTGTTCGGTTTTGGTGCAAGTGCCATCAACCCTTATCTGGTGAACGAAATCATAGGGGAGCAAATAAAAGAAAACAACATTACGGAATATACCTTTGAGGAAGCCATCAACAACTACAACAAGGCCATTGGCAAGGGTATCTTGAAGGTAATGAACAAAATTGGGATCTCTACCCTGAATTCATACCGGGGATCCCAACTATTCGAATGCATCGGTATCAATACCAAAGTGGTGGACAAATACTTCCCCAATACGCCAACGCGTATTCAGGGCATAGGTTTGTATGAGATTGAAAAGGAGATTGCCAAACGCCACAAAAAAGCATTCAAGACACAGGAATTAGCAGCCAATCTGGATATTGAGATTGGTGGTGAGTACCGTTGGAGAAGGAATGGCGAAAAACACATGTTCAATCCATTGACCATTGCCAAACTTCAAAAATCGGTGCGCAATAACGAGCCGGAGACTTACAAGGAGTATTCCCAATTGGTCAATGAGCAGTCCAAAAACTTAATGACCATCCGTGGATTGTTTGAGTTTTCGAACTATGACCCCATTCCACTTGAAGAAGTTGAATCTTGGACCGAAATCGTAAAACGGTTCAAGACGGGCGCCATGTCCTACGGAAGTATCAGCAAGGAGGCCCATGAAAATCTTGCGATTGCCATGAACCGCATTGGTGGGAAGAGTAATTCTGGGGAAGGTGGAGAGGATTCGGCTCGTTTTTATAGAAGTCAGACAGGCGATTGGAAAAACAGTGCCATCAAACAAGTGGCATCGGGCAGGTTTGGGGTCACCTCCAACTATCTGGCCAATGCCCAAGAGATACAAATAAAAATGGCACAGGGTGCTAAACCCGGTGAAGGTGGGCAATTGCCAGGTCCAAAGGTAGATCCTGCCATTGCCAAAACCCGAAATTCAACTCCTTATGTGGGACTGATTTCCCCGCCACCGCACCACGATATTTATTCCATCGAGGACCTTTCCCAATTGATCTATGACCTCAAATCCGCGAACAGAGAGGCTCGGATCAATGTGAAGTTGGTTTCCGAAGTGGGCGTGGGCACCGTAGCCGCTGGGGTTGCAAAGGCCAAGGCCGATGTTGTCCTTATCTCTGGTTATGATGGTGGAACGGGAGCTTCTCCCTTGACTTCCCTGAAGCATGCCGGGCTACCTTGGGAATTGGGCATAGCCGAGGCGCAACAGACCTTGGTCCTCAATGATTTGAGAAATAGGATTGTATTGGAGTGTGATGGGCAATTGAAAACCGGAAGGGATGTGGCCATAGCGTGCCTCTTGGGAGCCGAAGAATTCGGTTTCGCCACCGCCCCTCTGGTAGCTTCTGGGTGCATCATGATGCGCGTGTGCCACTTGAACACCTGTCCAGTGGGCATTGCCACACAGAATCCCGAGCTACGCAAAAAATTCCAGGGCAAACCGGAACATGTGGTCAACTACATGTACTTTGTGGCCCAAGAACTACGTGAAATCATGGCAAAATTAGGATTCAGGACCGTCAACGAAATGGTGGGACAGGTGCAAAAACTGGATCGAAAAAAAGCCATTGATCATTACAAGGCTGCCGGAATCGATTTAAGTCCGATTCTATATCAAGTAGATGTGCCCGAAGGGACCAAATTATACAATACGGAAAAGCAAAAGCACAATGTCGATAAATCCATTGAGTTTGATATCATAGCCAAGGCCCACCCAGCACTGTTCAGAAAGGAAAAGACCTCCTTGGACTTTCCAATCCACAATACAAACAGGTCAGTGGGAGCCATCATCAGCAACGAGATTTCCAAAATATATGGTGCCGAAGGCCTTCCTGACAATACCCTCAAACTGAACTTTACTGGATCTGCCGGACAAAGCTTTGGGGCATTTGCCACCAAAGGTCTTACCATGGTCGTCAATGGAAACACCAACGACTATCTGGGCAAAGGACTGTCCGGTGCCAAATTGGTGGTGAAGGTGCCTTTTAAATCCACCTTTAAGCCAGAGGAAAATATTATTATCGGCAATGTAGCGCTGTATGGTGCCACTTCCGGTGAGGCCTATATCAATGGAAAAGCAGGAGAGCGTTTCTGTGTGCGCAACTCGGGTGCCAAAGCAGTTGTTGAAGGCATCGGCGATCACGGTTGTGAATACATGACCGGAGGGGTTGCAGTGATTCTTGGGACCGTCGGGAGGAATTTTGGCGCCGGGATGAGCGGTGGCATTGCCTATGTCTACAACAGGGATGGTTCCTTCGAAAGAAAATGTAATGGGGAAGACCTTAATCTACTCCCTGTGAGTGAGGACAATGATGTTAAACAATTGAGGGAATTGATTGAGAATCATTACAATGCAACACTGAGTCCATTGGCACAGGAAATTTTGGAAAATTGGGAAAAATGTCTTCCAAAATTCATTAAAGTGTTCCCTGAGGAATACCGCCAAGCACTGATAAGATTGGAACAAGAAAAAGTGGAAACCTTATAATTTGAGAGATGGGAAAGATAACAGGATTTATGGAATTTGACAGGAAGATAGAATCCTATGCCCCTGTCAAGGAGCGCATCAAAAACTATAAGGAGTTTACCGTTCCACTAAAAGAAGCCGAGCTTAAAAATCAAGGAGCCCGTTGCATGGATTGCGGTATCCCATTTTGCCATAGCGGTTGCCCGTTGGGCAATCTGATTCCAGATTTTAATGATGCGGTATATCAAGGCAAATGGGAAAAAGCGACCAAGATTTTGCATTCCACCAACAATTTTCCTGAATTTACAGGTAGATTGTGCCCTGCTCCCTGCGAGGAAGCATGTGTATTGGGCATCAACGAAGACCCAGTTTCCATTGAAAACATTGAGAAAAACATTGTGGAGACCGCCTTTAAAAATGGATGGATCAAGCCGGAACCACCTGCTAAACGTACGGGAAAGAACGTTGCGGTCATTGGATCTGGACCCGCAGGCCTTGCCGCAGCACAACAGTTGAATCGTGCCGGACATATGGTAACGGTTTTTGAAAGGGATGAAAAAGTAGGGGGTTTATTGAGATATGGCATTCCTGACTTTAAGATGGAAAAGCAAATCATTGACAGACGTCTTGATATTATGGAAAAAGAAGGTATCCAATTCAAAACTGGGGTACATGTGGGGGCAGACGTAAATGCCGATGACCTCAAAAAAGAATTTGATGCACTGGTACTTTGTGGTGGCGCCACGGTACGGAGAAACCTTCCCATTCCAGGTTCTGACCTCAAAGGTGTAACCCAGGCCATGGACTTTTTACCCCAGAACAATCGCAAGGTTGATGGCATTCCTTTTAAAGGGGAGGATATTTCCGCAAGAGGAAAAAAAGTGATCGTCATTGGCGGTGGGGATACTGGGTCGGACTGTATTGGAACCTCCCTCAGGCAAGGTGCTGTTTCCGTCACCAATTTTGAAATCATGCCCAAGGGTACCCCAGAACGTCCGGAAGACCAGCCATGGCCCTTTTGGCCCATGCGCCTGCGGACCAGTTCTTCACATAAGGAAGGTGCAGATCGGGTGTTCAGTATTTCCACAAAAAAATTCATTGGGGATGACAAAGGCAACTTAAAAGGTTTGATCACCACGGAAGTCGTTTGGGAAACCATTCCAGGCCAACGTCCCATACTCAAAGAAGTGGAAGGAACAGAAAAAGAGTGGGAATGCGATTTGGCTTTGTTGGCCCTTGGTTTCACAGGTTCCGAAACCTCAATTGCCGACCAACTTGGATTGGAAATGGACCCTAGAACCAATATCAAGGCATCAGCCGTCGATTATAAAACCAATGTGCCGGGCATATTTGTTGCCGGAGACCAGAGAAGGGGCCAATCATTGATTGTTTGGGCCATATCCGAAGGAAGACAGGCTGCACATCATGTCGATGCCTATTTAATGGGACAATCCAAACTACCTTTAAAAGGAGATGGTGATTTGCCGAGAATTTAACCCGTAAATTTCCAACCAAACTATTTTTTATGGGTACTCCCCGAGATACTATTTCTTGGGGAGTTTTTTATTTCCCTGACAAGGAAATGCGCTGCTGCTCAGGAGAAAAATTTAAAAACAAAAAAGCCCCCTCACTTTCGTGAGGGGGCTCCAAGGAAGGCGGCGACCTACTCTCCCACCTGGTGTGGCAGTACCATCGGCGCAAACGGGCTTAACTTCCCTGTTCGGGATGGGAAGGGGTGTGCCCCGTCGCCATGGCCACCTAGATCTTCAATGCTGTATGGTCATATGACATATGTTGGGACGGCGCATCCCTGCGCGCCAAAAGAAGAGGCAACGAAGTGTGTGCCATAACAAGGGCTTTGCGAGGGCAATGCGCAAGCTCACGGGCAATTAGTACCGCTCGGCTGCATGCATCGCTGCACTTCCACCTGCGGCCTATCGACGTGGTCGTCTCCCACGGCCCTTTAAAGAGATCTCATCTTGTGGCGGGTTTCGCGCTTATATGCCTTCAGCGCTTATCCCATCCCGACGTAGCTACCCGGCGATGCCCCTGGCGGGACAACCGGTGCACCAGCGGTCGGTCCAATTCGGTCCTCTCGTACTAGAATCAGATCCACTCAAATCTCTCACGCCCGCAGTAGATAGAGACCGAACTGTCTCACGACGTTCTGAACCCAGCTCGCGTGCCACTTTAATGGGCGAACAGCCCAACCCTTGGGACCTTCTCCAGCCCCAGGATGTGACGAGCCGACATCGAGGTGCCAAACCCCCCCGTCGATGTGAGCTCTTGGGGGAGATCAGCCTGTTATCCCCGGCGTACCTTTTATCCTTTGAGCGATGGCCCTTCCATGCGGAACCACCGGATCACTATGCTCTACTTTCGTACCTGATCGACCTGTATGTCTCACAGTCAAGCTCCCTTGTGCCATTGCACTCTGCACACGATTGCCAACCGTGTTGAGGGCACCTTTGGAAGCCTCCGATACTCTTTTGGAGGCGACCACCCCAGTCAAACTACCCACCACGCACTGTCCCCATTGCTGGGTTAGGCCCCGGACAAACGAAGGCTGGTATTTCAACAACGGATCCACACTGCCTGGCGACAGCGCTTCAAATCCTCCCAGCTATCCTACACATCCCTTGCCCAGGGTCAATACGAAGCTATAGTAAAGGTGCACGGGGTCTTTTCGTCCCACTGCGGGTAACCGGCATCTTCACCGATACTACAATTTCACCGAGATCATGGTCGAGACAGTGTCCAGATCGTTGCACCATTCGTGCAGGTCGGAACTTACCCGACAAGGAATTTCGCTACCTTAGGACCGTTATAGTTACGGCCGCCGTTTACCGGGGCTTCAGTTCAATGCTTCTCCTTGCGGATGACATCTCCCTTTAACCTTCCGGCACCGGGCAGGTGTCAGGCCCTATACTTCATCTTTCGATTTGGCAGAGCCCTGTGTTTTTGATAAACAGTCGCCTGGACCAGTTCACTGCGGCTCCCCCGGAAGGGGAGCGACGCTTCTCCCGAAGTTACGCGTCCATTTTGCCTAGTTCCTTGACCATGAATCTCTCGAGCGCCTTAGAATTCTCATCCCGACCACCTGTGTCGGTTTACGGTACGGGCCGCAATGCTCGCTTTTCTTGGAGGCGCCTACGCTGGATTATCACCGCGGCCGTGGCCTTGGTGTACTATCCCCGAAGGTTCAACGCACAATTCCGTCTGTGCGCACCAACTCCGGCGCCCCGTCACTTTTGTCGCACTGCGGGTACGGGAATGTTGACCCGTTGCCCATCCACTGCCCCTTGCGGGTTCGTGTTAGGTCCCGACTGACCCCCGGCTGATTAGCATGGCCGGGGAAACCTTGGTCTTTCGGCGTGCGGGTTTCTCGCCCGCATTGTCGTTACTTATGCCTACATTTTCGTTTCCGTACGCTCCACGGGACCTCGCAGGCCCGCTTCAACGCAGAACGGAATGCTCCCCTACCACCCACAACGTGGGTCCATGGCTTCGGTAATGTGCTTATGCCCGATCATTATCCATGCGGGACCGCTCGACCAGTGAGCTGTTACGCACTCTTTAAATGGATGGCTGCTTCCAAGCCAACATCCTGGCTGTCCATGCAGTCCCACCGCGTTTTGTCAACTTAGCACATATTTGGGGACCTTAGCCGATGGTCCGGGTTCTTTCCCTCTCGGACATGGACCTTAGCACCCATGCCCTCACTGCTGCACTCTATTTCATAGCATTCGGAGTTTGTCAGGAATTGGTAGGCGGTGAAGCCCCCGCATCCAATCAGTAGCTCTACCTCTATGAAACATATGCAACGCTGCACCTAAATGCATTTCGGGGAGTACGAGCTATTTCCGAGCTTGATTGGCCTTTCACCCCTACCCACAGGTCATCCCAAGACTTTTCAACGTCAACGGGTTCGGTCCTCCACTGTGTGTTACCACAGCTTCAACCTGCCCATGGGTAGATCGCACGGTTTCGCGTCCACTACTACCGACTGTGGCGCCCTGTTCAGACTCGCTTTCGCTGCGGCTGCGCACCATAAGTGCTTAACCTTGCCGGTAAAAGTGACTCGTAGGCTCATTATGCAAAAGGCACGCCGTCACCAGCATGCTGGCTCCGACCGCTTGTAGGCGTATGGTTTCAGGGTCTGTTTCACTCCCTTGTTCAGGGTTCTTTTCACCTTTCCCTCACGGTACTGGTTCACTATCGGTCTCCCAGGAGTATTTAGCCTTGGCGGATGGTCCCGCCGGATTCACACAGGGTTTCACGTGCCCCGCGCTACTCAGGATACCACTATCTTTAACGCTCCTTGCCCGTACGGGACTGTCACCCCTATCGTGCAGCTTTCCAACTGCTTCCGGTTCGTCGCGCAAAGAACATCGTGGTCCTACAACCCCAGAATTGCCGAGACAACTCTGGTTTGGGCTGCTCCGATTTCGCTCGCCACTACTCTCGGAATCACTCTTGTTTTCTCTTCCTCCGCCTACTTAGATGTTTCAGTTCGGCGGGTTCGCCCCCCTTGCGGGGTACTTGGCCTTCAACCAAGTGGGTTGCCCCATTCGGACACCCACGGATCAACGCTCATGTGCAGCTCCCCGTGGATTTTCGCAGCTTATCGCGTCCTTCGTCGCCTCTGAGAGCCCAGGCATCCCCCATACGCCCTTCTTTTGCTTGTCGCATCCCGCCCTAAGACGGGACGCCCTCGTAATCCTTGTTATTCTATTCTACTTCGTGTTTCTTCTTTGACTTCGCATCCATGGATAACCATGGTGCTCCGTCCCAATATGTCAATGAGCCTTGTGCCAAACTTGATCTGGCATCCCTCCGGAAAATTACCGACCTTGATCGGTGAAGTCCCTTTGAGATCCCCGCCTCCGCGGGGATAAAGTGGAGAATAAGGGAGTCGAACCCTTGACCTCCTGCGTGCAAGGCAGGCGCTCTAGCCAGCTGAGCTAATTCCCCAGTCCAGTCGATCGTTGTCCATTGTTCGTTGACCGTATCTCCATCAACCATCGACCAAGAACCAACAACTGGTGTCCCAACTTCCAGAATTTCCTATTCAATATTTTTTTTAAAGAACTTTTATAAACCCTGAGCCCAAAACCCAAAGCCTATAACCGCAAGCTTTGCTTGCCCTGTAGTCTCAGGCAGACTCGAACTGCCGACCTCTACATTATCAGTGTAGCGCTCTAACCAGCTGAGCTATGAGACTGTCTTGGCCCAAAAATGCCAGTATGCAAAAAAGACATATCGCAAGACAGCGGAAAAGAAAAGGACCACCCGACCGGGAACGCGGAAAGGCACCGGAACGCCCTTCTCTAGAAAGGAGGTGTTCCAGCCGCACCTTCCGGTACGGCTACCTTGTTACGACTTAGCCCTAGTTACCGATTTTGCCCTAGGCCGCTCCTTGCGGTGACGGACTTCAGGCACTCCCGGCTTCCATGGCTTGACGGGCGGTGTGTACAAGGCCCGGGAACGTATTCACCGGATCATGGCTGATATCCGATTACTAGCGATTCCAGCTTCACGGGGTCGAGTTGCAGACCCCGATCCGAACTGTGACCGGTTTTGTAGATCCGCGCCCCCTTGCGGGGTGGCTGCCCTCTGTACCGGCCATTGTAGCACGTGTGTGGCCCAGGACGTAAGGGCCGTGATGATTTGACGTCATCCCCACCTTCCTCACGGTTTGCACCGGCAGTCCCGTTAGAGTCCCCGACTTGACTCGCTGGCAACTAACGGCAGGGGTTGCGCTCGTTATAGGACTTAACCTGACACCTCACGGCACGAGCTGACGACAACCATGCAGCACCTTGCAGGCGGTCCGAAGAAAAAGCTATCTCTAGCTTATGCAGCCTGCATTTAAGCCCTGGTAAGGTTCCTCGCGTATCATCGAATTAAACCACATGCTCCACCGCTTGTGCGGGCCCCCGTCAATTCCTTTGAGTTTCATTCTTGCGAACGTACTCCCCAGGTGGGATACTTATCACTTTCGCTTGGCCACGGAGGCTTGCGCCCCCACAGCTAGTATCCATCGTTTACGGCGTGGACTACCGGGGTATCTAATCCCGTTCGCTACCCACGCTTTCGTCCATCAGCGTCAGTCGATGGTTGGTCACCTGCCTTCGCGATCGGTGTTCTATGTGATATCTATGCATTTCACCGCTACACCACATGTTCCGGCAACCCCACCATGACTCAAGACCTGCAGTATCAAAGGCAATTCTATGGTTGAGCCACAGACTTTCACCCCTGACTTACAGGCCCGCCTACGGACCCTTTAAACCCAATGATTCCGGATAACGCTCGGACCCTCCGTATTACCGCGGCTGCTGGCACGGAGTTAGCCGGTCCTTATTCTCACGGTACCGTCAGCTCCCCTCACGAGGGGAGGTTTCTTCCCGTGCAAAAGCAGTTTACAACCCATAGGGCGGTCATCCTGCACGCGGCATGGCTGGATCAGTGTTCCCACCATTGTCCAATATTCCTCACTGCTGCCTCCCGTAGGAGTCTGGTCCGTGTCTCAGTACCAGTGTGGGGGATCCCCCTCTCAGGGCCCCTAGCCATCGTTGCCTTGGTGGGCCGTTACCCCACCAACAAGCTAATGGCACGCATGGCCATCCCTGTCCGATAAATCTTTAACCACGATATCATGCGATATCGCGGTACCATGGGGCATTAATCCAAGTTTCCCTGGGCTATTCCCCTGACAGGGGCAGGTTCCATACGCGTTCCGCACCCGTGCGCCGGTCGCCGGCGGATTGCAAGCAATCCCCGCTGCCCCTCGACTTGCATGTGTTAGGCCTGCCGCTAGCGTTCATCCTGAGCCAGGATCAAACTCTTCATTGTACATCGTTAAATATCTCCAAAAGCGATACCGCTGCACAAATCCACGATCCCCAGATCAAAATGGTTCTTCTCTTTAATTACGCTGTCTCATTGCAATATGTACATGAACTTCTTTTCCTTGTTCTCCCAGAAAAAAAATCGGCCACATCGACCGAACCCCCTTCCGAAAAACACCCAGCCTTGTCAGCTAAGCGGGTGCAAATATAATCAGGTTATTTTTTCTCCGCAAATAGTTTTGCCCTTATTTTTTTTCAAAAAAACACCAAAGTTGTAAAATGCTGTTTTTCAGATGGCAATTATTTGAATGTTATGATAACTTTAGGAAAAGAAATTCCAGACCAAACCAAAACGGATGACAAAATCCCGATACGGATAATTAGGGGCCGAATAGTAGTTGGGTTCGGAGAAGATGGAATTTAGATGTTCTGCCTTAAAATAAATCCGTGTTTGCCTCACCTTGGCATTGATGAAGACATCCAACAAAGGATAGCCGCCAAACTCTTCGTTGTTTTGGATATAAAATTCTCCCAACAATGGGTTATAGGCATTCATGTTATAGGTGGTAAAGTATTTAAAGGTAATCCCCGTTTGCATGAACATGGCCTTTTTAAAAACATCGCTCGAAAAATATATGGTGTTCCTGGTCAACACTTGGGGCAAGTTCAGCACTTGGCTGTCCTGGGTAACATCCTGGTACAATACCGAGTTGGCCAAGGCCCATTTTCTCCACTTTAGTTCCTTGGTATATTTTACCCGTAGGTGTTTGATGGTATTGGTTTCTTGAAAAGGTCGGACAAATGCGGTCTCCTCACCGGCATCGATCTGCTCTTGGGTGGCGGTTGAGGCAAAGTAAGTGTAATTGTCAACGGCACTGTATTCCGCCTCTATCCTTCCGATCGTTTTTGAATCAAACCCGAACTTGATGCTTTGGGTCTGCTGTTTTTCGAAAACATCCGTATTCTGCCAGTTAAAATTTCGATAATCGCTTTGATAGAGCAGATAATTAAAATCGGGCATTCTGGATGCTATGTGGATTGCACCTATAACGGAGTTATTGTCATTTACTCGATAGTTTGCCATGGCATCCAGGGAGTTTCCGGTAAGATCCCCCGATACCGTATAGTTCAGGTCCCCTTTCAGGAACAATCGTCCCAGTGTTTTGGAATACCCCCCTCCAACCACAATTTCCTCTCCTTCCAGCTTGTTTTGAATGGTGCCTTGGTCGGTTATCAAAAGACTATTGAAAAAGTAGTTGTAGTTATAAAGTCCGACACTCCCCTTTACCTTTCCCAAAATCTTGTTTGAAAATTCCACTGTACCCGTATTGGACATTGTCTTCAACCTGGCACGGTCCTCTATGGGCGATTCGAACGGGTCTTGCCCAAAAGCGGCATTTGTTCCGGATTGCCCAAAATCATAGAGTTTTGTCTCATAACTGAACTCATGGCCAATGGCCAAGGTGGTAGGGTTGGTGTCCGTGGAATCTCTTTTGTGGTTGACCAACTTGAATTGATGGTCCAGAAAATAACGCTTGCCCAATATCCTATTATTGGCGTTGGTGTACCTGACATCGATCCGAAATCTATCCTTAAAATCCGGTGAATCCCCTTCAAACTGTTCGCGATTCAACAAGCCCCCATTTTCTTCTGACTCAAGTTCTTGGGCCACAATATGCCCCCTTACACTGTAGCGTCCATTTTGGGTACTGTAATTGAACGTGGTCCTGAAAATTCCGGATTCAGCCTGCTCATGTCGGTATTTTCCCAAGGACCTGAAACCATTGTAGGCAACGGAAGCATTGAACCGTTTTGATAGGTTGAAGGTCAATAGGGCATCCAAAAATTGCCCTTGCTCCAAGGTGGTCTTGAACATCAGTTCCGTCATAGGGGTTGGAACATTGTAATACTTGATGTCTTCCACCTCAAAATATCTGGAATGCTTGGCGGTGGCCCCAATTCGCGGATAATAGTTTTCCGCGGAAAATGTTCTTCCCAAAACATTGTAGGGCTGCCCCATGTTGGCAAAGGGCATCAGCTCAAAATCGTCTTCCCGAATATAATTGTATTTGTATTCCTTTTGAATGGTGATCGTGGTATCCAAAAATGTAGTGTCCCGCAAATGGGAAATGATTTTATAATCCCTTATGGAAACGGAATCCGTTGGTTGTGCCTTCTTTTTTGACTTTCTGAGCGCTAGTTTACTTTTGATAATGGAATCTCTGTTGACAGAATCCAATTTTACCGTACTTGTGGAGTCAACCATGGTTATCTTCACAGAGTCCACCTCTTTTTGCGGGGGGAGGGAATCTTGCTGCGCGACCATAATTTGACCCAGAAAAAGCAGTAGTGCAAAAAATAAAAATCTCATTCCAAGCTATTGGTTGGGCAAAGGTATAGGTTTTGTTTCTAAAGAAATGTGAAAAATTTGCCGTCAAAAACGGCCCCCGGCCTACCCAAAGGTTTTATAAATTTGGACTTGATGTTTTGAGTCCCTATATTTTAGCCATCACAAAAAATGCTCAAGGACCTTTTTAAATACCCTAACGAAGCCGGTACGGACGAAGCGGGACGTGGTTGCCTGGCGGGACCCGTGACCGCCGCCGCCATTATTCTTCCAGAAGGTTTTTCCAATGGGGTCCTGAACGATTCCAAACAACTTTCCGAGACCAAAAGGGACTTATTGAGGCCCATCTTGGAGAGGGAGGCCGTTTCTTTTTCGGTCTGCCATGTCTTTGAGGATGAAATTGACAAGATCAACATCCTGAATGCCTCCATTTTGGCCATGCACCGTGCTTTGGATGCCATGTCGCACAATCCAAGTTTTATCCTTGTGGACGGCAACCGATTCAAACCTTACCCTTCCATAGCCCATGAATGCATTATAAAGGGAGATGGAAAATACATGAGCATTGCCGCGGCCTCCATCTTGGCCAAAACCTATCGGGATGAATACATGGCCCATATCCATGAAGAATTCCCCATGTACCACTGGCACAAGAACAAGGGATATCCCACGAAGGAACACCGGGAGGCCATCAGAAAATATGGGCTTACCAAATACCATAGAAAAAGCTTCAGACAGCTCCCCGAACAATTGTCACTGGATATTTAAAAATCCTAACTTTGTTACAAACTTCAACTATGAGATCTAAGGCACTGCTCCTCTTATCCGCGCTTTTCATAATTTCTTGCAAAACAGAGGTCAAAACCAAAGATTCGCCATTGGGCTATCTGCCCCCGGGCCCGATCATGATCATCAAGATCTCTAACCTGTCAAATTTTAAGAGCGAACTTAAAAACAACAGCTTTTTGGAAAAATCCAAAGATTTTTCCATCCACAAAGAACTGTTGGAGGCTTCCAAGGGATTGGAACTTGTGACCACTGAGGGTACCTGTCTTTTGGCTTTCTATGAGATTGGCAAGGAGCATTACGATTTTGTGCTGATCTCTAAAAAAAGTGACCATTTGTTCAGCGTGGAGAATGCGACGGACAGAACTGTTGAAACCTTGTCCTATGAAGACAGGGATATTACAAAATATACCCTTGGGGACCACGAGATGTTCAGCATGCCAAGTGATGGGGACATCGTACTGGGCTCCTCCCAAATTCTTATGGAAAACATGGTGAGGGCCAAAAAGAACAATCCCGTCAATCCCACTTTGGAGAAGTTGTACCAAACTACCGCAGTGGGCAAATCGGCGACCATTTTCTTGAATGTTGAGGAAAGCCCTTCCATATTTTCCTTGAAGGATGGGGAGGACAAAATTGAAAAACCTTTTTCGGAATGGGTTTCGTTGGATTTTTCCGCCAATTCGGATGAAGTGAGCCTTACTGGGATAGCCATGGCGCCGGATTCCACCAAAAACTTCATCAATCTGTTCAAAGGAACATCGCCATTGATCAACAAGACCCCATTGCTGGCCCCTTTGAATGCACAGGCCATTGTTTCGTACACTTTTGATGACTATCAGGTCTTCGCCAAAAACCAAAATACGTATTTGGATAGGACCAAACCTGTGGATTCCCTTTTCAACACCGTTGAGGAAGTGGGCCTCATCTACCTGAACGACCAAAAAGTGGCCTTGCTCAATTCATTCGGCACCGAAAGCCTCTCCGCCTTTTTGGAAAGCAACAAAACGGATTCCCAAACCTATCAGGGCAGTGAAGTGGTGGAACTTGGGAACAAGGATTTTTTGGCCGAGAGTTTCAATCCTTTGCTACAGGATTTTGAGTCCAATTACTACACCATATTGGAGAACAGCTTTGTTTTTTCCGAGGATAGGGAAACACTCCAGACGATCATCAACAATTATAGGAACACCTCCTCGTTTGCCAATTCCCCGGGGTACCAGACCTCTAAGTCCATGTTGGCCAATGAATCCAGCATGTTGATAGTTTCCAATGATGCGGGCATCAATTTTTTTGCGGACCAGAGTTTGGTCCCCAAACTCTCCAATTCGATCAAGGAAACTGATCTATCGGACTACGCATTCGCAGCCCAAATGGTGGCGGATCGGGATTTTGCCCATCTCAACTTTCTTGTTTCAAAAATTGGGAAAACTATAGTGTCCAACACAGTTACCCCTCTGTTTACCTTGGAACTGGATACCGATCTGGCCATTGATCCCCAATTCGTAAAAAACCACAGGACCAACGAACAGGAAATTGTGGTCCAGGACAAAAACTATGTCCTTTATTTGATATCCACCGAAGGTAAAGTGCTTTGGACAAAACAATTGAACGGCCGTATACAAGGAGCCGTACAACAGGTGGACATCTACAAGAATGGGCGCCTGCAGTTGGCATTTTGCACCAACAACCAGTTTATGCTCGTGGACCGCAACGGGGATGATGTGCCCCCATTCAAAATTGATTTTGAGGGCGGAAACCTGAATCCATTGGCCATTTTTGATTATGAAGGCAAAAAGGACTACCGATTTGTGATCACACAGGGCAGGAAAGTATATATGTACAACAACAAGGCACAAGTTGTGAACGGATTTACCTTTAAGGAAGCTTCCAGCCCCATTATAGCGGCACCTAAACATTTTAGGGTCGCCAATAAGGATTACCTAGTGTTTCAATTGGAGGACAATACCCTAAAAATTCTCCATAGGGTTGGAAATGACCGCATCAAGGTTCCCGAAAAAATTGATTTCTCCAATAACGAAGTGTTCCTTTACAAGAACAAGATCTCCTTGACCAACAAAAATGGGGTACTCCATCAAATCGATACCCAGGGAAAACTTACCGCCACCAATTTCAACCTCAATAAAGACCATGGCATGTATGCCACGAGCAACACCTTGGTTTTTATGGATGACAATGTCTTGACCATAAAAGGCAAGAAGGTTGAACTAGATCTGGGCGTTTATACCAAACCCAAGATCTTCTATGTCTACGACAAGATCTATGTGAGCGTAACGGACCTACAAAACCAACAAATTTATCTGTTTGACAGCCAGGCAAAACCCATACCCAATTTCCCTGTCTTTGGAAACTCTTTGATCGATCTGACGGATATGGACAATGATAAAAAACTGGAGCTGGTGGCCAAAGATCAAGAGAATTCACTGATCGTGTACAAAATGAATTGACCGTTCCATTGCCACCACCTATACATGGCTTTGTGCGAAATATACATCTTGCGGTGTTTTACAAAGTTCTTTTTGTAGTTTTAAGAGGTTATGTTTAACTTAAAACACACAAAATCAAAACACTACATAAATGAAAACCTCATCTCTGGGTAAAATCGCCCTGACCTTGGCATTAACACTTGGATTTTGTCTTACCGGCAATGCCCAATTCTTGAAAAAACTGGCAAAAAAGGCTGAAAATGCCGCTGAGCGTACCGTTGAACGACGCGTTGAAAAAGAAACCTCCGAAAAGACAGACCAGGCCTTGGACAGTATCTTGGAACCTGGGTCCGGAGGCAAAAATAAAGTCCCTGACTCGGGCGACTCCCCATCCACTGGTGGCGCATCGGGACAAGGGAACGGTACAGGCCCCACGACAACCGATGGTTCCTCTGGCGAAAAATCCATAGAAGTTTATAGCAAGTTTGATTTTGTCCCTGGGGATGAAGTCATTTTCTTTGATGATTTTTCGAATGACTTTGTTGGCGATTTTCCATCCAAATGGGACACCAACAGTAGTGGGGAAATTGTGACCGTTGGTGGTTCCACTGAAAAATGGCTGGAGTTCATTCCAGGTTGGAACACCTATTATGTTCCCGCTGTGACTTCGCTGCCTGAAGAATATACCATTGAATTTGACCTGCTCACTGCCGGATTGGACAACAAAACCTCTTCTACGGCAGGTTTGCACGTTATGCTCAGTGATGATCTAAAGTTCAAGGATGGTTCACATTACACAGACGTATGGATTCCTGTGGGCCAATACGGTTCTTTTGACATCAGGGCCAAAAATTACAAACAAGGCCAGGGAAGTGAAATCAACAGTGCCATCAGGTCGGACATACGAAAGGCCGTCCTTAACCGCCCGCATATTTCCATCGCGGTGAACGGCCAACGATTTCGGCTTTGGGTCAATGAAAGCAAATATGTTGACATACCCCGCTTTATCCCCGAAGGAAGTGACCTCAACAGCATCAAATTTAACGTCAATGGCTTAAAGGACGGCAAAGACCGTATTTTCATATCCAATCTAAAAGTGGCCAAAGGCGGTGTAGATCTGAGAAGGAAATTACTTTCCGAAGGATCGGTCTCCACCAATGGTATCCTATTTGATGTAGGCTCTTCCAACATACAACCGCAATCCATGGGCATCATCCTCCAGATTTCCCAAGTGTTGAAACAAGAGACCTCGATGAAACTCAACATTGTGGGGCACACCGATTCCGATGGTTCCAATGAAAGCAATATGAAACTGTCCAAAGATCGGGCCGAGGCGGTTAAGAACGCACTGGTCTCCGTTTATGGCATCGATGCATCGCGCCTACAAGCTGAGGGCAAAGGTGAATCGGAACCTGTTTCCGACAATAACTCCCCGGCAGGAAAAGCCAAGAACCGTAGGGTTGTTTTCAAGCGAATCTAAAGACATCATTGATATCAGGTCCGATGAAAAAAGCTAGCCTTTTCTTCCTCTGCGCATGTTCTGTCAGCTTCATAGGGCATTCCCAGAGCAATCTTTTCTTCAGTCCCAATGAGGAATCTACCGTTGACGAAGTCCAAATAGGGCCCAATGGCATTGAGATTGCCCCAGTGGATTTTGATCCCAATGCCACCATCTCCTTTGATAAACGGATGTCCTTCTCCGCCCATACCGTGGCAGGGCGCGAAAGTGGGTCAGAGTTCCTGGTCAATTCGGAAAAGGGCTATATGGGCATGGACAAGGAAATGATGGAGCATTTTGCCGGAACCAATTTACCAGATGATGAACACTTTAAGGTAGAATACAGGGTAACGGCCACCAATGGCAAAACCTACTATTTTGTTGAGATTGAAGGCGAAAAGTTTGTTATGAACCGCTTGCCCATGAATGAAATAGGGTTGGATGAAACCAACATGTCCGTCAAAAAGCTCAACCAGAATTTCTCCCGGTCCGGTACCAGGAGAAATATAGGCACCCAAAACTTCAACTCAGAGGAATATGTGGGCACCTCGCCCGAAAGCGGCAACAACGTTAAGGTTTTCCTGGCCCCTCAAAATGATTTTTCGTTGAGCCCGTCCAATACCCCAAAAACGGTCGGAGTCTTTGGGCTGGGCTATATCTACCAAGACAACCAAACACAAGTGGTAAGCCGAATCGAAAATGACCATGGCACGGCGCAGTTGGAGCGTATACAAAACAGCAATGTTTCCTTCAACGGCAATACCTATAGAAAATATGAGGAAAATGTCATGGAAGAGGAAGAGCGGAAAGACACGGTAATGGACGACGTTTTCAGGAAGAAACGGCAAAATATTTCTGAAACGCCAGCTGGGCAGGCCGATGTGGCCAACAAGGAACTGGAAATCCTTGAAGTGGAGGAGTCCATGCAACAAAAGCATAAGGAGGCCATGAACAAGTATCTGGAGGATGGCGCCCCGGCAGAGAAAAATGCAGAATACAAGTTGGAGGGCTTTGATCCGAAGGACATGGTGACCGTTCAAAAACTGGAATGCGAAAAACGCATCCTCGAAATCGATAAAACACTGGACCGTGTAAGCCCTAGTAACGAGACCTACTCAAGGCTCCAACGTGAAAAAGCATGTCTCGAAGAAAAAATAAGGGACTATAAAAGTGCTGAAAATGAACTCGATGCCATCAAAGAAAGGCATGCGGACAATACCCATCAAGGTAATATTGAGAAAATGAACTACTTCTTTACCGAAGTATCGCAGAACATCATGGCCCGGCCATGCAATCAATAAAGAACAAATGAAAAAGCTCTTTACTTTACTACCTATGCTTTGCCTTGCGGCGACTACGTTTCATGCCCAGGACAAATGCAGTAAATTTTACCCTTTTGTGGAAGGGGCCATCTTCACCCATACCCTGTATGACCAAGATGGCACGGCACAGGGCAAGGTAACCTACGAGGTGGATCAAGTCACTGGAAATTCTGGCCGGTACACCTACTCCATGTCCATGGGAGGCACCGTTATCAGCAGTTCCCAGTATACCATCACCTGCACGGACGATGGCGTTTCCATGGATCTGAGCTCCATGCGCGGGGGAATGTTGTCCCGATTTGCCAACGCGGAAACAAACATCTCTGGGACAAACTTATACATACCCAATGATCTGAGTGAAGCTTCCGTGCTCCCGGATGCCACCATGGAATTGACCATGAGCGGGGCACCGAGTGGCATGAACATGTCCATGCGGATGACCCATAGAAAAGTGGTGGGAACAGAATTCCTGACCGACCCCAATGGGGTCTCCCGAAAATGTTTTATTCTCACCTACGACACCATCATGAATAGGGGCACTAGCAGTTCCTCCCATACCAAACAATGGCTTACAGAAGGCATTGGGTTGATGAAAACCGAGGAGTATGACAGGGATGGCGGTACGTTGAGGGGTAAAACGGTACTAACGTCCTATCAACTTTGAACGCTCCCACAGCGTACCCATCTAAGGTTATGTGGGGCGATGCGTTTACATGTTGCTTTTTAAATGGTCGGATAACCGAAGGGACAAGGCCGATAAGGTCAACGTTGGGTTTGAGGCCCCGGACGTAGGGTAGCACGCGGCACCTGCAACAAACAAGTTTGATATGCCATGCACCCGGCAATTGGAATCCACAACTCCTTTCTTGGGATTATCGGCCATTCTGGTCGTGCCCATGTGATGCCATCCGCCGTTGGTGCTATCGGGAAAAGTGTCGTCATTTTCGTCCCGTAAAAATTCTTTGAGCCGGATTCTACCAATGCCCGCTATGCCCGCCTGCTGCCCCAGGATATGGTAAATCTTACGAATGCTATGTTTGTCAAGGGCCGTTAATTGCCAGTGAAGGTTGGCCCTTGGCACCCCCAATTCATCCTTTTCCGTCCCCAATGTCACCCTGGAATTGGGATTGGGGCATTGTTCCAATCGGGTATTCAGTTGAAAGGCATACTCAATGCTTCCTTTTTCTCCTTTCGACTTTTTTCGGGCCTCACCCCAACTGGAGGACATATATTCCTTACTTTTTCGGGGATCATCGTCCTGCCAGGTTTCCATTCTGGGCTTTTGATATTTGGCCATGGCCAAGGGTGCCAATGAAGCAGTCCCGTTCAATATCCGTTCTTGGGTCTGCACTTCCTCCGTGATGGCCAGTTCGGCACTGGCTTTGGTGACCCAATAGTCCCTTGTGTACAGATCGGTGGGAAACGCCTTGGCCAACCACAGTTCTGCCGATGCCACTTCCAAATGCTCCTGAAAATACCTGCCGACCAGATCGTTATCGTTGCCCAGACCCTTGGGCGCTTGTGAGTTTGAGGCCAGCAACAACCGGGCATTCTGGATGGTGCCACAAGCCAAGGCAAAGTATTTTGCCCTCACGGTATGGGTCTTGCCCGCATGGTTCTTGACCGTGATTTCCTTTACCGATGCTCCATTTTCCCTCGTTTTGATGTCCACCGCATTGGCATAGGTATAGAGATGGATGTTTTTGGCTTCAACAATGGTTTTTTGGTATACTTCCCCATAACGCGCATGGCTGTACTGCCACATTTTGTTCCAGACTACTTCAGGGTCGAAGGGAAAAGGCACTAAGTTGGGAAGTTCTTGGTTCCAATAGGCGTATTCATAGTTGTACGGCCCCAGTTGCAACACTTGATGGGCCTTTTCATAATAGGGATCAAGGTCTTTCCTGTTGATGGGCCAACCACTGTCTGGCACCCAATCCCGTTTTTTAAAATCGATGGGGTCCAAAGGTGCACACATACCCGACCAATGCCCCGTAGTTCCGCCAAAATAGTGGAGCCGTGCCGATTGTAACGGAAAGTACTTTTGTCCCGTAGTCTTGCCTTTATAAAGTTCCTGCACCTTTTGATCGTATTCAAATCCACCCCCTTCCAACAGGATGACCTTGTAGGAGGTATCCATCCAGTCCAACGCCATGCTGATTCCCGCAGCTCCCGCACCCACAATGCAGATATCGCCCTCAATGATCGAGTGGTTGTCCAAATATCTGGCATCAACGTGCATGGTTACTCGTTATGGGTTAAAGAGAAGAGGGCACACTGGCGTGCTTCCGTCCGCGATAAGATCCACCCGTCCACCATAACGGTTTGGCCCAGTCGGTATTCCTCTGTGATTTGCCGTTGCAACCCTCCTGCCGTTACTTGCACAGCACCTTGATTTGACAAGAGAAGTTCCAACGCCTCTTCACTGTTTTCTGAAGCAACCTGCTTTCGGTACAGTTCGCCAATTTTGCGGATGTCATCGGTTTCCAAAAAGGAAGAAAGCATTTCGGGTTCGGTCAACAGTGCCTCCCGTTCCGAATGCTGGCACTGGTAATACCAAAGCGGGAGGGCAACGGCAGAAATTCCCAATCCGGACAAAAGGATAAACTGTGTTCTTTTCATTTTAAATAAATAGAGTCATGCTTTACTTATGTCCATATAATATCTTTTTGGCAAAATACGTCACTCGATTCATATCAATGGCGTTTTCTTGTTCAAGAAGTAATGGATGGTTAGAGTCTTCCATTGTAATAAGGGGAATAGTACCCTTTTTTTGAGTCTGTACACTTACTTTCAAACCAACAGTATCAGGATAACAACTCAATACAGTATCGAGAACTCCAAAATACGGTTCATTTAAAAATCTATTCTCTTCCTCCCAAATTTCTACTTCCTTATCAAAATCTGATTTATCAATCTCAACCCACACATTCCATGAAAAATCATTTTCACTGTCCAAAACTTTAATTTTTATCTGCCCTTTGATAAAGTATTTTTTATCATCAATTATGCATAAGTCTTTGTCTAAGGTCGAGTTACTTTTATCAGCTAAATTAAAATACGAAACTGGTTCGTTTGCTCCATAGGCAAATGGGATATCACGATGATATAGCCCGCATTCAGAGCAATAATACCCCATCTCAGCTATTTCGTCATCGCTGTATTCAATCTTTCTAATTATCCATTTGTCATTTTGTTTTCTTCGAACAGCTTGAAACCCTGGTTTTAAGTCTGCCACATCTAAAATTGACTTATCATGGGCTATCATCTCTTGAAGGGAAATAACCCTTGCAATCTTTGTATAATCTTCAATAGTCTCATCCCCCATGAATTGCCAATCACCATCGAGTTCATGTGAAACAAAGGTTATTGGGGAATTACGCTCTATTACGTGTGCGGTAGTAAATACTCCTTTTGTTAAAGAATCTGCAAAATTTTTTTTGTTTTTCTCTTAAACAAATTTTTCATGTAGCCATTTGGTTCTTAGCATTGCAATCAACATCTAATCATAAATAATGTCAGATGCATGAAGTTAGCAAATTAAAAATCTTGATGAAATGAATGCACAAAAACCGAGAATAATTTAGGGTGTGTTTATTCAGATTTCTTTATAATCCCCAAGCAACTTCACAAGCAAAATATTCGGCGATAACAATTCTGATAACCAAAGTGCCCATGTCGTCAATTGCAATGAATCTGTATTGCTCATCTTGAACGTCAATCCAATCGTTGATTAACATTCCAATGTTTTGTTGACCACTAGTCTCGGAGTTTAAAGTAATTTGTGTTACAAGGAGGCGTTGCATGTTCCGAGATCCTACTTCACCAAGAATCTGTTGAAAATGAACTGAATGAAACACATCCCGATTTTCTTGAGGAAGAGATGAAAGTGGACCGCACCAAAAATGATCAGGTTCTGAGCGACAAGGTTGACTTAGTTCAAAAGCTGCATGCCCTCGAGCAAGTTTTAGCATTACATTGCAAATACGTTCCATCTCCGGTACGAAAGCAATTTGACCATCAACTTCCGTTTTTGAATTTTCAATCCGCTGTCGAAGGGCTGGTGAGTTTTGCATAATTTTGGCAACTGATGGTCTTCTAATATTTTCTGGGTCGGTTGAACCACAGAGAACACTTTCTAACAGGCAAACAAAGTACTGTTCATCCTTCGAAAAATCTTGATTACAAGAATCGCAACATCCTACTACAGATAAATTTTCAGGATATGGTTGTTCAAGGAGGCATTTTGATGGCACATGATCACGTGTACTGGCACTATCCCCGCAATACACACATTCACGAATCAATCGGTCATCAGCGAAGGGATTTAGTTGTTTCATAGAGTTGCTGCTAGGTTCAAGGATATGAATTTGTTTTAATGATTTATATCGGCTTGAATATGAAGTTAACGCTTTTTCAATTAAAAATGTAGGGGCAATAGGACTTAAACCTTAGCCTTTTCTGGTAGTAATTCCGCTTCAAAAAGTGTTTGGAAATGGGTAAGGAGCTTTTGTTTTACTTCCTCCATATCCACTTCCTTTTTGCCCAGTTCCACGTTTAGGGACGTAACGGCCTTGTCCTTGATACCGCAGGGGATCATCAGATCAAAAAAGCCCAGATCTGTGTTCACGTTGAGGGCAAAACCGTGCATGGTCACCCAACGGCTGGCGCGTACGCCCATGGCACATATTTTTCGGGCAAAGGGAGTGCCCACGTCCAACCAGACCCCAGTCTCTCCTTCGGAGCGTTCGCCTTTTAGACCATAGTCCGCCAAGGTCAAAATCACCATTTCTTCCAAAAAACGGAGGTATTTGTGGATATCGGTAAAGAAATTGTCCAGATCCAAGATGGGATAACCCACCACCTGTCCGGGGCCATGGTAGGTGATGTCCCCTCCCCGATTGATCTTGTAAAACGAAGCTCCTTTTTGCCGCAGCACGTTTTCATCCACCAATAAATTGGTGATATCGCCACTTTTTCCCAAGGTGTACACATGGGGATGCTCCACAAAAAGAAAATGGTTGGGAGTTTCAAGGTTTGTGTCCTCTCTTCTGTTCTTGATCTTCAGGTCCACAATTTCCTTGAAAAGAAATTCTTGGTAGTCCCAAGTTTCCTTGAAATCCTTATACCCTAAATCTTGGAGGACGACTTTTTTGTTCATCCCACAAAGATACGAACTGTGCGTGCAGCAAACTAATCCTCGAGCTTCACTTCCAGATCCAAAGAGGTGGGGTCTTTCATCATATCCAAAAACTTCACCTCATAGATCAGGGTCTTGCCATCCGCGCTGAAGGTGGCGCCCTCTGCCGAGGTGGATTTTACCCTTGTGGGAAAATGATATTTAAGGGTATAGGTAGAGCCGGAAAGGAACATCTCCGCGCCTTGCAGGCTGTCCAAACTCCGTTGGAACAGTTCTTGGTCCACGATCCGGGTCTTTCGGGTAAAAGTGCTGTTTTCAAAATTATAGGTAACCTCCGTGGCCTGGTCCTGCGCCATTGGGGCAGCCTGTTGTTGCGAGCTGTTGGGCCCTACGGAACTGGCTTCCTGAAAGGTCTTGAAGGCATCGTTCACCTCGCTCACATGCTTGAATTCGCTAAAAAGGTCAAAGGTCATTACCTTTTCCTCAGCATTCATGACCATGTGCATATTGAAGGGTTCCAGCTTTTTCAATTTGGCCTGTTCCTCAAGGGACAGTTGCGCGATGCTATCCTTGTGTTCTTCCAGGAAATCCTTGAAGGAAATAATGGAGTCTATAGGTTTTTCGTTGTTTTTGGCCATTTCTTCCCCGGCCATTTCCATCATTTCGGAGCCGTCAAAATTAATGGTCAGTTTTCCGGAACCATCTTCGTTGAAATGGATTTCCTCGGTAAAATTGCATGAAGCGGCAAGGGCCACGGCCATGGTCCACATTAAGATTTGGATTTTTCTCATCGGGTCTTTTTTAGTTTGTATTATTTAGGATGACGAGCGCCCCAATAACCCCGGGCACCCATCCGCAAAACGTTAAAAGTAATACAATAAGAAAAGAACCGCAACCTTTTCCGATGACGGCCAAGGGAGGAAAAAGAATTGCCAATAAAACTCTCCAAAAGCTCATGGTAATAACATTGATTGATGATACTTATAGGTCTACGGATTGGGGCATTTGTTACACAAAACCCTTACTTTAGTTTTGAATTTTAGAGTGTTATGCGATTTTTTGTTTTCCTCTTTCTGTTTTTGAACGCTGCTGTCAGTTTTGGGCAGTACAGTTTTTCTGGGGAAGTGGCCCAAGAAAATGCCGGGAAGGCCATTTATCTGTCCTTGGTGGAAGATTACCGAAAATCGTCCCGGGTGTATTTGGATCAGATTGTGTGGAAAGCCAAAGTGGACTCCTTGGGGCATTTTCAGTTTACGGGAAACAATCTGGCCGATAACAACCGCGTCTACCGCATCCATTTGGATGGTTGTTCCGAGGATTCGCAGGCAACCCATTTTTTGGGACAGTGCAACAACAGCAAAAGTGTGCTCTTTATAGCCCATAACCGGGATACCGTGCAGTTCCCCAGTTCTTTTGGGGACCAATCCCTCTGCACCATCAATTCCACCAACCCAAAATCTTCCTTATTGTTGGAAGTTGAGGCCCTAAAGGAGCATATGATCTATGATTTCATGGATTTTCCCAGCGAGGCCAACAAAAAGCTCAATCTGGAAAAATGGTTTGACACCTTGCACGATTTTGGAAAGGAATCTGGAGAGCCCTTGGCCGAGCTGTATATCTATGATTTCCTATCGGACAAAAGGAACGAAACCTACGGTTTCTATCTTCAGGATGTCTCCACCAATGCATATTACGAAGCACTTTCCCAAAGACTTCAAACCCAATATCCCAACGCTATCTTTACTCGGGAATATGCCGCTGAAATTGCCACGGACAAGCAGCTGGCCGCCTTCAACAAACCCAAAACATGGGATTGGAAATGGATGCTGCTGGCGCTCTTTGTGCTCTCCATGGGAGCCAACGCCTATTTTTTTGTCACCCGAAAGGCAAAGCTGAAGGAGAAAACCGATTCGCTTTTCCAAAAACTCACCCCCCAAGAGCAAAAAATAGTGGAACAAATTTTGGAGGACAAGAGCAACAAAGAAATTGCCGCCAAGCTTTTTGTGAGCCACAGTACCATCAAGACCCACATCAACAACCTCTATAAAAAATTGGGGGTAAATTCACGCGAGGAAATCGTCGCCATTTTCAAAAAATAAAAATCAACCCCCGGTCTAGTCCCCATTTCCATCCCTGCAAAACAATTTCAAGGTTCATTTTTACTGAATTTTCGGCCCAAATCATTAAACCCGAAAAATCATGAAACACATTTTGACACTGGTCTTGACCTTATGCACAGCACTGACTTTTTCCCAAGAATTCAACAAGGAAATTGTGCAGGAGGATGGCAAAAAATTTATGGTGGGCAAAATCAATTTTGAAGGGCTGCACAGTGCACCTTACAAAGATTGGTACCATAAGGGCATGGAAGATTACACCGTGGATGAATCCCTTGTAAAACGCATCAAAAAAGACCTTGCCACGTACGACATCAAGCTGTTTCTGGGAACCTGGTGTGGCGACAGCAAAAGGGAGACCCCCCGCTTCATCAAAATTTTGGAAACTGCTGAATTTCCCATGGAACACTTGGAAATCATTGCCTTGGATCGCCGCAAGGAACACTATAAAAAAAGTCCAACGGGGGAAGAAGTGGGTTTGAACATCATCAAAGTGCCCACCATGATTTTTTTCAAGGATGGGAAAGAGGTGAACCGGATCGTGGAACGGCCCATAGAATCGTTGGAGGAGGACATGGCCCAGATTGTCCTCAATAGGCCCTATACACCCAATTATGCGCAATAAGCTTGGGCAAGGCAAGAAATTAAAGCGCAAAAGTGTAATTTTGCGCTTTAATTTTTTTGTAGACTATGCAACTATCGGAACAGGAAATCGTTCGAAGGGAAAAATTGACCAAACTCAGGGAGATGGGAATCAACCCCTACCCTGCCGCATTGTATCCAGTGGATGCTACTTCCAAAAGCATCAAGAACGATTTTGAAGAGGGCAAGAAAGTGGTCATTTCCGGTAGATTGATGTCCCGACGGATTCAGGGCAAGGCCTCCTTTGCCGAACTGCAAGACAGTGAGGGCCGTATCCAGGTCTATTTTAACAGGGATGAAATATGCCCCAATGACGATAAGACCCTGTACAACGAAGTCTACAAAAAGCTGTTGGATATAGGGGATATCATTGGTGTGGAAGGTGAACTGTTCACTACCCAAGTGGGTGAGAAAACCGTAATGGTAAAGAACTTCACCCTGCTGAGCAAGGCCCTGCGCCCCCTGCCCCTGCCCAAAGTGGACGCCGATGGCAAAATGTTCGATGAATTCAATGACCCGGAACTTCGGTATCGCCAACGCTATGTAGATTTGGTGGTGAATCCATCCGTGAAGGAAACCTTTATCAAGCGTACCAAGATTACCAATAGCATTCGCGAGTTTTATAACAACATGGGATATTTGGAGGTGGAGACCCCCATTTTGCAACCCATTCCCGGCGGTGCCGCTGCGCGACCCTTTTTGACACATCACAACGCATTGAACATTCCATTGTACCTGCGTATTGCCAACGAGCTGTACCTAAAAAGATTGATCGTAGGCGGTTTTGACGGGGTGTACGAATTCTCCAAGGATTTCCGCAACGAAGGCATGGACCGCACCCACAACCCCGAGTTTACCGTAATGGAACTCTATGTGGCCTATAAGGATTACAACTGGATGATGGAAATCACGGAAAAACTGTTGGAAAAAGTGGCCATGGACGCCACGGGGAGCACCAAAGTAAGGGTAGGCCAGCATGAAATTGAGTTCAAGGCCCCTTATCCGAGGGTCCCCATCTTGGAAGCGATCAAAATCCACACCGGACATGATGTGGCCGGCATGGACGAAACGCAATTGCGTGAGGTCGCCCAAAAATTGGGCGTTGAAGTGGACGCGACCATGGGGGTCGGCAAGCTCATCGATGAGATTTTTGGCGAAAAATGCGAGCACCATTACATACAGCCCACCTTTATCACGGATTACCCAAAAGAAATGAGTCCGCTGACCAAGGAGCACCGCAGTAATCCGGCCCTTACCGAACGCTTTGAGCTGATGGCAAATGGAAAGGAATTGGCCAATGCATATTCAGAGTTGAACGATCCCCTAGATCAGCGGGAGCGTTTTGAAGAACAGCTTCGCCTTTCCGAAAAAGGCGACGATGAGGCCATGTTCATTGATCAGGATTTTTTGCGCGCCTTGGAATACGGCATGCCCCCTACTTCTGGAATTGGGATCGGAATTGACCGTTTGGTGATGTTGATGACCAACAATTCATCCATCCAGGAAGTACTGTTCTTCCCCCAAATGCGTCCCGAGAAAAAGAAAGTGGAGCTCACGGAAGATGAAAAAACCATCATGGATATCCTAAAGCCCTCAGGCGAAATGCCTTTGGCAGAGCTCAAGGAAAAAGCCGGATTGAGCGGTAAAAAATGGGACAAGAGCACTAAAAACCTTGTAAAACTTGGGTTGTTTGAAGTAGAGAAGACCCATGAGGCACTTTTGGCCAAATTGAAACAGTGATCTGCTGATTTTTAAATTTTGATAAAAAAGTCTAGCTTAGGACCCCAATGGAACTAAGCAAAAAAATGGGGCTCATTTTAGGGCCCATCGTCTTTCTCATTCTTCTCAACCTACCCATCCAATTGGTCTCAGAAAAAGGGGATCCCGTAATTGCCGTAGCGATCTGGATGCTGATCTGGTGGATCACCGAAGCGGTTTCCATCTCAGTGACCGCCCTGCTTCCCCTGTTGTTGTTGCCACTGCTCAAAATATTGCCCATTGCCGAAGTGGGGGCCAACTATGGCAGCCCCATAGTTTTTCTGTTCTTCGGTGGTTTTGTGATGGCACTGGCCCTTGAAAAGGTAAACCTGCATAGACGTATCGCATTGAATATCATTCGGTTAACCGGAACCACTCCCAATAAAGTGATCCTAGGGTTCATGATCGCCACGGGATCCTTGAGCATGTGGATCAGCAATACGGCCACTACCGTTATGATGTTGCCCATAGCACTCTCCGTGATCAATCTATTGGTCAATGACGAAGATGGCTTTACCAAGAACGATCAAAATTTTGCGCTGAGCGTAATGTTGGGGATAGCCTTTTCGGCCAACTCCGGGGGTATCGCCACGGTTATCGGTACGCCCCCAAATTCAGTGCTCATCGGGCTTTTGGAAAACGAATACAACACCGAAATCTCCTTTTTGAAATGGATGACCATAGGGTTGCCCTTTTCAATCGTGATGATCGGTATCTGCTATCTGGTCTTGGTAAAATGGATGTTTCCCAGCAAAGGTCTAAAATTCAATGCCTCCAGAGAGGTTATCCACACCGAGCTGGATAAATTGGGGGCCATATCGGGCAAGGAAAAAATGGTGTTGACCATTTTTGGAATAACCGTTTTTCTATGGATCTTCAGGACTCTGATCAATGCCATCATTCCTAAATTGGGCCTGACGGACACCATGATCAGTATTTTTGCTGCCATAGTGCTATTCTGTGTCCCGTACAATCTAAAGAAGGGAGATTATATCATACTCTGGGAGGACACTTCCAAATTGGCCTGGGGCATATTGATCTTGTTCGGTGGTGGACTGGCCTTGGCTGAAGGCATGTCATCCAGCGGTATCGTGGATATGGTGGCAAACGCAATAGCCAGTAGCAACATCAGTATACTTCTTACGGCGACATTATTGATTTTCTTGATGCTCTTTATGACCGAATTGATGAGCAATGTGGCCCTTGTTGCCGTATTGGCCCCGGTGGTGGCCGGTATAGCCCTGGGGCTGGACATTCCCATTCTCTATCTGTTGATTCCCGTTACCATTGCCAGTAGCTGCGCCTTTATGCTTCCCATGGCAACCCCGCCCAACGCCATTGTCTTTGCCAGCGGGTATGTAAAGATTCCCCAAATGGCCCGCGTTGGCCTCATTCTCAACCTGATCGCCGTGGGGCTGTTGGTGTTGGTCTTTAAGTTTGCCGTCCCCCTACTGTTTTAAAATAAATGGCCCCTCCATTTGAAGGGGCCATTGACAAACTAACTAACTCAAAAAAAAGTAAAAAACTAACTCAACTCAACTTATCTTTCATAGGGGTCAAAACCAAGGGGCAGATATCCCGCTGTCTCAAACCCTATTTCAATTTCATCGTTTTCATCAATATAATTGATGGAGCCTACGGTGATCTGACCGCTATAAGGGTCAAAATTCTCCGGTAGATATTGGGCCGTATCAAAGCCCAGCTCACAATCATGGTCCTCCTCAATGAATGGTACACTATCAAGGTCCAGGTCCTTGGAGGGCTCTTTGATCGTATTGGCAGTTGCCAGGGAAACCATCAGGGTTGCCAGGGCCACCATAATTAAACTTTTAGTACAGGTCATGATTTTCGTCTTTGATTTCGGTACAAAATTATACCCGGAAATTGCTAAGATTATTACAATTAGTCTTTTGTTAACGTAGCGTCCAAAACATCCCAAAAGAGACTTTGTCAATACTTCTGCCCTTCCTTTGTAAAACTTTTAATGGTAGGACATAAATTTTATCAGATCGGCACAGTTCAAATCATTTTTTTGCTGTTTACACTTTGTCGACTTTACTGTTATTTTTTTGTTAACCAATACTTTAAGGCTGATTTTTAGGATAAAGGCTCTCAAATCCCCAATATAAAAAGCCCTCTGCAGAGGGCTTTTCATAACTAACTCAAAAATTTGTAAAATGAAAACTATAACATCCTACTTAGTTTGATCCCAGGTATGGATCAAAATCTTGTGGGAGATACTGTGCCGTATCAAAACCCAAGTCTATATCTTCAACTTCAACATAGTTGATGGAAGCCACTTCCAATACATCGGAATAAGGATCAAATCCTTCGGGCAGGGTATAGTCACTTCCAAGGTTCAACTCCAATGCCACTTCTTCCTCAACATATTTAATGGAATCCAAGTCCACGTATGCTTCATAGGGTGAAAATCCTTCAGGAAGATAATCGGCCGTATTGAAGCCCAATTCCATATCCTCATCCTCCACAAAGTTTATGCCATGTACGTCCAACACCTCGGTGTAGGGGTCAAAACCCTCTGGCAGATAATCCTCGGTGGGAATCCCTAGGTCAGATTCAACTTCGTTTTCTACGTATATAATGGAATTCAAATCAAAATAAGTTTCATAGGGGTCGAAACCCTCGGGAAGATAATCGGCGGTATTAAAACCAAGATCTATGTCTGTATCCTCCTCAACGTACTCTATTTCGTCCAAATTCAGCTCGTAGTACCCTTCGTTGGCCATTTTGTAAAGGCTGGAAGTCCCTTTGTTTACCTCAGCATTGATGGTCAATGCCGTAATGTTGTTCTCAAACGTACTTACGGTCTCTGTTTTAGTTTGTAAGACCGGTTCTTTTGTACTTTGTTGGTCACTTGCTACGGTGGGGCTACTCAACAGCACGCATCCGTAAATCATTAATAACTTGTTCATTTTTTGATTGAATTTTTTGATTGATGATGTATGCCTATAAGACTGGACAAAAACCAATTTGTTACACTCCTTTAGATTTTTTTACGAAAATTGGATTCCGCACAAACCCAGCAATAGATAGGGTTCCAACTGAAAATACCAGTAAAACACAGGACTCCCAGAGGTTGGTCCTTTTCTGAAAAAAATCGAGTGTTAATATTTATTTAACAGTCTGTTTTCATGTTTTTTAGGTTCTTTGATTCTACCGATATACTCAAACTGACTAAAAAATGAATCAAAAATTACTTGCCAGACTCATCATCCTGCTCTTCGTGATGGGTTCTTTCCAAACCGTCCATGCCCAAATTTTTAAAAAGAAAAAAAAGGAGACCGAACAAAAACAGGAAGCCAAGCCCAAAGAAGGCGACATTAAACCCTATGACAAGGTCATCACCAAAGATGCCAAGACCGACACCGGCCTTTTCAGCGTGCACAAGGTGGATGACAAACACTATTACGAAATCCCAGATTCCCTTTTCAATAGGGAAATGCTCATGGTGAGCCGAATTTCCAAAACGGCCACTGGAATCGGTTTTGGAGGAGGAAAAATCAATACCCAGGTATTGCGTTGGGAGAAAAAGGACAAGAAAGTGTTGCTCCGTGTGGTTTCTTATGACAATGTGGCCGCAGATTCCCTCCCAGTACATGAAGCCGTGGTAAATTCCAACTTTGAGCCCGTGCTCTTTGCCTTCAACATCAAGGCCTTCAACAAAAAGGATTCCCTTAACCCCTCCACTGTAGTAGAGGTAGACCCCTTGTTCACCAAGGACGTAAATGCCATCGGGCTGCCTGATGGGTATCGCACACAATATAAGGTAAGCCGTTTGGATGACGATCGTAGCTATATCGAATCCATAAAAAGCTATCCGCTCAACATTGAGGCCAGGCATGTGAAAACCTATGTGGCCAAAGAACCTCCCAGCAATGCCAGCATGGGATCCATTTCGGTGGAAATCAACAATTCCATGATCTTGTTGCCCAAGGAACCCATGAAGCGAAGGTATTTTGATGAACGTGTGGGATGGTTTGCCAGAGGTCAGGTGGATTATGGCCTGGAGGCCCAAGAGAGCAAAACGGTGCGGTATCTAGATCGTTGGCGATTGGAGGTAAAGGATGGGGATATTGAAAAATACAAGGCGGGCGAATTGGTAGAGCCCAAAAAGCCTATTGTCTACTACGTAGATCGCGCCACGCCCAAAAAGTGGATACCGTACATCAAACAAGGTATAGAAGACTGGCAAGTGGCCTTTGAGGAAGCAGGGTTCAAAAATGCCATATTGGCAAAAGACCCCCCCACCGAGGAAGAAGACCCGGAATGGTCCCCAGAAGATGTGAGGTATTCCGTGGTACGCTACTTGGCATCGCCCATTCCCAATGCGAACGGCCCCCACGTGAGCGATCCACGGAGTGGTGAAATTTTGGAATCGGACATCAACTGGTACCACAACGTGATGTGGTTGTTGCGCAACTGGTACTTTGTACAGACCGCTGCCATCAACCCCGAAGCCCGCAATGTGCAGTTCAAGGATGAAATCATGGGCCGATTGATCCGTTTTGTATCCGCCCATGAGGTGGGCCATACCTTGGGCCTCCCCCACAATATGGGAAGCAGTGTGGCCTACCCGGTAGACTCGCTCCGTTCCGCAAGCTTTACCCAAAAATATGGAACTGCTCCTGCCATTATGGACTATGCGCGGTTCAACTATGTGGCCCAACCTGGCGATAAAGGTGTGGCCTTGATGCCCAATATTGGCATTTATGACAAATATGCCATACGATGGGGCTATAAACCTATTTTGGACAAGACCGCGGAAGAGGAAAAGCCCATATTGAACGGTTGGATCCGAGCCCATGAAGGTGATCCCAAGTATCGGTTTGGGCATCAACAAATTGGCGATATCCATGATCCAAGTTCCCAGACAGAGGATTTGGGGGACGATGCCATCAAGGCAAGCCTATACGGTATTGAGAACCTAAAACGCATTCTCCCCAATCTTATGGAATGGACCACGGAGGATGGTGAAAACTACGAAGACCTGGAAACGCTTTATGGCCAGGTGGTTGCCCAGTTCCAAAGGTATATGGGGCATGTGTCCAACAACATAGGTGGAGTGTATGAATACCATAAAACCTCCGACCAGGAAGGTGCCGTATACACCCATGTGGATAGGGAGCACCAAAAAAACTGTATGGCCTTTTTGCAGGAACAACTCTTTACAACCCCTGATTGGCTGATAGACCAAAATATCTTCAACAAGATCCAATACTCAGGTTCCGTGGAACGCATCCGGGCCCTGCAAGAACGTAATCTGAACACCATTCTGCATTTGGGAAAAATAGCCAGGATCATAGAAAATGAAACCATCAATGGGAAAAATGCCTACGGCCTACTGGAAATGATGCAGGATTTGCGAAACGGTATTTGGTCCGAGACACGAACCGGGAAACCCATCGACACCTATAGAAGGAATCTTCAAAAGGCCCATATTGATCGTTTGGAATATTTGATGACCGCTGAAAACCAAAATAAATTGCCGGATTTTGGAGGATATCAGAAATCCACTGTCGTCAATACCAGCCAGTCCGATATACGTTCGGTAGCCCGTGCGGAGCTCAACAACCTTAAACGGGACATCAGGAATGGGTTGGCCCGTATCCAGGATTCCATGAGCCGTTACCATCTCCAGGATGCCCTAGAGCGTATCGACCAGATTTTGGAACCCAAGTAGGCTGCATCAATTTGTAGGATTTTATCCCTGTACTTGGCCTTTTTTGGATAAACCGTGTTTTTTGTCGGTTATACCGTGCATTTCATCAGGCACACATCCAAAAAGGGCCATTTCACAACATATCATAGGGATTGAAAAATGGTTTGACTAACTTAGTATTCCCAAATCTTAGAATCATGACCTACAAAATCAAAAGCCTTATCTATTTTTCCTGCTTTTTGGTCGCCTGCTTAATCTATTACGGCGTTGAACAGGAAGACAAATTCCAAAGTCAAATGGATTCCAAAACGTTTGTGGAAGCAGATTTTCACGACGCCGACCATCCCTTGGAAAAACCCCAAAAAGATTTTGTGGCAGAACAGGAATAACACTCCCAACCAGTACTGTTAAAAGCTTCATAAATGATGTGATGGTGGTTAAACCATTGGCCCTTGATAATGTCCAAGGATCAAATCATTAAAAGTTTAAACATATGAAACGATTAGCAGTGGTATTGGTGCTATTGACCACAATAGGAGCAATGGCACAACAGCAAGGGAGACGGGACTGCCCTATGGGAATGGGTCCAAAAATGGACATGACCGCAGAACAAATGGCATCCCTACAGACCAAAAAATTGGCCCTGGCCCTGGATTTGACCCAGGCACAACAAGACAAGGTCATGGAGATAAGTTTGGAAGAAGCAAAGCTTCGAAAGGAACGATGGGATGAAATCGAGGCCAAAAAGCAAAGTGGTGAATGGACAAGACCCACGCCAGAGGAGCGATTTGAATTGGAAAATGAGCGTTTGGACCGTCAAATCGCACACCAACAAAAAATGAAACAGGTACTTACTGAGGAACAGTATGACACCTGGAAAAAAATGAGAATTCAAAAGTCCATGTACGGCAAAAAGAAAATGCAGGAGAAGGGAAGAAGAGGATAGAGTGTTTTTTGTTGATTTTAGAAGCCACGTCAGCCATGGACGTGGCTTCTTTTTTGGTTGATGTTGCAAATTATCTGTAAATAAGTAGATTTTTTTAATTATCTGTAAAAAAACAGATATTTTTGATTATCTTTGATTTGGCAGATATTTTAGAAGTCAAAGTAAATTATGGTAGCCATCCTTACAGGAGATATCAAAAATTCCACGGAGCACAACGCTTCCAAGTGGTTACCCATACTTAAAAAGGCCTTGGACCATTATGGGGAAGCACCTTCCATTTGGGAAGTTTACAGGGGCGACAGTTTTCAGTTGGAAGCCAAACCCGAAAAGGCTTTGGAAGCGAGCATTTATATAAAATCGTGTATCAAACAGCTCCGCAATATAGACGTTCGTATCGCGATTGGATTGGGAGAAAAGACCTATGAGGCCCATAAAATAACGGAGTCCAACGGAGAAGCCTTTGTAAACTCCGGTAAATGCTTTGAAAGCCTCAAAAAGCAAAATCTGGCCATCAAATCGGCCAACAATTCCTTTGATGGGCACATGAACCTACTTTTGGAGCTGGCCTTACTGACCATGGACCATTGGACACCCGCCATCTCAAAAACCGTAAAGTGTGCCTTGGAAAACCCATCCATGAACCAAAAAGAACTAGCGGCCATCCTGAACAAATCCCAAGGCAACATCAGTGAGGAGTTGAACAAGGCTGGGTTTGACGAAATCCAAAAAATGATCCAATTTTACAGAACCCAATTGGAAAAACTATGACATCATTAGCCCTAAAACTTGTCCTGGCCCATTTTATAGGCGATTTCGTATTACAGCCCAACCATTGGGTGGAGGACAAGCTGGAAAAAAAATGGAAATCAAAATACCTCTATTGGCACATTGGGGTACACTTGCTGACCCTTTTGCTGATCCTGCAATTTCAACATCTTGGTATCATTGCCATCATTGTTGTGACCCATTTCTTGATTGATTTGGGCAAACTCACCTTTACCAATGAGAAAAATTACCGATGGCTCTTTGTGTTGGATCAAATCCTTCATTTATCCGTTTTAGTGACAATGTTCTATTGGATTGCACCTTTTGAAATTGATTTTCAGGCCTGGTTTGGCGAAAAAAATCTATTGTTGCTCACTTTTTTGGTGTTCATCACCTATGTATCAGGGATTTTGATGCGGATGCTCTTAGCCCCCTACATTGATGAAATTGCAAAGGATGATGCATCCGGCGAGGGAGGTTCGCTGAAAAATGCCGGAAAATATATAGGGATGCTGGAACGCCTTTTTGTCTTTGGATTCATTTTGATACAACAATGGGCGGCCATTGGGCTGTTGATCGCCGCCAAATCCGTCTTTCGGTTCGGGGACCTCAACAAGGGCAAAAACCGAAAGCTCACCGAATATGTCCTTATTGGCACCTTATTGAGTTTTGGGCTGGCCATACTGTCTGGAATGGCGTATACCTATTTGGAAGGAATACTGTAAGCCAAAAGGCCACCCCCAAAAGGGAGTGGCCCGCCAGAGACAAACAAGGCCCGATCTACTCGAGAACCTTGTTCTTCTTCAATATTCCAATACTTTCCAAAATATCACTTACTGCCATAGTCATGGACTTTGCAGAAATGGTGGCCCCGGAAATAGCATCAATGTCCTCTCCGTAGGTTAAGCCTTCCCCTGATTTTTTACCGATGAACTGTTTCAACCATCGCTGGCTTCCAACTTGGCGACCGTAATCTTCTCGATAAATCAATATCTTGGACTTTTTGATGCTCAAATCCAAATTGAACAGGACCACATAGTCAAAAACATTCTTCATGCTTGAGGCTTGTCCCAAATAGGCATAGCCAATAACATTGTCATTCTCCTTGATCTTAAAAAGGTTCTCTCCTCCCAACTCCGCAGGGGTGTCTGCATTTAAACTTGGATCCACTTGGATCCATTCCAAGGTGAACTCGCCAACCTCAAAGGTGGTCTGCACGGCATTGTTGAGCTTTTCCTGCAGTTTGGGTGAAATTTTATCTCCCGCCCTGAACCCAAAAAGGAAAAGGGCCGTGAAAAACACGGCCCCCCCGCTGAGAACCTTAAACTTATTTACCCTCAGCATTTTTAAGCGTTGTTTTGTCCGTAATGAACTGATTGATCAATTCCAAAACCGCTGCTTGATCCGCATTTTTCTCCTCCAAGGCATAAAATTGCATGAACAAAGGTTTTTCGTCCACTTGTTTAAGGAGGGTCAGATCCCCTTCCCTATCGTATACTTTATCCCAAGAAGCTCGGGCATTGGCCCAGAAATCCTTATGCTGTGCCCACCATTCTTGGGCCACTTTGCATTTTTCATCGGCTACTTTGGTATAGGTGTTGAATCCTTTTTCCGCAGCCAACAGTACATCCTCTGCACCATCTTTGCGGATGATCTTATCGTTGTCCTGCTCATGTACCCAACCGAACGGGGTAATCTCTTGTCGGTTACCGCGCTTCATGACATTGTAATCACTCCTTTTAGAGTATTCCCTTCTGGGCAGTGGGGAATCGCTGGTGTTTTCCCAATAGTGTTTCCCATCAAAATGGACCCAAGTGGCCGAACCGGAATACCTTGGACTGTCATCCACTTGGTATACTTTCTGTGTCCATTGGCCCTTTATGGCATCCGCAGGAAGTTTTGAAAAGATCCAATTGTTGTCTTTGTCATAATGGAACACCTGTTGGTTTTCGTACAACCAGTCCTGTCTCCAGTGTTTGATTACGGTGGAATCATTGATCACCAACAAGTGCTGCAGGGAAATCTTGTTTTCTTCATCAACGATGGGCAGGGCCAATTCCAAGGCCTTTGCCGTATAGTCCAATTTCTTTTCATAGTCGATTTCCGGGGCAAAGGTCTCCGTGTACTTAAAAGTGACCTCAAAACATCCGCACATATCCTTTATGGCCTTCCGGTCCAATTCTTTTTTGGTCTGGGCAATTGCTGCTACCCCAGCCATGATAAGCATCAAGAAAGTGATTGATTTCCTCATAATTGTTCTAGTTAGATCTGTTTAAAAGTTGAAACATAAAATTATTATGTTTATTTAGATTGATTAAAAATAAAATATATATTTGCCACAAATCTAACTAGAATGAGTCTAAATAAAAATAAGTTTTTCATTTATTTTTCAACTTTTTTCTGCTTCGTAGGTTTTTCCCAAGAAACCCCCCGCGTGGAAATAGACTCAATGGCCATGCAAAACCTGAAGGAAGTGGTGGTCACAGGGCAGATCAACAAGCAAAGTGTGGACAAATCTGTTTTTGAGGTAAAAGTCATTTCCCGGGAAACCTTGGACCGCCTCGCCGGGAACACCCTGGCCGATGTTTTGAACCAATCCCTCAACATCAACATACAACCCAACCCCTCTACCGGTAAGAGCAGTGTTCAACTGTTTGGGTTGGATGGTCAGTACTTTAAAATATTGGTGGACAACATCCCGTTGATCAACGATGAAGGACTGGGCAACAACACCGACCTCACCCAAATCAATCTGGACGACATTGAGCAGGTAGAGATTGTGGAGGGTTCCATGGGCGTACAGTATGGTTCCAATGCCGTCTCGGGCATCATCAACATCATCACCCGGAAAGATTCCGATCACAAATGGGAAATCACACCCTATGTGCAGGAAGAGACCATTGGCAACGAATACGGTTTTTTTGACCAAGGCCGCCATATCCAATCCCTTTCTTTGGGCCATCGCTTTTCGGATCAATGGTATGTGAACGGCAACCTGACCCATAACGATTTTACCGGCTATCTCAATGATCGTGAAGGCCAATACCACCCTCTGAACGATGGTCGAAGGGGTTATGAATGGTTGCCCAAACTCCAATACTCTGGCAAGGGACTCGTGAATTACTCGGGCAAAAACTTTAAATCGTTCTACCGCATGGAATATTTTGATGAACGGGTGGAACGCTACGATTCCCTGGTCCGGGAAAATTTCAATCCCTCCACCCAGACCAGCAATCCCACCGCCACGGACGAAGTGTTCACCAGTAAACGGTTCTACAACCACCTCAACCTATCGGGAAAACTCCTCAAAACCCTCAACTACGATATTTCCGCTTCGTACCAGCAACAAAAAAGGAATGTGGAGCAGTACAACTACCGTATCAATGCCCGCGAAAAATTTGATGTGAATTCCCAGGAATACGAATCCCGAAAAGGAATCTATTCCCGTGGCACGGTGAACGATTTCTTCAAATCTGAAAAGGTAAGCCTGCAATTGGGGTACGAGCTGAGCAACATCAACGGGTATTCCTCCGCACTGGCGGGCACCTTTGATGGCGACAATATTGAACGTAGGTTGGAAGCCTATGATGCCTTTGCAACCACGGAGATCGAGTTGGGCAAGCGGTTTTCCTTCAGACCGGGCACACGGGCCATGTTCTCCTCCCAGTTCAAGACGCAAATGGCGCATTCGTTGAGCGCCAAATACAATTTTGATAAGGGATACCAGCTTCGGGCCGTGTTGGGTACCTCGCCCCGGAACCCAAATTTTGATGAGCTGTTCACCTATTTTGTGGATGTAAACCACGATGTGCAGGGCAATATCGACCTGAAACCGGAGCGTGGCGTTTCCACCTTTCTGCATTTGAAGAAAAACTTCTTCCCCGAAAACCTTGGATGGCGTTTGAGTTCCAAAATTTCGGCTTGGTACCTTAACGTGGACGACCGTATTGAACTCACCATTGTGAACGAAAGCCCATTGGCGTTTCAGTACAACAATATTGACGAATACCGCACCTGGGGCACTTCCTTGACCAACAAACTGGCCTATGGCGACCTGCAACTGGACCTTGGCCTTTCCTTTTCCGGGGAGAGCAAGGTGCTCAACAGTCAGGACAGTTTCAACGATGATTATCTGTATGCCCTGCAATTGAGTTCCAATTTCAGCTACCAATTCCCGAGGATCAACACTACCTTTTCCCTGTTCTTCAAATACAACGGTCCACAATACCAATTTGTGTTGGACACCAACCAGGACGATCCCTCTTTTGTGAGGGCGAAACAGGAAGGCTATGGCTGGATGGACGGCTCCATCAAAAAGACCTTTATGAACGATAAGCTGCACCTGACCTTGGGTGCCCGAAACCTATTGGACATTTCCCGTATCAACACCCAAACCGTGAACAGTGGGGGCACACATTCCTCGCCCAACAACGGATTGTTGATTGGATACGGCAGGTCCTTCTTTGTAAAACTTTTGTATAACCTAAATATTTAATCCAAAAATCAATTTCATGAAAAATAACTTTCTATATACCCTAGCGTTCGCCTTTATATTGATCGGAGCAAGCTGCAGTGATGATGAAGGCGGAAGTGTGCAACAGGACTTTGTGGTGGCCTTTCAAAATCCATCCCTGAGTTTCGATACGTCCGATACCCAAAAAGAAGTAAATCTGGTGTTTTCCACCGCTGCCCCTTCTGACGGTACGGTGGCCATTACCTACACCACCGACAATGCCGTATATGGTTCGGACGCCGATTTCACCACCGTTCCCGATGGTGCTTCTGGCCAATTGATGGTGGGCTTTACGGGCGGTGCCTCCGGCACTTCCTTTACCTTCAACAAGCTTCAGGATGCCATTGAGGGTGCCTCCAAAGGGGTCAACTTTACGCTATCCGCCATAAGTCTTACCGATTCCAATGGGACCACACCCACCATACAGGGCAATACCCAATTGGCGGTCAGTTTTACCGAGACGGCCGCTCCAGCGGGTACCACGTCCCCAGAAGTGGGCGGACCCAACGAGGACAACCAAGTGTATGTGGACCTGAGTTCCTTGACGCAGACCACTGCGAAGCGCGATAGTTGGGATTTGGGCTTTTACAACGGCGATGCGTTTCGAGTGACCATCAACGGGTCCATTTTTATGGCCGTGGCCGCTTTGGAATCCACCGATATTGATGCGGTGACCCCAACCGATGTGGAGGCGCTGCAACCCCAAGTGGCCGTAGGCACCTTTGATGCCGCCAACATCGATTATGTGGATGCCGTGACCGGCGATCTGGAAGGAACGGCCATTGCCGCCATTTCCGAAACCGATGCCGACAACCCTGTGTATTTGGTGAACCTGGGCTTTGAAGTGGGTACTGATACCCCAGATTTGGGCGGCGTAGCGCTCAACGGAGAGGCCCGCGGCTGGAAAAAGATACGCATCCTGCGCAGTGGCTCGGATTACGTACTGCAATATGCCGATTTGGAGGCCAGTACCCACGAAGAGGTGACCATTTCCAAAACGGCAGGCTACCTCTTTACCTTCTTTAGTTTCAACACGGAGGACCTTGTGGACGTGCAGCCCCTAAGCGACCGTTGGGACCTTAACTTTACCGCGTTTACCAACGAAATTGAAGGCTTTGGTTCGTACGGTTATGCGGATTTTATCACCACCAACCTTTTGGGCGGCGCCGTGGCCTATGCCGTGGAAACTGCTACCAAGGCCTATGCTGAATTTACCGCGGCCGATGTGGTAGAAGCCTCCTTCTTGGACGACCAAAGGGGCATTGGCAGCAATTGGCGGAACGGCGGTGGTCCCGGTACGCTTCCTTCCCTAAAGGATGACGTGTTTTTTGTGTTGAAGGATACCGATGGCAACCTATACAAAATCCGGTTTACCGCCTTGGTGGACGAGGGTGGCGTACGCGGTTATCCCGCCTTTGAATTTGAACTTTTATAAAACGCAACACCGTGAAGCCAGTAACCGTATTGTTCATCGTTTTAAGACTTGTATTGGGAGGGTTTATGGTCTATGGAGGCCTCCAAAAGTTCCAAAAGCCCATCCCCACCCCCGTGGAAGTGGTGGAAAAGGCCAAACAGTTCACCACCCCCGATAAGGAGAATACCTTACAGAAAATCCTCTACATCAGCGGGGCCAAACAGACCAACTATTTTTGGCAGGTCCTGGGCATTTGCGAACTGCTCTTTGGGCTATTGCTGCTTTTGCAGGGAACAGGGTTTGTGGGAGCCTTACTGTTACTGCCGATTACGTTTCATATCTTTTTGTTCCACCTGTTTTTGGAGGCCGATGAAATGGGCAAGGTATTCAAGGCAACGGGGCTGTTCTTGATCAACATCATATTGATCGTAAAGGAACGGGAGCAATGGAAACATTTGTTATGGATAAAACCCTTTTAGTGTAGTAATTTGAGTTAGTAGTGAAAATCGGGGCAAATGCCCCGATTTTTTTGTTTTTAGACCCAAAACCCTGAAAATTAGAGGAAAACCCTAGTTTTTTTGTGGTTTTCCGTAATGGCAAATGTGCGGGATTTCTTAAATTGTACGTCCTTCCCCCTCCTCAGGTCTTAGCGGAATTTATTAGTCAAGCGATGGTTGATTATATCAGCTACATCTCTATTTGGATGTATAGAAATGTATTTTATACTTCTATAAACAAGTTGGGCTTAATTTAAAAACAAAGCAAAAAGATGAACGAAACTACCATAAAAGAAAAAGACAGTTTTTCAGAAGGTAATATTTTTTGCACTGAAAGGCACTTTCCTATTTCAACTAGTCAAAAAGCTTTAAAGAATTATACTGACAAATTAGAAAAAGCACTTAACCTAGATGGAGATATTCCTATAATTTTTGATACAAACGTATTATTAGATTATTATCGAATATCATTTTCTGAAAGAGAAGAATTAGAAAAATTCTTTGAACAAAATAAACATCGTATTTATTTAACAAAACAAGTCGAGGAAGAATTTTTAAAACATAGAATTGACCATATTAGGTCTTATTTAAAATCTTTAGATGATTTTGTTAATTCATACAAAAACATCAAAGAAGAAATTGAGCGTTTAAAGAATGGGGAAATTAAAGGTTTTGACCATTATGTCGAACGCAATATTATATTAAAAAATGACTACCAAGATTTAAGAAATGAATTATCTACTTTCAATGAAACCATCAAAGAAAAACTAAAAAACTTATTTTCTGAATCGGGTTTTGAGGAAGAGATAATTGAAAAAGAAAGAAAAATTGAAGAAATAAGAAAAAGACTTGAAGGACAAGCTGATATTGAAAGAAATGACCCATTATTAAATATTATATCGAATTTTAAAACAATTGATGAGTTAGACTTGACTGAAAAAGAATTTTTAAAATCTAAGTACGATTCTTTAAAATCAAAATATGATGAAGTCAAAAATGACCAAAATTGCAATTGGAAACACACTTTTCCTGGATGTGGAGAGAAAAAAGAAAATCCATATGGTGATTTTATAATTTATCACGAGATAATAAAATTTCTTAAAAATTCTAAAACTGACGCCGTATTCTTAACAAATGATGTTGAAAAAAATGATTGGCTTTACAGAAAAAAGACAGACTTAATACCTTACACACATTATATAATTAATTCTTATTCGCTTTCTAATCAAACACTTTTTATATTAAGTGCAAAGGACAAATTAAGAGTTTCATATAGCCCGGTTTACACAGAACAAGAATCCATAGAAGAAGATATAATTGCAGCTTCAAATAGCAATGAAACTCAGTCAAAATCAAATATATTAGGTGATAAAATTAAAATAATTGACAAAATAGACCTTTCAGATTTCAACTCCAGGAGGTTAAATATTTTTGATGGAATTAGTAAAGAAGAATTCCTTCGTGAGTTAGAGGAGAGTGAAAAATGGGCTGACAATTATGGAAGTGGCTTTGTTGGATTAAATAGTTTTATATACAAATATCTTGGAGTAAAAGGATATGACTACCAAACATCATTTGAAGTAAAGGAAGAACTAGAGGAAGAAGGTAAAATCGCAACTTATATTCATAAACCAAAAAATTCATTTTATAATGAAGTCGAAGCCATAAAAATAAAAGACTAAACCCAACAATGGCTATAATTCATTGCTCCACTCCCGCCAGAATCCTTCTGGTGGTTTGAAAAATTTCTTTAAATAACTAACGGATTACTAAAACACTTTTTAAAAAAATTATTGCTGCGAAAAGTTGGAAACTGTATATTGATGTCCAAATAAAACCCATTAATGAAAAAAGTAATCTTTGCGATTCTCGTGCTCAGCCTTGGCACTTTTCCCGCCCAATCACAAAAAATTCAAGATCAAAACCACAATGAGGAAATTGAAATGAAGGTAAAAGCTTTGGGCTATCGATTCTATAAAAATGGAGAGCGACTTACTTGGAAAGAACTTATTGAGGAGACCCAATCTGTGGAAAAGGCCAATGAACTTATTAAAAGAGCAAGATCACAACGTACCATTTCTTCCATATTAGGTTTTACTGGCGGAGCTTTAATCGGAATACCTCTGGGTCAAAAATCAGCTGATCGTGAACCCTCATGGGAATTTGCTTATGTGGGAGGTGCTGTGGCATTGGTTGGCTTACACTTATCCTTTAGAGTTTTCAACAATGTAAATAAAGGTGTAGATACTTATAATATAGCTGTGGCGCCAAAATCCAGTTATCGGTTCCAACCAGAATTTTTTGTGATGAACAACCAGAACGGTTTTGGGATGACTATGCGGTTTTAAAACACCTTCCCCACCACCTCCACCATTCAATCCAAATCCGTATACTCCCGTTCTGTCATTTCGAACCGACCAAAAGGGAGCGTGAGAAATCTCGAAAGAAATAGATTTCTCAGTCGTTTCACTCCTTCGAAATGACACTCTCACAGCTCCAGCTCCCGACAAAATCCTTCCGGTGGTCTAAAAAGAGCTTACGAACTTCTAAAATATCGCTTTCACCGCCTCCTCCGTTTAATCCAAATTCGGCGATCCCCATGGGTTTAACATACGGTAAAGACCATGGTCGATGCCGAAAACAAGCCTTTCACCCTCTATCTTTCACCCTCCACCCTATTACGGAAAAATCGTAGTTTTTTTAAGGATTTTGTGTAATGGAAAAAGCATTTAAATTGCTATCTTAGAGACACTTCCCCTTCCTCAGGTCTTAGCGGAATCATAAAGCGAATCGATGGCGGATCACAACGGTTGTATGCCCATTTTGGCATATAACGATGTAGTTAACATCTATAGAAACAAGTTCCCAACAATCATTAAATAACATAAAACGCCATGGGATTCTGGAGTAAAGTAAAAAATGCAGCAAAAAAAGTTGGCAAGGCAGTTAAAAAAGTCGTTGAAACTGTAGCTGACGCAGTAACAACTGTTGTAAACGCAGTTGTTGAAACAGTTGAATCAGTCGTATCCTGGATAGGAAGCGCAATAGGATTTGTTATTGGACTGATCCGGTCCATTCCATATGTTGGTGCCATTATTAGATGGATTATGGAGGTGGTAAAGGAAATTATTTGGAGAGTAGGACTTTGGGGACTGGGAATACTTGATTTTTTATTGTCATTAATTGGGATTACACCGGAAAAAAAACTTAGGATATGTGTTGTCGTTCTTCGTCTTCCTTCCGATAAACCTGGTAAGCTTGATCCCACTGTTACAAACAACATTCTTACCAATTTAAACAATTTGATAACTGTTTATAAAAACGAGGCAAATATTAGAATTGTACCTACTGGGCCATTTAACTATTCTACTCCATTTAACGATTTACCCACAGCTGATCCGGATTGGATCCATTTTCGGGATGACGCCAGTGCTTCGGATATTCTTGATGTAAGATGTAATGGAGGAGCAGCCAAAGATGACATAAAAAAGGCCGGTTCAAAGTTAGAATTAATTGCCAACACAACATGTTTTTACTCAATTTTTAGGCGTTTGGTTGGATACGGTGCACCAATAACGATTTTCGTTGTTCGAAGCTTTACTGATGGAAAATTAGGTTGCAGTTTGGGACCTTTATCAGATTATGTTACCACTTCCAGACCAGGAGTAAGTGCAGACCCCCTCCAAATTGCCCATGAAATATCCCATTCCTGTGGTCTATGGCATCTTGACGACAAAAGTAATATTGCATATCCAAGCAATGGACGAGGAACAGATATGAGGAGATGGCAGATTGCAATTGTTAGAAATTCGAGACATGTATCATATTTTTAAAGTAAGCAGTGGCAACAAAAACTTTATATAAGCCCGCTCCCGCGCCTGAATCTTTGTGGTGGCATAAAATGCCCTTTGGTTGTTGATGGATCACTAAAATATCGCTTTCACGGCCTCCACCGTCCTATCCAAATCCGCATACCCACGTTCTGTCATTTCGAACCGACCAGAGGAAGCGTGAGAAATCTCAAAAAACAACAGATTTCTCAATCGTCATTACATTCCTCATTTCGAAATGACATGGGGACCGATTCGTCATTTCGAACCGAATCCCGGTGGCTATCGGGAGAGCGTGAGAAATCCCAAAAGAAATAGATTTCTCAGTCGTTTCACTCTTTCGAAATGACACTCTCACAGCTCCCGCTCCCGCCAGCATCCTTCTGGTGGTTTAAAATAATAGCTTACAGACTTCTAAAATATCGTTTTCACCGCCTCCTCCGTCCAATCCAAATCCGCATACCCACGTTCTGTCATTTCGAACCGAATCCCGATGGCTATCGGGAGAGTGTGAGAAATCCCAGCACCATTGATAGATTTCTCAGTCGCTCCGCTTCTTCGAAATGACATGGAGACCGATTCGTCATTTCGAACCGAATCCCGATGGCTATCGGGAGAGTGTGAGAAATCTCAACACCATTGATAGATTTCTCAGTCGTTGCACTCCTTCGAAATGACTAAATAACCTGATAATTTAAAAACTCCCAGTCAGGGTTAAAAGAAGAAATCAACCTATCTTTCTTTTCTCTCCTCCATTTTTTTAATTCCTTTTCCCTTGCAATGGCCAATTCAATGGAATCAAATTGTTCGTAATAAACCAAATAGTAGCAGTTATATCTCCCAGCAAATGATCTTTTGCCATTTATACTGTCAAAATGGTGTTGCGAAAGTCTTTTTTGGATATTGTTGGTCACACCAATATAAAGAACCGTCCTTTTTTCATTTGTAGTGATGTAAACAAAATAAGGAGATAACATACTTGAATTTAATTAGATTTCTCAGTCATTTTACTCCTTCGAAATGACAAACAGAACGTCATTTCGACTGCATGGGAGAAATCTCAAAAAACAACAGATTTCTCAATCGTCATTACATTCCTCATTTCGAAATGACATGGGGACCGATTCGTCATTTCGAACGCAAGTGTGAAATCTCAAATATACCCAATAGATTTCTCAGTCGTTTCACTCCTTCGAAATGACATTCCGAGAACTAAAATACTTTTTTCACCGCCTCCACCGTCTTGTCTAAATCGGCATAACTTAGCGCATCATTGAGAAAATAGCTTTCAAAAGCAGAGGGGGGCAAATAGATGCCATTATCCAACATGCCGTGGAAATAGGTTTTAAAGGTGTCGTTATTGCCATGGGCCGAAGAGGCAAAATCCACCACAGGGTCTTCCGTAAAATGTACGGAGATCATACTGCCATAGCGGTTGATCTGGTTGGCTACCCCTTTTTCAGTCAGTACCTCAGCTATGCCTTGGTGCAAATATTCCGTTTTTTTGGCGAGGCTGGTAAACACTTCGGGGTGGTTGTTCAGTTCCGTGAGCATGGCGAGTCCGGCACTCATGGCCAAGGGGTTTCCACTTAGGGTCCCTGCTTGGTACACGGGTCCATCCGGGGCCAAATGTGCCATGATCTCGGCTTTAGCGGCAAAGGCACCTACGGGCAGTCCGCCCCCGATCACCTTGCCGAACATCACCATATCGGCATCCACGCCCAAAGCTTCTTGCGCCCCGCCTTTCCCGAGACGGAAGCCGGTCATGACCTCATCAAAAAGCAACAAAATACCTTCTTCGGTGCAGAGTTTCCGCAAGCCGTGGATAAAGGCATCTGTGGGAATAATACAGCCCATATTTCCGGCCACGGGTTCCAAAATGATGGCCGCGATTTCCCCTTTATTGGCCTCGGTCAAGGCTTTTACGCTTTCCAAATCGTTATAGGTGGCCAAGAGCGTATCCTTGGCGGTGCCCTGCGTTACCCCGGGGCTGTTGGGGCTCCCAAAAGTCACCGCACCACTCCCCGCTTGAATCAAAAAGGCATCGGAATGACCGTGGTAGCACCCCGCAAACTTGATGATCTTGTCCTTGCCCGTGTACCCGCGCGCGAGGCGCACGGCACTCATACAGGCTTCGGTACCACTGTTCACAAAACGGATCTTGTCAATATTGGGCACCATGGAAACCGCCAGTTGGGCCAGTTCGGTCTCAATTTCGGTGGGCATGCCAAAGGAAGTGCCTTTTTTTGCCTTTTCAATGACCGCATTGATCACAGGTTCATAGGCATGACCCAGAATCAGCGGCCCCCAAGAGGCAATGTAATCGATAAGTTGGTTGCCGTCCACATCATAGAGGTAGGCGCCTTTGGCCTCCTTTACAAAAATGGGGTCGCCCCCCACCGCTTTGAACGCCCGCACCGGGGAATTGACCCCTCCGGGGATGTATTTTTTCGCCTCTGTAAAGAGGGCACTGCTACGTTGGTAGATCATAATGTGATGCTGTTGTTGCCGTCATGCTGAATTTAGTTCAGCATCCCATAAACCATGGTCAAAATCTCTTCTGAGATCCTTCGCGCTGCTCAGGATGACAATTTGGTCGTAAAGGTAAGTATCATTAAACTTTCGTGGAAGCACAAATTGTCAGTTCGAGCTCAGTCGAGAACGCTGGCTGCCTGTAACACATCTCGACTGCGCTCGATGTGACATAAAGCCAGTATTTCGTCATGCTGAATTTAGTTCAGCATCCCATTGACAATAGCAAAAATCTGTGAGAACCTGAAACCAGTTCAGGTTGACGATTGATAGTATTTTCATCTCGCTTTTTCCCTTCGAATGTTGAGCACCTGCCCAATGGAAATGGTATTGCTGTCCAAATGGTTGAGTTGCTTGAGTTCCTCCACCGAAATGGAGTACAATCGGGAGATGGCATACAACGTATCCCCTTGGGCCACCACATGGGTAAATACCTCATATTCCTTGGGTGGGCGTACGGTTTCCAGGCCGTCACGTACCACATCCTCATCGAAGCGGTCCAAATGGTAACGCTCGATCAACGCAATGAGTTTCTGGGGGTAATGGCGGTCGGTGGCGTAACCCGCTTCGCGTAGGCCATGTGCCCATTTTTTATAGTCGTCCCTCCGGTAATTGAACAAAAAGGCATATCGGGACCGTGAGGTAAGAAAAATACTGTGATCGCGGAAGGAGTACATGGGGTGGTTGTATTTTCGAAAACACTCCCCTTTTTCATCGTCATCGTGATGGGCATACTCCCCCTCCCAGCCGGTATGGCATTTGATCCCAAAATGGTTGTTGGTCTTGAGCGTGAGTTCTCCCATGCCGGACCCACTCTCCAAAATACCCTGGGCCAAGGTGATGCTCGCAGGGATGCCATAAGCCCTCATCTCTTGCTGTGCAATTTCAGCAAAGGTTTCGATATACTCCTCCGTGCTGGCAATGGGAAATTTCACAAAACGTCCAGCATCTTTGGGCAGGTTATTGGTGTCATCGGTACTGGAATTGTCTTCCGGCAGATTTCGATTGACCTCTTCCCTTTGCTGGTTCATGGTTCTCTTTTTGGCACCACAACCCGCTAACAACAACGCCACTAAAACTGCATATCCTACTCGCTTGATGATCATACGTCCAATAACGGTAATTTTTTCTTTTTCAGTACGAGGTTCATTCCTTTTATGCCTTGCAATCCTCCAGTGTGGATGGCCAAGATTTGGGTTCCTTTTTCAAAAAAATCCTTTTTTACTAAGTCAAAAATACCAAAAAGCAACTTTCCCGTGTAAATGGGATCCAAAGGAATCCCCGTATTTTTTTTAAAGGTGTTGATGAAATCCACCAAATGGGCATCCACTTTCGCATACCCTCCAAAATGATAATCGGTTACCAAATCCCAACGATCATTGTGGGCAAATGTATGAATATCCGCCTTTAAAAAATCACCTTTCAGTGCCGGAAACCCCAGCACTTTTTGATGGGAATGGGTTAAATTGATAAGTCCGGCCAAGGTGCCTCCGGTACCCACACTGCTGCAGATCACATCAAATTGGGCATCCGTTTCCGTCAAGATTTCAGCACAGCCCTTTACGGCCAGTGCATTGGTCCCGCCTTCGGGAAGCCGATAAAAATTTCCGAATTGCTCCTTCAAATTTTGTTGAAAGCCCTCCTCATTTTTTTGGCGATAGTCGCTGCGGGATACAAAATGGAATTGCATACCGTGTTCATGTGCCAACTGCAAGGTTGGATTCTCTTTCCTGCCCGTTTCCAATTCCTCCCCCCTGATGACACCAATCGTCTTAAACCCTTGTTCATGGCCCGCACAGGCCACGGCCGCAATGTGGTTGGAAAATGCCCCACCAAAGGTGAGCAGCGTATCATATCCCTGTTTCTGGGCTTCCAGAAGGTTGTATTTGAGTTTGCGGTACTTGTTCCCCGAAATCAAGGGATGGATGGTATCTTCCCTCTTGATGTAAAGGGTCACGCCCTTTTCTTGGAGAAGGGGCAAATCCACTTTTTGATTGGGAACGATCAAAATTTTGGTTTATCGCGTCAAATAGTCCAAAAAACCAAAGGTTTTTCGCTGCGAAAGATACTCCATATCCCGTTCATGGGCATACGCCTCCCGTTCAAAACTGATATTCTGGTAGGCGCGGTAACTGTCCAGATAAAGGGCGGTACGCAACAGCCACTCAGAAAAATAAAGGATATAGAAAGGCAATAGCAACAGCTCTCGCTGCTGTTTTAGGTGGATACGCTCATGGTTGATAAGGATCTCATCGGTCTTGAGGGAATCTTCCTTGAGAAAGATAAAGGGCCATAGCGACAGGCCCACGTAATTTTTGTAAAAGAAGTGCCTAAAGACTAAAATCACTTGAAGACTATCAAAGGTTTCCTACAAAGATAACGGGTAATGGCAAAGAAACCGGGATGCTCTCGACCATGTTTTTAACAATCTCGGTGAATGGCATCTCTAGTGGAAATCTTAAAACGTTGGCGGCTCTCATCAGAATATCTTAACTTTAGGTACCGAATAGGTTTCGTGTATATGAAAGAGCAGATTCCCCTGGAAGAGGGTGATTTTTACTTTTCGGAAGAGGGATATCGGGTGTTTACGGAGCAATATCATTTGAAAAGGGGATATTGTTGCGAAAGTGGATGCCGTCATTGTCCGTACGGTTTCGACGCCAAGACAAATATGAGGCGATAGGCCCTATTCGGCATAATATTTGTGATGTTTTTTAAGTCATCTCATTGAATTCAAAAAAAGTACTATGAAAAATTTAAAATTCCTTTCGTTGACTGCCTTTGCAGTTCTCCTATTGGCCTCCTGCAGCACGGTCAGGGTGGTTTCCGATTATGACAAACAAGCCAATTTCAACACCTATAAAAGCTATGCTTTTTACAAAACGGGCATTGACAAGGCACAAATTTCCGATTTGGACAAGAAACGCATCCTGCGGGCCATTGAAGATGAATTGGGTTCCCGTGGTTTTGTAAAGTCTGAGAATCCGGATGTCCTCATCAGCATCTTTACCAAGGAACGCGAGCGTGTTGATGTGTACAACAACAACTTTGGATGGGGTTATGGCGGTTTTTACAATCCTTGGGTCTGGGGTCCCGGTTGGGGCTGGGGCTGGGGCAACAATGTCAGCACCCGCACCGAAGGTTCACTCTATATTGACGTCATCGATGCACAAAAAAAGGAATTGGTATGGCAAGGCCGAGGTGTGGGCACGTTGAGCAATACCAAGGATATGGAAAAGAAAGAGGAACGCATCCGCGAGTTTGTATCGCAGATCTTAAAGGAATATCCCCCAGAGGCGGCAGTAGCCTCAAACTAAAAACATTTGGAAGCTTTCCAAAAAGAAGGCAGTTCGTCAACCTGAACTTGTTTCAGGTTCCCATCAAAAGATTCTGAAATAAATTCAGAATGACGCTGATTCTAAATTGGGAAGCTTCTTTTTTGTCCCATTTTCCCAATAGGGAAGCGATAACGTTTTCGTATCTTTAACGTCCAAAAAAGCACAGATGAATTACGAATCCAATCCTATTTTGGACAAGCTGCCCAAGCACTTAAAACAGTTCATAAAGCCTCAGAATTATGAAGAATATTCGGCCATTGACCAGGCAGTCTGGCGGTATGTAATGCGCAAAAATGTGGACTATTTGAACCAAATGGCCCATAAATCCTATGTGGATGGTTTAAAAAAAACGGGGATTTCCATTGACCATATCCCCAACATGTACGGCATGAACCGAATTTTGAAGGAAATCGGGTGGGCCGCCGTGGCCGTGGATGGTTTCATCCCCCCTTCGGCCTTTATGGAATTCCAAGCCTACAATGTGCTGGTCATTGCCTCGGACATTCGCCAATTGGAAAATATTGAATACACCCCTGCCCCAGATATCATCCACGAAGGTGCCGGCCATGCACCTATCATTGCAAATCCGGAATATGCGGAATATTTAAGGCGTTTTGGGGAAATAGGCTGCAAGGCCATCTCCAGTGCCAAGGATTATGAACTCTACGATGCCGTCCGCCATCTTTCCATCATCAAAGAGGCACACGGAACGCCCCAAGCGGAAATCGATGAGGCCGAAAAACGTATTGAGGAACTCCAAAAAAACATGGGTAAGCCCAGTGAGATGGCTTTGATCCGAAACCTGCACTGGTGGACTGTGGAATACGGCCTGATCGGCACCGTGGAGCATCCTAAGATTTATGGCGCGGGGTTGCTGTCCTCCATTGGGGAAAGCACGTGGTGCATGACCGACCAGGTGAAGAAAATACCTTATTCCAATGAAGCAGCCCATACCGAGTTTGACATCACAAAACCGCAACCGCAGCTATTTGTGACGCCCGATTTTGCCTTTTTGAGTCAGGTTTTGGAGGATTTTGCCAATACCATGGCCTTGCGCACCGGAGGACTATCCGGGGTGAAAAAACTGATTGCATCCCAAGCTTTGGGCACTTTGGAGCTGAGTACGGGTATCCAGATTTCCGGACAGTTCCACGAAGTCATTGAACATGAGGGCAAGCCTATTTACATCCGTACCACTGGACCCACTGCATTGGCCTACCGGGAGAAGGAATTGGTGGGGCATAGTACCGAACATCACGCAGAAGGGTTTGGAATGCCCATTGGGAAATTGAAAGGCATCAATTTGGCCATTGAGGACATGGGGCCCCGAGATCTAAGGGCCTACAACATCTACGAAGGGGAGCAAATAGCCTTGGAGTTTGAAGGTGGCGTAAAGGTCGAAGGTACGATCATTACGGGTACCCGAAATCTTATGGGAAAAATCATCTTGATCACCTTTGAGAATTGTACGGTTACCCATGATGGAACAACATTGTTTTTACCGGAATGGGGCCTCTACCACATGGCCGTAGGCCAGCATGTAGTTTCTGCCTACAACGGTCCGGCCGATCTCAACAGTTTTGACCTCATTACCCACAAACTGACCGAAACCACCATCAAACAAAAGAAAAGCCCTGAAAAACTACGGTTGGAGCAATACTATCAACAGGTCAGGGATTTTAGGGAGGGGAAAAACACCACCATTTCCAGAAATAAGGTCTTCCAAGAGCTCAAAAAGAACCATCCAGAGGATTGGTTATTGTCCATAGAGCTCTATGAATTGGCCAAAAAGGATAACAACATGGACTATCAAGAGGAAATATGGGCCCATCTGGAGACGGTGAAACGAAACAACCCCAAAGTGGGACATTTGATCGACGACGGTCTTCGCCTAATCGACCATAGTTTTTCCAAGGTTCAATAATTGTTCGGTGGATTCGACACTGTGCCCCTGATAGATCAATGTCCACCCCAACGTATTGGTGAGCACATAAATCCTGGATAATTCACTGATCAAACGGTTTTCTGCATTGGATTTTAGGGAAGATGCCTCAACTTTTCTCAACAGAGAGGCATTCACGTTGCGCTTGATGGCATTGTAATCATCGGCCTTAAAAGGGTTGAAATAATCCGCAGTGACGTCGTAGTACTCAAAATCGGGGTTGATCTTGATCTCTGGGTCTGGAATGTAGGTGATGTGCACCGTTTTTTCCATCTCGTCCATTTCATAGGTAATCTTGGACAGGTCATATGCAATGGTCACCTCGGCATTGACTACTACCAAAGCTTTCTTATCCGCAGTGATGAAAGAACCAAAAAGATCCCTGGAATCCTTATAATTATAGACCTCCACAAAATGGCCTTCGGTGACAATGAGCTTGGAAACATTTTGTAGCTCTTGCTGGATGAGCATGGAATTTTCCTTGATCATGGCTTTTTGTTCCCGATCATCGGCACAGGATCTATAGATCAATACCGATGCCAAGGCGATTACGGCTCCAACGAGTACTTTCTTCATCTATTCGAATTTCATGAAAGGATACCTTTCTTGAAGATACGTAATTTTTGCTTGGAGCGACTTTTTAAACACTTGGTGTGCTTCAGTTTCTGGGTTGAAAGGTCGATGTTGAAGGCCTTTCCGTACACCATCCACCTCTTCCATGACATCACGACAATATTCTGATATCCAGATTGATGCAAACTTCTCCCAAATATAGTCCACTGCCAATGTACTGGGATGTACCATGTCCTTTCCATAAAAACGATAGTCCCTAAGCTCGTCCATCATGATCTCATAGGAGGGAAAATAGGACGGATCTCCCGACTGCGCTCGAGATGACAATAGACCATGGACTGCGGTGATCAGATTGGCCTTACTTTGTTGATTTTCCACAAAACCGTCCTTCAAGTGGCGGACCGGGGAGATGGTAAAGATTATCTGTGCCTTGGGATTGGCTGTTTTTACCATTTTTACGATGCTTTCCAGACTGGCTTGCACCATATCCGCGGACAAGAGTTTTTTGGAAAATTCCTTTTGGGGCACTTTATGGCAATTGGCCACCAGTGCATTGGTTGCTTTTTGTTCGTAGGCCCATGCCGTTCCCAACGTGATAATAATATGTGAAGCGCTTTCCAACCAGTCCCTGGTTTCATCCAAAGCCTTATTTAACTGTTGGAGCAGTCCTTGCTGGGACTCCGACCGTATTTCGGAATGGGCATCAAAACAGTGCCAAATCCCCTTTTGTTCAAAAACTTCATGTACTTGGTAAGGTTGTCCATTCAACGCACGATGCACCAAATTTTCCAAAGCAAGGGGTTGGAACAAAATTCCAAAAGGGTTTTGCAAGTGCTGAAATTGGTAATAGTGGATCCTTTCGCCCATGTTTTCCACAAAACAACTTCCCAACAATACCAGCTTGCTCTGGTAATCGATAGCGTTATCCGCTTTTTGCAGCGGAATGGTGGTCTGGAGTTCCATGAAAATGGGTACTTGTTTATTTACAGTTGTCGATATTCTGGAGCATATCCCTGTATTGGTCTGCCAATTGCTCCTCCAACTGCTTCATGATTCCCAATGTACGCAACAAATCTTGCATAGACCTATTCCGCAAGGCCTCTGTAGCCTTGTCAATCTCATTTTTCACCAAGTCTTGGGTATTGTACATGGCTTGAAGGTCATAAAGACAATCATATCCAAACTCATGGAAAATACCGGTAGATTTTGCAATATCCCATGCAATGCTGCTCAAATCGGTAATTTCGAGGTTTATCGACGTATCAATGTCATAGCTGAAAAGTCCATTGCCCACAGCCGTGGAATCAACTTCCCCAAAATAGTTTGGGAATTTTTGGATAAAGGCATGCATTTCCGTTGGAGAAGTGATAAGCTCTTTTTGATCTCCCTTTAACCTTTTCATCTCTTCAAAAAACAAGGGGATTTTTTGGTTGAGGGCGCTGTCTTCCTCCAACTGCTCCAGATTGGTCTTGACTTCCCCCTCAATTTTTTCCAAGGCTATTTCCTTGTTCTTCTGCAGTTCTTTGGATGTATTCCAATCGTTGAACCAGATGGCGAGGTTGATCCCGACGAACAGCAGGAGTATTTCGCCCAAAATATATTTCCAGTTGAACTCTTTTACTTTGAAGAATCTCATGTTTGCTTTGTTGACCGAACAATTTCCTCAGCTTGGGCCAAAGCCGCTCCTATTCCGCTTGGATTTTTCCCTCCAGCTGTGGCAAAGAAAGGTTGTCCTCCTCCACCTCCTTGGATGTGTTTGCCCAATTCCCGAACAATTGTCCCGGCGTTTAATCCACTATGGGTCGCCAAATCTTTGGAAATGTAACAGGACAACAATGCCTTGCCCTCACTTTCCGCACCGAGCAACAGGAACAGATTGGAAACCTGTCCACCCATTTCAAAGGACAGGTCCTTGATGCCAGCCGCATCCAAATCCACTTTTTTGGCCAAAAATTGAATGCCGTTGATCTCCTTCAACTCGGCTATCAATTCATTCTTGAGTCCTTTGGCCTTATCCTTCATCAACAGTTCCACCTGTTTTTTCAGGGCCAAATTCTCTTCTTGCAATCCTGAGACAGCTTTTACGGGATCTTGTGCATTGCTCAAAAGATCTTTGATCTCATAAAGCATACGGTTGTTCTCAAAATAGAACTGTTTCACGGCATCCGATGTAATGGCTTCAATCCTACGGATTCCAGCGGCAACTGCTCCTTCGGAAACTATTTTAAAGTGCCAGATATCCGAGGTGTTCTGCACATGGGTGCCCCCACAGAGTTCAATGGACTGGCCAAAGCGAACGGTCCGTACCGTATCCCCATATTTTTCACCAAAAAGGGCCATGGCCCCTTGTTCCATGGCTTCCTTTATGGGTATGTTTCTATTTTCTTCCAACGGCAATTGCCCATCAATACGGGCATTGACAAAGTTTTCAACCTTGCGGAGCTCCTCCACGGTCAATTTGGAAAAATGGGAAAAATCGAACCGCAAATATTTGGAATGAACCGCAGAACCTTTTTGTTCCACATGGTTTCCCAAGACTTCACGCAGTGCTTGGTGCAATAAATGGGTGGCCGTGTGGTTGCACGCCGTTCGCCAACGTTGTTTTTTGTCGACCACCGCTTTGAAGGTACCCGAAACTTCCTTCGGAAGGTCTTCGGCAAAATGGATAATTTCGTTGTTCTCCTTTTTGGTGTCCACAATGTAGATGACATCGCCATTCGGGGCCTCCAAATACCCTTTATCACCAACTTGGCCTCCGCCTTCGGCATAAAATGGCGTCAGATTGAAAACCAATTGGTACTGTTCTCCACCCTTTTTGCTCGTTACTTTTCGATATTTCACCAATTTCACATTCGCCTCCAGACTATCATACCCAATGAATTCCTGTTCGGCATCTTCCAGCAATACTGTCCAATCTTCCTTGGATATTTCGGAAGCGGCCCGGGAACGGTCCTTTTGGGCCTTCAAGGCCTTTTCAAAACCTTCCGTATCCAATTGATACCCTTTTTCCTCTAAAATCAAGGAAGTTAAGTCAATCGGGAACCCGAAGGTATCATAAAGTTCAAAAGCTTTTTCCCCATCAATGACTTTATCTTTTGAAGATTTGATGACGGAATCCAGCAGCACCAATCCTTGTTCCAACGTGGTCAAAAAGGAACTTTCCTCCTCTTTTACCACATTCTCAATCAATTGGTATTGCTCTCGAAGCTCGGGAAAGGCTTTTCCCATGGTCTCCCCCAATACCTTCACCAATCTGTAGATAAAAGGCTTGTTGGTGCCCAAAAAAGTAAATCCGTACCGGATGGCGCGTCGTAGAATCCTTCGGATGACATAGCCGGCACCTGTATTACTGGGCAATTGACCATCGGCGATGGAAAATGCCACGGCCCTTACGTGATCGGCCACCACCCGGATGGCAATATCTTTCTGCTCGTCCTTGCCGTATTTCTGGCCTGTAATGATCTCTATTTCATGGATCAATGGAGTAAAGACATCAGTATCATAATTGGATTCCACCCCCTGCAGCGCCATGCACAGACGTTCAAAACCCATACCGGTATCGATATGTTTTTCGGGCAGGTCTTCCAGCTGTCCATTGGCCTTTCGGTTATACTGTATGAAGACCAGGTTCCAGATTTCCACCACTTGGGGGTGGTCTTGGTTCACCAAGGAAGCCCCCGATATTTTAGATTTCTCTTGTTTGGACCTCAGATCCACATGGATTTCGGAACAGGGACCGCAGGGGCCTTGGTCGCCCATCTCCCAAAAATTGTCCTTTTTGTTCCCCATGATGATGCGGTCCTCGGGCACAATGGCCTTCCACAGGGCATACGCCTCCTTGTCCATTTCCAGCTTGTCCGAATCGTTACTGCCCTCAAAGACAGACACATATAGATTATCCTTTTCTATTTTATAAACCTCTGTAAGCAGTTCCCATGCCCATTGTATGGCCTCTTTTTTAAAGTAATCCCCAAAACTCCAGTTGCCGAGCATTTCAAACATGGTATGGTGGTAGGTATCCTTGCCCACCTCTTCCAAATCGTTATGCTTACCGCTTACACGGAGACATTTTTGGGTATCGGCGACCCTTTTGTCCTTGGAGACGGAATTTCCCAAGAAAAACTCCTTAAATTGGTTCATTCCCGCATTGGTGAACATCAAGGTGGGATCATCTTTCATCACCATGGGGGCCGAGGGCACTATTTTGTGGTTCTTCTCTTTGAAAAAGTTTAAAAATTGGGCTCTAACTTCTTGGGATGTCATTGAATTCCTAGGGTTTTCTTAAATTTAACACTTTAAGCAAAACAATTTTTATATTTGCTTGTTTTGATAAAAAGAGTGAGCAAAAATAGGATAAAATCCCTTCATGTCTAAAGTTAAGTACTATTACGACCCGGATACACTTTCCTACAGAAAGATCGAACCCAAAAAATCCAAAAAATACCGGAATCTCTTCCTTTTCCTGTTAGGTTCCGCCTTGTTCGGATTTCTTGGCCTCATCATCCTATTGAACACCAGTTGGCTGAACACCCCAAGGGAACTCTCTTTGGATCGTGAGGTACAGAACTATGAACTGCAGTTTGAGATCCTCACCAAAAAGATGGAACAAATGGAGCAGGTACTGGCCAACATTGAGGATCGTGACAACAACATCTACCGCCTCTATTTTGAAGCCAACCCTATCCCCGAGGAACAGCGAAAAGCCGGTTTTGGCGGGGTAAACCGATATAAGTCTTTGGAAGGATTCAACAATTCCGAAATCATCATCAACGCCACCAAACGTTTGGATATCATTCAGAAACAAATGGTGATCCAGTCCAAGTCGCTGGACGAAATTGCCAAATTGGCCGAAGAAAAGGAAAAATTGCTGGCCGCAATTCCTGCCATACAACCCATCCGAAACGAAGACCTTACCCGTATGGCCTCTGGTTATGGTTGGCGCTCGGATCCCTTTACCAAAGCCAGAAAAATGCACTGGGGCATGGACTTTACGGCCCCGAGGGGAACTCCCATCTTTGCTTCGGGCGATGGCAAGGTAACCCGTGCCGATAACCGTTCATCCGGCTATGGCAAGCATATCCGGATAGATCACGGCTATGGGTATATATCCTTGTACGGACATTTGAGCAAATACAATGTAAGCGAGGGCCAAAAGGTAAAACGCGGAGATCTTATAGGCTTTGTTGGAAGTACAGGTCGTTCCGAAGCGCCCCATTTACACTATGAGATCTTTAAGGACGGGGAACGCATCAACCCCATTAACTTCTACTATGGAAGTTTGACGGCGGAAGAGTTTGAGAACATGCTCAAGTATGCCAATCAGGAGAACCAATCCTTGGATTAATGTACGTAGACCTGCCCGAAAAACGGTATTATGGCATAGGCGAAGTGGCCAAGGCCTTTGGGGTTAACACCTCCCTTATCCGATTTTGGGAAAAGGAATTCGATGTGCTCCAACCTAAAAAGAATGCCAAGGGCAACCGGAAATTCACACCTCAGGACATCAACAACCTGCAATTGATCTATCATTTGGTCAAAGAGCGTGGTTTTACACTGGAAGGGGCCAAAACCCACCTGAAAGAAGAAAAACAAAAGACACTTTCCAATTTCGAGGTCATCCAGAAGCTGCAAAAAGTAAGGGCAGAACTTATAAAAATCAAAGAACAACTATAAATAATTTAATCACTAAAACCTACTGAAATGAAAAAATGGTTAATCCCCTTGATCGTTGTTGTTGTCATTGCCTTTGTGCTCTACCAATGGGCCGTTGGTTTCAACAACAAAGCCGTACAATATGAAGCTGATGCCAAAACAGCTTGGTCCAACGTGGAAAGCTCATACCAGAGAAGAAATGACCTCATTGGAAATTTGGTAAAGACCGTTCAGGGTGCCGCTGATTTTGAAAGGGGCACATTGACCGATGTGATAGAGGCCCGTGCCAAGGCCACATCAACAACCATTGATGCCAATAACATCACTGCGGAACAATTGGCGGAATTTCAACAGGCCCAAACCGGACTTTCCTCGGCCCTTTCCAGACTTTTGGTCACCGTGGAACGCTATCCCGATCTTAAGGCCAACCAAAATTTCCTAGAGCTGCAATCCCAATTGGAGGGCACTGAAAACCGAATCAATGTAGCCAGGGACCGTTACAATGAAAAGGTGAACATTTATGACATCCACACCACCAAGTTCCCTGGCAAACTATTGGCCGGACTATTTGGTTTTGAGGAAATGCCACGATACAAAGCTGACCCAGGTTCTGAAAAGGCCCCTGAGGTCAATTTTGATTTTAAATAGATTCATATGTCCCATGTCGAGGAATTTTTAACGGCCGATGAGGAGCAGGAGATCATTGACGCCATCATCGAGGCCGAAAAGAACACTTCCGGAGAGATCAGGGTGCATATTGAAGCATCGGCCAAAATAGACCATTTCAGTAGAGCGCAACAGCTGTTCCATTTTTTGAAGATGGACAATACCAAAGATGGCAATGGGGTGTTGATCTATGTGGCCGTGGATGACAGAAAGTTTGTGATCTATGGTGATACCGGCATTGACCGTGCAGTTCCCAAAGGATTCTGGGACTCTACCAAGGATGTCATTTCCTCCCATTTTCAAACAGGGAATTTCAAAGAGGGGATCAAAGAGGGAATTCTAAGGGCCGGAAAGGAATTGGAGGCACATTTTCCATGGAACCAGAACGATACCAATGAACTGAGCGATGCGATATCCAAAGGCTAATTTTCTTATTGCCTTTTTATGTGTTTCCCTTGCCTGGGGGCAATTTACCATACCTGAAAAACCACAAAAGCAGACCAGTGTCTATGATTATATAGGGCTCTTGCCCGCTTCACAGAGCAGGGCCCTGGAGCAAAAGCTGATTCGGTATTCCGATAGCACCTCTACCCAAATCGTGGTGGCCATCATCGCTTCCACCGAAGGTGAGAACATCAACTATTTAGGGGCCCAATGGGGCCAAAAATGGGGAATTGGACAGGCGGACAAGGACAACGGCATCTTGATTCTCTTGGCTAGGGGCGACCGGAGAATAGCCATCAATACAGGGTATGGGGTGGAAGGTTCGCTGACCGACCTGATGTCCAAACGCATCATTGAATCCATCATCATCCCAGAATTCAAGAATGGGGATTACTATGGAGGACTGGATAAAGGTGCGGATGCCATATTCAGGGTGCTCAATGGCGAATTCAAGGAGGAGCGCACCTTTGACAAAAACCCCGAATTCCCAAAAAAAATCTTTTTCCTCATCCTTATCTTCATCATCATTATCATCATCCTGTCCCGTAAAAATAGAAACAACCGGGGCGGCAGGGGCGGCCGACGAAAAGGTCTGGACATTTGGGACATGATCATATTGAGCAATATGGGCCGTAGCTCCAACTCTTCAGGAGGTTTTGGAAGTGGAGGCTTTGGCGGAGGCGGTTTTGGAGGTGGCTTCGGCGGTGGAGGCTTTGGAGGCGGTGGGGCCTCGGGAGGCTGGTGACCAGAAATCACAAATATTTCCTAACGTCAATCCATTCAATAAGATTCATCCGTAAATCCTAACACACCATCCGTAAAACAAAACAGGCCCCTCCTACCTATTTTTAGCTATCTTGGTTATGGCTTAAAGTATCACTCAATTAATACCTTTTTTGGCATGTTACGGTTTTTTAAAATTCTTTCGTTTTCCCTTCTTATTTTGGCTGCTTCCTGCAAAAAAGAGGCAGAGGTCAGCAACACCGACAATCTCTTCAAGTTCAAGGATTACATAAGTTACCATACCCACGGGAACCTAAGCATTTCCAGCCCGATCACCGTGGTGTTGGCCCAGCAATTGGCCCAGTTTGAATTGGATCAGGAACTCCCCAGTGAATACCTTAAGATTTCACCCAACATTGAAGGAAAATTGGTCATTGAACACGGTAGGGAGCTCACCTTTCAACCTTCGGAATACCTAAAACCCGATACGGAATATGTGGTCACGGTTCTGTTGAACAAGCTCATCGATGATATCGACAGTGAGTATAAAAAATACACCTTTAGTTTCAAGACCCTGGCCCCAAACTTTAAGATCAATCTGGGCAACCTACAATCCTATAGCAAGGATTGGCAATACCTTAGTGGCACTTTGGATGCTTCCGATATTTTGGATGTCTCCAAAATAAAAAATGTCCTTTCCGTACAACAGGGTGATAAAAAAATTGCAGTAAAGTGGGACAATACCACCGAAAATGCACAATACTATAGTTTCAGGATCGACAGTATTCCCAGAAAGACGGATGATACCCAACTCACCATCAATTGGACCGGTAAGGATTTGGGAATAGACAACGAGGGATCAGAAAAGTATACCATTCCCGGACTGAACAAATTTGTGATCTTGGATGCCAGTACCACCTCCGCTCCCAATGCGGTCCTGACCCTCAATTTTTCAGAACCGCTGAAGCAGAACCAAAACCTGAACGGGCTGGTAACCATTGAAAATGCTGAAAGCCTCCGATATGAGATTGATGGCAATGTGCTCAAAGTGTATCCTTCCAACCGGATTTTGGGCGAGGTTCGGGTCAATGCCTTTGAAGGTATAAAAAGCGAGTATGGCTTCACCCTAAAAAACACTTTTTCAGAACTGGTTTCCTTTGAGCAATTGAAGCCAGATGTCCGTCTTATTTCCAAAGGGACCATCTTGCCCAATGCCACATCCACTCCCATTTATTTTGAGACCGTGAACCTTTCCGCTGTGGAAGTACGGGTAATCCAAGTCTTTGAGAACAACATGTTGCAATACCTCCAAGACAACAACCTTGGCACGGACTATTATTCTGATATCAGGCATGTGGGCAGGAGAATTGCCTACAAAGTTATTCCCCTAACCGAAAATGGAGAGCAGAACACCAGCTATTGGAAAGCCCATGCGCTGGACCTATCCAAATTGATAGAGATACACCCTGGTTCCCTATATCGCGTGGAGTTTAGTTTTAAAAAAGAACATATTACCTATGACTGTACAGATTCTGAGGGTTCTGAGGGTTCTGGGGAAATCCAGGAAGAGTATGCCGAAACGGAAACCGATCTGAACGGAAGTGAGGAGACCATGGAAGAACGTTATTGGGACAATGAAATCTATTATTGGAAAAACTATGACTACAACTGGGAAGAGCGGGACAATCCCTGTCATCAGGCCTACTATAACGACTCCCGCATTGCCTATACCAACCTATTGGGCAGTGACTTGGGGCTTACCGTCAAAAAGGGGAACAACCGTTCGTACCATTTTGCGGCCACAAACTTGTTGACCGCATTGCCCGAAGCAAAAACGACCATCAAACTGTACAACTACCAACAACAAATGTTGGGTGAAGTCTCCACAAATGCTTCCGGATTTGCTGTTTATGATGGCGACAAGAATGTTGCGTTTGCCGTGGCCGAAAAGAACAACAATTTTGCCTATGTAAAACTGGCCGATGGAAATGCACTTTCACTGAGTACATTTGACGTTTCTGGAGAAGAATTGCAAGGCGGGCTCCAAGGTTTTATGTATACCGAAAGAGGTGTGCATCGGCCCGGGGACGTGGTTCACCTCACCTTTGTTTTGGACGATTCCGCAAATCCGCTTCCCAAGGGACATCCCGTGAGCTTGGAAGTCACCGATGCCCGTGGCAAATTGGTACAGCGCAATGTGCTCACCGAGGGAACCGTTCCTGTTTCGGATGGCCTGTATGCCAAAAAGGAGGAGAAATTTTACTACTTCCCCATTGTAACCAAACCCAATTCCCCCACGGGCACTTGGAATGCCAAAATTGTGGTGGGAGGTGCCAGTTTCAACAAAAGTTTAAAAGTGGCCACCGTCAAACCCAATAGGTTAAAAGTGGATTTTGCCTTTGATGACGAAGTATTGACCGCCAATACCAACAACAGAGGCAAGGCAACCGTACAGTGGTTGCACGGGGCACCTGCACGAAACCTCAAAATCGACATCAACGCCACCCTGCAGCAGACTTCAACGGCGTTTTCAAAATACAAGGATTATGGATTTCAAGATCCGGTGCGCAGTTTCAACGAGACCGAATTACAGTGGATCTCTTCCAAATTGGATGCAAATGGTGTTTTGGACATCAACGAGAAAATCAATGTAAATGGCAATGCCCCTGGAATGCTCCAAGCCACTTTCACTACAAAAGTCTTTGAAGGGGGTGGTGATTTCTCGATTGATGTGTTCTCCAAAAAACTGGCCCCCTTTACCCATTTTGTGGGTCTACGTTCACCCAAAGCGCGTCAATATGGTTCTTATTTGACGGACGAAAATACCAAGTTTGATGTAGTTTCCGTAGATGCCCAAGGAAATCCGTCCGGAAATCGAAAGTTAAAGGTAAAGGTGTTCAAGATTGAATGGCGTTGGTGGTGGAACCGAGGTTATGATAACCTTTCCCGATATGAAAATGCCACCGTGCATCGTCCCTTTAAGGAAATGGACATCACCACAGATGCAAATGGAAAGGCCAATTTCAGCATCAATATCCCCGATGACGATGGAGGTCGGTTCTTGATTCGGGTAATCGATGAGGCATCGGGGCATGCCACGGGACGTACTGCCTATTTTTATCAAAACTGGTGGAGGAGACCTGCTTCCGCAGATGCGGAAAGTTCCAAAATCTTGATTTTTTCAGCAGATAAGGAAAAATATAACCTTGGCGAAGAGGCAATCATTACCTTCCCTTCAGACCGGGGTGGCCGTGCCCTCCTCAGTATTGAGAATGGAACGGAAGTTCTTTCACAACAATGGATTGAGACCTCTGCCAAAGAGACCAAAGCCACCATTCCCATTACCGCCGAGATGGCACCCAATGCCTACATCAACATTTCGTTGCTGCAGCCCCATGGGCAAGTGGCCAATGATCTCCCCATCAGGCTGTATGGGGTTGTGCCCCTCTTGGTTGAAAATCCCGCCACTTTCTTGGAACCACAGCTTTCCATGCCCGATGTCCTGGAACCTGAAAAATCCTTTAAGGTGACCGTTTCCGAAGCCAACAAAAAACCAATGACCTATTCCTTGGCCGTGGTGGACGAGGGCTTGCTGGACCTTACCCGATTCCAAACGCCAGACATCCACAGCGCTTTCTATGCAAGACAGGCTCTTGGAGTAAAAACCTTCGATATTTTTGACGATGTCATGGGGGCATACTCCATTAGTGTGGATAATATTTACGCCATAGGTGGAGGCGGCATTGGAGCTGGTGCCAAAAACCGGAAGGCACAACGTTTTAAACCTGTGGTGACCTATTTAGGGCCATATACTTTAAAGGCAGGGGAAAAGGCATCGCACACCATAGATATGCCCAATTATGTGGGCTCGGTACGCACAATGGTGGTCGCTGGAAACCTGGGCAGTGCCTACGGCAATACCGAAAAGACCACTCCGGTCCGCAAGCCATTGATGGTACTGACCTCCATTCCAAGAAAACTTTCCCCAGGGGAAAAAGTGACCATTCCAGTCACTGTATTTGCCATGGAGACCAAAGTGAAGAATGTAAAGGTTTCCATCAATGCCGGCAAGGCTTTGGAAGCTATCGGCGAAACCTCAAAGAACATCTCGTTCAATGCGGTTGGAGAGCAAATCGTGAATTTTGACTTTAAAGTCAATCCGGCGGCAGCATTCCAGACCATAAAAGTGACGGCCTCCGGAGCTGGGGAAAGTGCCAGTAGTGAGACTGAAATCGATGTGGAAAACCCAAACCCCATTACCACCAAAAGTGAACTGTACACCATTGACGGCAACGGTTCGCAGACCATTCCATTTGAGACTTTTGGAACTTCGGGAACCAACGGGGCCTTCATTGAATTTTCCACCCTTCCCCCCATGGATTTTTCAAAACGGATGGACTATCTGGTCCGCTATCCCCACGGGTGCGTGGAACAGACCACATCAGCAGCTTTCCCACAATTGTTCTTGGCGGATGTGCTTGATATTACCTTTGAAAAGAAAAAAGAAGTCGAGAAAAATGTAAAGGCTGCCATTCGCAGATTGGGTGATTTCCAAACCCCAAGCGGCGGTTTGAGCTATTGGCCCGGCTATGGCAATGCCGATGATTGGGGCACTTCCTATGCCGGACATTTTATGTTGGAAGCCAAACAACAAGGGTATCAGTTGCCCTTGACCTTCTTGAGCAACTGGCTGCGCTACCAAAAAAATACGGCCCGTCAGTGGAGCAATCAGAGTACAGGCTACAACAGTGATATTTCCCAGGCCTACCGATTGTATACTTTGGCTTTGGCCCAACAACCGGAATTGGCCGCCATGAACAGGCTTCGCGAATCCAAAAACCTGAGCAACGAAGCCAAATGGCGATTGGCAGCGGCCTATGCCTTGGCTGGCAAAAAGGAGGTCGCCCAAGAGATTGCCCAAAAAGCGAACATCAACTTCACCTCCAACAATTATGATTACAGAACCTACGGTTCCGTGTTCCGAAACAGAGCCATGGCGCTGGAGACCATGGTCATTCTTGGAGATTCCCAACAAAGGGAGTTGGCGGTTTCCTTGGCGAAAAACCTTTCATCCCAAAGCTGGTACAGTACCCAGGAAACCGCTTTTGCCCTGTTGTCCATGGCCAAGATGGTACAGAAAAATGGAGGTAAATCCATCGACCTGACCTTTACCCAAAATGGAAAACAGATTGCGGTAAAAACGGACAGGGCCATTGCGCAACGGAATCTTACCATTGCATCCTTTAAAGAGGAAATACAGGTGAGCAACAAACAGGGCAATACCATTTACGCCACTTTGACACAAACTGGGAAATTGCCCGTGGGCGAGGAATTGGCCCAACAGCAAAACCTCAACCTGTCCGTTGCCTATCTGGATGCCATTGGAAATTCCATCGATGTAGCCGAGCTACGGCAAGGAACGGAGTTTGAAGCTCAAATAACCGTCTTCAACAGTTCCAACGATTATGTGGACAACTTGGCTCTGGCCCATATTGTTCCCAGTGGATGGGAAATTGTGGACACTTCCTATGCCAATGGCGGCAATCCGAATAGAGCAAAGGCAGATTACGTGGATACCCGTGATGACCGTACCCTACTGTATTTTGATCTTGGGGCCAGAAAATCAAAGACCTTTACCATAAAATTGAACGCCTCTTTCTTGGGCGATTATTATCTGCCAGGGGCCCAAGTGGAAGCTATGTACGACAACAACTACCAAGCACGAAACAAAGGAAATTGGATAAAAGTAGTTCAGTGATGTGGTGTGGATGAGAGATTTTTTATCGCCAGTAAAAAAAATCGTGGCCAAACACAAGGTCAAGATAAGTGCCTTTGGCATCCTATTGATCTTGTGGTTGTTCTGTTTGCCCAAAAACCTATTCGAAGACCCCAATTCAACCGTTGTCAATAGCTCCGATGGTGTGTTGATAGGGGCAAGGATCGCTAATGATGGCCAATGGCGGTTTCCCCAAATGGATTCTGTCCCCCAACGCTTCAAACAATGTATTGTACTGTTTGAGGATGAGTTTTTTTACATGCATCCAGGCTTCAATCCCATATCCATTTTTAAGGCCATAGGACACAATCTTACCAAGGAGACCCGCAGAGGGGGCAGTACCCTTACCCAACAGGTCATCCGCTTAAGCCGAAAAAACAAAAGCCGTACCTATTGGGAAAAATGTATCGAAATTTTTATGGCCACTCGGTTGGAATTGCGGTATTCCAAAGAAGAAATTTTGAACCTATATGTCTCACATACCCCTTTTGGGGGAAATGTGGTGGGGTTGGAAACCGCCGCTTGGCGCTATTTTGGAATTCCGGCCCATGAACTGAGTTGGGGTCAATCGGCAGCATTGGCCGTATTGCCCAATGCCCCTGCACTCATTTTTCCGGGACGGAATGAGCAGGAACTTTTGGGGAAACGAAATCGGCTGCTGGAAAAATTACGGGACAAGGGCATTATTGATCAAACCACCTATGAACTGGCCGTTGCGGAACCCTTGCCACAAAAACCGCTTCCCCTCCCGGATGCAGCGCCGCACCTCACAGAGCGTATCCGCAGCGAACATCCTGGGGAACGCATCCAAACCTCCATCAATAGGACACTGCAACAGCAGCTCAACCTTTTGGCCGAGCGCCACTACAACCAGTTGAAAAGCAATGAGATACACAATCTGGCCATTTTGGTGTTGGACGTGGAATCCCGAAACGTTTTGGGCTATGTGGGCAATTCCCCTTCGGGGAAGGCACATGCCAGTTATGTGGATATCATCACCAAAAACCGCAGCACGGGCAGCACCTTAAAACCGTTTTTGTTTGCTTCATTGCTGGATGAGGGTGAATTGCTGCCCCATAGTTTGGTGGAAGACGTGCCCACAGTCATCAACGGCTATAACCCACAGAATTTTGATAGAAAGCATGTAGGGGCAGTCCCGGCCAGTAGGGCGCTTTCCCGTTCGTTGAATGTGCCCGCGGTTCGGTTGCTAAGGGAATACGGACTTCAAAAATTCTATAACAAACTCCATAAAATGAAGCTGGAATCTTTGGACAAACCTGCCTCCTACTACGGTCTGTCCCTGATATTGGGAGGGGCGGAAAGTTCGCTTTGGGAAATGACCCAGACCTACGCCTCATTGGCATCTACCTTGAACCATTTTGTAAATAACTCCAGCACCTATTACAAAAATGAGTTTGTGGAGCCTTCCTATTTTGCGAACCATACTATGGATTACGGCCAACAGCAGTTTGAGCCGCCCTTGGTGGGAGCGGGCGCCATTTATAGCACTTTTCAATCCCTTTATGAAGTGAACAGACCTGAGGGAGACGAGAATTGGCATTTTTTTGATGCCGCACAACCCATTGCTTGGAAAACAGGAACCAGTTTCGGGTTCAAGGATGCCTGGGCCATTGGGGTAACTCCAAAATATGCCATTGGGGTTTGGGTGGGCAATGCGGATGGGGAAGGGAGGCCTGGCCTCACCGGAATAACGGCTGCAGCCCCCATACTTTTTGATGTGCTGGATGCCTTGCCGCACAGTGGCTGGTTCCAAGAACCCTTTGATGACCTGGTGGAACTGGAGGTTTGTGCCCAAAGTGGATATCGGGCTTCCCTATATTGCGATGTGGTTCAGAAAGAATTAGTACCCACCCATGGTACCCGGAGTGGTCCTTGTCCCTACCACCACCAATTGTTTTTGGATGCTTCGGAGCGATTCCGGGTAAATTCTGAGTGCTATCCCTTGGAAAACATGGTGGCCAAAAACTGGTTTGTGCTGCCTCCTGTTTTGGAATACTACTACGCGTCTTCCAATCCCAATTACGAGCCTTTGCCGCCTTATCTGCAAGGGTGTTCAGCCATGGAAAACCAACTCATGGAATTCATTTATCCCAAGGAAAATGAAGTGGTATTGCTTCCCAAGGATTTGGGCAACAAAACCTCTGATGTGATTTTAAAATTGGCCCACCAACAGTCCAATGCCTTGGTATATTGGTATTTGGATGAGACCTATGTGGGGAAAACCGAAAATTTCCATGAGTTCCTTTTGGACATCCGGCCCGGGGACTACACTTTGACCGCTGTGGATAATCAGGGCAACCAAATACAACAAGAGGTACAGGTACGGTTGGCTTCGGAGGATTGATTGGTTAGTTTGGGTTTAATAGGGTCTGTTATTTCAATTTCAATTCCAAACCAAAAGAGATAATATCCCAACTGGCAGTTTTGAGTGAGATTCCCCTATATGCAATTACAAAGTTTAAATAGTCGCTCATTGATAAGGAAACCCCAGGGGAATAGTAGAAACCTCCACTGGAAGATTTCTCTAGACTTAATGCATATCCTAAATCAGCTCCGAATGACAAAATATGGGAAATCTCAAAGCGTGCAGCACCATAAATTGGTAAAAATCGAGTTTCATCAAATTTAATTATGCCAAAACCTGTATCAAGTTCGTCACCAAAAGAATGCGAATATCCCATAGATGGTCCCAGTCTCAAATTATCGGTAACATCAAACAAATAATTAAAATCAATAATTCCTGCAAAAGTGCTCAGATCATCTGCATCTCCTATTGGAATTCCTCCATTGACACCAACCCTTATTTGACTTTGTACTGATTGGATGCCAAAAAATGAGAACATTACAAGTAAAGTAATAGGTCTTATCAGATTTGATTTAGAAATATTCATAGGTGTTTAGAATTCAAAATAATTAATTGGATAATACATGCTTGATAACTTCATTTTAACCAAAAATTGGAAAAACTATTTGGCAAAAACCCATGTGAACATCAATTTGATTGAACTTGTCCTGACATCGATGCCAGCAGGGGCACTACCTTCATTCATTGCTGTATTGACCAAGCCCAGTTCATAACGAAGTCCAACTATTAAATCCATGTTGTTATTGAATTCAAATACCTTTCCTATACCTAAAAGCATACCATAATCCAATTTTTTAAATCTGGGAATTACAGTTTCGATTTCCAATGATTCCCCCAAAAGAAAATTAACGTAGCCGCCCAACTCAAAAAACCAAAGTTTCTCTCCATCGAAAGGAACATCAAAAACCACTGGGAGGTTTATAAAATGATATTTGTTCAAATACTCAGATATTATTTCTTGACTGCCCAATTGCAGAGAAGTTTCCAACTTATATGCTTTTAACTCATAATTGAGGTCTATATTTAGATTCAGGCTAGGCGCAATATTCATGCGGTTTCCAATCCCCGCCAGATAACCAATTTTAAATTCCAACAAATCGCTGTAATCATTTCCCCTAAATGAATCATATGCTGCTCCTATATTAAACCCCCAACCCATCTTATCTTGGGAATATGAACGATTGATGGAAAAAAATCCTATCAGCATAATTGTTGTAAAGCAAATTTTAAAAAGTCTGAACATTTGGAATTGAGGTTTTTTGCTACATTTTTGGTATTATCCGAGCTTCTAATCTTTATTACATTACTTTCTATATAAAAGAGCGCCATTGGCACCTTGATAATCAAGTATTATGGTTTCTTGGCCATTATAAGTTCCATAGATAAAGGCTCTTCTGACCGGCTGATTGGTCCCCCATGGTGTCAACACATTTTCATTTTTTGGAGTAAAGACTATTTCATATCGTCCTTGATCAAATGACTCCTGAACTTCCCAATCGCTCGTCGGAAAATCATCATTGAAGTCAATTATGTAATTGTTATCCCCTACGACGCCATAGGTCGCCTCCTGGATATTGTTCAAAGAAAAAACATATTGATATCTTCTAACAACATCTTGGCCCTGAAGTCCTGAATTGGGTGCTATCCAAACGCCTAAATATGATTCAGGTATTGAAAAACCAAATACATCTTCTTTTGAGCATCCCAAAACGGAAAAAAAACAGAGCAGAATTAAAATTTGACGCGTATTCATGATTGGATATATTGGTTTTATTATTTGTAATCTTACTTTTTCCGCAAAAAAACGGTGATGGGTACCCCGGTAAAATCAAAATGCTCCCGGAGTTTGTTCTCCAAAAATCGCTTGTACGGATCCCTGACGTACTGCGGCAAATTACAGAAAAAGGCAAACTGCGGATAGGGTGTGGGCAATTGTGTGCAAAACTTCACTTTTACATATTTACCCTTATATGCCGGAGGTGGTGTATGTTCAATGATGGGCAGCATCACATCGTTCAACTGTCGGGTGGGAATTCTTTTTGAACGGTTTTTATAGACCTCCACCGCGGTTTCAATGGCTTTATATATCCGCTGTTTCGTCAACACCGATATGAACAGGATGGGCACATCCTCAAAAGGTGAAATGGCCTGTTTTATTTTGGCGGTGTACTCTTTTACAGAGTTGGTGTCCTTTTCCACCAAATCCCATTTATTGACAAGGATAACGATGCCCTTATTGTTGCGTTGGGCCAACCAGAAGATGTTTTCCACCTGCCCATCGAACCCACGGGTGGCATCCAACAGCAAAATACAGACATCACAATGTTCAATGGCGCGTATGGAGCGCATCACGGAGTAGAACTCCAAATCTTCCTTGACCTTGGATTTTTTGCGAATTCCGGCCGTGTCCACCAAGTTGAACTCAAATCCAAATTGGTTGTAACGCGTGTCGATGCTATCCCGGGTGGTTCCCGCAATATCGGTCACAATGTACCGGTCTTCCCCGATCAGGGCATTGATGAAGGACGATTTACCCGCATTGGGCCTTCCCACTACGGCAAAACGTGGCAATTCACTTTCCTCCTCCGGCTTATCCGGGAGCACTTCCACCAAGGCATCCAACAACTCCCCGGTTCCGCTGCCATTGATGCTGGACAATGTGTAGTATTCCCCCAATCCCAAGGCATAGAACTCAACGGCATCGGCTTCACGTTGGGCATTGTCCACTTTGTTGATGGCCAAGAAAACGGGCTTATCCACCCTCCGAAGCAGCTTGGCCACATCCTCGTCCATCCCGGTGACCCCAGATTCCACATCCACCATGAAGATGATCGCATCGGACTCCCCTATGGCAAGCTCCACTTGCTTGTCGATCTCCTGTTCAAAGATATCATCGCTCCCCAGCACATATCCTCCTGTATCGATCAAGGAAAATTCCTTGCCGTTCCAATCACTTTTTCCGTAGTGGCGATCACGCGTAACGCCGCTCACTGCATCCACGATGGCTTCACGACGTTTTATCAACCGATTGAAAAAAGTGGACTTTCCAACATTGGGTCTCCCCACAATGGCCACAATAGCACTCATCAACGTAAAATTTTGGCAAAAGTACCATTTATTATGAAGAAAAAATGATACCTTTTTTTATCAATTTCAATCTGTTATGAGCGATTTCACCAACGAAATTGTATTGCGCCCCCGTTTTCAGGTTGCATTGAAAACTGACCTAGAAAGTTTGAAAGGAGCTTTTGACAAAACCGAGGAAGATCGATTTTTTGTCAAACGTTTGGATGAACACATCTACATACGGTTCAAGGAATCGGAGACCACCTTTTGGTCGCCCCAACTCCATTTGGAACTCACTTCCTTTGAAGAGGGTGTGAGCAAGATACATGGGGTCTTCGGCCCCAACCCAACGCTGTGGACATTCTTTATGTTCCTGCATTTTGGTGTGGGAACGCTGTTCATCATCATGGGCATTTTTGCCTACTCCAACCATTCGCTGGGCAAGGATGTTACTTTTTGGTGGGTGGGCATGTTCCTTTTGATGATGGTCTGGTTTTCCCTGTACGCTTTTGGCCGGATGGGAAGGGCCAAGGGAAAACCCCAAATGGAACAGCTAAAGACATTCATCAGACAAAAGATCTCTGGATTTCAGAGATCTTAGTAGAAACATTCAACCATTATACCCAAAGCGTTTAAGCTGTTGGGCATTGCTGCGCCAGTTTTTGTTGACCTTTACATAGAGTTCGATATGGACTTGTTTGGCAAAGAACTTTTCCAAATCCTTTCGGGCTTCCACCCCTACTTTTTTCAAGGCATTTCCCTTATGCCCAATGATGATGCCTTTTTGGGTATCGCGCTCCACCATGATCAAGGACCGGATTCGTATAATCTCCTCGTCTTCCAGGAATTCCTCGGTTTCCACCTCAACGGCATAGGGAATCTCTTTTTTGTAGTGCAGCAATATTTTTTCGCGGATGGTCTCGTTCACAAAGAAGCGTTCCGGTCTGTCCGTCAATTGGTCTTTGGGATAATACGGTGGCCCTTCGGGCAATAATTCCAAAATACGGTCGAACACCTCCCGTACGTTGAAGTTTTCCAAGGCCGATATAGCGTGGATCTCTGCTTTGGGCAGGAGATTTTGCCAGTGTTGTATCTGTTCTTCCAAGACCTGCTGGTCCGACGTGTCTATCTTATTGAGCAAGAGCAATACGGGAATCTTACTGTTTTGGATCTTCTTGAAAAAGGCCTCATCTTTCAGTGCCTTTTCCCCTATTTCCACCATATACAACAACACATCGGCATCTTCAAAAGCGGATTTCACAAAATCCATCATGGAAGTCTGTAGTTCGTAGGCCGGTTTTATGATTCCAGGCGTGTCTGACAGTATCACCTGAAAGTTATCGCCATTGACAATTCCCAAAATTCGATGTCGGGTGGTCTGGGCCTTGGAGGTGATAATGGAAAGTTTTTCGCCCACAAAGGCATTCATCAACGTTGATTTGCCCACATTGGGGTTGCCGATGATATTTACAAATCCTGCCCTATGTTCCACTTTGCCTCAATCTTTGGAAATAATTTTTGGCCGCCACATTCACTTGGGGAGATAGGTAGAGTACCGCGATCATATTGGGAATCACCATCAGGGCATAGGCCAGATCGATCAAATTGATGACCAAATCCACCGAGGCAACCGCCGCAAAGATAATCGTAGCCACAAAATACCAGTTGTAGTATTTGCCAATATTGGCATTGGTCAAAAAAGAAAGGCACTTGACCCCATAGTAGGAATACGTGAACAGGGTGGACAATGCAAATGCCGAAACAATGACCATCAACAACACATCGCCAAAACCAAAAAGGGATTTTTCAAAGGCGATAAGGGTCATTAAAATTCCGTTGCTTTCAGCTTCCAAATGGGCCCCGCTCAGAATAATGACCACGGCCGTCAAGGTACAGACAACAATGGTGTCGATAAAAGGGCCCAACATGGCCACAAGACCTTCCTGGACCGGTTCATCGGTCTTGGATTGACCATGGTACATAGGGGCACTGCCCAATCCTGCTTCGTTGGAAAACATGGCACGTCGAACCCCCAAAACGACCAATCCCCAAAATCCGCCAGTGGCCATGGTCTTAAAATTGAATGCCTCGGTCAATATGAGTTTCAAAGAAGGTAGGATCTGTTCTGCATTGTTGATCATGACCACCACCACCGCCACAAAATAGAGCAACACCATAAATGGAACAATGGCCGATGCTACTTTGGTTATTTTTTGGAGCCCCCCAAAAATGACCAATGAAGTGATCACAGCCAAAGAAATACCAATGATAAGTTTCCAATTGAAATCGCCCAACTGGGCCAAATTTTCATTGGGCTTTACCACATTCATAAAGGTCTGGGTGAACTGGTTGGCCGTGAAAACGCCCAAAAACCCGATCAATCCCGCAATACAGAAAAAAATGGCCAGTGGCTTGGCCTTGGCCCCAATCCCCTGTGTAATGTAGAACATAGGGCCTCCTTGGAGTTTTCCATTGGAATCTTTTCCCCGAAACATGATGGCAAGGCTGCAGGAATAGAATTTAATGCACATGCCTATCAAGGCGGTCATCCAAATCCAAAATACCACACCGGGACCGCCCATGTAAATGGCAATGGCCACCCCGGAAATATTGCCCAATCCGACCGTGGCGGCCACCGCTGCGGACAACGCCTGCAGGTGGCTCACATCGCCCTTGGCCCCTTTCGTGTCGTGTTTGCCAGCGGTAATGGCAATGGCATGCCCAAAATAGCGATACGGCAAAAATTTGGACCGGAATACCAGGTACAGGCCCCCTCCCATTAAAAGTATGAGCATGGCCCACTCGGTATAGGGGAGCATGGCGGACAAAAAATCATTGATAGCTTTCATAAACCCAAAACCCGAATTTATGGATTTTAGGCTGGATTGGCCCAAAGGATTCAGGAATATTGGCATTCGTTTGGAAATGATACGGAAATCGTTGTATATTTGCCGTCCATATCGCGGGGTAGAGCAGTATGCTTCGGCTGCGCTCAGCACAGGGTCCGCTCGTCGACCTCCTCGCTTGGACATTCTGAAATAAAGTTGCCACCGCAGGCAACATTAAAATATAAACCGCGGGGTAGAGCAGTAGGTAGCTCGTCGGGCTCATAACCCGAAGGTCGCTGGTTCGAGTCCAGTCCCCGCTACTAACAATCAAAAGGCTTCCGAAAAATCGGAGGCCTTTTTGCATTGGTACAATTGCATACTTTTATTATAAGGATTGCATATCTGCGCATGTTTAAATTGAACTTTTTTAACACCAAAACCTTCTATCAGAACATCCAATACATATCAAATACCATTATTTTTATATCCCAAGAACAAAAAGCGTTGGCATTGTTCGATCAAGCCCTACTTAGACATTTAATTCAATGGAATGCCCACTTTAAAACAAATTGCGGAAGATCTCAATATTTCGGCGAGTACCATTTCCAGAATTCTTAATGGAAAGGGCAAGGAATCGAGGATAAGCGATGCAACTGTGGCCCACGTACTGAAATATGCCGAGGAAGTGGGCTACTCCCCCAACTTGATTGCCAAAAGCCTGCAAGCGTCCCAAACCTTTACCATAGGCCTGATGGTTCCTGATATTGCAAATCCCTTTTTTGCCACCATGGCCAAAAATATTGAAAATTGGGCGTCAAGGGCAAAGCATTCCATCATCCTTATTGATTCCAACGAAGATGTTGAAAAAGAAAAAAAACAGCTCTTGAACATGATGGGCAGAAAAGTGGACGGACTAATCGTTGCCCCTGTGGGGGATTCGTACCAACATTTCAGCAAAATCGTAAGGCAAAAGGTCCCCTTAATTTTTGTGGATAGATATTTTACCGATTCAACAATACCCTATATCACCTCAGATAATTATCAAGGAAGTTACGCTGCCACCCAGGAATTGATCGAAAAAGGGCATCGAAAAATTTGCCTGATCAGCGGCAGTAGTGCAAATCAATTGGTGCAGGAAAGGACCCAAGGCTACATTGATGCACTGAAGAATGCCGATATTGAGCTCACGGAAAAGCAAATAGTGGGGAACTCGTTCAGTGTTCAAAACGGCTATGAAAGCACCCAAAAGGTCTTACGCCAAAAAAGTCCGCCTACGGCCATTTTTGCCATGAACAATCTAATTGGATTTGGGGTCCTAAAGGCCGTAAAAGAACTTGGACTAAACATTCCCCAAGCGGTTTCGATCATTATTTTTGACGACCATCCCTACCTATCCCTTTTGAAACCATCAATTTCTGCGGTAAAGCAGAATTCCGAAAAAATTGGGGAATTGGCCGTAAAGGCCATCCTTAAAGAAATAAATCAAGATTCTGACATCTCCTCCATGAGGATCCCAACTGAGCTCATCCTTAGAGAATCAATCTCAAAATTACCTTCCTAATTACCAAAAATAAACGCATATTTTGTTTTTTACCAGAAGTTTGCTAGGTTTGCGCAAACGTTTGTGCAAAACTGTTCAGTTTTCCTTCAAACTAAAAAAATATGCTATGTACATAGTTGAAGATTATTCCACGGCCGTGTTCCTGTGCATTGTTACCATGCTATGCTGGGGGTCTTGGGCCAATACCCAAAAACTTTCAAGCAAAAAATGGCCCTTTCAACTTTTCTATTGGGATTATTCATTCGGAATCCTCATCGTAACCTTGGTACTCGCTTTTACCTTGGGCTCCATTGGGGATGGAGGAAGAGGCTTTTTGGTTGATCTTGGCCAAGCGGAAACAAAGTATTTGGGCTATGCCCTGCTTGGGGGCATTATTTTCAATTTTGCCAATCTGTTGTTGGTGATCGCCATAGATTTGACCGGCATGGCCATTGCCTTTCCCGTGGGTATCGGCATTGCATTGGTTTTGGGGGTAATCACCAATTTTATGTACAATCCAGAGGGGGATCCAATTATTTTATTTACAGGTGTATTCTTTGTTATGGTTGCCATACTATTGGATGCACTCGCCTACAAAAGCATTCTTAAAAAACAGCAAAGGACGCCCACAAAGGGAATTGTCATTTCCCTATTGGCCGGTATTGCCATGGGCTTCTTTTACAAATACGTGGCACAATCCATATCTGCGGATTTTTTGACACCCGAGCCAGGGAAACTAACCCCTTATACGGCCCTCGTCATTTTTTCGGTCGGTATTTTGATTTCCAATTTTCTGTTCAACACCATTACCATGTACAGACCCTTCACGGGAACAGCCGTTACCTATAAGGATTATTTTACGATGGGAAATGCCCGATTGCACCTTATTGGTATCCTGGGTGGGGTAATATGGGGCATTGGCATGTCTTTCAGTATCATTTCTTCGGAACAGGCAGGACCGGCAATTGCATATGGCCTGGGCCAAGGGGCCACCATGGTGGCCGCCCTCTGGGGAGTATTCATTTGGAAAGAGTTCAAAAACCTGCCCCTATCAAAAAATTGGTTGATGACCTCCATGTTCGTTTGTTTTGTAGTGGGGCTGGGATTGATCATTTATTCTAAAGTGGCTTAGTATGAAATTGGTTGTCGTGGGAAGTTCCAATATGGATTTGGTGATCTCTTTGCCCAGAATACCCGCTGTGGGGGAAACGGTTTTGGGGGGAAGATCAAGCATGGTCTTTGGAGGCAAAGGTGCCAACCAAGCGGTGGCATCCATACGCTCTGGCGGTGATGTGGCCTTCATTTCGAAAGTTGGAAACGACCTTTTCGGTGAGAATATCAGAACCCATTTTAAGAAGGAGGGCTTTCCTCCCAATCTGATCCTTACCGACACTGATGAACCCACGGGCATAGCGCAAATTTTTGTGTCTGAAAAAGGTGAAAATTCCATCGCAGTGGCACCAGGGGCCAATATGAAGCTCATGCCCCAAGATATTGAACCGTTCACGGACCTCATCAAAAATTCCGAAGTGGTCTTGGTACAACTGGAGATCCCATTGGAGACCGTGGAGCATATCGCCCTTTGTGCCGATCAAAACAACACCAAACTTATTTTGAATCCGGCACCTGCACAAAAATTGGGAGAGACATTGTTGAAGAAGGTCTGGCTCATTACGCCCAACGAAACCGAGGCAAGTTTACTTACCGGAATCGAGGTCAAGGATATGGCATCGGCCGAGAAAGCTGCAAAATCGTTGCTTAAAATGGGGGTCAAAAATGTTATCGTAACCTTGGGAGAAAACGGTTGTTTGTTCTGTAATGGAAACGACACGAAGTACTTTAGGGCTTATAAAACAATGGCTGTGGACACCACTGCTGCCGGAGATGTGTTCAACGGCACCTTGGCGGTGGCCATGACAAGCGGAAAATCTTTTCTTGAGGCCATTGATTTCGCGGCAGCCGCTGCGGCAATCTCAGTTACCCGGGAAGGCGCACAGCCTTCCATACCAACCTTGTTGGAAATAAAAAAATTTTTGGACGAAGCAAAAAACCAATGATATGAAGAAGTCTATCAGCATTACCATCCTATTGGCCATCTATTTGGCATTCTGCTCTTGCAAGGACCCTAAAAAGGGCCAAGAAAAAGAGATTGTGAATCCCTTGCAGGATAGCAGCCTTACGTATTCCCCCTATGCTCCCAAACCTACCGATCGTATAATCTCCCGGTCCGATTATGCCGATAAGCTATACGGATTTTGGCTGGGACAATGCATTGCCAATTGGACAGGGTTGGTGACCGAAATGGATAAAGTGGGCAATATTGGTGCCATAAAGACGGGCAATTTTTATACACGAAACGATTGGGGCACTCCAGACCGGCCAAGCATTTGGCATAGTGATAAACCAAGCGATCTATCAAAAAACATTGACTTTGTTTTTAGGGGAGAAAATGAAATTTGGGGTGCCGATGACGACACCGACTTGGAATATATGTACCAATATTTACTCTATACCAACAAAACATCCATATTAACGGGCGAGCAAATACGGGATGGTTGGCTAAAACACATGAAACACGAAGAGGAAAACTACCTATGGGCAGCCAATCAAAGGGCTTTGGAGCTAATGCTTGCCGGTAGTGTTCCACCTGAAACGAGCGATCCCAAGATTACCAAGGACACTCTGTACGACAATTATTATGAAATGATCGATGCCCAATTGACCACAGAGATTTTTGGCCTTTTTGCCCCTTCCCGTCCCGATGTTGCCTTAAAAATGGCAAAGTTGCCCATTCAGACAACGGCTAGGGAAAACGCGGAATGGATATCGGAATTTTATGTTGTCATGTATTCTTTGGCATCTCATGTGGACCAAGATCTTCCTCTAAAAGAACAGACACAATGGCTGGCTGACGAGGCCCGAAAAATACTGCCCGAAGACTCATATGCTGCAAAAATGTATGATTTTGTAAAAAGTAGGTACAATGCAAAGGTGCCTTGGGAACAAGCCCGTGATGAGGTATACACCCGATACCAAGTGGATCAGGAAGACGGCTACACCATCACTTCCAAAAATATGCTGTGCAATGGGTGTTTTGTGGGGGGAATCAATTTTGCAGCAAGCATTGTGAGCCTTTTATATGGGGAAGGTGACTTAAAAGAAACCATCAAGATCGGGGTTTTGTGTGGATGGGATTCTGATAATCCCACATCAACCTGGGGCGGACTTTTGGGCTTTATGTACGGTAAAGAAGGTGTGGAAAACGCATTTGGACGCAAGTTTTCGGACAAATACAACATCCACAGAACGCGCGTCAATTTTCCCAATGATGGTTTGGACAATTTTGAAAATATGGCCAAAACGGGCGTCTATATTGTTGACCGGGTGGTTGAGGAAGAAATGGGCGGGGGTGTCGATCTCGACAAAGATGCATGGTATATTCCGTCCGTTGAGTAAGACATCGCACGGAAAATCAAAACATCAATACTACAGCTTAGGCTTTTGATTGGGCGAAAACAAGGGAAAAGCTCCAAGGAGACGCAGAACCCCTAAATCCGTTTTGCAGATTTTTACTTGTTCAAAGTAAAGATTTCCTGCGCAAACCTTTCTCCCAGATCAATGTATCCAGCACTATCGTAATGATACATGTCCGAATAGCCATAATATTGGGTGCTTCTGACAATGGCCGCCTTTTTATCCGTTTTCACAAATTTTTCCTGGGCATACTGAACCAATTCCCCAAACTCCCAGACCTTATTGCCTTGGTTGTGGTAAGAGTCTGAAATTTTCCCGATCACAATCGGAATATTGTCATTCCGGAACGCAGCCCGTACCAAGCCCATCAACCGTTTAAGGTTCCCATAGTATCCATTTGCCATTTCCTCACTAAAGGAGCCGTCACTTTCACCCTGCATCCATAGTATTCCACTGGGGATCAATATATCTTCAACCCCGTTGTTATCTATATCCTTGACGCCCATGGCATTTTTTACCGTACTCAAAAAATGGTCGTATTGGTTGATTCCATTTGTTCCCTTATAATCAACATCCCAAGACCCAAACTCCCGGGCACCCAGACTGTCAATGGACGTGCCTCCCCGTGAATATTTGATCAAGGCTATTTTCTCATTGGGATATAATTCACTCATTTTTTTTGCAAATGAGAGCTCCAAACCAAATCTATTTGAAAGGGTATTCGTTGTTCCATCGGAGGAAAACCCCGTTCCAAACCCTGGCCCTAAAGGAGTCCAAATGCCCAACCCTCCATGGTTGTCCTCATCTGGCGCAGGGTTACCGTCAAAAATCCATACATTCTTAAATTTCTTTAGGGTATCGGGTAAATCGGCGTTATACCCATATCCCACCATGTTGGACTGTCCCCCTAAATAAAATAACCGTATGGTTTCCTTCCTCTGTGCGTTGACCGACTTGGATGGCAAAAGGAACATTGCCATCAATACTACACCTATATAATTTTTCATTTGTTTCTTTTTGTAGATTATTCCGAAGGGTACTGAATCACTATCGGATGGCTTAGGCATTTAAAATAATTCGCTATTTTCCCATCAATGTCATCCAAGTCGTCCAAAACCAAATAAGCATTTTTCTCGCGGTACGTACTTCCTTTTGACACCAATGTATTGTGGTTATCAATAAGCCTTCTGTCCCAGTATCTCCCCTCGTTCATTGACTTGGTCATTTTCATATTGTGCCCAAACAAAGTCGACTCCCCACCATTTTTATGGGTATTGTCACTGTACAGTTGTAAACTTATCAAGCCATAGCCCAAAGGTTTATTGATAAAGCCTACCCAATGTATATCATGGGCCAGTGGGGCATTTGCCAAAGAATCAAGTTCTTTTTCATCCCCGTACAAGATGATTTCTTTATTCTTCCCCGTGGAATCTGGGAATACCAAATGTGTGAATAATTTGTCCATTGTCATTTCATTGTTTCTTAGAAGAAAAAGATTGGCATCTTCATTGAAACTCATGGTTGACGAGTACATGAAATAAGGCAGTCCAGCAAAAAACTCATATTTCCCCCAGAGATCGATTTCCTCGTAACCCTCAACCCTTCCCTCTTTGACCATCTCAAGTTTGTAAGGGTTGTTTTGGGTGATTTTTGCATGATCCAAATTGGCATGGCCAATGGTTTTATAATCCCCAGATTGCTCTTTCTGAAAGTTTGGGGCCCAATGCATATTGTTCTGCTCCCGTTTTAGTAATACGTTCTTCTTTTTAATGAAGATTCCCGCAAGCTGGCCTGGATAAAGTCCCTTTTTGGCCTTGGAGCTGTTCGTGTTGAAGTCCGCGACAAAATATTCATTCTCCACGGTAATGGCCATATTCTCACCAGATACCTGCAATGGATGTTCTTCTGGTTTTTCGTTTTGGTCTGGATCCGAATCCAATACAGAAAAAGTCCTTTTCGCGTTGGCGGAAATGGAGATGGGAAAAATATAGGAAGTGGTGTCTTGATCCGGATTCTCCTGTGCCAATTTTTCACCACGGATGACATCTCCGGTGGCAACATCCTTTAAGAACAGGGATTCCGCATGATGGTTGGCCGATTTGATTGTCACATATTCCAATTGCCGTGGTATTCCTTCCGTTTCGGTCAATACTATTTCTTCCTTTTTCCGAACATTGCCACAGCCCAATAATAACACGACCAGGCAAATGTTTATCAGGATATGGGCATTGATTTTACTTTTCATTTATCTTCTTGGTTTTTGTGAAATATAAAAATAAGATATAATAAGGTTTTAAATATAAAATAATAATGAAAAATAAAAAATAAATGAGATATTTGTTTTAAATAAAGCAAATGAAAATAATAATTTCAAAAAACAAAACTGACCTTGGGGAAAAAGCTGCGAAACAAGGGGCGGATCTGATACGGAAAGCGATATCCTTAAGGGGCAGGGCCAACATTATAGTGGCAACGGGAGCCTCCCAATTTGAGATGCTCAGGGTTTTGGTGCAGGAAGATATTGATTGGTCTGTGGTAACGTGTTTTCATTTGGATGAATATATTGGCCTACCCGAAAGCCATCCGGCTTCCTTTAGGAAATATCTAAAAGACCGATTTGCCAGTATTGTCCATCCATTGGCTTTTCACTACGTGAATGGTGAGGGAGATGTTGATGAGGAATGTGCAAGGCTCCACAACTTGATCTTGGAGCACCCCATTGACGTGGCGTTTGTGGGGATTGGGGAAAACGCACATCTGGCATTTAATGATCCTCCCGCAGATTTTGGGACCAAAGAGTCCTATTTAGCGGTGACTTTGGATGAGCAGTGTAGAAAGCAACAATTGGGTGAAGGTTGGTTTGATAGTTTGACCGAAGTTCCAGCCAAGGCAATCACCATGTCCATACACCGGATAATGCAATCCGAACATATTATTTGCAGTGTCCCCGATAAACGAAAAAGCATTGCGGTGAAAAAAGTGGTCAATGATCCAATTACACCGGATATCCCAGCATCAATACTTCAAGAACATGGGTCAACCTATTTGTTCTTGGACCAAGAATCATCCCATCTACTCAATCCTTAACGTGCCGTAATGTATTCCAAGAAAAAGATCATCGCTGTACTGGGTCTCATTGGGCCAGGCCTTTTCTTGATAGGGTACAACATAGGAACAGGAAGCGTTACCACCATGGCCAAGGCCGGGGCCGGATATGGGATGTCGCTTCTTTGGACTTTGGTTCTCTCATGCATTTTTACTTATATCCTGATGGTTGCCTACGGGCAAGTGACCATTGTATCTGGCAAGACAGCTTTGTTCAATATCAAAAAAAATATCCGATACGGGAAATTATTGGCCCTGTACATTATGGTTGCCCTGATCATTGGTGAGATTTTGGCCCTAATGGGCATTATGGGCATAGCGGCAGAACTCCTACAAGAAGGCGCCAGATTGATCAATAAAGGCTTCGTCATCAGTACCGTTTCCATTACCACCGTTATAGTGGCATCCCTCTTTGCATTGTTGTACTACGGGAAATATGAGTTGTTCGAAAAGTTGTTGACCGTCATTGTTTTGTTGATGGGACTGAGCTTTGTTGTCGTTTTCTTTATGGTAAAACCCAATTTTGTCGAGATTTGGAAGGGATTGATCCCAATCATCCCCGAAAAATCAGGCTCATTCGAGTTGATAGCCGCTATGGTCGGCACCACATGCTCTGCAGCTGTTTTTATAGTTAGAAGCGTAGTGGTGAGCGAAAAAAAGTGGACCATAGAAAACCTGAAAACGGAAAAACGCGATGCTTTTGTCTCTGCTTTGATGATGCTGATCTTGAGTGGCTGCATCATGGCCGTAGCGGCAGGCACCCTTCGGGTGGAAGGCAACGAACTAAATACAACCCTGGACCTCATCACTCTTTTTGAGCCCATTGGAGGAAAATTGGCTTCATTTATTTTGATCTTTGGAATAACCAGTGCTGCAATTTCAACTATATTTCCCATTATATTGATCGCGCCATGGCTGGTCTGCGATTACGCTGACAAACCAAGGGACATTAAGTCTCCCCTGTTCAGGATTTTGGGAGCCATAGGATTGCTATTGAGCTTTGGGGCACAGTTTATTGATATGAGACCACCTGCATTGTTGGTTTTTTCACAAGCTTTTCAAGCATGTATCCTACCTGCGGTGACCTTGCCCATACTCATTCTGATCAATAAGAAATCGGTCATGGGAAAACATACCGCGGGCAGCCTTATGAATGTTGGTATTGGTTTGGTATTGATATTTGGATTGGTGACGACTTATCTTGCAATTGTTGATTTCATCTAAAAAATGTCCAATTTTATAGTACATAGTATAAAGATCATCTGCTTCCTGTGTGTGGCCTTGGGCAACTCACAGCAGCAGATGGATTTTTCTCTTGAAAATTCCACAATGGACACATTACTATATTCTGATGGTCAACCGATCCACATTGAGATCAAAAATGGAAGAATAGCCAATCTCATCAGAAAAACAGCGAAAAATGACGGCTCGGGGAACCCGATATACGTTGCCCCAGGCTTCATAGACCATCAGGTCAATGGGTATTTGTCCCATTCCTTTGTTGGGGAAGATTTGAACGAGGACCACGTAGAAAAGATTACCAAGAACTTTTGGAAAAATGGAATTACGACCTTTTTCCCTACTTTGACCTCAGAATCAAATCAGGTTTTACTCCGAAACTTTGGAATTCTCAATGAAATCCTCAAAAATGGTGAACTGGCACAATCCATCCCCGGGTTTCATCTGGAAGGTCCCTATATTTCGCCCCTTGATGGTTTTAGGGGGGCGCATAACCCCGCCTATATCCGCACCCCGGATTGGGAAGAGTTCAAAGCCTGGTTCGATGCATCAGGCAAAAGAATTAAAGAGGTCACATTGGCCCCTGAGTTGGAAGGTTCCGCAGAATTCATCAAAAAATGCAAAGAGCACAATATCAAAGTGGCTTTGGGCCATACCAATGCCAATGCATTGCAGATCAATGAAGCGGTCGGTTTGGGAGCTTCGCTCTCCACACATTTGGGCAATGGTTGTGCCAATACCATCCACAGGCACCACAATCCCATTTGGGGCCAATTGTCCAATGATGGTTTAATGGCCGGTATCATTGCGGATGGGTTCCATTTGACCAGGGAGGAAATCAGAACTTTTTACAAAGCGAAAGGTCCTGCCAATCTCATATTGGTTTCCGATATTACACGATGGGCCGGGATGCCCCCGGGAAAATACATGGACTTTGACCAAGAAGTGGAGGTAACAAAGGATGGGGCCATAATGATGCCTTCCGAAAACGTCTTGGCCGGAGCTTCCTTTTTGATCATCAGGGGCATTGAGAACGTAATGCTGTTTACCGGTTGTTCCCTTGCCGAAGCTGTGGACATGGCCACTAAAAATCCTGCAAGAGCCTTGGAATTGGAAGATAGGGGCGAGATTGTGGTAGGGAAACGGGCAGACCTTGTTTATTTTACCCTCGTCAACGGAAAACTGGAAATCTTAAAGACCATTGTAGGAGGCAAAGTGGTTTTTGAAAAGGCACAGGCACGTTAACCCATCGCTGAAAGCAAGACCATATGGATGCAAACTACTTACAGATTCACCACAAGGACAACATCATTGTAGCGCTTAAGGACATCAAGAAATGGAGTGTCTTGCAAATCAATGAAACTAAAGTGGAACTTAAACAGGATATAGGGGCCAAGCATAAGTTTGCCCTCCAGGACCTTCGTCGGGGAGATGAAATTTTTATGTACGGCGTATTGGTCGGAACTGCCAATCAATCCATATCCCAAGGTGAAGCCATTACGGTGGACAACGTTGATCACGCAGCTGGGGGTTATGGGGACAAGCAGACCATAGTAAGTTGGAATCCTCCCAATATTGAGCAATGGAAAGATAGGACGTTTATGGGATATCACCGTCCCGATGGCAAAGTGGGAACGTGCAACTACTGGGTGGTGGTTCCGCTCACCTTTTGCGAAAACAACAACCTGGACATCATAAAGGAGGCCTTGTTGGAATCCCTTGGCTATAAGCCTTATCGAGATTTTTTCATAAACACCAAACGCTTGATCGCCCGATACAAATCTGGAGGCTCCACCCAAGAGCTATTGGAGGAGCGTATCATTTTGCATCCCGATCAAATGATTGCGGACAGGGTGTTCCCAAATGTCGATGGCATCAAATTTTTAAAACATGAGGGCGGTTGTGGCGGTACACGCGAAGATGCGGAGGCTCTGTGCCATTTGCTTGCAGGTTATATCACAAATCCGAATGTGGCAGGTGCCACCATTTTAAGCCTTGGATGCCAAAATGCACAAATAAAAATGATTCGGGAAGCAATTTCCAAAAAAGACCCCTCTTTTTCCAAACCCATTCATATATTGGAGCAGCAGCAAAGCAGTGGTGTGGACTCTTTTATCGCTGAATCGGTAAAGAAAACCTTTCTAGGATTGATCGAAGCGAACAAAATAGTGCGGAAACCAGCTCCCTTGAGCAAATTAATTGTAGGGTTGGAGTGTGGGGGCTCGGATGGCTTCTCAGGGATATCCGCCAATCCGGCATTGGGCTACACTTCCGATCTTTTGGCAGCTCTTGGGGCAAGTCCGGTTCTTTCTGAATTTCCAGAACTGCACGGGGTAGAACAAGATCTCATAAATAGATGTGTGGAGGCCGAAAGCGCGGAAAAATTCACCCAGCTTATGCAAAATTATGCACAACAGGCCAAGGCTGCGGGTTCAAGCTTCGAAAAGAACCCATCCCCCGGGAACATTAGGGACGGATTGGTCACGGATGCGATGAAGTCTGCCGGTGCGGCCAAAAAAGGGGGTACATCTCCCATAACCGATGTTTTGGATTATACAGAGGCCGTGACCAAACCAGGGCTGAACCTGCTTTGCACGCCGGGAAACGATGTTGAAAGTACCACGGCATTGGCCGGTTCTGGAGCCAATATCATTGTTTTCACCACTGGATTGGGAACTCCCACGGGCAATCCCATCACCCCTGTGATCAAAGTCTCCAGTAACAATGGCCTATCCAAAAAAATGGAAGACCTTATTGATATAAATGCGGGTACCATCATCAGTGGTGAAGACTCCATTGAAACCAAAGGGGAAGAGATTTTGGAATATCTCATCCAAGTGGCCAGCGGAAACATCACACCCAAAGCAGTAAAGCTAAACCAAGACGATTTTATTCCGTGGAAAAGGGGAATATCACTCTAAAAGGATAAAAACCAATGATCAAAAAACTAAAGGGATTCATTAAAGTATTGGGGCCAGGTTTCATCATGGCCGCAGTGGTCTTAGGACCCGGCAGTATAACAATATCCTCTAAAATAGGTGCCTCCTTAGGATACAATTTCTTGTGGGTGGTTTTGTTCGCCGCCATTTTTATGGTGGGATATACCAATATGAGTACCCGTTTTGGGGTATTGCACAGCGAATCCATATTGGGCATGATAGCCCAAAAGTATGGAAGATGGTTTTCCGTGATCATCGGAATAAGCTCATTTTTGGCCTCCATAAGTTTTCAGTTTGGAAATAACCTTGGGGTGGGGATGGGCATGGAAACCCTCACTGGAATCGACGATGGTTTTTGGGTGTTTTTGTTCACCCCATTGGCCATTGTGCTGATCTTCTTTACCAAAAACCTTTACAAGGCATTGGAAAAGATGATGATCGTAATGGTAATCCTCATGGTCGCCGCTTTTGTCATAAACCTCTTTTTCATCAAACCAGATGTAACCGCGATAGCATCCGGTTTTGTACCCACTGCTTTTTCCATGGAAAACTTTAATCCCTTGATAGCCCTTGTTGGAACAACATTCTCACTCAACGGGGCGCTGTACCAGTCTTATTTGGTACAGAACAAAGGGTGGAAATTAAATGACAAGGCCAAGAGTATCAGAGATTCCAACCTTGGTGTTTTTCTTTTGGCCACCATCTCTATTTTGGTGATCATAACCGCCGCTGCAACGCTGAAGCCTCTTGGCATTACGGTCAATTCAGCTGCTGATATGGCCATTCAATTGGAAGCGATTCTAGGCAGTTATGCCAAATATATATTTGCCCTGGGATTTATCTCTGCGGCTTTCTCATCCCTGATCGTAAATGCGGTGATCGGTGGCGGTCTTTTGGCGGACGGCCTTGGTTTGGGCAGGTACATGAATGAAAAAATGCCAAAAATGTTCACCATATTGATCCTGCTTGCAGGAATGTTGGTTTCCATTTATGTGGCAAATTATCTGGGAAACCCTGTTTACTCCTTGATTTTGGCCCAAGCTTCGTCCATGTTATCCGTTCCACTGATAGCCATAGGCCTCTTGTTGATCATAAACAGCAAGGGCATTATGGGAAAATACAGGAATTCCCTTTTTCAAAACTTGATAGGTTTTGCAGGGTTCATCGTTATTTGTATCCTGGTCTATGTGATGTATGGCAGATTGACCGATTATATCAACGCCATGTAAAATGGGATGCCCAATTCGGCACAACTGTCATTGACTATACAATCTGGCCATTGTTTATCCTTTCCAGGGATTGGGTCACCTGTGCCAATATCTGCTGGTTTTCAGAAATATCCTTTCCCCAAAAAGCTTTGTTGGAAAGCACCGCTTTCACCAGTTGTTCCCCATTGTATCCTTTGTTGGTCAATGATCTGAAAAAGTCAATGACTTCTCCGCTGTCCCTGAGTTCGATTATCTCTCCATCCAGACTTGAGGTATATAACTTTATCAGTGCGGCGAATGCGGTACAAAGCTTTGACGGAGGTCTATCTTTCTGGGCCGTATAGTCTTCAATGCTGGGGAGCACCCTTACCTTAAACTTGGATATTGAGTTTAGCGAAATATCGGCCAATTCATGCCTAATGAAAGGATTTTCAAACCGTTCAATGACATCTTTGGCAAACTGCCCCACTTCCTCGCTGGGCAAATCTATGGTGGGTATTATTTCCTCGAACATCATCTGTTGTACATACGGCCCCACCGTATCATCCATGATGGTTTCCCTAATCGTTTTTAGCCCTTGCAACAGTCCAATTGCCACCATACACGTATGGGAGCCGTTGAGGATCCGTACTTTTTGGACTCGATACGGTGTCTGATCCGCAACATACTTCACATTTAATCCGTATTGGTCTGCCGGGAACAGTTCCCTCAGCTTCCGTGACCCCTCAATGACCCATAGGTAATAGGCTTCGGAAACCACTACAAGGTTGTCTCGGTAGCCAAGGTCATGTTGTATTTCATGGATATTGTCCTTTGGAAATCCAGGAACAATCCTATCCACCAGGGTATTTCCAAAATGATTGGCGCTCTGGATCCATTTTATAAACTCTGTGGGAAGGTTCCACAGGTTGGAGTATTCCAATACCGTGGCTTTTAATTGATCTCCATTGCGATCTATGAGCTCACAGGGGATTATACCCAGTCCCTTGGAAATGTCGCCGTTAAAATGTTCAAATCTTTTGAAGAGAAATTGGGTGAGCTTTCCCGGAAAGGTCTTTGCCAAACCTTTGTCTGGAATTCTATCGTTTTCATCGAATTCTATCCCGGCTTCCGTGGTATTTGAGATGACCAATGCCAATGTGTCGATTGTTGCCAGCTCCAAAAAAGCATCCAACTCCTCAAAAGGATCCACCAACCGTTCAATACACGATATCAATTTTTTCCCCTCGATCACCTTACCGTTCAATGTCCCTTTGATGATATGGTGATACAATCCATCCTGTTTTTGCAGCATCCCCACCATGCCCTGTTCTATGGGTTGAACGATTGCAACCCCAGCATTAAAATTGGCATGTTCATTAAGCTCTTGGATTATCCTGTCTACAAAGGCTCGTAAAAAATTACCTTCACCAAACTGCACGACCCTGATGGGCAATTTTTTCTTCGCTCCGAAAGTTTTACTTGTCAGTTCTTTCATTTTATCGTTATGGTTGGGATTATGGACTGGGAAGTGGACACCTCCATTCCATGTCTTTAAAGTTCAAGAGGAACCATTTGCTATAGGGCCGGTTACCTCAGTGGCACCTGTCCAAAGGAGAAAGAAAGGAAAAATCAATATCTACACTGGCGGATTGGCCATGGCCCTAACAGACTACCACTTCAATACCGGCATTTTCGAGTGCCGCTATTTGGTCTTTGGCAATGCCGCTGTCGGTGATCAGCACATCAACTTTGGAGATCTCACAGATAAAGGCAAGGCTTCTCTTGAAAATTTTGCTTGAATCCGCCAAAACAAAAACCTTTTTGGACATCTCAATCATTGTACTGTTAAAATGGGCTTCCTCTATGTTGGGGGTCGACAATCCGTAGTCAATATCCAAACCATCCACGCCCAAAAACAGCTTATCGCAGAAATAGTTTCTAAGACTTTTCTCTGCCGGGGTCCCAATCAACGAAAAAGATTTCTTTCTAAGAAAGCCTCCTGGAATGATCACATTGATATTGTTGTTCTTCACAAGTTGGTTGGCAATGTTCAAAGCATTGGTTATCACCGTCAAATCCATTCTTTCGTTCAGATTTTTAACAAGTTCCATAACCGTTGTCCCTGAATCGACCATTATGGTATCACCCTCGTTTACAAAACTGGCGGCCCGAAGCCCTATGGCCTGTTTAGCCCTTATATTGATTTTATTTTTCTCTGAAATATTGTAGTCAATGCCAACGGGATCTACTTTTATGGCACCTCCCCTGGCCCTGATCAAAATATTCTTTTTCTCCAACTGACCCAGATCATTCCTGATGGTAACTTCGCTTACATCAAAATTCTTGCTCAAATCACTTACATTGACCTTTCCCTTTTGCTCAAGTTCCGCGATGATCGCCATTCTTCGTTCTACAGTGGATTTCTTTTTAGCCATAGTTATTATTGTTTCTTGCGCCCCTCATAAAACCTATTTCATAACATTATGAAGGTCCAATTCGAAAAGTATTAAAAAATATTCTAAAATAGATTGTTGCCTATTATATATTTTTATGTTTCGCCTTGAATTTAATGGGTGAAAGGCAAAAATTTGAAACAATCGGAACCGTGGCATTGATTTTTCATACTGCATCGCGTCCATGTCCGGGTTTCATATTCCTATGGTGGCACCAAATTCAATATTTTTATCATCACACTTATTTTTTTGGGAAAGCCTTCATTTTCATGGCATTATTTGATACCTTGAAATTTTGACCCCAATATCACTTATATGCTGTTTCGGGGGTCACGATATCTTCCAGGGCTTCTCCATCACCTTTGGCCGGACCATGCCACACCCCGCCTCCAAAAGTTATTATATATATTTTTTCGGAATCCATGGGGTCTGGTTGAACACGTTTGCCCCACTTAAAATTATACCCCTTAATGCGCTCCCAAGTATTCCCTCTATCTTCGGACCGATAGGCAGAGGAATTGAACCCAGCAGCATAAAATACTCCTGTTTTTTCGTCCATGGTCAAATCATGGATGTGTTGATCCTTGGTCAGGACAGGTTTCCAAGTACTTCCCCTATCTTCCGATAAATAAATACCACCACCCACATTATTGGAAAATTCCGTATCTCCATACCTGCTCCACGCCGAAAGAAGCAACCTTTCTGGATTGGCCGGGTCCACCAACACACTTGATGGCCCATTTACATTATTGGGCAATGGTATTTTCTCCCATGTTTCAGCTTTATCGGTAGATCTGTACAAGCTTCCGTCCCCATCATTGCCAATACTGCCATCGTCACTTTTTCGGAACACCACCAAATACAGGTCCCCATCGTTTTGGGCCAATCGCCATGCCGCAGGTTGCACGCCTTCAATACCATTGTTCTTTTGCTGCCATGTTTTTCCCCCATCAACCGATTTGTACACCCCTTTTCCAAAAGCGCAAACATAGAGCGTCCTGTTTTTGGGATCTGAACTGGGGTCCATGATCAAATGGGTCGGTGCCATTTCGCCAATCTCACTGCTGATAACCTGCCATGTTCTGCCACCATCCTCACTGGTCAAAACACCTCCTCTGTAATTTGCCATATCTTGATTTCTCCACATTTTTGGCCGTGGGAGATCGTGATTGGCACTCATAACCGCCCATACCTTATTTTTGACCTCGGGGTCAAACTGTACCCAATAGGTAGAGTTTATCCACTGTCTGGGAACCCCATTGTCTTGGGTTGCGCTTGTCCAACTTTTGGTGCCATCATGGCTTTCCATCAAACCTGTATCAGTGTCGGACATAAACACATGGAGCGAATCAAATGGGTCAAATGCCAACATGTAGCCCGTGGTCACTTGCAGTCCCCTTGATCTCCAACCTCCGTTGTCAATCTTATTGGTATAGACCTGCTCCCATGTTTTTCCGCCATCCCCAGTTTTGATGGTGCGACCGAAATCAGTCCCATAGCATAACCCCGGATTGTCTTTGGCAACCCCCATATGAAAGGGGTTTTCCCCCCAACCAGGGCCAAATCTTTCATTTAGCCATCCTTGTTTCATGTTGCTTGTGGGTATGCTGTTGACATCCTTCCAAACCAATTCCCATGTTTTTCCGTAATCGGTGCTTTTGGCCACGCCAATCGCCGTAGAGTCCGCAGCGATTTTTAAATTGGCATAGGACACATAGATATTCTCGGGATGGTAATAACTTGTGGCAATACTTCTGTATTCCATATCATCGGCGCCATCCATCTTGAATTTTTGCAATGACTGGTCAATTTGGCCCCAGCTTTGCCCTCCATCCTGGGTCATATAAATTTTTGAATCTTTGTCTCCGTTTGGGTTAAAATAGGATTTTCCTGAAATGGCATAGATGGTATGCCTATTGGTTTCCTTGTCGAATCCATCCGTAAATTGTGTAATGGCACTGGCTTTTTCAGGAAGTCTGATGTTGCTCCAGACTCCTTTTTTCTTTGTGCCCAAACCACCTTGTCCTGAAACATAGATAGTTCTATCATCCACTGGCGATGTGGGATCGATGAAAATGTTGTTCAAGTCGAACCTCAATCTATCCATCACCTCCCAATTTTGACCCCCATCATTGGAAACCATTATGACCATGTAGAATCTTTGGTTGCTGCCTCTTGGCCAAAAATCGATTTTTCGCTTTCTGGTCAGCAGATATAGTTTTTGGGGATTATCCGGGTCAATGGCCAGCTTTTCAACAAAGGTCAATGTGCTATCTTTTGTGATGATCGTCTCATCCGCATGGTCTCCTTGGGAAACAATGTCGATGATATTCTCAGGTTTTGGATAGATCGTTTCCCATGATCTGCCTTTGTCCTTACTTTTAAAAAGCATTTTTGAGGTCCCGGCATAGACAATTTGTCCATCCTTTTCATCAAACTCATAGAATCTGGTGACGCCCCTAAGATTGAACATTCTCCATTTTTGTCCACCATCATAGGATACGAATGAACCCGTCATATCGCAACTGACAAATACGTTGTCACTATCCGATGGATTGATGGCCGGGTTGAACATGGCCCCGCCACCGCCTGGGCCAATAAACCCCCATTGATCATTTCTTCCATTTATATTGGAATACGAATCCGAGGTCTCGGATTCGGTATTTTTAGTGTCCCCCTTTTTACATGAATTCAATAAAAAAGCGATCAACAGAAATACCAAAATTTTGTTGAACGATATCATTTTGGGCATCCTTTCCATAGTAAACAAGCTGAGATTTTGTGGTTTGTCCATTCAAAAATAACCTTACTCCGTTTCCGGCTTTCCATACCAAACACTTGAACCAAATGTAGTGAGGTATACATTTTCGGGATTGTTTTCATCAACAATCACCCGGTGTCCCCAGTGGAAGTCATAGTCCTTGATCCTTTTCCAGGTCTTGCCGTAATCATCACTGACATAGGCCCCTTGGCTGAATGTATTGCAATATATCCTGCCTGGCTTGGAACCATCCACCGTAACATCATAAACAAATTGGTTTTCATCGAATACCCGGCTCCAGGTCGCCCCTCTGTCTTCGGACATGAGAATGCCTCCATCCAAATCCAGAAGTTCGTTGCCCCCGGTCGCCCTGACCACGTTGCCCCCTACCAGATCACTCAAATGGATATCTGCCCAAGAGCCCAGATAGAGCCTATTGGGATTTTGTGGATCATAGGCCAGGCCATTGGGGAATTGGGTCTTTTCACCCACATCCAAGCGCTTCCATGTAAGTGCACCGTCGATAGATTTGTATATGGCGCCCATAAACACCTCCCTGCCGACTTCGCCATTTATATGCTGTGGAGTGGGGCTGGTGATCAAAAATAGGGTTCCATCTGGCAATATGGTGATTTCAAACGCTGCCAAACTACCTTCTATCCCGTTGTTGTGGAGCTCCCAAGTTTTGCCATCGTCAACCGATTTGAACACGCCTTTTCCGTAGGCGGCAACGTACAGTATCCTGTTGCCCACCGGAGAGTTTTTATCCAACACTATTGAGGTTGCAGGGGTATCAAAACCCATTCCTTCCACAGAAGGTGCCCATGACAAACCTCCATCGATGGAAACCGCAACACCCCCTTTTCCGTATTCCTTCCATTTTGGATTCCTGGTCATTTTTCCGCGTGGAAAATCGTGCAATGAGGACCAAACGGACCATATCTTATTTTTTGCACCTGGGTCAAAAACCATCCAATAGCATGTATTTTGCCATTCAATAGGTATTCCGTCCGTGGACCTGGACCAGCTTTTACCTTGGTTAAAGGAATGATGGTAGCCTATATCGGTATAGCTGATGGCGATGTGCGATGGGTCAAAAGGATCAAAATGGACACCATAGGTAGTGGTGACATCCAAACCATTTGAAATATAGCTTCCATCTCCCTGCCGAGTGGAATAAATGGTCGACCAAGTCTTTCCTCCATCCACAGTTTTCATGCTGCGGTACCAATCGGTAACTATTGCCACATCGCCATTGTTAGGGGCTACCCCAACATCGATCAATCTAATAAAGTCCTTCCCAAAGGCTTCGTGGACCCAAGCATCCTCCAGGTTTGGTGCATCGTTGCCATCCCTAATGCCGTACTGGCCCGAGCCCCCGCCTCCTTTCCAGACCCATTCCCAGGAATCTCCGGAATCTGAAGATTTTAGGGCACCAAACCACATGGCATTTGTTCCATCTTCCTTTTTTTCCAAGTAGCTGCTCGTAACCACATAAACATTTTCGGCATCATTCTCGGCAGCGGCCAATGTGGAATAGGTTGGCAATGTATTGGCCCTGTTGGTGATTACATCCCCTTTGCTTTGTTGCCAGGTCTTGCCCCGATCTTTTGATATCCACAAGGTGGTTGGCGCCGGTCTGCCATCCCCTCTATCAGATTCATCATTGTGCAATCCATAAAATACCGAGGTTCCACCTCCAATTACAGCTCCCCCGGTCAATGAAAAAGCCGGCTGCATTGCGGTAGGATACTCCTGTGAGGAGGCCTGCCAAGATTTCTTGTCGACCGTATTGACACTCGTGTCGGTAAACACCAAGACTTTGTCGTTGGCATCGCCGGAATTGGTATATATGAAATTGACCGTGTTGTCCATTTTCAATCTACCCCAAGTTTTTCCACCATCCTGGGTATGAAAAAAGAAGTTGTCCAAACTAAAATAGATTTGTTCGGAATTGTTTGGGTCCACTTTGATGTTCTTCACATCTGGGCTGTTGGCAAATGCGCTACTTTCATCGTCCGCTATGTTGTATAGCGAACTCTCCGTTGTGGTGATGGAATAGCTTGCATGGTCTCCGCTATAGCCTTCTTTTATGATGTCCTGTTGAAACGGATAGATCCTTTCCCAAGTTTTTCCGCCATCCATAGACCTGTTGAGCGTGTTAGACCCTATGTACATTACATTCGGGTTGACAGGATCGTAAGCAAAGGCCTGGGAACCGTTAGGATAGTTGATCTCTTTGTACGAGCTGCCCCCATCCTCGGTATGATAGGCCCCGGTCATATCGCAACGGATAAAAAAATCTTCCTCACTTTTATAGGAAAACGTCGGGATAAAGGTGGAACCTCCTCCTCCAGGACCGATGAGGGTCCAATTGCTGTGATCTTGGCCCGACGAATCTTCGCTTGCGCTGTCCGAAGATGGGTCCTTGCATGAAAAATAGATCAGAACAATAAGGTTGATCCCGATAAGTTTAGCTTTTGTGCCCATATGCTCAGTTCTTATTTTAAAAGGTTTAGTATTTGATTTCTGATCTCATCGTAGTCATCACCACGTTGGGACCAGGCCACGGGGTCTTCCTTTTTCACCTCATGCATGGCCTTGGGGACAATTTTCCGTACCAATTCGGTTATTTTCGCTTTCCCAATTTTCTGTTCCGCCAACCATAATAGTTCATAGTCTTGCTGGCCCCTTCTTATATTCTTTAGTCTGATGGAGGGCAGTACCTTGTTCAACCCCCTATCCTCTTCTTTTTGGAGCGGCATATGACCGGGATAGAAAACAATGCCATCGCCATTGCCATAATTGAATCCCCAATTGATGAAGGTGAGCGGTTCGGTAAAGACTTGTTGGTGCAAGTGGCCCTTTGGGCCTTGGTGATTGTGGCGCCAGTGCGTGCCATGCCAAATAAACCAGGTATTTATCCCAAAAAGATATTTGATCCAGCCATTGACCCTAAAATCCACAGCTTCGGCCTCTAAGATCACGGCACCGTAAAAAGGACGGCTTCCGTTGTAAAACCAATGGTCTCCCCCTCTTTTTTGGAGGGATTTGAACTGTTCGTAATCCTTGATCCCCTGATGCCCGTTCCAAATATCAATTGCCCCGTCCAGTTCTTCGGTATACTCCGTGGTGATGAATATCGGTATCCTTTTTCCTGGTCCCGGATTGGATTTGACCCATTCGGAGTTTTGTTTGATCCACGGGTATTGAACCTCCCCGGGTTCATCGATCATGTACCAAAAATATTTGGTCTTTGGGGAATTGTCCTCAAACCAAGTGACCCATTTGTCCGATTCCGATTGTATGCTGTCTTTTGTTGTGCCCAGCACCGGAGTCCCATAAATCCCCACGGTGAACAGTTTTTCCCCAACCCCTTCACCGGGGCCATGATAGCCATTCCCAGGGGTAAAGGCAGTACCGTCCAAATAGGGCTTATATTTGTTCATGGTCTCCAGATCAAAAGACGTGCTATGGGCCTCGAAACCGCCAACCAAATCCACACGATGCCTATGGGCCTCAAACTTCAACATTTCATCAATTTGGTCCCTGTTCAATTCTGGAAAGTAATCTTCCAATCCCTCATTTGAGGTGAACATCCATACGTTGGAATGGTTTTCATCGGGCAGATACGCATTGATCAGCTCAATTTCCACAGGCAATTTCGATGCCGCAGCACCATTGACCCATACCGTTATCTCCGAAGCATATTTGCCTGGTGAAAAGCTTTTATCCCTTGGCAAATACAGATCGACCCAAAAGCCTTGGTTCTGGGTTTCTGGTCTCTCAACGGTTTCAAGCCTGTTCTGAACCCTTATGGTAATCTTTTGTGTTTTGGGAACCGTTACAGGAAAACCTCCCTTTCCCAAGGCATTTGCGGGAATCAGCGCATCCGGAATCCACCCGACCATATTTTTGGGCGCACTGTTTTCAGATCCATAGAACCATGCGGGTTTTGTTGGACGCTTTACCTGTAAATAGTGTTGCGAGAAAAGGTCGATACTGCCATTTGGACCATATTTGATGGTTCCATCCCCGCCAATGATATCCCCGGATTTAGTGTTAATGGGGGGCGACATTGAGATTTCCAGGCCATTGGCCCCCAGGCTGTCCAATTCCACGATGACCTGAAAGCCCAAGACCTCATTGTACAACCCTTTTAAAGAGACTTTTTTACCATCCCAAATGCTGTTTTGCTTTTCCGCAAAGTGATCAACATTATATCTGAAGACTTTTTCGCCGTCACCAACCGCCCAAACATTTACTACCTGCGCGCAAAGGGTGTGTCCCAAACAATACACTGTGGCCAAAATACCTGTTCTAAAAAATGCCAAACTCTTCATATGTAGAATGTCTTTTTGTAAAATGAATGCGTACTGTGTAAGCTGAAAAGGTTTAATCCGTAACCAAAATCTTTCCCATGGTATACCAACCATCATCGTTCACCCCTTCAATTGCCAGTTTAACACGAGGGTTTTGGGCAACAGGGTCTACCAAGGCTATTTCTATTCGATATTCCCCGGTAGGTGTATCCAGGGGAACGTAGAGTTTTTCGTCAAAAACGATATCTCCGGGCAGCCAGTTTGTGATGTCAGCGCTGGTGAACAACATTGTGGTGTGCTTGCTGTTCTTCAACCGGACGGCAAACTTATAGTCCTTATAAATGGGGGCCACTCCTTTGTTTTCCCACCAAGAGGTCATGGGTATCTGGCCTTGTCGTTTCACTTCGGAAGGATAGCTAAACCTTCTAAGGACAAAGCGATATCCCATTTTCTTCAGCCATTCGTCCACCAATGGGCCCCACTCCGCAGGAACCGGTGAACTCTTGGCATTGAAGGATGATATATGCCATTTCAGCGCCTGCTCAAAAATATAGTTGACCACTTCTTCATTGTATTTTTCCTTTTCCAACCATCGCAAAAAAGTGCCGCATATCTCCATGGTAATGGGTGCCTTTTTCCAAGCATCCTTCATTCCACTCCGTACAATGTCCTCGGGGTATACATCAAGCATATGGGCAAAATCTTTCCAAAAGCCCATATCGCCCAAACAATCAACCCTCCATCCCAAATGGCGCATGTTGGGGCCTTCCCCATTGTTGGTGCCATCTGGCCAATATGCCTCAATATTGGTTCCCCTTACCAACAATTCAGGTTGCAGGGCATCTCCATTGAGGGGTTGAAAAATCAACTGGGTTTTTTTGAAATTATCGAGATATTTATTGATAAGACCAATCCTGGTCTTGTCCGACAGCAATTGCATTCCATCCCCTTCGCCCCAATACCCGATAAAGGAAATGTCAACGGCCTCTAAATCGGGATGCCCATCATATCTTTGCCCCATAGCGGCGATCATCCCTCCAAAATAGTTAAGATAGGCTGGGTCTTCTGGATCTACCCTCCATTTTTTACGCAGTATGTTATCTTGTTTTTCTGGTCCGACTATTTTTCGATACCATTCTGGAACATCTTTTTCATCACCTCCCTCGTAGGGCGAAATACGGAGCATCAAGGTTTGGCCTCTCTCAGCTGCAGTTTTCAATGCCTTATCGATCATGCCCCAATTGTAGACCCCTGGCTCCACTTCCAAATAGCGCCAGTTTACCCGAAAATAGGCAATGGTGGTCTGTGGATGGTTCTTATTGGTGAGGTCTCCATCAAAATCTTGATAGACAATGGGCAATCCTTCTGTCCAATCCATTCCAGGATTCAAATCGTCCCCATTGAACCTTTGAAAAGTTGTAAAGCCAATACCGGGGTTCAACAGTAATGCATCACTTTCTTTAGGATAAACCTTTACAATGTTTTTAGGGGGCAAAGGAATATCTTGTGCCGCCATTTGCGCTGAACCCAGCAATAAAATAAAAAGGCTGAAATGTAGAATGGTCTTTGATCTCATAGAGTGGTTGTTTATGCGTTTCGATATTATTGGGTCTGAAAGAGACCTACGTTTCCATTGTTAACCCCCGAAATGAGTCCACGTTTTCCCTGCGGCCCCAGATTGATCGGTTTCAATTTTTTTACATCGCCAGAAATAAAAAGGCCCGAATCAAATCCACTTATCGGATCAAAACCTCCCTTTCCATTTCCTTTCAAGAACAGTCCTTGGCCTGCATCCCCACGAGGTGTTTCTATTTCAGAATTATAAAGGTTTCCCGCAATGACTATATCGTTTACACCGTCATTGTCAAAGTCTTCGTAAACGGACCCAAACAGAGGGGAAATCTGTGCCATTTTGGGCAATGCCTGTAATTGGAATCCGGCATCGGTATTCATTAATAGGCCACTTGAAAATGTTTTGGCTTCATATAGGTCCGAATTTTTCAAGGAGTCCTCATCATAAACATCTTTCAGGCTTGCCAACCCAAAGGACCTGTAATCCTTGAATTTCTCTTTTAATGACGGTATTTGCTGGGTTGAGCACGACTTACCGCGAAGGGGGTACAGGGTATCATTTTCAACATAGCTGAGTACAATGTCCAATGACCCGTTGTTGTCAAAGTCCTTTGAATATAACCTGAACGGGGCATCGTTTGTGGCCTTGTATTTATAGTTCTCCCCCAAGTTGCCAACAATGTAATCCGCCTTGCCGTCCTGATCGATATCTGCCTCCGTAATACTGAACCACCAGCCGGTACTATTATTGAGCACAGGGTCGTTGCTTTTTTTTGTGAACCTGTCCTTGTGGTTTTCAAATATGGTTATGGGCATCCATTCGCCTACCAGTACCAAGTCTTTTGACCCATCGTTGTTGTAATCGGACCAGACAGCGTCAGTGACCATTCCCGGGGACAACATCCCAGGTGCCTTTTCTTGTGTGACATCCCTAAACTTGCCGTTTTGGTTTTCCAACAGATAGCTACGTCCAGATTTTGGATACTTGCCAGGAAGCAATCTGCCCCCAACGAACAGGTCCAAATCCCCATCCCCATCATAATCCGCTGCACGCACTACCCCTCCACTGGAATTTATGGTGGGCAAAGCGCCCGATGCTTTAATGAAATTGCCCTTGCCGTTGTTCATATAGAGCCTGTCTTGATAATAGCTATCCCCTTCCGGCATTTCATTTCCACCACTTACCACATATAGATCGAGGTCTCCGTCCCCATCGGCATCAAAAAACAATGCGTCGGTATCTTCATGGGATCTGTCCGAAGCGATGCTACTGCAGTCCTTTTTTGAAAATGTCCTGTTGGGACCCTGGATGTAAATGGCACCCTCAAAACCTTTGGCCCCACCTATAAAAAAATCGTCCAATCCATCTTTATTAATGTCGCCAACGGCCAAGGAAGGTCCAAATGTGGACATTTTGTGGGGCAATAGGATTTCCTTGCTGAAATCATCGTATTCATTTTCGGTATGCTTGTGGGCCAGTTGATAATCGGCCGTTACATTGGCAAAAAGCAGGGGGCTTTTTTTCTCCAATTCCTGATCTTTGACCGCTTGGGATTGGTCCATTGTAATTTGCTGATCAACAGGAACATTGTGGGCCTCACTTACCTTTCCGTTGGGCCAGGTAACCAATATCTTGTCCACCGTATTTGCCGCACCCACCCCAAAATGTAGGATGTAATCCACACTGGATTGGTACCCTCGGGACACATATTGTTCCTTGTACTGTTTATGTTCCCCATATTCGATCATCACTTTGGCCCCGATCCCGTTAATGTTTTTGGGTCCTCCCCTCAATTTTATTTTGATGAAGTGATTATGGGTGATGGAAGTGGCATTGTTTCTGTAGACATGGGCCTCTTCGTCAATGTTATTGACAACTAAATCCATGTCGCCGTCATTGTCCAAATCGGCATATGCCGAGCCATTGGAATAGGAAGGGGCAGCTATTCCCCATTCATCATTGTTTTTTTTGAAGGATAGGCCCCCCTCATTTTTAAATACCAGGTTCACCGATTTTTCAGGAGGGATACTGTCCAGAATATCCCTTACCATGGCCTCATAGTCCGGATTTGGTTTTGCGGATTCCTCTTGAAGCCTTTCATCCTTAAAATGCTCGAAATCCTTATTGTTCGTGTTTTTCCTCATCCCATTGGTGACGAACAAATCGTTGAAGCCATCGTTATCCAGATCCACAAACAGTGGAGACCAACTCCAATCTGTGCTGGACACGCCCGCTATGGGGGCAATGTCAGAAAATGTTTCATTGCCGTTATTGAGCTGTAAGGTGTTGCGCATGTACTGATGGTGGCCCCCCAAGCCCACCAAAATATTGAAGGCCTCAGGATCCATGGAACCCATATTCGTTTTTCTGCCAAGATTGGTGGTGGAATTCATATCCAACACAAAAAGATCTTGCCATCCGTCATTGTTGATATCCGCCGCATCCGCTCCCATGGATGCATATGAGATATGCGGCATTGACGTTAGGGCGCTTTCCTTGAAAGTGCCATCACCATTGTTGAAATACAGATAATCCCTTCCGGCAAAGTCATTGCAGACATAGATGTCAGGGTACAGATCTTGGTTGAAATCAACAACGGCCACTCCAAGGCCATCCCCCAATTTTGAACGATTTATGCCCACAAAATCCTTTATTTCCGTAAAATGGCCATCATCGTTCCGGTATAGCTTGTCCCCGATGAACCTGTCAATGTCCTGATCGTGGAAATTCTTGAAGATTTCCTTTATGGGTTTTACGGCATGGTTAAGCAAGAACATATCCAAATCCCCATCCAGGTCGTAATCAAAAAAAGTGGCCTGGATCGAATTGCTCCAATCGTCCAATCCATATTCTTCTCCCTTTTCCACAAAGGTTTCATCGCCATTGTTGATAAACAGTAGGTTGCTTCTCAATCTGGGTTTGGTGTTCCCCGATCTGCACATATAAATGTCCAGAAAACCATCTTGGTTGATATCCACCATGGTAACCCCTGTTTTCCAACCCGGTATGGTGTCCAATCCAGAGCCTTTGGTGATGTCCTTGAATTTAAAATCCCCTTGATTGAGATATAACTTGCCCGTATTTTGGTTGGCGCTGAAATATATATCCACAAGGCCGTCGTTGTTAATGTCCCCTATGGCCACCCCTCCACCATTGTAAAAGTTTGTGTAAGTAAAGACATTGGCATCGATGTCCTCTTTGATATCGTTCCTAAAGTTTATCCCAGTCTGTGCATGATCGGTCAATTCCAACAGTGTTGAATGCTTTTCTTCCTTGGTTGAGCACCCCATGATCAGAAGAAAGACAAACCCAAGAACCGAGTATGGGTGATGGGGGCACCTTTTTTTGCCCTTATGTACTATGAGCCCTATATTCTTCATTTGAATTTTTTTGAAAACCAACAGTTTAAGACGGGGTCAGCCAGAATCCAATTTTCATACAAAAGCAGAAGCAACCGCAAAGCGGGCAAACGCAATCGTGATTGTATTGAGGTTTGAAAATAAAATCAAAAGCAACTAAACCAATTAAGGTTTAATTGCTTTGATGAAAATCAACTACTAATTCAAACTAAACTCATTTCTTTAAATCTCTAATTTCCTACTTGGTCATTAGCGTCTATTTCTTTTTGAGGAATAGGGAAATATGTTTTGCCCTCGTTCAGATAACCAAAGTTTTCACCAGGATATTTTGACTCAAGATTGGCTTTCCATAGATCTATATATTTTCCACTTCTGATCAAATCCATGCGCCTTTTTCCTTCCATGAAGAACTCTTTGCCCCTTTCTTCCAAGATGGCATCCCTCAATTCAGCCTGCCCCAAACCGGACAATGGCGTTGCATTGGATCTTGATCTTACTTCATTGACCAATGACATTGCGCCTCCAGTATCACCTGTCTCATTCAAAGCCTCTGCCCTTGTCAACAAAATATCAGCATATCTCAACACTGGATAATTGAACCCTATGTAGGCAAAATCACTGTCCGCGTAGGCATAGCGGTCGTTTCCACCTAGGTATTTGAAGGAGACCGGAGAATCGGAATCCAAATCCTTTAGGACCACCGTAGGGTCGGCCGCCAACGCATCATATTCAGGAGTACCGGGAGCGGCATAGTATACAGGTAGCCCTCCTTCTGTTTCCATACCTCCACTTTCAAAACCATTGGCTATCAAATTTCTCCTTGTATCCGTTGTTTCAAAGGAATTATAGAAATCCACGGAAACGGTAAGCCTACCCCATGCACCACTGATGAACTGACCTGACAATTCATGCCATGCGATCTGGGATTGTGGTCCGGTACCATCTTGGGTCGACATAACGGCAAAAATCCATTCACTTGAGGCTGTATTGGCCACATTGAACACATCTTCCACACTGGGGAGCAACGCATATTCTCCCAAATTCATCACGGCCGCAGCGTCAGCCGCAGCGGCGGCCCAGTTCTTGGCATTCAAATTTGTTTTGGCCCTTAGTGCCAATGCAGCACCTTTGCTGGCCCTACCAGGGGTTGAGGATGAACCCAGACTGGCCTCCGCATCGTTTAGATCGGCAATGATCTGGGCAACCACATCGGATTGGGGGCTCAAAGGCAAATCGGAACTGCTTTCACCAACGTTCAAGATCACATCGCCAAAGTTGAAGGTAAGGTCGTGATAGGCCAAGGCCCTCAAAAACTTTGCTTCACCGATCAATCGGGATTTTGTGGACTCATCAATGGACATGCCCTCTAAAATTGGAATGGCAAAGTTGGCCGCTCCGATGGTCTTGTAGGCACCATCCCATAGGTTTACGATCTCTCCCTCACTATTGCCCCAAGTACCCATTTCCAAGGCGCCGGTACCGGGTTCCCAAATATCCAGACCATAGGTGTCCGTGGGTTGTTCACTGATGTCCAAATAATCATATTCATAATACGTACCCCAATCAGTTCCCCGTAGGGCTGCATAAACCGATAGAATAAGTACTTCGGCATCCGCTTCGTTTTCGTAAGCATTGCCTGCCACCAAATCAGAGTAAACGGTTTCCGTGAGTTCGTCCTTACACGAGGTAAAACTCAAAGTCAACAATAAGAATGCTATTAAATTTTTTGCTTTTTTCATAATACCAATTTTTTTATTTTAAAAAGTTGCCTTGAAGCCCAATGAATATGTTCTGTAGTTTGGATACCCAAAATCATCCACACCCCTGTTTATACTACTTTGAGTACCATTATAGTTAAAACTGACTTCGGGGTCAAATCCTGTATAATCAGTAATGGTCAAAAGGTTTTGACCTTGCACATAGATATTGATATTCTTTATCCAAGAAATCTTATCGGTATTGATGCTATACCCTAAAGATAAATTTTTAAGTCTCATGTAGGTACCATCTTCAATGAAAACATCGTTTACATAGCCTCCATATTCCCCTTCGAACCAGTTGGTGCCGGGCAAAGTACCTGAAGTATTGAAGTCACTATATCTTTTTGCGGCGTTGACACTAAGCTGTCTATCGAGCGCAATGGCCTTGAAATTAAAAATGTCATTGCCAAATACACCTTGCCAGAACATATCCAAATACACTCCTTTATATTCAAAGTGGTTGTTGAATCCTAGGGTGAAATCAGGGTTTGCATTTCCGATCACAGTCCTGTCATCAGAATTTATGATTCCGTCATTGTTTACATCTTCATATAGAGCGGTACCTGCCTGAACACTGTTGGGCTGCGGGGCATAGACCTCGCCTTCCTGCAACACTCCAATATATTTGTATCCGTAGAAGTCTCCAAGTCTTCCTCCTTCAATGATTCTCCTAAAGACCTCTTGGCCCACCTCGCCATAGGGCTGTCTGGCCACTGAAATGGTTATGGGATTGTCCCCATCCAAACGTGTTATCTCGTTGTCATTGGTTGAGAAGTTGATATTGGTATCCCATTTAAAATCTTCACCATTTACAATTTTGGCACCCAAAACCACCTCAATACCTTTGTTGGTCATTGATCCCACATTGTCTATGATAAATTGGTTTCCGGTGGAAGCCGAAGAAAGTGGTTTGCTGATGATAAGATTGTCCGTATCGGATTTATACACGTCAACGGAACCAAATAACCTATCATTCCAGAAACCAAAATCCAATCCCACGTTCAACATGCTTGTGGATTCCCATTTCAAATCAGGGTTTGGCGCATATATCCCATCTGGCCCCAATCCGGTGGAGGAGGAGGATCCGTCATAGCTATAGGTGTTGGATGAGCCTACCCTGGCCAAAGATGTATAGGGCGCTATATTGTTGTTACCCGTAAGACCGTATGAAACCCTTAACTTCAAGTCAGATATCAGCTTTGAGTCTTGTAGAAAATCCTCCTGTGACAGTCTCCAAGCTGCCGAGGCAGATGGAAAATATCCCCATTTGTTGTTTTCCCCAAATTGGGTGGCTCCATCACCCCTAATGGTTGCGGTAAATAGAAGTTTGTCCTTATAACCATAGTTGAACCTGCTAAAGAACGAAATAATTTTACTGGACTCTTTGCCACTGCTGATAAACTGGTTTTCCGCAGAACCCAAATTGTAGTACAAAGTTTTATCGGTTGGGAAATATTGCCCGCTTAGACCATAGAAAAAATTCTCATATTCTTGGGTTGAGGCACCAACCAACGCACTAAGACTGTGGTCTTCACCGAAAGTCTTGTTGTATGACACTGTACCTTCCACCAAGTAGCTGGTTGTAGACAGCGCATCAATGCTACCAAGGGGCGTATCCCCTCCCCGGCTGTAAGGGGCCGGTTGGTATTGGGATGTTTGCCCAGAATCATGGTCGAACCCAACATTTAATTTTGCGGACAGACCATCGAGTATTTCATGATCAATGGTAAGGTTACCATATGTTCTCCAATATTCCCTATCGTTTACACGGGTGGTAAAAAACCCAATAGGATTCAAAAATGCCTGGGTATCCCTGGAGAAAATCATACCTTCATGGATCGTACCATCTGGGTTGTACGCAGGTCTCCCGCGAACCGCTCTAGCCAAGGTAGCATAGAAGGGGGAGAGATTTCTGGAACCTGGATCTTTTATGATACCATTGGCCTTTATTCTTGAAGTGTACAAGTTTACAGCCAACTTTGTTTTGCTGCCAAATTTATGATCGGCGTTAATACGGGCCGAAGCTCTGGTAAAGGCACTCCCTATGATGATACCCTCTTGGTCAAAATAATTTCCCGAAAATGAAAAGTGGGACATCTCACTTCCTCCGGAAGCCCTAACAGTATAACTTGAAACCACGGCGCTCCTAGTCACTTCATCCACCCAATCCGTATTGTAAGGAGATGCCAAATCTGCATCATTATACCAAGGGTTTCCATCGTTTGGTCCAGAGGCATACAATTCGTTTGTGATCCTGGCGCTATCGTCCCAATCCAAATAATCTATGGTACCGTTCAAAGACTGTATCCCTGTAGATGCCTCTACATTGATCTCGGTCTTTCCGCTTTTTCCTTTTTTTGTTGTGATCAACACAACGCCCGATGACCCCCTGGAACCATAAATGGCTGCCGAGGCGGCATCTTTCAATATGTCGATGGTCTCTATGTCTTCAGGTGATATGGAAACCCCAGGATCCAAGGGGAAACCATCAACCACATACAGAGGCTGGTTACTGTTGGAGATAGAGGTATTTCCCCTGATCACAATATTCAATCCTTGGCCAGGCTCACCATCGTTGGCGGAAACTTCCACACCTGCGGCCCTACCTTGAATCATTTGTGCCGCAGAGGCAGTGGCACCGCCCAAGGTCATTTCTTCTTCACCCAAGGAAACCACCGATCCCGTTAAATCCTTTTTCTTTACGGAACCATATCCCACAACCACGACTTCATTGAGTTGGTCAACTTGTTGTACCAAGGAAACATTGATGGAAACTTGGCCCCCAACCACAAAAGATTGGGTTTCGTAACCTAAATAGGAAAATTCCAGCACGGCATCCCCATTCTGTACCTCTATTAAGTATTTTCCATCAAAATCGGACGACACTCCTTTAGAAGTTCCCTTAATAATAACGTTAACACCGGGCAAGGGCGCCCCATCGTTAGCATCCACGATCTTTCCAGATACAGATATCTGGGCAACCAAATGAAAGCTCGATAATAAAATAAAAACAAGGCTTAAAAGATATTTCATAATCAATCCAGTTATTTAGTTAGTTAGTTTAGAAGTATTTAATATTTATTCAAAAAAATTAATAAAAATGAAAGTTTAATCCATAAACCAAAGCAATATAGGAAGCAAATTTTAAAAAACCTACTAAATTTATCTTTTTTTGCATCAAAAAAAAATATACGAAAGATAATTTTTACAAATAAATAATTATTTGAAAGTATACTATTACTAAAAAAAACTTTTAAAGCTGATTTACTTCCGTTCATTGCCTATTAGCTATACTGTTCAATTCACCATTCCGTTGTTTCGTTGTTTTCTGACTCATAGCCTTTTATGAAGTCCTTCAAGCAGATTTCACCAGCAACAAAATATTTTTCATCAAAAGGTTCCGAAATACAGAAAAACACAAAAAAATGTTTTAAGATTTGCCCTGATCTAGCGGATTTGTCGACCTTTCCGGCTTCTTTCCGCGAAGGATAGGGCATATCTGTGGAAATCGATACACAATCAAGGAAACCCTTATATGAAAGCAAATCCTGCAAAGCCATTACAATGGGTGTCCTACATTATCATTTTGGTCTTCAGCATCATTGGGGTCCAAGGCCAAAAGAAAGGCTGCAATTATGGCCAGTGCAATACCTGCTATTTTATAATTTCCAGGCACGAGCCCCAAGACCAGCATTGAAATTATCGATGTGATCAATGGCGCCCCTGCGTTGGTCATTGGAGATACCACCATTGCTTTGCCAAACCTAAAGGCGTAGACAAGGCACAATGCCCCGATGGCATTCAATATTTGGATCCCCGCGGCCAAATAAGGCCCCGAAAGCCCCCAATTGATCTCCTTTGAAAAATCTGTCATGTACCAGGCCACAGGAATCAGCATGAGGCCGGATACCATCATATAAAAGAAGATGCTTTCAACATTCATGGTGTGGTTTGCGAGTTTCATGAAATACGCCTGTACCCCCCATGCCATCAGAATCAAAATGGCCAAAGAGAACCAAAGGACATTATTCCCGGTTGCGGTTGTGGCAGTGTCCCCAGCATAATCAAAAAGTGGCAACGCCACCAAAGCCAGGACTATTCCAAGCGCACCCAATTTACCTGTTCGTTCCTTCAGGAAAAAAAATGATAGGATTATGGTGGCCACAGGGGAAAGAGAAACTATGGGAAAAATCAAATAGGTGGGCCCAATGGTGACTGCATAAAAAAGAATCATCTGCCCTCCAGCACCCAACAGACCAATGATCAACCCATACAAGACAGACTTGCCATCGGTTTGCAATTGCCCCTTGTTCCGTTTAAGGATATATATGGCAGGCACTACCATGGTAAGGGCCCAGACGCAGTATATCAAGGTGTCTGGAAATCCATTTTCCGCAGGCACATTTGTAAAAGCTCCCCAAAGACCCCAAAAAACTGTGGTGATCAATGCAAACAAAAGCCATGGTTTTGTATTTTTCATCTTCATAGTTCGAAGTGGCAAGGATTTAAAATTTGCATGAATATAATGTAAAAGGAATATAAAGAAACTAAATAATATAAAATTTAACAAAAATCGAAAGAAAACGTAAATTTTTTTTTGCTTTTGCTGACTTTTAATGAAAATTGCACCAACCTAACTGTTCCCTGTCGTCCAAAAGAGGTTTCCGCCTCTTTTCCAGAATAAAAATCATAATAGTCCTATTATTATACACAGTAAGGAGGCAAATAGAATTACTTTAACTTTTCCATTCTATAAATTCCTCTTTTGCGCCTCATTGATTTCGATTGGGGCCCATACCTTGTCCTAATCCTTTATAATTTTTTTATTACATCTTTTCGAAATTAAATAAAAGAAATAAATAGCATTTTTGTTTATTTTTGTAAATAACATTATTATTTTTTGTTATTTTCACCTAATCCCTGTTTAACAAAACTCCATATGGTCAAAAGAATCTTCCTTTTTACATTTTGCCTAATTTCCGCACAATTCCTCTGGGCTCAGAAAGCAACGGCCACTGAAAAAAAAATGGCCATGAAAACATATATGTTTTCAGACCCAAACCCTATCCCCGACATGAATAAGAATTACCCTTATTTCAGGTTCGACGGGTATACCAACAAAAGCACCCAACAGGAGTGGAATATGGTGGTATTGGAGAATGATTATATTAAGGTATACATCAACACGGATATTGGCGGTAAAATTTGGGGTGCCATTGAAAAGTCGACAGGTGGTGAATTTCTATACTACAATGATGTTGTAAAGTTTAGGGATGTGGCCCAACGAGGACCCTGGACCTCAGGTGGACTGGAATACAACTTTGGGGTCATGGGACACACCTCGACCTGTTCAACACCCCAGGACTATGTGGTCAAGGAAAATGCCGACGGGAGCGTTTCATGCATTATTGGTGCTTTGGACCTACATACCAATACAAAATGGAACGTAGAGGTAAACCTCCAAAAGGACAAGGCCTTTTTTGAAGTAAAATCTTCTTGGTTCAATACCGGGAATCTGCCTGTTTCCCATTACCATTATTCCAATGCCGCCGCAAAAACCAAAGGAAACTTGGAATTCATTTTCCCTGGCAGCCACTATATTGGTCATGGTGGGGAGGTGGGCACATGGCCAACGGAAAATGGCAGGGAAATATCCTTCTACGAGAAAAACAACTTTGGCAGCTATAAATCTTATCATATCGTCAACAGCTATTCAGATTTCATGGGAGGGTATTGGCACGATGACAATTTCGGTTTTGGCAATATCCGAAACTTCGATAAAATGCCCGGTAGAAAGATATGGATCTGGGGGCTTTCACCAGAAGGCATGATCTGGGAGAATTTATTGTCCGATACCAAAGGGCAATATATTGAGTTCCAGAATGGGTCCACATTCAACCAGGCCATGGAGCAAAGCACCCTGACCCCTTTTAAGCATCGTGAATTCGCGCCCTATGATAGCGATCTGTCCACGGAACTGTATTTTCCCTTGAAAAATACGGAGGGTATGGTCATGGCCACGGAACATGCAGTCCTAAATGTGATTCGAAAAAACAGGGATTCGGTTCGTATAAAATTAAGTGCATTGTCCCCACTTGATACCCACCTCTTGATCAAGTCCGGGGGAATGGACTTTTCCACCAGCATTGCGCTTGAACCCCTTGAGCTATATACGCAGGACATCAAACTTTCCGAGAATGAAGACCTCACGGTGACCCTTGGCGACAATCTCCTCTACTATTCCTCAGAAATGGATGGTCTTATAGACGATCGCCCCATCCATCCCAACAAAGACTTTGATTGGGATTCCGCCGTTGGGCTGTACACCAAGGGGATTGAAATTGAAAAACAGTATTCCTATCTGAAAGAGGGTGCGCGACCGTTGCAAAAATCCCAAGACTTGTATCTTAAAAGCTTGGAACTGGATCCCGCCTATGCCCCGGCCCTAAACAGGGTTGCCCTTAACCATTATCGGATGATGCAATATGATAAGGCCTTGGAATATGCCAAAAAGTCCTTGTCCATAAATACTTATGATCCTGAGGCGAATTATTTGTATGGGATCATCAATGCCAAATTGAAACAGTACACCAATGCCAAAAGCGGCTTTGCCATAGCTTCCCAATCAACGGCGTACAGGACGGCTGCCTATACGGAACTGGCCAAGCTAAGCCTTGTGGAGAAAAAATATGACAACGCCATTGCACTAAGTGAAAAAGCACTGATGTACAACCAGGCCAATATGGTCGCCTCGGAAATAAAGGCCGTTTCCCTACGCTTGCAAAACAAGCTTGAGCCGGCAAGTAAAACACTGTCCAAACTCTATAGCTTGGACAATACCAGCACTTTTACCGCATATGAAAGGGCCTTGATTGGGGAAGGTAATTTGAAAGACCTCACCTCATTGGTCACAAACGAACTTCCGGAAGAGTCATATATTGAACTTGCCTTGAAATACAAGTCCTTTGGACTGGATAAAGAAAGTGTCAACGTGTTGAAAGCTGGCCCAAAGAATGCCAATGCACTGATGCTTCTGGCCCAGTTGGACACTCCCAGTCAGGCGGAATGGTTGAGCAAGGGGATAGAAGCGTCTCCCTATCTGGTTTTTCCCTACAGGACTGAAACGTACGAAGCCCTTGAGAAACTCATGAAATTGAGCAATCATTGGAAACTGAAATATTACGCCGCTTTGGTGCTTTGGAAAAAGGAACGCATAGAAGAGGCCAAAAAGTTGTTCCTGCAATGCGGGGACCAACCTGATTATGTTGGATTCTATCTAACAAAGGCAAAATTATTTGCAGATGATGTTGCAGTGGTGAAGAATTCCCTTGAAACAGCGAAAAAAATCAAGCCAAACGACTGGAGGGTGGACCTTGCCTTGGTAGACCAATATCTTAAGGACAAAGAATATGACAAAGCCGCCAAAATTGCAAAGAGCAACTATTCCAAGAACAACGAGCTTTCGATCATGGGAATGCGGTATGCAAGTGCATTGCTCAAATCTGGCAAAATTGAAAAAAGCATAGATTTTCTGGAAGATTTTGAAATCATTCCCTTTGAGGGAGCCACCGATGGAAGAAAAATTTACCACGAAGCGCATCTAAGATTGGCAATTGCCGCATTGAACAAGGGTAATTACAAAGATGCCATAGCACATGCTGACAAGGCCCTGTTATGGCCCATAAACTTAGGGGCCGGAAGACCTTATGATCCTGACGAAAGGCTTGAAAACTCCATTTTGGCCTACAGTTACGAACAATTGAACAACACGGAAAAAGCCGCTGAACACAACGCAAAGCTCATCGGTCACGGTTTTGATGAAAATGACAATAAGAATGCCGCACTGTACCTACAGTTTTTGGCCCTTAAAAAGGTCGGCAGAGATTCTGAAGCGATGGATCTAGTCAACAAAGCCATTGCGGTGGACAATACCAATGTATACTACCAATGGGTAAAGGCCAAAGTTGAAAATAATCAAAAAGCCATTGACGATGCAGAAAATACCATCAAAAAATCATCAGAAACCGTTAATTATCAATTACTTAATGCTTTTCTGAACAGTATCAACAAATAGCACAAACCAATAATTGAGATGAAAAATTATTTTAACACATTGTTCGTTATCCTTTCCCTTTTCTTGATCCAATGCAAAAAAGGGAACGAGGCCAAAGAAGAAAAAACTTCAGAACCTGAAACGGCCCAAAATTATGGCATGGATGATTTTAAGTCAGTTCCCAAAATTGACGTACATGCACATATCAATACCCTTAATACCAATATGATCGATCTGGCACGGGCCAACAATTTCAAGTTGTTGAACATTGCCGTGGATGCCCCCGGGTACCTAACCATTGAGGGACAGCAGGAGGTCAGCAGGACCCATTTAAAAAACCACCCAGATATGATTGCTTTCAGCACGGCATTTTCCATGGAAGGTTGGGATGAACCAGATTGGTCGGACAAAGTAATAAAACAGCTGAACAACGATTTCGAAAAAGGTGCCAACTCCATTAAAACATGGAAAAACATCGGAATGGAATATCGTGACAAGAATGGTAAACTGATTTTCCTGGATGATCCAAAATTGGATCCTGTCTTTGATTTTATAAAAGATCAGGGGAAAGTTTGGTTGAGCCATGCGGGAGAGCCCTTTAACTGTTGGCTTCCCCTAGATTCCATGACCGTCAACAACGATAGGAACTACTTTAAGGCCCACCCCCAATACCACATGTACCTGCATCCTGAATTACCCTCATATCAAGAACAAATAGATCATAGGGACAACCGGTTGCTCAAAAATCCGGATCTTACCATGATAGCGGTGCATATGGCAAGTTTGGAATGGAGCGTAGATGAAGCCTCAAAATTTTTAGATCGCTTTCCAAATGCAAATCTGGATTTGGCGGAACGTGTGAGCCATACGCAATACCAATCCCAAAGGGACAGGGAAAAAGTCCGCAACTTTTTCATCAAATACCAAGATAGGATCCTTTACGGCACCGATTTTAGTGAATCTGAAAATACGGACCCAAAAGAGCTGGAAAGGTATATGAAAGAGGTATGGGAAAATGATTGGAGGTATTTCAACACAGATGAAATGGTAACCGTTCCCCAACTGGATACCCCAGTTCAAGGACTGGCCCTGCCCAAGGAAGTGGTGAACAAAATATATTACCTAAATGCAAGAAGGATATTTCCGGATGCTTGGAAATAAAACCGTATTGACCGTACAAAAGATTTCCCTTTAATTTTCAAATGGATGAAGAAAGCAGTTGCCTTTTTTGTTTACATGGTCCCATTATTTGTGCTGGTTATATCCTGCAACGACGACCCTGTAAAAAGTGGCCCCGACAAGAAGGATTATGACCCCATACGCTTGGGCAGAATTGCCAACGTGCAGCAAGAACTGATCAAAAAGGGCCAAGTTGGAAGCAATCAAGTGGTCATATTTAAGGATGGGCAAATCATTTACGACAGCATTGTCAACTCTGGACTGGAGGGTGATGAGGACATTACCGACGAGACCCTGTTCCCCATTTGGTCCATGACAAAGCCCATTACCACAGTGGCAGCCATGATTTTGTTTGAGGAAGGTAAATTTTTGTTGGACGACCCCATCGAGAAATACCTTCCCGAAATGGCCAATTTACAGTGTCTGGACGAGAACGGCCATATTTACCCCTGTAATAGGTCCGTAACCATATTGGACCTTCTGGCCCACCAAACCGGTTGGGGTTACTACCCTAGGAACATTGATGGGCAAAATATTTTGCTCAGTGACCTTTGGTACAAAGATTTGGAGGATTTTTCCAAATCTGCGGCGGCCATTCCACTGGAGTTTGAGCCTGGGACCCGGTATTTGTATGGAATCAACACTTCCATATTGGGGAGGCTTATTGAGGTGGTCTCCAAAAAATCACTTTATGCCTTTATGAAAGAGCGTATTTTTGATCCTTTGGAGATGAACAGCACTAAATTTTATCTAACCGATGAGGAACGGGAACATCTACAACCCTTATTGTGGACAGAAGGTGAAACTTCAGGCTTTTTCAAGCACAAATATGATGAGATGACCTATTCCAAGGACTCAGGACTGTATTTTGGAGGCGCCGGGTTGGTATCCACCACCAAAGACTACGGAAATTTTTGTGAGATGCTCTTGAACAATGGGGCCTTTAGAGGCATTCAAATAGTGAGTCCAGCTTCCATACAATGGATGAGAACGCCCATAAACCCAGAACTCAACAACGGAACCTTTATCGGGTCATCAACCGGGTTTTCGTTGTTCAATCTTACAGACCCAATTAGGGACGGAGCCTTATCGCCCGAGGGGATTTTTGGTTGGGGGGGTTATCATGCCACACTATTTTGGATAGACCCAAAGAACAACCTGTACGGTCTGGTCATGGATAGGAGTACACATTCGGCAAGGGAAATGTTCGTAAGAGTGAGGATAGCCACCTACCAAGCCCTACTACAATAGCTATAGTTCGATCATATCACCGATCTTGATGGCCTTGCCCTCTCTAATCGATTTTAGGGCTGCAATGCCAACCAAACTGGACAATACCCCGGCTCTGCTCCCCGCTCTTTGTCCATTGCTATCTTCCTGATCTGGTTTGAACAAGTTGTCCTTTACCCTTGTGTCGGCTCCTCCGTGGGCTCCCTCATCGGGCCTGATGGTCCATGCCCTGGAGGTTTTCTTGTCCTTCGTTAGCCTAAACTCGGTCTTTACCTCATCGTCCCAAGGTTGGTTATAGTAAATTCGAACGTCCAATCTTCCTTTTTCGCCTGAAAAGGCAATATACTGCCCCTCATAGGGCAAATATGCGTTGAGTGTATAATTCAGGCGCGCACCGTTATCATATTGCACCAAGACCGATCCCGAGTCGGGACTGTCGATCTCTTCATCCCAAACACATCCATCCCGGTAATACTTGTCAATGTCTTCACAATCCACATAAAGCTTTTTCAAGGTTTCATTTTTTGTGATGTCCCAATAAAAGTCGCATTGGCTTGTATGCTCACAACTACGGCAGTTTTTTCCCCTGAAATCATTGTTGGATCCATAAAACCCAACTTTGCCCATGGCGCTCACTTCAATTGGGTCGGCATCCAACAGCCAATTGACCAAATCAAAATGGTGGGATGATTTATGTACAAACAACGAACCTGAATATTTGTTTTTTCCATGCCACCTACGGAAATAGGAAGCCCCATGATCTGTGTCCAAATACTCCTGAAATTCGATGGAGATAATCTTTCCCAATTCACCGGAATCCAAAACTCGTTTCATCTCTGTCGAATCGTTCATGTATCTCACATTAAAGCCCACATAAACCTTTTTGCCATACTTTTTCTCTGCATCCAAAATACGTTGGCATTGCATTTCATCTATGGCAATGGGTTTTTCAGAAATGACATCACAGCCCAGTTCCATTGCCCTTACAATATATTCAGAATGGGCACAGTCTGTGGTTGTGACCAATACCATATCCGGTTTTTGCTCTTTCACCATCAGATCAAACTTATCCGCGGGATATGTTTTGACCGTCAGCCCCACAATTTCCCGAAAAGTCATGGCCCTCTTCTCATTCTTATCACATAGGCCCACCATTTCCACATATTCCGCGTAAGGGTTTACCAGTTCAATTCCCCAAGCACGCATGGCCCTTATCCCGGTTCCAACCATGGCCACCCGTAATTTTGTGCCCGTCTTCGGATTTGCCTTCAGCGCATAGGTTGGCGCCAATGACAGTAGAGCGGCGGCCTTTGCATTTATGCTGACAAAATTCCTTCTGTCCAAGCTTGTTCCTTTTTGACTCATAGTCTATATTTTTATGAACAGTTTCTTTTTGTACATCCAATAGCAGATTCCCCACAACAAGAACCAGACACAAAGACTGGTCAAAACCTGTGCAACAAAATCACCAAAAGGCGCAAAGATCGCATAGGAAAAAGGATGTAGTACCCTCTCGAGGAAATCGGCCCCGCCAACATGGGAAAACAAATAGATGAAAAGGGAATTCATCCCTATTACACTAAAGAACACTATGTATTTCCCCTTAAGTTCCAAGATATCGATCAGCCCATAGAGAATGGCCATGGCAAGTATTGACCAACCTCCGCTTACGACAACAAAGGATGATGTGGCTATTCTTTTGATGATCGGGGTGATCGGATCCAGCAAATAGCCAACGATCACCATGGCCGTTCCGATCAAGACCATGGTTTTAAATTTACGGACGGAATCTTTTTCCCCTATCAACAGCTTTGCCACCAATACCCCCCAGATAGTATGTGCTGCCGTGGGTATGGCATTGAATGTGGCCCAACCTCCGTTTGATGCTCCCCCGTATTGCCGGTCTAACCAGGTACCAAAATTTTCCATAAAAACAAATGGGTGATCAAACCCTTGGACGGAAAACGATCTATATATCACTTCGGTCAGTACCAGAAGGCCCACAGAAAAAGAAAGTTGGAACACAATATTCTTGTCAATGATCAAATAGGCGATCAAATAGGTTACTGCAATCTGGGCCAACACATTTTGAAAATAAAAAGTAATCTCCCCAGTGGGAATGCAGTATAGTCCCCAACCAAGAATCAGCAATATGAACGAGCGTTTCAATACGTGGTTGGTTATTTGTTTTTTGTTTTGTCCTTTTTTTTGTCGGTTCAAAATTCCAAAAGGAAGGGACAATCCCACGATGAACATGAAAAATGGCTGGATCAAGTCCCAAAAGTGGAGCCCATTCCATTTATGGTGATGAAACTGTTCTCCGATGGTATATAAAAAGCTTCCCTTTATACCATCGTCCAAAAGCAACTCCATAAAGCCTGTAAATTCTCCTATCAATAGAAACATGGTGAGACCTCTAAAAACATCGATGGATAGTATGCGGTCTGCTACTTTTTCAGACATTGGACATGGGTTGGTTACAGTGACACTATAAAATAATATCCAGAGGCTTGGTGGTTTTCCAGTCTCCCCTTGTGAAATCTGGAAAATCCTGTGGCATCCCATCCTGCGCAACAGAGGCCTCGCTCAATGGCCCGACCGAACTCCACAGACATCCTTCGTATAGATTTTGATCTAGAGCAATACCTTGTCTCAAGCATTCAATGATCCTGTATGACATCATAAAATCCATTCCGCCATGGCCCCCTCTCTCTTTGGCAAGGGCACCAAGTCTTTTGTAAAGTGGATGTTCATATTTTTCATAAATCTTTGCAAGCTCTTCTTCCCCAAACCATTCCAGGTGTTTGTTGGCCACTTCCCTAACGTCTTCGGGTATGGCAACCCTAGTTGGAAAACCTGCCAATATTCCTTTGGTTCCCTGGATCAAATTCAGTCGATCATAAGGTCTTGGGCTCGTTTCATCCCATTGCACAAGAATGGTTCTGCCCAAACCGGTTTTGATGATTGCCGTGTTGATATCCCCGCCTTTGAAATCCAGCTGATTCCATTTATGATCCTTGTCAAAATATTTTTCGGCATATAATTTCCGGCCCAATGCAGGGGAAGAAAATGAAACAAGTCTTGAAAAATTATCCTCCGTCCTTGCCAAGTTCATATACTGCGCTATAGGACCCAATCCATGCGTTGGATATAAATTTCCATTGCGGTCGGCATAGTGATATGTTCTCCACGATCCCGTACCCCGATCAACATCTTCCATTTGGAACTTCAGATTGTGGATATAGGCCGCCTCACCATGAAGCAGCTCACCAATGGCTCCTTGCCGACACATGTTCAGGTACAACAACTCTTCCCTGCCATAGTTGACATTCTCCATCATCATGCAGTGCTTGCGGGTTTTTTCCGAAGCATCCACAATCTTCCACATGTCATCAATGGTGGTGGCAATGGGCACTTCCACAAAGGCATGAGCCCCTGCTTCCATAGATCCTATGGCCATCTCGGCATGCAACGTCCATGGCGTGGCGATAAAAACAGCGTCTGGCCGTACCTCTTGCAACATTTTCCTCCAAAGATCTTCCCCTCCATAATACAGGGCGATCTTCTCGTGGTTCCTTGCCCCGTTTTCTTTACAGTTTTCTTTGGCGTTTCTTGCCAAATCTTCATATAGATCACATATGGCAACAATTTCCACTCCGTCAATTTTCATCAACTGGCTGATATGATCTGATCCCCTGTTCCCTGCACCTATGAAAGCACAGCGAACCGTATCGATGGGTGGCGCGGAAAAGCCTCCCATATATTGCGCATCATCTGGCCGTGGTTCAAATCCTTCTTTGATCTTTTCATCACCATTGACCGTAACACATCCTGATGCCACTCCCGCACTTATAATGCCCAGTCCTTTGATGAACTCTCTCCTATGGTTGTTTTGTATACTCATACTTTTTATCTATAAAACCAAATATAAGTATTATTGGTTATTTTCGTAAGTAAATAAAGAAATATATCTTATAATATATTAATTTTATTAAATTCATCATCTTAACCATAAACATCCATCCTTAAATTCAACTTTATGAAAAGTCCTTTTCCACCAAATCTTGTGTTCCTTGCTGTTGGTGTCCTATTTTTTCATGCTGGTTTTGCGCAATCGGAATGGGAAAACATATTCAATGGAAAAGACCTTAAAAATTGGGAAAGAGTAGGCGGGGACAACCTTTTTGTTGTCCGTGACGGCGTTTTAATCGGCAAAGCCAAAAAAAATACCCCTCCAACCTTTCTCACCACAAAAAAAAGATACGGTGATTTCATCCTCGAATTCGATGTGTATTTTGATACCCAATTGAACTCTGGCGTACAGATCAGGTCCAATGCCGAGCATGATAAAATCGACAGATTATATGGCTATCAAATTGAAATTGACCCCTCGGAGAGAGGATATAGTGGTGGATTCTATGAGGAAGCAAGAAGGGGATGGCTCTATCCGTTGAGCAGAAACAACCCGGCACGTACCGCGGTAAAATTTGCCCAATGGAACACCTATCACATAGAGGCCATTGGCAACACCATTACAACTTGGGTCAATGGCATACAATGCACCCGTTCGGTGGACAATGTTTCTTCTGAGGGCGTAATAGGCCTCCAAATCCATGAAATCCCGGAAAACCCTGAACTGGACGGGGCAGAAATAAAGTGGAGAAATTTTAGGATCCTCACCTCAAACCTCGAGGTCAATCAGTGGAAAAAGGATTTGAGCGTTCCCGAAATAAGCTATCTGGTAAATGAGCTCACCGATTGGGAGAAAGACAACGGATATCGATTATTGTGGGATGGCAAGACCAAAAATGGTTGGAAAAGTGTGGAATCCGATACATTTCCGGAGGAGGGATGGCAAATTGAAAATGGCTCCCTGAAAGCCATCGATCTTGGCAAGCCAATGGATATTATCACAGAACACCGGTTCAGGAATTTTGAACTGGAACTAGAATTCAAAATTGATCCCGGGGCCGACAGTGGTGTAAAATATTTTGTGGATTCAGATGGAACCGGCCAAAGGAACACCGCAAATGCATGCGAGTTTCAAATTATTGATGACGACGGCCTGGATTTGCAAAAAAAAGGTGATCTTAGGAAAAGCCTTAGCTCCCTTTCCGAAATAATCCCTTACGAGAACCTTTCGGTTAAAGGTGGCGTGAAAAGATTTAGGGGGTTGAACACATGGAACAAGATTCGTATTGTTTCCCGCAATGGAAAAGTGGAGCATTGGCTGAACAACGAAAAATCGGTCGAGTTTGACCGTTTTTCGCAAATGTTCAAATCCCTGATCGCCCTGAGTCCCTTTGCCGATTCTGAAGATTACGGCCAAGCGGAAGATGGCCATATTTTGCTTCAAAATTTGAACGGCAGGGTGTGCTACAGAAGCATTAAAATCAGGGAATTGAATTATTGATCCGAAAATGGCCGGATGCCTATTTTCAATAAAATGTATCGCCGAATCTGAACTATGAAAAAAACAAGAAGGCATTTTGTGAAAGAAGTTTCCATTGCCGGAACTGGGACTCTGGTCCTTGGCCCCGCTTTGATTGAAAATGAACTGAAACTGTTCGCGAAAGACCCCAAACCCGTAGGTATTGTTGGCATGGACACTTCGCACAGCCCTCAATTTGTGGAGGCCATCAACCACTCCAAAAGCGGATATAAAGTCACCACTGCTTTTACCACTGTGAGCCGCGATATGCCTGCCAGCGTAAATAGGGTTGAAAAATTTACCGCTCAAATCAAATCCATGGGCGTGGAAATCGTCGCCTCAATAGATGAGCTATTGGACAAAGTGGATTATGTGCTGCTTTGTACGGTTGATGGAAGGTTACATTTGGAACAGGCCGAAAAAATATTCAAGGCGGGCAAACGGGTCTTTATTGACAAGCCCATGGCAGCGTCATTGGCCGATGTGATACAAATCTTTGACTTGTCCAAGGAATACAACGTCCCCACATTTTCATCCTCTTCTGTAAGGTTCATGAAAAAAGCCAACGAGGTCAGAAACGGGGCCATTGGCAACGTGCAGGGAGCCCAAGTATATGCTCCGATAAACTATGAGCCTACTCTTCCAAAACTATATTGGTATGGCATACATGGCGCAGAATTGCTATATACCGTAATGGGGCAAGGGTGCAAACGGGTAAAGAGTCTCATCACCGAAAAATACCATATGGTAATAGGTGATTGGGGCGATGGAAAAATCGGTACTTATTGCGGATTTAAAAATGGCATGCAAGAATACGGAGGGCAGGCCTTTGGTGACAAAGGTGTCAGTTATTTGGATAAGTTTGAGAGTGCCGATCCTTTGGTCGAAGTGATACTGCACTATTTCGATACAGGTGAAGTTCCCATGGAACCCAGTGAAACCATAGAACTATTTGCCTTTATGGATGCAGCGCAAAAAAGTGAACAGGAAGAGGGGGATTGGGTCTCCATTGAAGCTATGTTTCAATCTTAATTCATCAATGTGGCCATGCTTTTCTTTAATCAGTAAAAATGAACAACCCATACAACAACATAACCCGAAGGGATTTTGCACAAAAGGTGGCCTTGGCCACCGGAGCAGCCTCATTCGGATTGACAAACACGGTAATGGCGAACTATCACCCCTTTTTATTAAAAAGTCCCCTATCCATTGGCCGCTACAAAACCGCATTTGAAAGGGAACCGTTGATTCATTCATATGGATTTAAAGGAGGTTACATCACACGACTATGGCAAGTGGTTACCCAACTGACAGATGATTCGGGAAAACAAACTATTGGTCTCGGGATACAGAGTCCACTTTGGTCCGATTCCAAAATGACATCCATATGGGGCGAAAGCGGAAGCAACTCTGTCATGTACAACCTAACCTGCAGAGCTTTACAATTGATAGAGGGCCAATCTTTTGACACGCCCATCCAAATGATAGAGGATATTTTGGATGAAGTCCATGCCTACGGCGCCAACATCAGCAATTGTGGCGATCTAAGAAAAACGTTCGCCCTCAATGCCCTTACCTCATTGGACAATGCTGCTTGGTTACTCTACGCAAAACAAAATAACATCTCCTCTTTTATTGACCTTATCCCAACTGATTATAAAGCGGCGTTTTCGTACCAAAATAAGGAGATAGCGAGCATCCCATCCATTTCCTATTCCACTTCCGATGCCGATATTGAAAAATTAGGGGATGAAGGCTATTTTTTCATCAAGATAAAAATCGGTTCTCCCGGCTCCCAACAAGAAATGCTCGAAAAAGACATGCGGAGAATGCAACTGATCCACAACATACTTGGTTCTGGTCAGGCCAATGTGGATGGGGAAAGAAAAATAGTGTATTACATGGACGCGAATGGACGCTATGAAAGTAAGGATGCCTTGAGGCGATTGTTGGACCATTGTAAAAAAATAGGGGCCTTCGATCAAATTGCGATAGTGGAAGAACCTTTTCCAGAATCGTTTGACGAAGATGTTTCGGATCTTGGGGTTAGAATAGCTGCGGATGAAAGCGCCCATACCGATCGTGAAGCCCTAAAACGAATTGAAATGGGGTATACCGGTATTGCGCTCAAGCCCATGGGAAAGACCCTTAGCATGACCCTAAAAATCGCAAAACTGGCCCATGACAGGAATGTCCCCTGTTTTTGCACAGATTTGACCGTAAACCCTGTCCTGGTCGACTGGAACAAGTCCATTGCGGCCCGCCTAAAACCATTTCCAGGACAAAATGTGGGCCTTTTGGAAACCAATGGCCCACAAAACTATAAAAATTGGGAATCCATGATAGGTTACCATCCAAGGGGCAAAGCTCCATGGAATCAAGCCCAAAAAGGCCTGTTTGTCTTAGGGGAAGATTTTTATGCCGAAAGTGGGGGAATGTTTTTGGACCTTGAACATTATAGGAATCTTTTCGCGAACCAATCCAATTGAAGACGTGGAACTAACTTTGCAATTTTACCGGCAGTGAGGGAGGCTACTCATCGGCGACCTTAAAACTGTCGAAATAGTCTGATTTCCAGACTTTTATCGTACCATTTTCAACATAGGAAATCAAGGAATGGACATCTTTGTTCCTTTTTCTTTTTAGAAACTTTTTGGCACGCGCCATCCCCATAACACTCAATGCGGTCGCATAACTATCGGCTAGCGCCCCGGATGTTGCAATTACGGTAACCTGAATGGGACTGGTAATTCCCAATCCCGTCGCAGGATCAATGATATGCGAATAGGTTTCGCCCTGTATGGAAACTTTTTGATACAAATCGCCCGATGTGGCGACGGACAGGTTGTCCACAGATAAAATTTCCAATGCCTCTCCCGTTGTATCTTCATATTTGACCTCAATATTCCAACCTTTTCTGTTTGGCGGTGCATTGCTTACGGTGATATCTCCCCCAAAATCGATCAACGCATGTTCTATGCGGTTCTCTTTCAATAAAATCAATATTTGCTGGGCGGTGTACCCTTTGGCTATCCCTCCAAAATCCATAAGGATTTCAGGATTTTTGATCTTTACCGTCCTGTCTCTAACTTTGAGAAGGACATCGTCATATCCAAATGTTTTTCCCGCCCCCAGTTCTTCTTTGGAAGGAAGTTTATTATCTCTTTTTGACTGACGCCACAATCTGGTATATTTCCCCATTGTGACATCAAAGGCTCCTTTGGTCGATTTGGAAACTTTTTTGGACAGCTGAAGAATATCAAACAATTCATCACTCACTTTGACCCAGGTGTTGAAGTTTTCTTTTGTACACAAACGATTGACCTCGCTATCAGCATCATAATCACTGAATATGGCATTGAGTTGCCCTACTCTTTCAAATACCGCCAAGGCCACCTCGTTTGCCCTTTGGGCACCTGTGGCGTACAGGGTAATATTCAACTGGGTCCCCATCGCCGGTTTGCTGAAACTATATGGTTGCAAGTGCTGTGCAAGGGTGTGGGTGCAGTTTAGGATCAACCAAAGGGTGAGGAGCACGTATTGAAGGGCCGACAGTTTTTTCACCGCGAACAAATATCGGTAATTTGGATTACTGAAAGTCTTCGAAAACATTTTTATCAAGTCAATATTAAAAATATATAAAATATTTTGTAAGAAATGATACTTTCAAAACCTTATAAATATATAATTTCATTTATATTTGATAAATATAGCCCATAAAAATTGACATTCGAAATGGCATCGTCTCCGAGCACATTTTTCACCCTATTGGCCCTTATTCTGACCATATCAAAACAGAAGGCCGTTGCCCAAACACCCATCAAACTGGATTCCACCTCCGCGTATACCCAAAAAATTTACGGAACGGATATTGCTTTTGATATGATCGGTATACCAGGAGGCACCTATACCATGGGAAGCGATTCGGAAAATATGGATGAAGGACCTCGACATACCGTGAAAATTGATGGTATGTGGGCGGGAAAATATGAAGTTACCTGGGAACTGTTTGATCTATTCCTATCTGAAAACAAAGAGCTGTTCGATTCCCTCCCACAAGAAACATTGGAAAAAGTGGATGCCATTACCCGGCCCAGCCCACCTTTTGAAGATCCTAGTCTGGGCATGGGCAAAGAGGGGTTCCCGGTAATAAATGTTTCCCCCTATGCCGCCTTGACATTCTGCAAATGGTTATCCACCATCACTGGAAAATTCTACCGGTTGCCAACAGAGGCCGAATGGGAGTATATCTGCAAAGGCGGAACGGATCAGGAAGATTTCTTTGCCGGGAGAACGGAGGAATTGGACCTCTTTGTATGGGGCTACGACAATAGCAATTACCAATATGCACATGTTGGGGAAAAGCTGCCCAATGCGTTTGGACTTTACGATATTTTGGGCAATGTTGCCGAATGGACATTGGACGAATACGACGAAAGATTCTATAGAAAATTTCAGGACACCATTGCGGAAAACCCATGGAATGTCCCTACAAAGCTACATCCCCGGGTTTATAGGGGAGGATCCTGGAACGATGACCTCAAAGATATCTCATCCACCAAAAGGGGTAAATCGGGCTTGTTTCTACAAAAGAACGACCCACAAATCCCAAAAAGTTTTTGGTGGTATACCGACTCTTCCTACATTGGATTTCGACTGGTAAGCCCCGTTGAGCAGCCTTCGGAAGAAGAGGTCAATAAATTTTGGGAAATGGTATTGGATGAATAAAAACGTATTTAAGAAAACAATTCGACAAGAAAATGGAAGCCGAAAAAACAAATGGAAGAAGGGATTTTATCAAAAAAAGTGCTTCTGCGGCCGTTGGGGGAACTTTGCTGGGCATGCTGCCAAGTCAGCTACATGCCAATAGCCCCAATCCCAAACCCCTAAAAATAGGACTTGTGGGATGTGGAAGCAGGGGTTCTGGTGCCCTATTTGAAGCTTTGAACGTTTCCCCCTCTGTAAAAGTAGTGGCCATAGGTGATGCATTCCAGGACAAGGTGGACCAGTTACACGAAAGACTCAAAATAAGTTATACAAATCAATGTGATATTACCGAGGCCGCTAAATTTGTTGGGTTTGATGCCTACAAAAAGGTCATTGAACTGTCTGATGTCGTTTTGCTGGCCACACCACCCCCATTTAGACCCTCCCATTTTGAAGCGGCCGTAGCCGCTGGAAAACACACTTTTCTTGAAAAACCACTGGCCGTTGATGTTCCAGGGTACCACAAGGTAATCGAAGTGGGGAAATTGGCCGACCAAAAAAATCTGGTTGTGGCGGTTGGTCTTCAGTTTAGGTACTCCCAAGCGGTCCAAGAGATGGTTGAGAGGATACAAAACGGTGAGATAGGAGAAGTCACTTCTTTGAACACCTATTACAATGTGGTGGAGCCAAGGATAATCCCAAGAGAGCCCCAACAGACCGAAATGGAATACCAAGTTAGGAACTGGAGGTACTTTACGTGGCTGTGGGGAAGCCAATTGGCCGGACAGGCCATCCACCAAATAGATGTCATGAACATGGTCATGGATGATTTTCCCGTCAAAGCCTTGGGAAATGGCGGAAGGTTGGTGTTCTCGGGAATCGACCAAGGCAATACCTATGACCATTTCTTCATTGAATATGAATATGCCAATGGCATCCAAATGCACTCGCAATGCCGAAACATGAACAATTGTGCCAACAAAATGGGTTGGGAGATCAGGGGCACAAAAGGAATTGCCAATGAGCGGTTTCAATTCAAGGACTATCAGGGAAAAACTTTTTGGAAATATCGGGACAATACAGATATTGGCGATTCCCAAAAGGTCCAGAGCAAGTTCATCAATACCATATTGAACGGCACCCAATACAACGATACGGAATATGGGGCCAAAAGTACTTTGACCACCATTATGGGGAGATTGGCGGCAGAAACAGGCCAGCAAATAACCATGGATGAACTTCTTGCATCCACAGAAAGTATCGTTCCCAATGATATGAGCTGGAATTCTGAATCCGTTCAAAAACCTGCCGAGAATGGAACCTATGAGATTGTGAAACCAGGAAAAAAATAGCCGGACATGATGTTGAGACCTACCTATTTGAAGTTTGCAGCCAGTTTAGCGTTTGCCTTTTGTTCCCTACTGGGTTTTTCACAAGAGTATACATTACAGAATTCCTCTTCCACTACCGTTAGTGGAACCTCAACATTACACGATTGGACCGTGGATGTAAAAAATCAAACAGGGAAAGTTTCCATCGCTGCCAAAAAGATCATGGAAGATGCCATTAAGGCTGGTTCCATTACAAACCTATCGGTCACGGTTTTTGCCAGTGATATCATGAGCAGGAAAGGGAAAACGATGGACAACAAAATGCATAAGGCCTTAAAGATGGAACTGTTCCCCACCATCACCTATACATTGAACAACCCCGTGGGGTTTGAACTTATCAACAAGGATGGCCATGTTTTGGAAAATTTTTCAGGCATTTTGAGCATTGCAGGGGTCGAGAGAACAGTATCAACCACTGTGAGGGCCCATTATAACAACAAAAAATTGTCCTTGTCAGGAGAGTTACCCATCAAGCTAAGCGATTTCAACATTGAACCGCCAACGGCCATGTTCGGACAAATAGAAACGGGCAATGACATCATCGTCAATTTCAACTTGGATTTCAGTGACCAATAGAATTTATCATGAAACACAGCCTAACACTTTGTGCCTTCCTCTTATTGCTTTCCCCTAGCGTTGACGCGCAAGAAGAGGATATAGACTTTTTTGGGTACTGGGGATCCTATTCAGATATAGAGAACTCGCTTTACAAGCATTTTAGTACGTTGGCTTACCACCGGTTGGACGAAAGAAAAAGTGAGCTGAACAACTTAAAAACCTCCGAGGACTGGTTAAAGAGACAATCGGAAGTAAAAGATAAATTTATGGAAGTGGTGGGCCCATTTCCAGAAAAAACACCCTTGAACGCACAAATTACAGGAGTGTTGAAAAAGGATGGGTTCCGCATTGAAAAGATTATCTACGAATCCCTTCCCAATTATTATGTAACCGGGGCACTCTATGTTCCAGATGGGGTCAGAAAAAATGCCCCCGCCATTTTTTACGCATGCGGACATAGCTTGGAAGGATTCAGGGCACCAACCTATCAACATATCATCATAAATCTTGTAAAAAAAGGATTTGTCGTGTTCACGATAGACCCCATGGGGCAGGGTGAACGCTATGATTATTGGGACGAACAAATAGGTCAATCCAAATTACAGATCCCGGATCATGAACATTCCTTTGCGGGGGCCCAATGCCTGATTTCCGGCTATTCCACCGGCAATTATTTTATTTGGGATGTGATGAGAGGGATTGATTATATGCTTTCCAGGAGAGAGGTAGATCCAAATCGGATCGGTATGACAGGAAGGTCCGGTGGGGGCAATTTAACCGCCTATCTTGGTGCCTTGGATGACAGGATCCTTGCCGCTGCGCCTGAATGCTACATTACAAGTTATGAATACGTCTACCGGACCATAGGGCCGCAATGCGCCGAACAAAACCTATATCAAATGATAGGCAAAGGACTTGATCATGGCGACTTCATTGAAGTAAGGGCCCCGAAACCCACTTTGATCATAAGCACTACCCGAGATTTTTTTAGCATACAGGGAACCCGTGAAACCTTTCAAGAGGCTCAAAGGATGTACACCGCTTTGGGAGTCCCGGAAAACCTGAGTATGGTTGAGGATGATGACCGACACACCTCCACAAAAAAGAACAGGGAAGCCATGTATGCTTTTTTTCAAAAGGAATTGAACAATCCCGGAAGTGCAGCGGATATTGAAGTGGACGTCCCCACACTCGAGGAGCTCCAAGTGTCCAGAACGGGTCAATTGGTCACTTCCTTCAACGGTAAAACCGTACATGATTTAAACAAGGACAAAGTGACCGGACAAGAGGCGGCTCTTCAAAAATCCCGTAAGGATTTTGCCTCCCATGTCGATGAAATTATAGCAAACGCAAAGCAAATATCAGGATTCAATACTCCACATGATTATGGCAAATCGGTTTTTTCAGGAAGATATGTTACCCCCGATCATACCCTGGAGAAATATCTGTTATCGGGAAGTGGGGATTATAAAATTCCGACCATAGTGCTCAAGCCCAAAGAAAATAGCAAGAACGAAACCATACTTTACTTTGATAGTGCGGGTATGGAACATGCGGTCAAAAAGGATACTTTGGTTTCCAATATCCTGGACGAAGGCTACACAGTGGTATTGGCGGACTTGCCGGGAGTTGGAAGTCTGGGCCCTGGGTACCTCAAAGGCGACTCCTACATTGGCGGAACTTCCTATAACCAATGGTTTGGTGCCATGCTCATTGGAAAATCCTTTGTGGGATTGAGGGCAGAGGATATGTTGAGGGTCCTTCAGTTTGCCAGGGATGAGATTGGCAGCAAAAAGGTTTCTGCAATCTCCATTGGACCTCTTGGAAGCGAACTGCTCCATGCTGCCGCTTTCGACAAAAACATTGAAAAGATTGCGTTGATCAATTCCTTTTTAAGCTACGCGGATATCACATTGACCAAATCGTACGATCCAACCTATATACCTTTTACCGTTCCTGGGGCACTGGAAAAATATGATCTTCCCGATCTAATGGCCTCCTTATCCCCACGAAACATTGTTGTATTGAACCCTGTGTCTGCCGAAGGTACCCTGGCAGATGCGGCCAAAATCCAAAATGCCTTGGAACTGCCACTAAGGGTCTATAAAGAAAAAGGTAATGGCGGTAATCTCCGCATTCATGAGGGCATCCCAAAAGACCTGACGATGACCATGGAATTGATTTCATGGCTCAACACCAAAGATTGACCCAAGTTAACCATCATACCACCCTTCAAAGGGCCTAAACCTTGATGATGATATTCTTTTTATAGAAATACCAGACCAGTAGGAAAATCAAGGATGTATTCAATACCGAATAGGCAAAAGATGCATTGTATGGGTTCCATATGGCAGTGAGAACCTCATTGTACACCCATTCCCGTGGGGTTACCGTAGTATTGTTGAACGGAATGAACCGGGCACTGGTCAATCGGCCCACTAAAGCAGCCACAAAATAGGCCGCTAGGGCATTGACGCCGAACGCCAAAAAGGGCTTTGTGTATTTTTGACGGTTTTTAACGTCCAAAAGCCAATAAGAAGTGGCAAAACATACTGTGGCAATTCCGGCACTGTGCAACACATAGGACGACGTCCAAAGTCTTTTTATCACTGGGAATTCGTAACTAAATGCCCACCCTACCGCAATGGACAGACATCCAAAAATGAACATCCAAATCAGTTTTTCATTTTGTTCCTTGTTCTTGTCGGCAAGCAAATTTCCGACCAAAATTCCGGCAAGGCCCGAAGCTATGGCGGGGATGGTAGTAAATATTCCCGTCGCATCGTACTGTCCTTGACCATGGCTACCTATGTATCCTTCCAAAATAAAGCGATCAAACCAAGCGGAAAAATTATTGACAGGATCCAGGTTGGCGGGACCAATGCCCGGAACCGGAACAAACATCATGATGATGTAATATCCCAAAAGAATCCCCACGAACCAAATGAAATGGCTTTTCTTGTTCGCAAACAAAAAGATCATGGAACAGAAGAAATACACTAATGCAATTCTCTGGAGCACCCCTGGAATCCTGAACTCATGAAAATTAAAGTCGGGGAACAGACTGAGAAACAATCCCAGCAGAAAGATGATGGCGGCCCTTTTCAAGGATTTTTTGAGAAGGCTCATTTTGGTAGTTCCTTTGCCCAGTGCCTTATTGAATGCCAGTACGATCGAAACACCTACTATGAACAGGAAGAAGGGGAATATGAGGTCGGTTATAGTACATCCTTCCCATTCGGCATGCGATAGTTGATAATATTTCGTTTCCCAATTTCCTGGGTCGTTGACCATGATCATGGCCGCTACGGTTGCTCCTCTAAAAAAATCCAAGGATGTCAGCCTTTTGTTCTTTGTTTCCATTGGTTTGCCTGTTGGTTGCTGCTTATTGTCTTACGTGTTTAAATTGAAAATATCCCATCGGTTTCCAAAAAATCAAATCACTCCCTTTTTCATTTGTTTTAGGGCATACTCACACGCCCGGGCCGTTAGGGCCATGTAGGTAAATGAAGGGCTCATATAGCTTGAGGATACCATGCATGAACCATCCGTAATGAAAAGGTTGGGAATGTCATGGCATTGGTTATAGGCATTGAGCACAGAAGATTTGGGGTCTTTCCCCATGCGGGCCGTGCCCATTTCATGCGTAGCGTCGCCAACTATGTGCGTTCCCACATTGGTCTCTATGTTTTTTAATCCCATGACCTCCATGGTTTCCTGGATCTGGGCCCTCATATCCTCTCTCATCTTCATTTCATTTTCTTTGAATTCTGCGGAAATATTCAACAAGGGAATGCCCCACTTATCTTTTTTCTCACTGTCCAACTCTACTCTGTTCTCATAATAGGGCAGACATTCCCCATAGGCTATCAAGGTCACTTTCCAAGGACCGGGCTTGGTCAGCTTCTGTTTGAATTCAGCACCTATTCCCACTTGAATGGGGTTTATTCCCTCACGGGATGCACTCCCAGAGATACTGTATCCCCTGAAAAAATCCATTTCCTTTCCTTCAATGTTCCTAAATCTTGGAATTGTCAAGTTGGATGGGCGGTGACCGCGGTCTATCTTATCCTCATATCCTTCCAAAATCCCCGTTCCGTCAATATTTTTATGGTGCCCCATGAGGTAATGCCCCAGTACACCACTCGAATTGGCCAGCCCATTTGGAAAACGGGAAGTCTTGGAATTCAACAATAACCCCGTGGAGGCCAAGGTGGAGGCACATAGGAAAACGACCCGAGCAAAAAACTCCGTGGTCTCTAAGGTATGGGCATCAATGACCCTTACCCCTATGGCCCTATTTGTCTTTGCATCATATATTATGGATTCTACAACGGCATTGGATCGTAGGGTCAGTTTCCCTGTCTCATAGGCCGCAGGGAGTGTGGAACTGTTGCTGCTAAAGTATGCCCCAAAAGGACAGCCTGCATGGCACATGTTCCTTGATTGGCATTCAAACCTTCCTTTAAACTGCCCTGGCCTCACCTTGGTAAGGTGTGCCATTCGGGTAGGGATCAGCTTTCTGTCTGGGTAATGCGCCTCCATCCTCTCCTTGATCACTTTTTCCGCGGTGTTCATTTCAAAGGCCGGAAGGAAATTCTTCCCATCTGGATAATGGGCAATGTTCTCCTTGGTGCCACAGATTCCGATGAAATTTTCCACATAATCGTACCAAGGTTCAATGTCCTTATACCGTATGGGCCAATCGATCCCATGGCCGTCCCTAAGGTTTTCCCCGAATTCAAGATCACTCATTCGGAAGGTTCCCCTACCCCATATAATACTGCGCCCTCCGGTTTGATAGCCCCTGAACCACCTAAAGGGTTTATCGGGAGGGTTGAGATAAGGATGCTCACTATCGTTTACAAAGTATTGTTGACTGGAAGCGTCAAAATTGTATTTGATGCTTTGGATCGGGTACTGCTCCTGCACTTCGAGCGAATCGTACCCTCGGTACTTGTATTCCCAAGGGGCTTTGTTCGTGGTTGAATAGTCTTCAATATGCTTAACGTCCCTGCCCCTTTCGAGTACAAGGGTCTCCAGCCCTTTTTCGGTAAATTCCTTTGCAGCCCATCCTCCCGTAACACCAGACCCTACAACGATAACATCATACTTGTTCTTTTCCATACTTATTACATGTGATTTCCCATCATTATTTTAGTGTCCTCGTTACACTCAACTTCCCCAACATATGGGCCAGGAACCGGATTATAGTCCAGATTTTGGATAGCTCCCTCTTTTGTGGAAAAATATGCCGTTACGGTGAGCTGCTTGAACGAATAGTAAAACGGCACCAATTCCCCATACTCCTTGCCCATGATATCCTCGTCCACTTCCTTGAGATAGGCAACGCGTTCCTTATCCGAAAGCTCGGAAAAATAACTCCCCGTCGTTGCTTTACAATCTTCATTGAAAAGGAACAGTCCCTTCAAGAAATCCTGTCTTGTCTGTTCGTCAAAAACATCCTTCAACAATAAATCAATAAAGTAATTTACTTTCACATCGGATGCACTGGGGGTCTTTGTCCTCGGAATGATGGTATCTGAAATTGCAATGACCGTTTCATTTTCATCACTGTTCAATACCAGCAATTCTTGGGCCTTGGATACTACATCTTGACAACCTTGCAACACTGTGACCAGCGTTGGCGCTAAAAAGGCAGATTTTAGCATCCATGACATTTTTACTACTGCTTCGCGTCTATCCATAATTGCTTTTCTCTTCGTTGAGATTTATCAAAATCTACTTTAAAAAGTCTCAAAAAAAAGGTTTTATCATTTTGTAATGTTACGTTTTATTTGTTTTAATTCAAAAATATTATTTTTTTTTGCACAATCTTACTATTTTACATCTAGTTTTATCAAACTTGTCCAAAATGAAGTCTAAATCTCTATTTTTCCACTCTATCCTCTCAAGTATTATTCTGATGTCGTGCAATTCCAACAAACAGCCATCGGACATGCACGACCATTCATGGAAAATTTACAGGGGAAGTTATGAAAACAATGCGTATTCCCCACTTAAACAGATCAATACCGACAATGTTGAAAAATTGGAGGTGGCATGGACCTATCGCACAGGGGATGGCCAAACAAGTTCCTCCATTCAATGCAATCCCTTGATCATTGATGGAATCTTATATGCCTCAACGGCCGGGCTGAAAATTGTCGCCCTGGACGCCGGAACCGGCAAAGAAATCTGGAAATACGACCCCGCATCCAACGGAGAGGAAATAAAGGCGAGCGTTGGCGGCACCAATAGAGGCCTTATGTATTGGGAAGATGGGGAGGATAAGAGATTGTTTTACTGCGTCTTGAACGAAATTCAATGCATTGATGCAAAAACGGGGGAATTGGTTGCAGGTTTTGGAGACAATGGTGTAGTTGACCTAAGAGATCATCTTGACAGGGAATTTAACAAGGAAACCGCCTTTATCCGTAATACCTCCCCCGGGGTCATTTACAAAGACCTCATCATCATGGGATCCAGCATGAACGAGATCCATGGTGCCCTGCCCGGGCATATTAGGGCTTACGATGTCAGAAACGGGACATTGAAATGGATATTCCACACCATTCCGCACCCTGGTGAATTCGGGTATGATACCTGGCCCAAAGATTATTATAAAACAGGAGGGGGAGCCAACGCCTGGAGCGGATTGAGTCTGGATGAGGAAAGGGGCATTATTTATGCCCCCATAGGATCCCCAACGCATGATTTTTATGGAATTGACCGCGCAGGCACGGGATTGTTCGCCAACTCACTATTGGCCTTGGATGCCGAAACCGGCCAATACAAATGGCATTTTCAAATATCCCATCACGACCTTTGGGATTATGACATTCCAACCCCCCCCAATTTGATCACCGTAAACCACAACGGGCAGAACATAGACGCCGTTGCCCAATTGACCAAGCAAGGATTGATATTCGTGTTGGACAGGGAAACCGGCAAACCTCTTTTTGAGGTTAGGGAACTGCCTGTGCCCCAATCCAGTATGGAAGGTGAATCAACCTGGCCAACGCAACCTTTTCCAGTAAAGCCACCACCCCTTTCAAGGCAACGTTTTGATGAAAGTTTGATCACGGACATTTCCGAAGAGTCCACTGAATACATCAAAGAACAAATCAAAAATTATACTTGGGGAAGCATATACACCCCTCCCACAAAAGCTGGGATAGTTCAATTGCCCGGTTTTAGGGGAGGTGCCGAATGGAGCGGGGGAGCATTTGATCCAGAAACAGGCATTATCTATATCGGCGTAAACGACATTCCCAATATGGTGCAACTTGTTGAAGATTTCCCAGCACACGAGGAAATCAGCGAATTTGACGATTTAATAGATAAGGGAAAAGGCGTTTATGCAAGGACCTGTGCGGCTTGCCATGGACCTGACCGCAAAGGGGATGCCGTTTTTCCTTCATTAATGGACCTTGAAAGTAAAATTGCGGTGCAAGAAGCGAGCGCCCTGCTAAAAAATGGAAGGGGCATGATGCCCTCGTTCCAATCCCTTCCTGAAAGCAACAGACGAGCCGTACTGGCCTATCTCTATAACCTGAGCAATGATAAAGTCGAAGAGCTATTGCCCATCACGGAAAAACAAGTTTTGAACGATGGTTCTTCCCAAGACACGCTCAAAAGATATAAGTTAAAAGCGTATCAACAACTACGCGACCAGAATGGATATCCAGGGATCAAACCTCCTTGGGGAAAATTGTGTGCCGTTAACCTTAATTCAGGTGAATTTGAATGGGAGGTCACCCTAGGGGAATACGCGGAACTCACCAAAAAAGGGATACCACCAACAGGTACCCAATTATTTGGCGGAGGTATCGTAACTGCAGGAGGACTTATATTTATTGGAGCCACACGAGATGAAAAGTTCAGGGCCATCGAAAAAGAAACCGGTAAAACCCTTTGGGAGTTTCAATTGCCTGTTGGAGGCTATGCCACCCCATCAACCTATACGGTGCATGGGGAGCAGTACGTGGTTATCGCAGCAGGGGGTGGAGGCTTACAGGGCACAAAATCTGGCGACTATTATTTTGCCTTTAAACTAAAAAAATGATGACCAGTCCAAAAAACCGCAATTTCTTGAAAGAAAGCCCTGGTATATAACAAGTATCAGTATTTGGCTTTGAGAATTTCCTTGATCTTTACCAACAAGGCTTCGGCTATTCTATAGGATCCCAAATCAGTGGGATGGCCTCCATCTACGGTGCATTCGAAATAATCGTCACCAAGCACCTGGGTGCCGTCCAAAAAATAAATATTGTCGTCTCCATGCTTTTTCCGTTCATTGACCAAATCCTGTTGGAAATCCCGGTTATCGATCAACAATTGGTATCGTTCCGTGGCTAATGAATACCTGATTTTGGACATGATCAAAATGGGTGTCCCAGGGTGCTTTTCCCTTAAAATATCCACAAACGGCCCTAAGCTCTCCTGAATGGTTTCGTTGGCATTGGCTTCATAATCCAATATGATAAGACTTACATCCGATATTTGATTGATCAAATGGGCCAATTCTGGTTCTCCTCGCCCATTTCCGGAGAATCCCAAATTCACAAACTGTGCATCCAATTTTCGGCTCAGTATGTTTGAGAAGACCATGCCCGGTCTAGACACGCAGCCCCCTTGTGTAATTGAGGTGCCATATATTACTATTTTCCCGGGAAAACTAAACGGTTTGGCCTCTTTTATAGTGGCTCCCCCCTCAATTCCCAAAAAAACCGATTTCACCCCATTGTACAGTGGAAAATTGATGGTGTATTCCTGCATTTTTCCTTCGTCTGCGTCCAAAATCTCCGCTTGGTATATTGTGTCCCTTGCATCAAAGCGCACGGTTTTGAGATACCGTTGCCCGTCAGCCGTCTGCATGTACAGGTCAAACCCGCTCTGTCCCGTGGGTGCCATATGATACATTCCAGACTCCTCTCCCAGTTCAACCTTTAGCACAATTTTCTTGCTATCGGTTTGAAATCTCATTTGTCCACCGGCAGTATGGTCTGCCAACTGGCTTACGGCATCCCTTATGGGCCATTGCGGGTGTAGGGGCAATCGTCTGTACACATTGTCCTGTTGCATCCATTCAAAGCCCACGATCTTAATGGGCTCATTTCTTGGGTCCAACCAAATAATACTATCCACGCTGACCTCTTCAATAGCCATGCTGGGGTCGAGTTTTTGTGCCGTTGGAACCTGGGCGGACACCTTAATGAATAGCAAGGAGATAAAAACTATGTACTGTAGACTTTTCATTTATTCAATTTTAATTTTGAATTGACCCTAAAGATAATGGTTAAAACTTTTGAATGTTAAAAAAATGAAAGAAAATAAAAGGATAAATAAATTTTTTTTATATTTTTTCCTTTAAAACCCTACAAAATAAGTTACCTTTGATTATTAATTTTTCGTTTTAGAAATGAAATAACAATAAACTACTTTAGTTTTTAAATATGAAAAAAGGATTACTCGGCTTCATAAATAAAAATGACAGCAATACCTTCAAAGAAATTAATGCCCAACCAAGATTATGGCATGAGACCTATTCCATAATAAAATCCAACAAAGGACCGCTGGCAAAATTTTTAGGAGACGCGTTGATTCATGAAGACTTAAAAATAATATTGACCGGGGCGGGCACCTCTGCCTACATTGGCGAGGTGTTGAACAAAAGTTTCCAACGAAAGGTGAACAGGGTGACAGAGGCGGTTGCCACTACGGATCTGATCGTAAGTTCCAAAGATTTTTTGAACAAGCACCAACCCACCCTGCTGGTTTCCTTTGCAAGGTCTGGAGACAGTCCCGAAAGTGTGGCCGCCGTTGAACTTGCAGAGAACTATTGCGAAAATGTATACCATCTTATCATTACGTGCAACCCCCAAGGCAAACTGGTCCAAGATACCAACTTAAAAAAATCGTATGCCCTGATGATGCCAAAGGAAGCCAATGATAAGGCCCTTGCCATGACAAGTTCTTTCACAACCATGCTTTTGGCGGGGGTTTTGATATCGGACTTGGAGAATTTGGACAAAAATGGGGCCTATGTAGATTGTTTGGTAAAGTATGGGGAAAAGATCCTTGTGAACTATAGTGAAAGAATATATGATGTGGCCCAGTTGAACTTTGACAGGGTGGTCTTTTTGGGGTCTGGGATATTAAAGGGCATTGCCCGGGAGTCACAGCTAAAAGTACAGGAACTAACAGACGGTCAGGTTATCTGCAAATATGATACCTTCCTAGGATTAAGACATGGCCCAAAGGTTGTGATCAAAAACTCAACGCTGGTGGTCTACATATTTTCAAGCGACGAGTTTATCAACAAATATGAATACGATTTGGTAAGGTCCATCAATTCCCAAGATGAAAAACTATACGAAATTGGCATCGCGGAGCGCATAAAGTTCAAGGATGAGATCAACATGGATCTTTCCATAGAAGTTGCGGATACCGGCGAAATACCGGAAGAATATTTTGCAGTGTGCGCCGTGCTTCCCAGTCAACTTTTGGGCATGTACAAATCTATTAACCTAGGACTATCCCCAGATTCTCCATCCATAAACAACACCATCAATAGGGTTGTTGAAGGAGTGAATATTTACAAACAAGAATAGCGGGCCATTTAAAATGATATTGTGTGTTTGCCCTAATCCCTCCATTGATAAATTAATATTTATTAATACTTTCAAAAAAGGGACCACAAATAGAGCATTTGAGGAAAGATCATATCCAGGCGGCAAGGGGGTCCATGTTGCCATGGGGATTAAAGAATTGGGTGAAGAGGTGGCCATATTGGCATTTTGGGGAGGTGCCACCGGCGAATGGATAAAAAAACAGTGCGAGGAAAAGGGCATTTCCTGTTATGGCCCCACCTTGAAAGAGTGGACAAGGACATGCCTGACCATAAAGACCGGTGATGAGTTTGATGAAACGGAGATTTTGGGAACAGGACCAAAAATTGACCGAATCCATTATGAAACGTTCCTAACTGATTTCGAGAAGCTTTTACCGAGCGTGTCAGTGGTATGTATGAGTGGTTCGTGGCCCAAGAACAGTGAAAATTTCAATTTCTCCGACTTGATATCAATTGCAGACAAATTAAAGATAAACTCAATAGTGGATTGTTCCGGGGCCTCTTTGACCCAAGCCTTGGCCAAGAATCCCTTTGGAGTGCACATCAACCACAATGAAGGGTACGAAATTTACAAAACCCATGACCCCCTCGCCCTATTTTCAAAAATGGGGCAACACAGTAAGCTAATTGCTGTTACTCAGGGAGATAAAGGATTGTTCCTGTCAGATGGCAAAAATGTTGTGCACGCATTGAGCAAAGTTGATACGGTAATCAGCACGGTTGGATGTGGGGACAGTCTGATGGCCGGGCTTGCCGTGGCCCATGTAAAAGGATACGATTTGGAAGAGACCGCCATACTAGCCGCTTCCTGTGGTGCGGCAAACTGTGTGAGGGAAGATTTGGGAATGTTTTTTAAAAAGGATGTAGCGCTGTTGCAACAACAATGCACGGTTCGCTTGATGAGCAAAAATGGACACATTGGAAAAAAAGTTTGATGTCATAGTAGTAGGAGAGCTCAATGTCGATTTAATTCTAAATCAGATCATGGGCTATCCAGAAATTGGAAAGGAGATCCTTGCCGACAAAATGACCTTGGCACTGGGGAGTTCCTCGGCAATTTGTGCCAGTAACCTCAGCTCCCTAGGATTGAAAGTAGGGTTCATTGGCAAGTTGGGGGACGATATATTCGGAAAATTCATCATTGAACAACTCCAGGAAAAAGGAGTGGATACTTCCCTGATCATTACCGACCCAAGTTTAAGGACCGGCGCAACCATCGCCCTCAATTACGATGAGGACAGGGCCATGGTCACCCATCAAGGGGCCATGACCCATTTGGGCATCGATGACATCAAAGGTGAAAACCTGCAGCTGGCCAAACATCTGCACTTCTCCTCCTACTTTTTCCAGCCAGGGTTCCACAACAAACTGGACACACTTTTTAAAATGGCCAAACATGAAGGTTTAACCACTTCACTGGACGTGCAATGGGATCCAGCGGACAAATGGGACCTAGATTTGGAGAAAGTACTGCCCACATTGGACGTGTTCATCCCAAATGAAGCCGAACTGTTAAAGCTTACCAGAGAAAAAACTTTGGCATCAGCCATAGACAACGTTAAGGAAAAATGCAAACAATTGGTCGTCAAATGCGGTAATAGGGGCTCCATTCTTTGTTACGACGGGAAAAAAATCGAGAAAGGGGCATTCATCAATAGAAATGTAGTCGATAGCATAGGTGCCGGAGATAGTTTCAATGCAGGGTATATCTCAAAATATGTAAAGGGCAGGAATCCTGAAGAGTGCCAAGTGTTTGGAAACCTGACAGGGGCCATTTCCACAACAGATTCCGGAGGCACTGCGGCCTTCAAGGATTTGGAGAGTATTATGAAGATTGCGAAGGAAAAATTTAACTATACCGAACAATAAAAAATGAAGCTACAGGAAAAGTTTATTGAGCTGAGGCGTAAACGCCAAGGAATCTTGGCCACCAATTTTTACAATTTTGAAACCCTGGAAGGGGTATTGCGTGCCGCAAAAGAAGCCGATCAGCCAATCATTCTCCAATTGACCAAAAGTTCAATTGACTATATGGGGTTAAAAGTTGCCTTTAACATGGCAAAATCCATGTTGGACAAACATGGAGTTGAAGGATGGGTCCATTTGGATCATGGAAACTCCTATGAACTAGCCGCCCAATGTCTTGATGTTGGGTTCGATTCCGTAATGATCGACGCCAGTGAACAACCCTTTGAGGACAATATTGCCATCACAGCCAAAGTGGTTAAATTGGCGGAAAGTTATGGTGCCAATGTGGAGGCAGAACTGGGGTATATTGCCAAACTGGGGCAGGCCAAGGACAATAGCGGCTTTACCCAACCCGAAGAGGCCAAGCAATTTGTGGAGGCCACCGGTGTCAGTGCCCTTGCCGTGGCCATAGGAACGGCCCACGGGTTTTATGACAAGGAACCCAAACTGGATTTGGAAAGGTTATCCGAAATTGCAGCGGCCACAGATGTGACCTTGGTGCTGCACGGAGGGTCTGGTGTGCCCGATGAAAGTTTGAGACAGGCAATAGACAGGGGGATATGCAAAATAAACCTGGCCACGGAAATCAAGAATATCTTCATGAAAACGTTGAAGACAAAGCTATTGACCAATGAGGAAATTGATTTGAGAATAGTATTTCCAACAGCAACGGAACAGGTGGTCCAACTTGTAAAAAATAAGTTAGCTATAGTCCGTAATGAAAAGTAAAATGGGTTTTTCCGATCTAGAGAAAATTGATGCGCACATGCACTACAACAATTTTGAGGCCAGTCTTTTAGATCAGGCCCAATCGGACAATTTCTCAATGATCAGCATCAACACGGATATTCCCTTTTTTGATCCCATTGAAGACCAAGAAAAAATAATACTGGGGCTCAACTCAAATAGGGTCTTCCATATAACAGCCTTCGAAATGGCAAATTGGAACAATTCCAATTGGACGGAAATCGCCATAGGCCAAATCAAACGTGGGATCAAAAATGGCGCCATTGCCGTTAAGTTCTGGAAAAACATCGGGATGGCGAGCAGGGACGAAAATGGCAATTTTATCATGTTTGACCATCCCTGTTTTGAACCCATCTTCCATTTTTTGATCGAAAATGACATTCCCGTTCTGGCGCACTTGGGCGAACCAAAAAATTGTTGGCTCCCCTTGGATGAAATGACCATGAATTCCGATCGGGATTACTTTCGGGAACACCCCGAATATCATATGGCAAAACTGCCGGATCATCCCTCCTACGAGCAGCAATTACATGCTAGGGACAATGTTCTCAGAAAATACCCTGGCCTGAGGTTCATTGGGGCACATTTGGCAAGTTTGGAGTGGAGCATTGAAAGGATCGGCTCCTGGCTGGATGAATTTACCAACACGGCCGTGGATATGGCAGAACGGATCTGCCACCTACAATTTCAAGCCAAGGACAATTGGCATGGGGTCAGGGATTTTTTTATAGAATATCAGGACCGTTTGCTCTATGGGTCGGACATCATTTACGATAAAACCAACGATCCCTCTGAAATTAAAAATAGGGCATATGGCATATGGCGGCGGGATTGGGAATTCTTTACCACGGACAACACCATGGAAGTGCCTCAATTTGAAGGTCGGTTCAAGGGCCTGAAATTGCCAGATGATGTAATTTTAAAGATATATAGGGAAAATGCCCTCGCATGGTATCCGGCACTCCAAAAAAAATCTATTGCAGGCCTATGAAAACTTTGCTCCTGCTTTTTGGCTGTATTTCATCCATCTATGGCTGCCATCCCAAAGACTCAACAGATATGGACCAAATAATAGCATACAAAACATCCGATTTTGAACCCACTGGCGATGGAAGTTCCACTAATTGGAACAAGGCTGATTGGGTGACCATACTGCAACGGTCACATTTGGACACACCCATGGAAACCAAGGTCAAGGTACTCTATTCAGAGACTGGGATTTATTTTTTATTCCATTGCAAAGATCCAAAACTCAAAGCGTCCATCACCGAAGACGGGAAACACCTTTGGTTAGAGGATGTTGTGGAGGTTTTTATATGGCCAGATACCGCTAAGGAGGTTTATTTTGAGTATGAGTTGTCACCATTAAATTATGAGTTGCCACTCATGGTCATGAATTTTGAGGGCAAGCCCCATAGATGGCAGGCCTGGTATTTTGAAGATGACAGGACCATTGCACATGAAACCTCCGTTCAAGGGGGCTTAAAAGAAAGCAATGCCGATATAGAAAGTTGGACAGGTGAATTTTTCATTCCCTATTCGTTGCTATCCCCAATGGGTCAAGTTCCACCAAAATCCGGAACGCAGTGGAGAACCAACTTTACCCGAATGGATTATTTCAATGAAAAGGAAATCTATTGGTCTTGGCAAGATTTGCCCGGTAGTTTCCATGAAATAAAAAGGTTTGGTACTTTGCTGTTCGAATAAAAACTGTCTTTATGGATTTCTATCATAATCGACTGCATGGCCTATGGATGTGATCGCCCTAACAAAAGAGCTGATACGGTTCAACACCATCAACCCTCCGGGCAATGAAGAAAAAATTGCCCACTATGTTGGGGCAATTCTTGTTGGGCATGGGTTCTCGGTGGATTATCCCAAATATGCCGAGGGAAGGCTTAACGTGGTTGCGACCAAAGGGCTTTCCAACAACATACCCCCTATTGTGCTGACCGGCCATTTGGATGTTGTGCCCTTAGGGGCCAAAAAATGGAGCTATGATCCATTGGAACCTATCATTGAACAAGGCAAGTTGTACGGCCGTGGCTCCACCGACATGAAAGCAGGTGTTGCTGCCATGATAATTGCTGCAGTGGAAAGTTTTGAGGACCAATCCCCAGCCGGTGGTATAAAGCTTGTTTTTACGGCCAATGAAGAATTGGGCTGTCAAGGGGCCAAGTCCCTTTTCAATGATGGCTATGAGATTGGGGGCGCCAGAGCCGTGATTGTGGGCGAACCCACTTCCAACCTCCCCTATATAGCCCATAAAGGCGGGTTGTACCTTACTGCCAAAACCTTTGGGGTCACCGCCCATTCTTCCATGCCAGAACTTGGAGACAATGCCATATATAAGGCCGCTAGGGCCATCACCAAAATAGAGACGCTCAAATTTGATGCGGAAAAGGATCCTACGCTGGGCTACCCCACAATAAACGTCGGGAAAATCGAGGGCGGTCTTAACTTAAATTCTGTTCCCGACAAAGCTGAATTTACCATTGACGTTAGATCGACCACAAAATTCAAAAACAAACTCGCGCTTCAAAAATTGAAAGAAGCCCTTGGCGATGAAGTGAAAATCGAAAAAATGGTGGACCTAAATGCGGTCTCCACGGACGAGAACCATCAATTCATTCAACAGGTTTATAAAATTTGCAAGTTTGACCCTACACCAAAGGATGCCAAAAAAGCGGCACCGTTCTTAACCGATGCTTCCATATTTACCCCTTGGTTAAACTATCCCCCAACAGTGATTCTAGGTCCCGGTGAGCCTAAAATGGCCCATCAAACCGACGAATTCTGCTATGTGGACAAAATACACGAAGCTACCGCGCTTTATAAGAGAATTATCATTGAAACATGCATCTAAATCCATGAAAAACTACCCAAAATACTTTTCCGACGAGGAACAACTTGAAGAAGCCCTTTCCAGACCAACACCCAAATTGATCAAAATGATGAAGGAATTGGATGGAGATATTATCCTGCTCGGAGTAGCAGGCAAAATGGGTGTCTCCATGGCCAGAATGGCCAAACGTGCCTGTACGGAGGCTGGGGTAGCAAAAAGGATCATTGGGGTTTCCAGGTTCAGCGATACGGAACAACAGTCGTACTTGGAAGAAAGTGGCATCGAGACCCTAAAAGGAGATTTGCTGGATACCGATTTCATCAAAAGCTTGCCCGATGTCAAAAATGTAATCTATCTGGCCGGTATGAAGTTTGGCACCAATGGCAACGAAAGCTACACCTGGGCAATGAATTCCTACCTGCCAGGATTGGTGGTGGACAAATTCAAGGATTCCCGAATAGTAGCTTTCTCCACAGGATGTGTATATCCTTTGGTAAAGATCAGTTCCGGGGGTTCCAAGGAATTTGACTCCGTAGGACCCATAGGAGAGTATTCCCAATCCTGTTTGGGCAGGGAACGCCTGTTTGAGTTTGGAAGTATAAAAAATGGTACTGATGTCATTCTTATCCGCCTAAACTATGCTGTGGAGATGCGTTATGGGGTCTTGGTCGATATTGCCACCAAAGTAAAGAACGAAGAGACGATTGATTTGACCATGGGGTATGCCAATGTAATCTGGCAAGGCGATGCCAATGACATGATTTTACGGAGTATCCAACTGAGTACTTCCCCGGCCAACCACCTTAACGTAAGCGGTGCCGAGACCATTTCAGTGGCCAATGTTGCCCAGCAGTTTGGTGAAATAATGGGGAAGGATGTAAAATTTTCCGGAAAAGAAGCCGATTCGGCGCTATTGGTGAACGTCTCAAAATCCCATAAACTATTGGGAGCGCCAAGCGTTCCTTTGAGTCAAATCATTGAATGGACCGGGGATTGGGTCAATAAAGACCAACGTTTATTGGGCAAGGCAACCCATTTTGAAGTCAGAGATGGCAAATACTGATTCAGAAAATCGAAAAATGGACAACACATTATCAGATCATCTAAAGGAACACTTACATAGCGGATTGGTCATTCCTGCCAACCCAACAGCATTGACCAAAAATCTAAAATTGGATGAGCGAAGACAACGCGCCTTATCGAGATATTATCTGGATGCCGGGTCTGGCGGCCTCGCCGTGGGCGTACATACCAGCCAATTCGAAATCCGTGAAGCCGGACTTTATCAGCCCGTTTTGGAATTGGCCAAGGAAGAAATCGACCATTTTTGCCAAAAGACCAACAAGACCATATTTAGAATAGCCGGTGCGCTTGGGCATACCCCGCAGGCCATCCTGGAATCCAAAACGGCTTCAGACTTGGGCTACCATGCCGTATTGCTGAGCTTGGCCGCCCTTAAAACCCACTCCAACAAAGAATTGATCGAACACTGCAAAGCGGTTGCGGAAGTAATCCCGGTAGTGGGCTTTTATCTTCAGCCTTCTGTAGGTGGACGTGTATTGGATGCTGATTTTTGGAGGGAATTTTCACAAATACAAAATGTCGTCGCCATTAAAATGGCCCCTTTTGACAGGTACCAGACCATTGATGTTGTCCAGGGAGTGGCAGAATCCGGAAGGTGTGATGAGATTGCCCTTTACACAGGAAATGATGACAATATCGTGGCCGATCTATTGACCGAGTACCACATCCCGGTGGGAGACAAAATCATTAAAAAAAGAATCATTGGAGGCTTGTTGGGGCATTGGGCCGTTTGGAACAAAAAGGCCGTTGAACTTTATGATAGCATCAAAAATGCAAACCCTTCAGACCTCCCTGATCTGCTTTCACTGGGAATCAAGGTAACAGACTCCAACGCAGCTTTTTTTGATTCCAGAAATAAGTTTAAGGGATCCATAGCGGGTATCCATGAGGTTTTGATCAGGCAGGGATTGCTGGAATCCAACTATACCATTAACCCCCATGAAAGGTTGAGTATGGGGCAAAAAGAAGAAATCGACCGCGTATACAAGCTCTATCCTGAATTGAACGATGACGCTTTTGTGGCGGAAAATCTGGATAAATGGATGCGATGACCCATGTTATGTGGCCAGTGGAGGGCCGTTAAGGTTTTCTTTGAATCTGGGAAAAACAGCATTTATCCGGCATTCCTTGGGTCATGTTGCATCATTCCGTGAAATCCAACCCGGCCTCCATACACATCACTTTTACCATTGCCAAGGCCTGGGCAAAGAGATCGGGATTTGTCCTGCCCCCAAATTGTCCTCCTTTGTTCAAGTGTGGTTCCATCGTGATAAATCCCTTATAGTCGGCCTTGACCAATTCGGCGATCAATTTTCTGATCTGCCCGGCCCCCTGCCCGGGAAGGCTTCCAATAGCACTGTTGAGCTTCCAATCCTTTATATGTACGTGCCTCACGTGGGGTTTCATCAATGGCCAACAGACCCCAACATTATTGGCAATGCTATGGGCGGTCACAAAATTGGCCGGATCATAGGCGAGTTTTAGGTTGGGGGAATTGACAGCCTCGATCAAATCAACACAATTCTCCGCACTATGTCCATAAATATTGGATTCATTTTCATGGACCATCAACATGTCCGTACCTGCCAACAACGCTGCCTTTTTTGACATTCTTTTGATTACCTCATCCCTAAAATGGTCAATTGATTTTCCCTTTGGAGGGTAATAGCTAAAAACCCTTATCAAGTCTGTGTTGAAAAAATGGGCCAATTCAACGGCGTGCTCAAATTCTTCGAGATGGACCTCAAAAGGCTCATCAATAGCCACTTTGCCGATCGGAGAGCCAATGGCGCTTACCTCAATGCCCGTGGCATCCAACATGGACTTTGCCTCATTGAGCTCGGTTCTGGTAAGCTTCATGATATTTTTCCCGTTCACGAACCTAATTTCAATGGCCGGTACCTCCTGGGTTGCCAAAAAATCTATTTGGTCCCTGAAATTGATGGCCACTTCATCCGCAAATGCACTGAACTTGATCATATCAATCGTATTTATCAACTAAAATATCCGGGGACCACTTTTATGAAATAATAGGATACACAACACAAAGTGACCAAAATGGCAATGATCATCCCCGTGTTCCACCAAAGCTTGATCTTGCCCTTTGGCTTGTCCTTTCCCAAATAGCGCTCGCTATTGTTGAGTAGAAAAAAGCCAATGTACGCTATGGGCAACATGATCAAGGTAATGGCAGATGTAGGGATTGCGATCCAAGTTCCCATTTTGCCCCACAGAATGACGCCCAAAAAACCCGGGGCCGGTATCAATGTGGCCAATTTGTATTTCCATCCCCTGGGCTCAATCCCGAATATTTCACAAACCGCGAAACCACAGACCAGCATATGCAATATGATGGCATTCATGGCCATTCCTATGATCCCAAGTCCAAAAATCAACCTCGAGACAACCTGGGGGATCCCGGCAGCTTCGAGCATTCCCGCGGCATGTATTGGGGATAGGTTGGTGGCATCTACGGCCAATGTCCCGGAGCCATAGATCGTAGCCCCGGCCGCAACTATCATTAGTCCCGTGGCCAGCGAATATGGGATCAGCATTCCGGTTATCATATCAAATCTGGCCAGCCCTATATGTTCCTTTCCCCATCCTTTGGCAAGGAAGGAGTACCCGAACAAAAAAGTTGCATTGATTCCTATTGCCGCGCTGAAGGACGCTATAAAAATGGTGATCCCCCTCGCATCGGTAGGAATGTTCCAAACCATCCCATTGTCGTCAAAGTAAAAAGGCAACAAACCGTTCAAAACTTTTGACCATTCGATTCCATGGGTTGAAAAACTGCTGATGACCACCACAGTGGCAAACGCGAAAATGATAAACCATATCATTCCCTTAATAATATTCTCAAAAATCTTGATCCCCTTTCTTCCATTGCCATAATTCCAACTGATCATGATGCCCATGCCCAGGAAAACCAGCCCCAACAATAACATTACCAAAGTTTGGTTGGTTTCCGATTCTATAGTTATTCCCGTCAGGGCCTTGATGATGTCATCCGCCATTCCGGCGGCCAGTGCGTATTGGGGAAAATGCCAAATAATGGTGGACAGTAGTGCACATATGGCCCAGGCCCAGGCCATTCCTGGATGCACAAATTTTTTCATGGCATAAAAGGGCCGGGTTTTGGTGGAAAGCGTTTGGTACGCCAGAGCGGACATCATAATGATTCCCAGTAACATGGCCAAGGGCTGTACCCATAACAGTTTGTACTGGTAAAATGCCCCTGCGAACAATGAGGCCATTGCACTTCCACCGCCCAATGTCATTGCGCTCTGCATCCATCCCGGGCCTGATTTTGAAAAATACCACTTCAACCTTGCCCCCATTTTCTTCGATCGAAGATTTTTCAGTTCTGCTTGCTCCTTTGCCAATGCCTCTGGGTCGCTTGGAGCGAACATGGGCATTCCAGCGGCTTCATTGTTTTGATTTCCCATTTCTTATTGAATAGAATTCTAAACTTTAGGTTGGTTTTATAAAATCGTTATGGGGATTTCCACGCCATTTTGCGCTGCGGAAACATATCCCGCATAGATTGTGGCTATTACATCAGAAGCTAATCTGCTTCCGCTCTCAATGGGGTCTCCATACGCCGATGAGCGGTAAAATGCATCCATTTCATGTTGATACCCGTTAAACCAGCCCTCATCAGGAGAAATGTTGGACCAACCCTGCTTCGTGCCCGTTTTTTCAACCACATAGATATCCTTAAAGTTCCCTTCTACGGGATTATACGTCTGCATTGCGTTGTTGGGGGTAATATTGCAAATGGTACGATGGTTGTTGGCGTGGACTTCCAGACAGTTCTTTACTCCTCCATGGGAAAGTTCGCTGGCAACGATATCGGCTATAGTACCATCTTCAAATACAATATGGGCCATTCCGTAATCCTCTATATCGGTATATGAATCTTTCAAATGCCCTTCATTTCTAAAATTCTCCATACGGGTTATGGCGTGGGTCCTCGATGTAATTGATTTTGGGCGAATAGGGACCCCCCCATTGACTCTTCCTTCAACGTGTTTGAGATAAATGGCCGCCGCTATGGGATGGCACCCCTTGCCCATTAAGGAACCTCCCCCTGCCAAATGCCACTTACCATAGTCCAAAGAGTGTGAACCGGAATGCGATTCTTGGGCCTGTATCCAGAGAATCTGGGCCTTCGTCTTTTCGATCACTTCCCTTTCTTTTTGTATGGAAGGTGCATAAATCCAGTTTTCGGCATACATAATAGATCCCTTGCTCTTCTTTTCCGCCTTCAACATGCGCTTCACACTCTCAATGGCAAACTCAAGTCCCTTTTCTCTGGGAAAGATATCTCCACTGAAGTCTGGACTACCATCACCAAAATAGCCCGTAAAAGGTTTTTCAATAATGACATCCTTATCTTTCTTCAAAACCGCAATGGTAATCGGTTCATGGGTGGAGGGAGGGGTGCAGACATGGACAACGCCAGACGCCTCTATCAATTCTTCCATTGTGGAAAAAGCATGGATGCCCTTAGTTTCTGAAAATTTCCTCCTGTTGTCCGGATTTGTGGAATAGACCCCTACAATCTCAACTTTTGTACTGAAAACCCGTTGCAGGGCATCAAAATGAAAATTGGCCGCAAACCCAGACCCAATTATACCCGCTTTAATAGTCTTTTTGTTCATATCATTATTTTTCCAGCACTAAATTTGATTTTTTATAAAAAAAGCGCACAAAACAAATATAAAAAATGAAATGAAAGATAAGTTTTATATTTCGAAATATATAATTGTTTTATATCATTATTTATAATGGACTGTAATGAATGTTGTTCCAAACATTCATTTTTAGGAAAATTGATTTTTCAAGGATCAAATCTCTTTGGTTCCACGACACTGCCAAAAAGCTCCTTGGGTATAAAATCTTAGGTCAAACCATCAAGATAAGGGCATGTTCAATGTCTCTTTTACGAACAATTATCATAATGCCGATAAGAATTATATATTGAGACCGTCATTCTTTTTAATTTGGACTGAAATGACGTACTGGGAGTTATTATTTTTGTTTTTGGGCTTTCAAGCCATATTGCTTTCCCTTTTGTTCTACTTCAAAAGGGCCATCTCTTTTGTTTATGGAAATAGGTTGTTTGCCGTTTTTCTGTTTCTATGTGGCTGGTTGGTAGTTTATAATGTGTTGTTCTGGTCCAAAAAACTCGCACAACTGCCCTTTGTCCACATAAACCATTCGTATGTGATTCCACTTTCGTTGATCGGCCCTCTATTTTTTCTTTATATCCGAAACATTGTACATGGAACCAAAATCTCCTTAAGGAAGGACTTTATCCATTTTATCCCAACGTTGACCATCATGATCGTATATGGGCCCTATTTTCTACTTTCAGCAGGGGAAAAACTGAACAGTTTCAACGATGGGCCCCTTGCAAGCTTCCATCCCAGTGGCCTATACGAAGTGGCCTTTGTAGTCCTCATGGCCATCTACGGCATTTACATTGTGGTTAAATATTTCAATTTTTTTGCGAACGACGGGGACCTGCAATTTTGGGTGAAAGCCATTACATTTTCCTACTTGGGCTGTGTATTGAGCTATATATCCTACTATTCCCTTTATTACTTGGGCATATTGACCTTGGAGCAAGACTACTACATTACACTCTTACTTTGCATCTCTGTAATGATAGCTGCGTATTTTGCCTTTAACTATCCCGATATCTTCCAGGGAAAATCCATTGGTGAGGTAGTCCCGTTCATGAAATACAAAAAAACGGGGCTTTCAAAAAAATACTCCAAAGAGTTGAAAGAAAGTCTCCTGGACCATATGATCAAGGAGAAGCCCTTTCTAAACAGGGAATTGCGTCTTGATGATCTGGCCAACTCGTTGGGCATTGCCAGGCATCATGCCTCCCAAATCATAAATGAACATTTTGATGCCAACTTTTTTGACTTCATCAACCTTTACCGGGTGGAGGAAGCCATCAAATTGTTGGAGGAAAAAAAGGATCTCGTGAATTTGGCCGAAATAGGCTTCCTCTCTGGATTCAACAATACGGTATCCTTTAACAAGGCTTTCAAAAAAAGTACCGGGGTAACCCCATCAAAATTCAGAAAAGAGCTGATGTCCAATAATTATTGATTATTGGTTTTGTCCGTGGCAACCCCAGTACCCAACCCTTGGGTTTTTATCCTTTACGCTTGTAATTGATCTGCCAATTGAGTGTCCATGTTTCCCCACTATCATTGGATAGCTCCCAATCCCAGATCATGCTATCTTCGGTGATGTTGTGAAAAACCATTCTTTGGGTGACTTTTTTTCCATCTTTGGTTTCAAAAATTTCAGTTTGAAACGTTTTCCTATCGCCTTCCAAATCTCCATTGAAACAAAAGAAACCTCCTTGATTGTCTGCCCACGACTGCCTCCATTTTTTGGCCCTTGCTTGGTAAACGGAAATACTGGTGCCTTTGAAACCTTTGTTCTGCCCATCCAATATTTCAAAGTTTTCGCGGATAACGGTGCCATCAAGAATTCTCTCAATTTTGTTGGTGCCGTGGCCGATGGTGCCATCACCATTATCCCAACTGGCCTCCCAATCCCCAACCCAGAAATCCAAAAGTTTTGATGGATCTTTGTCCATTTCTTCCTGTGCAAAAATGGAAAAACCCATAAAAAATGTGAGTAAGAAGGCCAAGGTCCCTACTTTTTTAGCAATACTTTTCATTTTGATGATTTTTTGGTTCATAAATACCTCCCTAAAGTATGATGCACCCATAACTTATCTAAGAACCCTTATAATAGTTACTAAATTTTGGGGGAATAATGTTGCAGTGCCATCCTGTTGGCTTGCAGCAACCAAGAATGGAAAATGGTAGCCAACCTATTTTCTCAACGGGCCGTAACTGATTTTACGGTCCTGAACCCCATGTGCTCCTGGGCAGAGTCTGTAGAAGTGGCCATTCTTGCGGAGACCCTATAGCTGGCACAATAGTTGGCATTGCAAAGAAAAGAACCTCCACGGATCACCTTTTCATTGGCATAGGGGTTGTAGGGATTATAGGGTTTCTCTGCTCCTTTAGGGTTTAGGATAGTATCGTTTTGGGCTGCCAAATCCTTATAGTACTCCAGATTGTACCAATCTTGGGTCATTTCCCAAACATTGCCCACCATATCGTAAAGGCCATACCCGTTTGGCGGGTATGATCCCACAGGGGCTTTGTTCAGGTATCCATCATCCGGTTTGTTCAGCATGGGAAATGTGCCGTTCCAAGTATTGGCCCAAGAATTGACCTTTTCAGCATCAAGGCCCCATGGAAAAATTCCTTCCTGAATTCCTCCTCGTGCAGCATATTCCCATTCTGCCTCTGTTGGGAGTCTTTTTCCTGCCCAGTTGCAATACGCTATGGCATCTTCATAAGCTATGTGCACCACTGGATAGTTTTCCTTACCCTCCAAATTACTCTGTGGGCCTTGCGGATGTTTCCAACTGGTCCCGATTTTCCATTCCCACCATTGGGAATAATCATTTAGGTCCATTACAGGATGATCTGGTTTTTTGAAAACCAGCGAACCGGGTTGTAAGATGGAATCACTGGGTTTTGGAGTATCTGGGGGAAGCTGTTTTTTCATTTCTTCCCAATCAATTTCGCGTTCGGCAACGGTCAAATATCCCGTTTCCTCCGCAAATTTTGCATATTGGGCATTGGTCACCTCCGTGGTATCCATAAAAAATCCATCCACGGCGACAGGATGGATGGGCCTTTCATGCCTCATGGCCATTTGATCACCTGCCACAGCACCCTGCATAAATATACCTCCGGGAATCCATACCATGCCTTCTGGGGTGGCAATACTATCTGGCTTTTGTACCAGTACCGAAATTTTGGCCTTATCACTTTTTTGATGGTTGTCTTCTTCTTTTGCTTGCCTGCATGATAGAACGCTACCCACAAGAATAGTCCATAAAAGAGTTGCCCTACGCATTGCACCAAAAATGATTTTGTTCAAACCCAAAGATACAATGTCTAATCGGTTTCAAGAATTTCGCTGCGTTCAGATATTCCATTCTCATTGAAAGCTTCCACCTGATAATAATACTTTTGATCGGCATTTAGGGCACGTAACCCATAGTTGGGAGTATCATACATCAATGCGGAAAGGTTGAGCTTATCTAAATGGATGCCCCAATATACCACATAACCTGTAGCATTCTTGACCGGCCGCCAACTAAGGTTCGCATTCCTTCGATCCTCTCCTCGTTCCACTTTGAAATCCTTCGGGGGCGATGGTTTTTTCCCTTTTCCCTTGCCGAACACCCTAAGCTCTGAAATCGCTAAATAATTATTGGTGCAGTACACATGGTCGTAACGAATGTATCTGGCTTCAACAGGCTGGTTGAATTCAATGTAGCCGTGTGGCATATCCCTTTCGTTTTTGGAGTAGTCGGCAATGGCCTTCCATGTTTTCCCATCCAACGATGAACGCAGAACAAATTGTTGCCGAAGGGTATCAGGCCTGCCAAAAATAGTACTCTTATAGTCCTGAAAGTTTATTTGAACGGCATATACATTACTGGCCTTTTCCAAATCCAGTTCAACATAAATGGAATCGTTATTGGTAGCAGAGACCCAATAGGACCGAATCTCCTCATCATTGATTTTCTCTATTTCAAAACCGTCAATCTGTTCCAACATGTACCCCTCGTCACTTTCGTCCACCACATTGGGCTTTCCCTCCACCAATGATGAATTGGTCTTCACCGGTTTCTTATAGGACAGCAGCATCCACCCCGTAAATCGATGTTTGTGGTCCCCGGCCTTGGTTTTGGGCAAATAATGTGGATAATCCCCATAGGCCGTATTTACATACATTTGGCCGTTATCGGGCTCAAAGCCAGCGGGATACATCCCTAGCCTACGTTCAAACTTATAGTTGACGGAAATGGCCATGGTGGAAAAATGCCAATAATTGCCTTGGTTGTCCCTAACCGTACTGCCATGGCCCGAACCCTTTAAAAACCCGCCCGGTTTATAGGATATTGGATTGTACGGTGCATAGGTAAATGGCCCCAAGGGATTATCTGCCGTATACACCCCATCGGCGTATACGTTCCACTGGGTTCCAGGGGCTCCATACTCCAAATAGTAGGTGCCATTGTGCTTCATCATCCAGGGACCTTCTATAAAAGGATCCAGATCCGATCTATGGTCTTGGCCAAACCGTTCCCATCCATGCACTTTGGGATCCAGATTAAAAAGATCCTTCTCTTCCCCCTTGGGAATAAAATAGTTTTCCGCATCCAATTCCACCCCACGTATGGGCCATTTGTTGGACGATTCTTCATAGAGATAGACCCGGTTATCATCGTCCACAAAAAGGTCGGGATCCTGCACACCATTGGGCATCGAAATAACCGCAAAGTTGGTCTTCCAATCCCCTAAACCTGGATTGTCAGTCTCTATCACGGATCCCCAACCTGAGGGGTCACCCAATACAATCACCTTTCCATTGTACACTGCCGCTGCCGGTGCATTGCTCCCATTGAAGTACCAACTCTGTGGTTTGATAAATTTCCAATTCCCCAAATCATGGGATGTCCAATAACCATGGGATCGTGTCACGAACATATAATACCTTCCCATATAATTGACCACTGCCGGGTCAGCTCCCGAACGGTAGGAAACATTATTGGTCCTGTAGTGCGACATGTAGGAGTAATCAATATCGATAGGGTTGCAATAGGTTGTAAAGTCGCCCTTATCCATGGCGCGTTGGGCAAAAAGTGGTATTTGGGCCAAAAAGGATGCCATCAATCCGACAATCATGGGCAACTTGCTATTCATTGGGTACAAAGATTTACATAAATAGCTCAAAATAGCAAACAAAAGGTACGATACCAATAAATGTACCTCACAAAAAACACATCATTTCTAAACGAAGTGGATAAACCCTTCATGTTCATATTCAGAGCCACTTTTCGCTGTCCCAAAATGAACTTTTTAAGCACTGCTCCTTTTTTGATGTAGCCATGATGTATTCGCAACTTCGCCATTCTTTCCACAATGGACATAGTTTTGTATATTCATTTGGTAAGACCGATACACGATGCGAATTTTCAAATCAGTCATTGTTCTCTTTTTTACAAGCTTGATGGCCAGTCAATTAAATGGCCAGAACCTGCTTCCTCCAGTTTATAACTATACTTTGTTGGAGTATCAGGGAGGAAGCAAAAACTGGGGGTTGGCCGTTGATAAAAAAGGAGAGCTTTTTGTGGCCAACAATAAAGGTCTGCTGTACTATAATGGTGAAAAATGGAGTTTCAACAGATTGCCCAACAATACCATCATACGCTCTGTGGCCGTGGTGGGCGATAGCATCTATACCGGATCCTATGAAGAATTCGGTTTCTGGAAAAAGGATGACATGGGCAATTTGGGCTACACTTCCTTGACCCATTTGATAAAGGGGCATGAGTTTACCAGTGAGGAATTTTGGGAAATACTGCCCATTGGGGATTCTGTTTTCTTTAGGTCATTTTCGGCAATATACCAATATAGGGATGGAAAGGTGGAAGTGGTAGATCCATGGGAAGTGATCTCTGACCTTATTGAGTACCATGGAGAGGTCATTGTGGCAGCGGGCGACAAGGGTCTTTATAAAATGGAAGGGAACAAAATTGTCCCTTTGGACAATCAAGGGCTGTTGCAGGATAAGACGATTACAGACATGATCAAGTTCAACAATGGCCTGTTGGTGGGAACCAAATTGGATGGATGCTATTTCTATGATGGAAAAAACTTGAGCCCTTGGAAATCTGCCATCAACGAGGATCTTAAAATGCACCAGTTGAACAAACTGTTGAATCTAAAAAATGGCAGATTGGCGTTGGGCACCATTAAAAATGGGGTTTATGTGTACGATTCCAATACAGGCGACCTAAAAGTCATCAACAGGGAATCTGGATTGCAGAACAATACCATACTCTCGATGCTGGTCTTCAATGACCAATTATGGCTGGGGCTGGACAATGGTCTAGCCAGGGTAAAACTCAACAATCCCATCACCTATTATACCGATTTTTCCGGTGCGCTGGGTATGGTCTACGACATTGCCTGGCATGGTAACAAGTTGTATTTGGGAAGCAACACTGGGGTCTTTTATTTTGAAGGCAGCCTGTTAAGATTCGTCAACGCATCCCAAGGCCATGTCTGGGACTTGGAAGAAGTGGATGGCGACCTACTTTGTGGCCATAACACCGGAACCTATATAATAGACAATGGAGTCCTCCAAAAGATTTCCACAATTTCCGGGGGCTACGAGATGAAAAAAGTACCGGAGCAAAACAATCTCTACATCCAAGGAACCTATAATGGGCTTGCCAAATTCCAAAAGCAAGGGGATACCTGGAAAATCACAAGGATACATGGTGTTGAATTCCCCATTAAACAGCTGTGTTTCGAAAACCCGCATGTCCTCTGGACCGCCCACCCATACAAAGGGCTTTATAGAATATGGACGGACGAAGGCTATGACAGCATACAAAGAGTGCAACAATACAACGTAAAGGACAATATCCCCAGCGAATACAATGTCAGGGTGTTCAACATAAAGAATCAGATTGTGATCTACAGCGAGGACAAATGGTTTAAATACGACCCTATCCTGGACAAAATCCTCATCTTTGATGAGTTTCAAAAGTTCAATGGCAAGGAACTGTTCTTCTATGACGAAAAGCATTTTTGGTTTGTTGACACCAATAATGAAAAACAGATCATCCATACCGATCTAAAATCGGACAGTCTCTTGATTTCGGATGCCCCACTGAGGGAACGGCTGGCACCTGATACAAAAAAAATGATCAAGATCAACGACTCAACGTTACTGGTGACCCTCAACGATGGATTTGCCAAAATAGATCAAATAGAACTCAAGAAACAATTGATCGCACAGGTCTTGCCCATCCCAGAAATAAAAGCCCTGCACGATGAGGTCAATATACATTCGCTGCACAACCAAGGATTGAAAATCCCTTACCAGGACTCCAGGATCGTTACCATAGAAGTTGCGGCCCCTGAACTCATGCAGGCCCGCTATCATTATACCTTGCACGGTCCCAAGGAATATTCCGGTAGTTCCGAGAGCGGATTCATCGAATTTCAGAACTTGCCCCATGGCAAGTATCAATTTTCGGTATCCACCGTGGGCATAGACAACCGTGTGTCCGATGCCAACTCCATGGAATTCCGGATAGCCCCTCCATGGTTCCTGTCTAATTTGATGATCGCACTCTATTTTGGTTTTGGGATTGCCACCATTTTTGTGGTAAGGTTCTTCAACCGCAGAAAGCTAAAGCGAAAGCAACGGGAAATAGAGCTTAGGATGCAAAAGGAACAAGAGGAAAGACTGGCCGATCTGGAGAAAGAGAAGTTGGCCAAGGAAATACGCCTCAAACAAAACGAATTGGCCAGCACCACCCTCAATATTGCCAAAAAGAACGAGATGATTTTGGAGCTGAAAAACATGTTGGTGATGAACAAGGATAAATTTTCCAATTCCCAACGCTATCGTTCCTTCGTGAAAAAATTGAACAACTCCATTCAGGATACCGAAGATTGGAAACGGTTCGAAGTTAATTTCAAGGAACTCCACGAGGACTTTTTTGAAAGACTCTTGAAAACCTACCCCAATCTTACCCCAAAAGACCTCAAACTTTGCGCCTACCTCAAAATGAATCTTTCCACAAAGGAAATTGCCCCATTGATGGCTATCTCAATACGAGGTGTTGAGATACATCGCTATCGCCTTAGAAAAAAGCTCAAAATTGACAATTCCAAAAACCTATCCAACTTTCTCATAACATTTTAAGTACTTCCAAAAGTCAAAAGAAGGTTATTTACCCACAGATTCACTATACGTCATTACTACATCAATCTGTTAATTTTTTTTTCTCTTTTTAACGTTTTGGCTACTGCAAACCCCATAAAAGAACCATTCGCGGCCTTCTTTGTCAATGATGTAATTATTATGTATTGCGCGTCACTATAAGAAAGATGTTGAATTGTTAATTTGGTAAAAATCTAACTCAATTTTTATGCAATTATGAAATTCAAACACCTCTTGTTGTCAATTCCGTTTTTATTCTCCATGTCGCTTTCTGCCCAGGAAAATATTACGGTTTCAGGAACAGTTACGGACGGTCAGGGGACTCCTATGCCAGGGGCCAACGTCATCCTCAAAAATACTACTACGGGTGTACAGACTGATTTTGATGGTAACTACCTATTGTCAAACGTGCCAAGCAATGGCACGCTGGTTTTTAGCTACATAGGTTTCTCCCCTACGGAAGTACCTATAAACGGGCAGACTACCATTGATGTATCGTTACAGGAAGATACCCAGGCCTTGGACGAAGTTGTGGTCATTGGTTACGGTACGCAGAAAAAGGCTGACTTGACAGGATCAATTGTCAGTGTAGATGCCGAACAGATTGAAAAAACACCAACGGCGAACGTTGTCCAATCTTTACAGGGCAAGGTTTCCGGGGTACAGATTGTAACCACTGGAACGCCAGGCGACTCACCCACCATTCGAATTCGTGGATTGGGCACCTATACCGATGCAACCAAAGTACTTTTTGTAGTAGATGGTATGTTCTACAGCAATATTGATTTCTTGAACACCAACGACATCAAGACCATCAATGTTTTGAAGGATGCCTCATCTTCTGCCATTTACGGGGTACGCGCTGCCAACGGTGTGGTCATCATTGAGACCAAATCTGGAACGGCCAACAAAAAGCCACAGATAGAGTATAGTGGCTATGTTGGGGTGCAACGCGCCCAAAATGTACTCAAAATGGCCAATGCGGAACAATTTGTTACCATGGCCCTTGAATCCGGCTCCGCCGCAGACGTCCAATTTGTCCTCAATGCCATGCAACGTTATGGCAGGAGTCGCATCAATCCCAACATACCGGACGTGAACACGGATTGGTACGACGAGATCATCAGGGACGGCATCATTCAAAACCATAGTTTGAACGTAACTGGCGGAGCGGAAAATGTAACCTATTCCTTGGGTGCCAACTATTTTGCCCAAGAAGGATTGTTGGACATGAAAAACGAGTATGAGCGTTTCAATGTCCGTTCAAAACTGGATGTGGACCTATCGGATAACTTCAGGATGGGGGTGAACACCATCTTCAGCAATGCCACTCAGTACAAACCAGAGGATGCTGCATGGTTCAAGGCCTATTTTGCAGTGCCCATTCTGCCTGTTTTCGATGAAATGAACACAGATGCCACCCCTACACGTTATGCCAGTGCAAGGGCGGTTGGCTATAGGGGGACACAAAATCCATTCCCTGATATGGTCTATAATAACGACAGGTTGAAAATACGCAAGCTGTTGGCCAACATCTATCTGGAAACAGACTTGATCAAGGACAAACTTACCTTTAAGACCAATTATAATGTGGATTTCTCCGCTTTGGAAGAGCGCTATGTGGATTTGCCCTATAATATGGGCTTTGGAGACGAGCGAACTTCCCAAATCAAAAGGGAGCAAAATAATTTCTACAACCAAATTTGGGACAACCTTTTAACTTATAAGGATACCTTTGCGGATGACCACAATGTTACGGTATTGGCAGGGACTTCTTATAGGGACGAAGAGGCCAATGAGCTGGAGGTTACCGGAAGGGATATTGTCGGAATCGATTTTGACACCTCTTGGTATCTTGATTTTGCCGACCCATTGTCATTCAACAACAACGTTGTAGAGAAAAACAAAAGAATTTATGGCCAGTCCTATTTTGGAAGGTTGTCCTACAATTTTAAGGAGCGATACCTGCTCTATGGCACTTTCAGGGCTGATAGATCATCCAAGTTCACACAGGAACAGTGGGGTTATTTCCCTGCAGTGGGTGCTGGATGGGTCATTTCCCAAGAGCCGTTCATGCAGGACAATGGTATTTTCGATTTCCTAAAGCTGCGGGCCAGCTGGGGTAGATTGGGCAACGATAATGTGGATGCAAGTTCAGGTGCCAATACCATCGACAATACAACCGTTGATTTGGGGGATAATCCCGCAACAGGTATCACCGCAACAAGTACCTTCACCGATCTTACCTGGGAAGTGGTCGAGGAGACCGATTTTGGTATCAATATGACCACATTCGACAATCGTCTGTCCTTGGAGGCAGATTACTACATCCGTGATACCGAGAATGCTATCATGCCCGTGTTCATACCCATTGCCAACGTTACGATCAATAGAAATTCTGGGGTGATACGGAACACAGGGGTGGAAGTTGCCTTGGATTGGTCCGATGAAATCTCATCTGATTTCAACTATACCATTGGAGCCAACTTCACAACGGTGAAAAATGAAACCCTGGAAATTGAGGATACAAAGGGGTATATCGATGCTGGTTCGGCTGAATTCCGCCAAAGGACCATCGTAGGCGAACCGCTGTATGCTTTCTATGGGTACGAGACCACGGGAGTGTACCAGAACGAGGCCCAAATAAGCGCCGATCCAACTGCCCAGGCAGCCATTGCCGATGGTACGGACATACAGCCCGGTTATCTTATCTTCAAGGACCAGAACGGCGATGGTGCCATCACCGATGACGACCGTGTGGTTTTAGGATCGTTCCTTCCCAAGTTTACCTATGGCGGTAATATTGGAGCTAACTACAAGGATTGGGGCTTCTCGTTGAACTTTTATGGTCAGACCGGTAATAAAATATTGAACCGCAAACGTGGTGAGATCATCTTTACCAATGACACCAATATGGATGCAGACCTTGCCATTAACCGTTGGCATGGTGAGGGAACCAGCAATACCTATCCATCATCCGCAGGTTTGCGGGATGGTTGGAACCAAAAACTGAGTAACTTCTGGGTAGAGGATGGCGATTTTTTCAGAATCCAGAACATCCAACTATCCTATACACTTAGGGGTGATAAATTTAAGGGAAATGGTATGCCCGACTTCAAATTTATATTCACCGCCGAAAGACCTCTCACCCTATTCAGCTATAATGGGTTTAACCCGGAGGTATCAAACGGTGTGGACCGTCAGACCTATCCGGTACCGGCCATATATACTTTTGGAGTAAATGTTAAACTTTAAAAAAATTGCAATGAAAGATTTTAAGAAACTAGCGTACAGATTTACACTTATTGCTATGGGTGTATTTCTTATACAATCGTGCGATGAGAACTTTGACACACGTCAAGGCCAGCTCAACGCGGACGATTTGGACTATTCCGCCACCGAGGATATGATACAGGCCTTGATAGGGGCCTACCAGATTTTCGCAACCCGGGGATGGGAAGAACCTTTGCTGCTTTCAGTACGGGGAGACGATGTAAATGCCGGGGGGCTTGGAGATCAACAACCTTTTGCCGACACGGACAACTTTACGTACGACCAGGGATATTGGATGTACAATTCGCTTTGGAACCTTCACTATGGGGATATTGTGAGCTTAAACACGGAAATCAGTCTTATCGAAAATTTCAAGGCTTTTGCCGAAGGTGATGATTTGACAAAAGCAGACCAGTACATTGCGGAAATCAAAGTGCTCAGGGCTTGGCTGCATTTCAACCTGGCAAGGGTCTGGGGCGAAGTGTTCATCATCGAAACCAATCAGCCCGACGGGGAAATAGCCAATGGGGTGGTTTCAAAAGAAGCCATGATGCAGTTCATTTCAGACCAAATGGACGAGGTTATCCCATTGCTTCCCAACATGAGACCCAATGAAAGGGTGGATATCCCTGGTGGGGTCACCCGGTATACCGCCTACGCCCTAAAGGCTATGGCGCATTTGGAGAATGAGGATTATCAAGGGGTGGCCGACGCATGTGCCGCCATCATCAATTCCAATAAGTTTTCCTTGTACCCGGATTTCTATTCCCTGTTCAAAAAACCCGGGGAATTGAGCAACGAGAGCCTCATGGAAATGCAATTTTCGGATTATAACTCCGGTACGGGAGATACCTTTTACCATTTGTTCGCCCCTTTTGGTCCCCAAACATGGACTCCAGCTAGGGCAAACGCCGAAGGGGGATGGGGATTTTTTGAACCCAGTATGAAATTCATCAAATTTATGTTGGATCGCAACGAAACGGTCCGCTTGGAAACCAGTGTATGCTGGACCGATCGCGGTATCGCCGAGCTTCAAACAGATCCCAACTACGCAACGCTTCCTGCATTCGTCAACAACACCACAAGGGATGGGGATGTCTTCAATGATTACGCAAGAGCCCTGTTCGCAAGTGGGAAACACTATTTGCCTTCTGTGCAGATTACCGCGGGAAGGAATAACTATGCAGGTGGCAAGAACCTCATAGTCATTCGTTATGCAGAAATCCTTTTGATGTACGCAGAGGCCCTGACCAGAGGTGCCAATGGTTCGGGAATGACGGCGGACCAAGCCGTGAACCTTATCAGGAATAGGGCAGAAATGCCTACGCTTTCCGGGGTTTCCACCGCTCAGGTCTTGGATGAGAAATTTGCCGAACTGGCCATGGAATGGGGCATACGGTATTATGATATGATACGCTTGGATAACTACGGAGAGCTGAGCTACGATGGACGGACCTTCTCTGCAACAGATGAGTTGCTTCCATATCCTCAAGCCCAAGTGGATGCGCTTCCAGAACTAAGTGGTGATGACCAATAATAACCTTATTAAACCAAGAATGATGAAATACGCAGTCAAATCCATATTTATTCTTCTGGGCCTGTTGATCGTCTCCTGTGATGACGGAATAGACCCAATAACAGAAGTGGCTCCGGGGGCTGATGCCTCTGCACCACAGATAACGATAAACTATCCAACGGAAGGGGTCCAGATAAAAGTGTTTGAAGAAGTGACCAGTCTTGATGTCGACTTCAAGGTCGAGGATGATATTGAGGTAAAGAGCATCCAAGTATTGCTGGATGGCAAACAGATTGCCAGCTTCAACACATTTACCGATTATCGTATTGTTCTAAGGGAATTTACCTATGACAACTTGGTGGATGGGGACCACAAACTAACGGTCAATGCTTCTGACATTGAGGGAAAAAGCTCCTCAGCGGAAGTGAACTTTGCAAAATCCCCTCCTTATGAAGCCATGTTTGATGGTGAGGTGATGTATATGCCTTTTGATGGCAACTATATGGACCTAATAAGTTTCCAAGTATCAGAAGAAGTGGGAACCCCTGGTTTTGCCGGGTCCGGTATTGCAGGTCCCGATGCCTATAAGGGAACCGCGGACTCTTATCTCAACTTCCCCATGGATGGCTTAAAGAGCAGTGAATTCAGTGCGGCTTTTTGGTACAAGGTAAATTCCACTCCGGACAGGGCAGGCATTCTGGTCGTTGGAGACAATGCCGATGACCGTTTCCAGGGTTTCCGTTTGTTTCGCGAGGGAAGTGCCAATGAGCAGCGCATTAAGCTGAACGTAGGTACTGGTGCCGGAGAAAGCTGGAACGATGGCGGTGTGATCGACGTAACCGCCGGGGAATGGGTCCATGTGGCCATATCCATTTCCGAGACCACCAGTATCATTTATTTTAATGGTGTTGAAATGTTGTCAGCAAATTTGTCTGCTCCCATAGACTGGACAGGCTGTGAAGTGCTCACCATAGGTTCCGGTGGCCCAACTTTTGCCTATTGGGATCACGGATCTGACAGTAGTGACATGGACGAATTGCGCATTTTCAACAAGGCGCTTACACAGAGCGATATTCAAATTATGCTCAACGCGCTCAATCCATATACGCCTTTATATCCCGGAGAATCCCTATATATGCCTTTTGATGGCGATTACATCGATTTGATAGGCAGTAGGGCCGCTTCCGAAATCGGCACTCCAGGTTTCACCAGCGATAGCCAATCCGGTCAATCCTATATGGGTGCTATGGATTCCTATATCAACTACCCCTCCGAGGGATTGATGACCAACGAGTTTAGCGGTGCCTTCTGGTACAAAGTAAATTCCGATCCTGACCGGGCGGGTATCATTGTGATTGGCGACAATGCTGATGATCGTTTCCAAGGCTTCCGTTTGTTCAGGGAAGGCAGTGCCACCGAACAGCGCATCAAGCTCAATGTGGGAACAGGAGCCGGTGAAAGCTGGAACGACGGGGGAGTCATCGATGTCACCGCTGGTGAATGGGTGCATATTGCCTTTACCATTGCCAGTGACAAGAGCACCATTTATTTTAACGGCGCGGAGGTACTGTCATCTGCCATGTCCGCTCCCATTGATTGGACAGGTTGCGACACCTTTACCATTGGATCCGGTGGCCCTACATTTAGTTATTGGGATCACTTGTCCGATTACAGTGCCATTGATGAACTTCGCTTCTTTGATCGGGCATTGACACCTGAGGAAGTTGCCGATGTTGCTGGGGGAACGTTTGCTCCCAAAAATTTTGGGTCAACCCTTTACATGCCTTTCGATGGGACCAATACGGAGGCAAACAACAACGTTGAGCCTACCGTGGTGGGCACACCTGGTTTTGCAGGTGAAAGTGCAGGTGGATCAGATGCCTATGCTGGAGCCGCAGATTCATATTTGACCTTCCCTATCGATGGGTTGTTCAACAATCAGTTCAGCGGTGCATTCTGGTACAAGGTTGATGCAAGTCCGGATAGAGCCGGTATATTGACCGTGAGTCCGCCCATGAATGGATCTGACAACGATCTTTCGGCTGGTTTTAGGCTGTTTAGGGAAGGTAGCGCCAGTGAACAGCGCATAAAACTCCACGTGGGTTCCGATGGCGGTGATGTTTGGAATGATGGCGATGTCTTGGATGCCACGGCAGGGGAATGGGTACATATTGCCTTTACCGTGACGGATACCGCTACCCAAATCTATTTCAATGGAGAACCCGTGGCCAACATGGGCGATATGACCGGTAAAACCATAAGTTGGGAAAACTGTTCCATCTTGTCCATCGCATCGGGAGCTCCAAACTTCATAGGGTGGGATCATCTATCAGATTTAAGCTATATCGATGAGCTTTATTTGTTCGACAGGGCCCTTACGCAGGAAGAGATCCAAGAAATAATGAACAATTGATCAAAAGTCAAGCATATATAAATATTTGAGTTAGTTAGTTTCGATGAGGATAGTTCTATTACCAGTTTTTTTGGCCATTGCATCTTTAGTAGCGGGGTGCAATGGCCTTGGAACTTCCAAGAATGAATTGGTGGCCCAAAATACATTGGGCCCCAATTATTCTGATGATGAGTTAATGGATTTGTTGCAACAGCAGACCTTCAACTATTTTTGGGAGGGTGCCGAACCCGTCTCAGGTCTTGCAAGGGAACGCGTCCATTTAGACAATATTTATCCTTTCCACGACAAGGATATTGTCACGACCGGCGGGTCAGGTTTTGGCCTGATGGCCATTTTGGTTGGTGTGGAAAGGGATTTCATTACCCGTCAACAGGCATTGGAAAGATTTGAAAAAATTATCGCCTTTTTGGAAAGGGCGGACCGCTTTCATGGGGCATGGCCCCATTGGTTGTCGCCAGATGGGAAAGTTTCCCCCTTTAGTCCCAAGGACAATGGTGGTGATCTGGTGGAGACCGCTTTTTTGGTCCAAGGACTCTTGACCGTCAAGGAGTATTTCAAGGATGGCAATGAACGGGAACAGAAGTTGGCGGAGAAAATTCAAAAACTTTGGGAAAGTGTTGAGTGGAGTTGGTACACCAAGGGAGGGGAAGATGTGCTATACTGGCACTGGAGCCCCAATTACGAGTGGGAAATGAATTTTCCAGTAGGAGGTTACAATGAAGCTTTGATCATGTATGTGTTGGCCGCCGCTTCGCCAACATATCCCATTGAAAAGGATGTGTACGAAAAAGGCTGGGCCGTACAAGGACAGATTACAAAAGATACCACATACTATGGTTTGGAGACAGAATTGAACCATTATGAGCATAGCAACTCTCCGGTAGGTCCCCTATTTTGGGCACATTATTCCTATTTGGGGCTGGACCCCAACAACCTTACCGATCAATATGGGGATTATTGGAAACTCAATCAAAACCATGCCCTTATCCATTACAAGTATTGTGTGGACAACCCCAACGGCCATAAAGGATATGGTGAAAAATGTTGGGGGCTCACATCGAGCTATTCCCCCAAAGGGTATGCCGGTCATAGACCCGATGAAGATCTGGGCGTAATTTCCCCAACAGCGGCATTGTCATCCATGCCCTATACCCCAAAGGAGAGCATGCAATTTCTGCGATTCCTGTATACGGAACAGGATAGCCTGATCGGAAAGTATGGGCCCTTTGATGCCTTCAGCTTTGATAATGATTGGTATCTGCCCCGATATTTGGCCATAGACCAAGGTCCGATTCCCGTTATGATTGAAAACTACCGGAGCGGACTGTTCTGGAAGCTGTTCATGACCAATCAGGATGTACAGAACGGACTGAAGAAATTGGGCTTTCAAAGTCCATACTTAAAAAACAATGGGTAGGATTCGTTATTTTTTATTACCACTGATATTGTTGTTCTCCGGATGTGGGGGGAAGGATGATTATACCTATACCCCAATTGATTTCCCGGATGATGACACTGGAACGCCTCCCATAGAGGAACCCACAATCACCGATGAGGAACTCTTGGATTTGACCCAAGAGGAAACCTTTAAATATTTCTGGGATTACGCGGAAGAAAACTCCGGGGGTGCAAGGGAAAGATACCACCCCAACGAGCCAGGAAAGGATGCCCAAGTAGTCACTTCCGGTGGCACAGGATTTGGGCTGATGGCCATTTTGGTGGGTATTGAAAGAGGGTTCATTACACGGGAACAGGGTGTGGATCGATTGACCACCTTATTGGATTTTCTGGAAAATGCAGACCGTTTTCACGGTGCTTGGTCCCATTGGATCAATGGCTCCAGTGGTGCAGTCATCCCATTCAGCTCAAATGACAATGGTGGCGATCTGGTAGAAACCGCTTTTTTGACCCAGGGACTCATTTGTGTGAAAGAGTATTTTCAGGATGGGAGCGATTCCGAAAAAGCCCTTGCCCAACAGGCTGACGATCTCTGGAAGGGCGTGGAATGGGATTGGTACACACAGAATAAAGATGCACTCTACTGGCATTGGAGTCCCAATTTCGGTTTTGTGATAAATCTGCAGCTAAAAGGATATAATGAAGTATTGATCGCCTATGTGCTGGCCGCAGCATCCCCGGACCACAGTATCACAAAACAAGTATACACCAATGGATGGGCCACAAATAGCGGTATTAAATCCTCAAATTCGAAATATGGGTTCCCACTGTTGGTAAACCATTCAGGCGCTCAGGAATATGGGGGACCCTTGTTCTGGTCGCACTATTCCTATCTGGGTTTGAACCCAAAAGGCCTTTCAGACGAGTTTGTAAACTATTGGACCGTAAACGTGAACCATTCCAAGATAAACTATAACTATTGTCTTGAGAATCCACAGAACTTTGAGGACTATGGCCAAGATTGCTGGGGACTTACGGCCAGTTATTCCAGAAACAGTGACGGCTCCTTGGGTTACAATGCCCACCATCCCGCCAATGATAAAGGGGTCATTTCACCAATGGCGGCCATTAGCTCCATTCCGTATACCCCAACGGAATCTTTAAAGGCCCTACATTATTTCTACAAGAACAAGGACAAGCTATTGGGTCCGGCAGGGTTTTATGATGCTTTTAGCCCCGAGTATAATTTTTGGGTGGCCGAAGCCTATTTGGCCATTGATCAAGGACCTCAAATTGTGATGATCGAGAACCACAGGACCGGTTTACTTTGGAATTTGTTCATGCACAATGAGGATGTTCAGGCAGGTCTCACCAAATTAGGCTTTCAATATGCGAACTAGATTAATATCGCTTTTTCTTTTGTTATTGACCTCCGTTTTGGCCACAGCCCAATGGCAGCAAAAATATGAATACAAAACGGTGGTGGAGGGCCAAGATACCCTAAGGTATCGTATCATGTATCCCAAAAATTTTGATGAAAGTCAGAGCTATCCCGTGGTGCTCTTTCTCCATGGTGCGGGGGAACGGGGCAATGACAATGAAAAGCAACTGGTTCATGGGGCCAAATTGTTTGCCAACGACTCCATCATGGAAAAATTCCCGGCCATAGTGCTATTTCCACAATGCCCAACGGAAAATTACTGGTCCAGTGTTGATGTAGATCGCAGTTCGTATCCCATAACCTTGAAGTTTAAGTATGATGAGGGGGCCACAAAACCCATGGAGATGGTGATGTCACTTCTAGACAATACAGTGAATGAACCCTTTGTGGACAAAAGCAAAGTATATGTAATAGGCCTTTCCATGGGAGGTATGGGTACTTTTGAAATCTTGTACCGAAAACCCAATACTTTTGCTGCGGCCATTCCTATTTGCGGTGCTGGTAATCCAGAATCGGTTGGAAAATATGCGACAAAAACACCACTCTGGGTGTTTCATGGATCCCAAGACAATGTGGTGAATCCTGTGTGGTCCATTGAAATGGTCTCTGCTCTGCTGAAGGCAGGTGCATATCCCAAATTCACCCTCTATGACTTTGCCAATCACAACAGTTGGGATCCCGCCTTTGCGGAACCTGATCTGTTGCCTTGGCTTTTTTCGAAAAAATTGGAATAATCCTTTAAATCTCTTTCATGAATCTGGTTACGCATCTCAAATTGGTATTGTTGTGCATGTTGCTTTTGAATGGCCTAATTGTACAGGCCCAACATACTATCCCCAAAGTTGAAGCATTGTTGGAACAAATGACCCTGGAAGAAAAAATTGGGCAGTTGAATTTGGTCACCCCCGGAGGCGGTGTCGCCACAGGTTCCGTGGTAAGTGAAAATGTGGAGGCCAAGATCAAGGCAGGGCAAGTAGGGGGATTGTTCGGGGTATCAGGCCCGGACCGTATAAAAGTGGTACAAGAATTGGCCATCAAAAACTCCCGTTTAAAGATTCCCTTGCTCATTGGCTCGGATGTGATACACGGTTATAAGACCACTTATCCCATTCCATTGGGGCTTTCCTGCAGTTGGGACATGGATTTGATGCAGCAAGCGGCCCGCATGGCCGCTAAAGAAGCCACGGCAGATGGGATTTTCTGGAACTTTTCCCCAATGGTCGACATTGCCCGCGATCCCCGCTGGGGGCGTATTGCGGAAGGTTCTGGGGAAGACCCTTATCTAGGTTCCAAAATCGCCGAAGCCATGGTAAAAGGGTATCAGGGAAATGATCTCACCTATCCCACCACCATGCTCGCCTGCGTGAAGCATTTTGCACTCTATGGCGCCGCCGAAGCCGGAAGGGATTACCACAGCGTTGATATGAGCAAGGTAAAGATGTACAATCAATATTTGGCCCCTTACAAAGCTGCGGTTGATGCCGGTGTGGCCAGTGTGATGAGTTCCTTCAATGATATTGATGGCATCCCCGCCACAGGAAACCAGTGGTTATTGACCGACTTGCTGCGCAAGCAGTGGAACTTTGATGGGTTTGTGGTATCGGATTACACTTCGCTCAGCGAAATGATTGCCCATGGACTTGGGGATTTACAAGCGGTTTCCGCATTATCCCTCAAGGCAGGTCTGGATATGGACATGGTCAGTGAAGGTTTTTTGACCACGCTTAAAAAGTCTGTGGAAGAAGGTAAGGTGACCGAAGCGGAAATTACCCAAGCCTGCAGACGAATCTTGGAAGCCAAATATAGAGCCGGACTTTTTGATGATGCCTATCGGTATCTGGACAGCAATCGCCCCAAAAACGATATCCTGACTCCAGAAAATAGGATGTTGGCCAGAAAGTTGGCCTCCAGTTCGTTTGTGCTTTTAAAAAACCATGATCAAATCCTTCCTCTAAAAAAAGATGCCAAGATTGCCTTGGTGGGCCCTTTGGCGGATAGTCGGAGCAACATGTTGGGCACTTGGGCCCCCACAGGTGACTCCAAATTGGCCGTCACAATTTTGGAAGGGTTTAAAAATGTGGCGCCAAACGCCGAAATCAATTATGCCAAAGGGGCCAATATCTCCGATGATGCAGAATTTGCCAAAAAAGTGAATGTTTTTGGCCCACGAATCGTGATAGCGGAAGATTCCCCCGAAACGCTATTGCAAAATGCCCTTGATGCCGTTCATCAGTCCGATATTGTAGTCGCCGTAGTGGGCGAAGCCACCGAAATGAGTGGCGAAGCCGCCAGCCGAACCGATATTTCCATTCCAGAAAGTCAGAAGAAATTGATCCGTGCCCTTGTGGCAACAGGAAAACCTGTCGCCTTGGTGTTGATGAGCGGCAGGCCTCTCACCATCCCAGAAGAATTTGAAATGCCGGTGGCCATTCTACAGGTATGGCATCCTGGAGTGGAAGCAGGCAACGCCATTGCCGATGTGGTGTTCGGTGATTATGTGCCCTCAGGAAAACTGACCACGACATGGCCCCGAAATGTTGGGCAAATACCCATCTATCACAGTGTGAAAAATACAGGACGCCCTTCACAGGGTGATAAATTTGAAAAGTTTAAGTCCAACTATTTGGATGCTCCCAATTCTCCCTTGATTCCCTTTGGATATGGGTTGAGCTATACCCATTTTGCATATTCCAATCTTACCTTGGACAAATCAGAAGTGGCGCAAGGGGAATCGGTGGAGGTTAATGTCACAGTGGCCAATACAGGTGATTTTGATGGAGAGGAAGTGGTGCAATTGTACTTACGGGACGTTGTCAGGAGCATTACCCCACCGGTACGGCAATTGAAGGGTTTCAAAAAAGTGTTCTTGAAGAAAGGCGAAAGCAAAGAAATAACCCTTACACTTTCACCCGAAGACCTTAAGTTTTACAACAGTTCCTTGGATTTTGTGGCCGAGCCTGGTGAATTTGAGGTGTTTGTGGGAACCGATGCAACCTGCTCCCTTAAAGCGTCCTTCGTACTGAAATAACCTTTTTTTTACTTCGCCTTGGAAAAATCCTGTTCCATAATAGGTTATTTTTAGGGCAACCCAGAATAGAAAGCAAAAAATCGAAAAGAAATGTTCAGAAGCTCTAGACTCTATGCCATCTTATTTTTGGGATTATTGATTTCCTGCAAGCAGGAAAAAAAGCAGGACGAAGTCGCCAAAAGACCTCCCAACATTGTTTTCATCATGGCGGATGACCATGCCTATCAGGCCATCAGTGCCTATGGCCATGAGCTCAGCAAATTGGCGCCTACCCCCAACATAGACCGTTTGGCCAAAAACGGGGCGATTTTTAGGAACAACTTTTGCACCAACTCCATTTGTGGTCCCAGTAGAGCCGTAATCCTTACCGGGAAACACAGCCACATCAATGGTTTTAGGATGAACGGCGAACGATTTGATGGCAATCAGCCCACATTGCCCAAGTACCTGAAAAAACTGGGGTATGAGACGGCCATTGTAGGAAAATGGCATCTTTACGGGCCTCCTACCGGTTTCGATTACTGGGAAATCCTAGATGACCAGGGCAAATACTACAATCCAGATTTTATAAAAGGTGCGGATACGACTTGGACAGAAGGCTATGCCACCGACCTCATCACGGAAAAGAGCTTGAATTGGCTAAAACAGCGTGATAGTGTGGAACAACCCTTTTTGCTCATGGTACACCATAAGGCGCCACACCGAAATTGGATGCCCGCTCTGCGCCATGCCAACATGTACGATTCCGTGACCTTTCCCCTGCCGGATACGTATTTTCCAACCTTTGTGAACCAACGGGCTTCAGCGGAACAGGAACAAACCATCTACAAGGACATGTATGAAGGACATGATTTGAAGATGACCAAGGAATTTGGAAGTCCAGAACTGGCCCACAATCCATGGACAGACGATTTTGACCGTATGACACCTGGACAACGCAAGGCTTGGGACAAGGCCTACGAAGCCAGAAACAATGCCTTTCACAAAGCCAATCCCAAAGGAAAGGAACTTGACATTTGGAAAGGTCAACGCTACCTCCAGGATTATTTGGCCACCGTGGCCGCAGTGGATGAAAGTGTGGGCAAGATATTGGACTATCTGGAGGAAACAGGTCTGGACCAGAACACCTTGGTGGTCTACACCACAGATCAAGGGTTTTATCTTGGTGAAAAAGGTTGGTTTGACAAACGGTTTATGTATGAGCAATCCCTACGGATGCCCCTTTTAATGCAATTGCCCGGTGTTATAGCACCTGGCACCGAAATTGACGCCATGACCCAGAACTTGGATTTTGCCCCAACTTTTTTGGACTTGGCGGGAGGCTCACAATATGCCGCAGAAATGCAGGGTGAATCCTTCAAGGGATTGCTGGATGGCTCGCAGAACGATTTCAGGCAAGCCATTTATTACCATTATTATGATTTCCCGGCGTTCCATATGGTCAAAAAACAATATGGGGTACGCACCAAACGCTATAAACTCATCCATTTTTATGACGATATTGATGAATGGGAGTTTTATGACTTGGAAGCAGATCCCAAAGAACTGCACAATGCCATCAACAACCCAAAATATGCAGATGAGATTACCATGATGCACCACAAATTGGACAGCCTTCAAACACTTTATAAGGTAACGGATAAAGAGTTTGAAAATGCACCTAAGGAACAAGTGGAAAAAGCATATAAATTCTTTGACGGCTTACGCGGAAAAACCAAATCATGAAAAAAATACTTTTTATCACCATCCTTTTGTTCGGGCTCAATGTAAAGGCCCAGACCCTTGATGTGCTGTCCTATAACATCCGATATGACAATCCCAAAGACAGTCTGAACAGCTGGGACCATCGAAAGGATTTTCTGATCTCCCAACTCAATTTTTATGCCCCGGATGTGTTTGGGACGCAAGAAGGACTGATCCACCAGTTAAAGGATATTGATCATGGCCTGGAACACTATACTTTTTTTGGTGTGGGGCGAGACCATGGCGACGACCGCGGCGAATTTACCGCCATTTTTTACAACAAACAGAAGATTGAATTGCTGGATCAAGGTACTTTTTGGCTTTCCCCATCCCCTGATGAACCTTCTAAGGGTTGGGATGCCGCACTACCGAGAATATGCACCTACGGACATTTTAAAACCGTGGAAGGTGGCAGGGAATTTTATGTCTTCAATACGCATTTTGACCATGTTGGTAACATTGCTAGGGAAGAAAGTGCAAAGCTCATTCTGCAAAAAATTACAGAATTGAACCCCAATGGACTGCCCGTGGTCTTGATGGGCGATTTCAACTTGGAAAGTACCAACAAGGGCATTCAACTGATCTCTGAAAAGATGTTGGACGTCCATATCGCTGCCGGTGCCAATGCCCATGGTCCCAAGGGCACCTTCAATGGTTTTGAATTCACCAAGCCGGTAGAACGGAGAATAGACTACATTTTTACAGAGCCAAATACCTTTAAAATATTGAAAAGTGCGATTTTGAGCGATTCGTTCGACTGCAGGTACCCTTCGGACCATTTGCCAGTATTTGCAAAACTAGGTTTTATTCCCAATTAATACGGTCCTTTTAGGCATTCTGTAGAATGCTCTCTATTTCATCCAGTTCTTGCTTACTGAACGAAATATTGTCCAGTGCTTTGATATTATCCAACAACTGTGTTTTTTTGCTCACACCCACGAGCACCGTGGTGATCCTTTTATCCTTGAGCAACCAGGCCACGGCCATTTGGGCCAAGCTTTGCCCTCTGTTCTTGGCAATACTATTGAGTTTTTCGACTTTTTTCAAGAGCTCGGGGGTTATCCTATCGGTCTTTAGATAACGGGCATCCTTCACCGCCCTGGAGTCCGCTGGAAATCCTTTTAAATACTTATCGGTCAAAATACCCTGTTCCAATGGCGAAAAAGCAATGCTTCCCACTCCCTTATCTCCCAAAACATCCATCAGTCCCTTTTCAACCCAACGATCCAACATACTGTATCGAGGTTGGTGTATGAACAACGGTGTTCCCATCTCTTTCAAAATTTGGTAGGCTTTGGCAGTATCTTCGGCACTGTACTGCGAAATGCCCACATACAACGCTTTTCCTTGCTGAACCACATGGTGCAAAGCGCCCATGGTTTCTTCAAGTGGTGTATCAGGATCACGACGATGGCTGTAAAAAATATCAACGTATTCCAGTCCCATTCTTTTAAGACTTTGATCCAAACTGGCAATCAGATATTTCCTGGAGCCCAAATTGCCATAGGGACCGGGCCACATGTCCCATCCTGCCTTTGTGGAAATGATCAGTTCATCGCGGTAGGTCTCAAAATCCTTTTTCAGTATACGGCCAAAATTTTCCTCGGCAGCGCCATACGGGGGGCCATAATTATTCGCAAGGTCAAAATGGGTAATCCCATGGTCAAAGGCGGCCCTTAAAATGGTGCGCGCATTCTTAAAATCATCAGAATGACCAAAATTATGCCATAGGCCCAATGATATCATGGGCAACAAAATACCGCTGTTGCCACAACGCCTATATTGCATGCGGTCATAGCGGTCTTCAACTGCATGAAAGGCTCCTAATGGTGAATCGTCGTTTATCCTCATTTGAAAAATAGTATCTAATTGGTTGATAATGCTTGGCAAACACTACTTCTGTTGTGCCCACAAAGTATTACATTATTCGGCAACCATCAAAAAAATCATTCGCCCAATTCGCGAAGATCAAAAGCCATCAATTCCTGATTGGCAAATTGTACGGTCACTTCAATGGGGTTGCAACAGACTTCGCAATCTTCCACATAGGTCTGCTGGGATATCGAACTGTCCAAAAGAAAGGAAATCTCTTCCCAACAATGGGGACATTGAAAAAAATGCTCATACATACCCAAAAAAGGATTTTTCCATGCCTTTAAAAGTCCACATTCAGCAGCTGACCACTTATCTGGAGCATTTGCAATTCGGCCAGTTTCGCATTGTACTTGGCCTGGCTTTTTGCCAGTTCCGCATTCAATAGGTTCAATTGGGCCTGCCTAAATTCTATGGAGGTCACCTGCCCCAACCGATAACGTTCGTCGGTACGGTTAAAGTTGTTCTGGTTGGTCTGTAGGTTCTTTTCCTGTACCTGCAGCACGTAGAGCGCATTGGTGTAGCTGTCCCAAGCATTGGTAATGTCTCGTTCCACCTCCAATTCAATCTGCTTTTTGAACAACTCTTGGTTCTCATAGCCTATACGGGCATTTTTTATACTGGTGATGGACCTTCCCCCATTGAACAGGCTCCAAGTGAGGTTCACCCCTCCAGAGACCCCAGTGGAAGTATTCTGTACGGTGAAGGCCAGTGGGCTGTTGTTGTTGGATTCGTTCCATCCATAACTCCCTGTAAGGCCGATAGTGGGCAAAAAGGCACTTCTTGCCACTTTGACGTTATAATTGTTGATGTTGATGTCCTTTTCTGCAATCTGGAGCCGTACGTTGTTCAATTTTGCCTCATTGTGTATGTTCTCCATTTGAAGCCCTGACACAAAGTTTACGGTAGTATCGGCGGAGAACTGGGTGGAGAGGTCTCGGTTCAAAATAAGGTTCAAATCCCGAACGGTATTACGAAGCCGCTGTCTTGAATTGAGTAGGTTGATGCTATCCGTATTGATGTCCACTTCCGCATTCAATACGTCAAGACCTGTATTCTGGCCATATTCAAACTGGTATTGAGCCCTCTTGAACCTATCTTTTGAGATTTCCAACGCCTGTTCCAAATTATTGGTGTTCTCGGTCAGTCTTGCCACTTCGTAGTAAACAGAAAACAATTGAAGAATGGTGGTCTCTATGGTCTGTCTAACTTCCAGCTCGGATTGCTCGTTGCGCTCTTGGAAACTTTTGTAATTGTAATGTCGTCCCAGGCCATCGAAAAGGGTATAGTTTACATTGACGGATGCGTTGTAGCGTCTGGTCTCCGCACCATCCGCCGTACGTGTTTCCCCATTGGCCAAGGAACCTTCGGTATTTTGGCGGTCTATGCTGCCGCCGGCATTGGCCGTAACCGAGGGTAGATAACCTGAATTGAGGATGTTGGCATTGTTCTCATCGATCTTTTTGATGTTCCGTGCCACTTTTATGCCCAAATTGTTCTCCAAGACCACCGCTATGGCCTCTTCCTTGGAAAGGACCTCTTCCTGAGCCTTGGCAGCATATCCAAAAAACAATAAAAAAAAGGGTAACGTATAAAAACTACTTCTCATTATGTTGTTTCTTCTAAAACTTTTGAAGCCTCCTCTTCGGATTCTTCATGATTGGGACTTCCATTCAGCTTATGTTTGCTGCCTTCCAACATCTCTTCTTCCTCGTGTTTTTCCCTTATGGCCCGTTCCACTTCTTCCCTGGTAACGCGCTCACCGGTCCATAGCCTTTTGAAAAGGACTTTCAAATTGTTCCCAAAGGAAAGGAACAAGGGCAGCATCAACAACGTAAGCACAGTGGCAAAGGCAATACCGTAAGCTATGGAAATGGCCATCGGTTTTAAGAATTGGGCCTGTCTACTCTTTTCCAGCAACAAGGGGGCAAGACCTGCAATTGTGGTTGCCGAGGTCAAAAATATGGCCCTGAAACGGGAACGTCCCGCTTCGTAAAGGGCATCATCGAACTTCATCCCGTTGCGCAGATTGATGTTGAACTTGCCGATGAGCACCAGACCATCGTTGACCATGATCCCAATAAGGGCAATAATCCCCAACATAGATAAGATATTGATGGGGAAACCGTGTATCCAATGCCCCCATGCCACAGCGGTTAAACTAAAGGGCACCAAAAGTAGCAACAGCAGGGGCTGGCTTATACTCCTGAATGTAAACGCTATGGTAATGAATATGAGAAAGATCACTATGAGTCCCACAAAGCGCAGCGAGCGGATCAATTTATTGGCCTCTCTGTTCTGGCCCTCAAATGATGGGGTTATGGATGGATATTTTGACAATATCTCTGGCATTACATCGTTGCGTATCCATGCCATGGCATCGGTTCCACTGGTGGTTTCCGGATCTGTCAGGTCTGAGGACACCTGGATCTCCCGTCGCCCATCCAAGTGGTTTATGGCCACATCGCCTCGCTCTATGGAATAGGTGGCAATTTCTTTGAGCGGTATTCTTTCACCATTGGGGGCCAATATCCGCATTTCATCCAAATCTGAAATGGAGGACCTGTTTTCGCGATCGTACCGCACCCACACGCGTATCTCGTCCTGACCGCGTTGAAAACGCTGTACATGGGCACCAAAAAACCCTGCCCGAACTTGGTTCATAACAGTACGGAGGTCCAATCCCAAGAGATAGGCGTTTTCCTTTAATTGCAGCTGTATTTCCTTGATTCCGGCCGGATCGTTGTCCGTTACATCCTTTAGGTTGGCATTGTCCAGCATGGCTGCCTTCAATTCTTCCTTGGCCGCTTTCAGTTCCGTAATATTATTGCCCAACAGCGATACAGAGACCGGATCTCCCCCAAAGTTTCCTCCCGAGCCGTAAATGAGACTTTCCACACCGATCACCGGACCCACCAATTCCCTAAGCCTAGTGGTCACCATGTCGGCCCTGATCTCATCCGGGCGTTCCTCTCCAGGCAACAAATTGATCACCAAGGTAGCCGCGGAAGATCCTGGGCCCACATTTTTGATCATGTTCTCAAAGAGCATCTTGTCCGTGCCCTGTAGGTATTTATCGGTGAGTTCTTGGTTGACGATATGTGCCTTTTCCTGAATCAGACTAATAATGGAATCCGTCACCTTCTCATTGGTGCCATTGGGCATCCGAAGCTCCACGTCGACACGGTCACTGGCAATCCTAGGGAAAAATGCGGTCCTGATGATGCCACCGCCAATAGATCCCAAGGTAAGTACCAAGGCCATAAAGAATAGGGCGAAGGCCAAGAACTTGTATTCCAAGGAAAACCGTAACGCAGGTGCGTACCATTTGTCCCGCATATAGGCCATAAAGCGATCTCCTATTCTGTTGATCGCGCGAAGTTTTGCGAACACTTTCGCAATACCTGTTTTCGGTCCTTTGTCTTGAGGGTGCAGTGCTTTTGAATGTGCCAAGTGAGCAGGTAATATGATCAATGCCTCGATCAGGGAAATTACCAGTGTTAGGATCACGATTACCGATACTTCACTGAAAAATTCCCCAATGCGTCCGTCCAGGAACATAAAGACCGAAAAGGCCAGCACTGTGGTAATAATTGCCGAAAGCACCGGTGGGATAACCTCAACGGTACCATCTATGGCAGCGCGGATGGGCGGCTTTCCCCTTTCATAGTGTTGATAGATGTTTTCTGCAATGACAATCCCGTCATCAACCAAAATACCGACAACGATGATCATCCCAAAAAGCGACAATACATTGATCGTGACATTGAGCATGGGGGCAAAGACAAACATGCCCAAAAAGGCGATCGGCAATCCGAAAGCCACCCAAAATGCCAATCTGGTATTCAAGAAAAGTGATAGGAAAGCAAGGACCAATAACATCCCGATAATGGCATTCTCGGTGAGCAGTTGGGTCCTTTGGGTCAAGGTTTTGGAACGATCGTCCACCACGTTCAACTGTACATTGGTATATTTTTGATTGAAATCCTCAATATATTTTTTAACATTCTTCGCAGAGCCCAGTAGGTCTTCGGTATTGGTGCTGGTAACGGTCAAATTGACCGCCAAGGCCTCATTGAAATAGGAAGTGTTGGGTGTTTCTGAAAAACGGTCCCTGATCTTTGCCACGTCCTTCAGCCGTATAGCCCTACCAGAAGCATCGGCCCGTACCACAATGTTGGAAAGTTCATCCCCATAATAGGAACGGTTTTTGGCCCGGATCAGATACTCTTCCGTGACGGTCTTTATATTTCCCCCTGTCACCAAAATATTGGCGTTAGAAACCGCTTGGGCCACCTCATCAAAGGATAGGTTGTAGGCCAACAGGCTGTTCTCATCCACCGCAATCTCTATTTCCTCTTCGGGATAACCGGTCACCTCGATCTGGGAAATTCCTTCAATGGCCCTAAGATCATTTTCTATTTGGCGCCCAATCTGTTTCAGGGTCACCAAGGGAACATCTTTTCCGCTTATGGCAAAACTTATGGTGGGGCGTACCGCTTCCAGTTTGGAAACGATGAGGGGTTCCATGCCCGCCGGAAAGGTAGGTACCCTATCCACAGCATTTTTGACCTCCAACAACATAAAATCAATATCCCGGCCCTTCTCAATCTCCACGTTGATGGAACCACTGTTCTCCCTGGAAGTGGAGGTCACCCGCTCCACTCCTTCCAATCCCTTGAGGTTGTCCTCGATCTTAAGGGTAATCCCTTCCTCCACTTCCAATGGTGATGCTCCCGGATATGCAATATTGATCAGGATATTCTTGGACTCTGAAAGTGGGAAAAACGAAGATTTCAAGGATAGGGCACCGACAATACCAAAGACGAAAAATGCCAAAATGAAGACATTTACGGCCATATGGTATTTAATAAAATAGGAGATTACCTTCCTCACGATTTTTCAGTTTTGGATTTGCTATCGTCAAATACTTTTACCAACATGCCGGCATAGGCTCCTGTCAAGGCCTTGACAACCACCACTTCCCCATCTGGAACATTTTTCAGTACCACCTTTTTGTCGGTAAAGTAAACCGGGTCCACATCTATAAGGTCCAAAATGGAATCCCTTACCACAAAAATCTGGTTTCCTTCCAATAAGAGCGAACGATCCAACTCAATGGCAGCCAGTTCTTCCTTTGCCTGCAGGTTGGCCTCCAAGTATTGGCCTTCCTTTAAATTATCCCCACTCACTTCTATGAAAACGGTAATGGTCTGTGAGTTCTGGTCAACGCGTCCATTGACCCGGGTCACCTCGCCCATATATTTTTGGGTCTTGTCCAAGTTGGAGAGTTCCACTTTTTTTCCTACCCTTAAAAAATCGCCATAGGTCTTGCTCACGGAAACTTCAAGCTCATAGACCCCTGTATTGATGTACTCCCCAAGCTTCTGGCCCACCCTTATCAAGGTTCCCTCGGTTACCAGCGCATCCGTGAGCACGCCATTGAATGGCGCACTGATGGTATACTTGGAAAGACGCTGTTCCAAGTTCTTAACATTGTAATAGTTGGATATGACACCTCTTCCCGTGATGAAGAATTTTTCCTTTTCAGAGGTCATTTCAGGCAATTCAGGAGTGCCTTTGCCCAAGTCGAAATTGTTCAAGTACGCCTGCCATTTAGGATATATCTCAGGATAATCCAATCTTAGATCGGGCATTATGGATGTCAGCAAATTGTACAGATTGCTTTTTGCGGATTGGACACTTGCGTAGTATTCATTGGCATCAATGCGGATCAAGGTCTGACCGGCACTATACTCTTGCCCCGTCCTGAACAATTTGCTGCCGGGCCTAAATACCCCCTGCACTTCGGCAAACAGCTCTACCCTTTTTTTTGCCTTTAGATTTCCATTGGCCGACAACACAATGGGGACAATGCCATTTGTAACAGTGTCCACAAAAACGGTCTTGATAACTTTTTCGGAATGTGGTCTCCCTTCCTCCTTGCTCCCGGCAATGAGCCCTGCAAAATATAAGGATCCCAATATAATGATGCCGCCCGCAACGGCCGAAATAATGAGCTTGCGCATGTGTTGGGTCAAATTAGTCTATGCAAAGCTATTCGCTGAGAAATTTTCTCAGGTTAAATATTTCATAAATTGTTTGGGAACTTCATGTGAGGGAAGCTCCAAAAACAAAAAAGGGGATACACGCCTGTATCCCCAAACCAAACAAACTAAAGTATAATTAACTACTCATTATCGTCAATATCTTCATCCTCAAATTCTGTATCCGCCATGCGCGTACGTTGCAATTGGATCTGATTGAATTTGGGATATACTGAATCGTCATCGGAATCAAAGACCAAAAATTGATCGGCGTCCATGGCCTTTAACCCTGTGTAAGAATCGAATCTGTTGTTCTGAAGCTGCAATATCTTTAGGCTGGCCAATTGTCCAAATTCGACTGGGATTTCGCCCCCCAATTGATTGTTGGCCAAGACCAATTCCTTTAATTTTCCCAATTTTCCAATTTCAGTGGGGATGGAGCCTTCCAAATTGTTCTCAAAAAGTCCCAATGCCTCCAGCTTGTTCAAATTTCCAATGGATTCTGGAATGGTCCCCTTCAGATTATTGCTGGATAGATTGAGTTCCCTCAGATTCTTAAGTTCCCCAAAAGCCGGTGGGATAGGTCCACTCAGGAAGTTGTTGAACATGGAAAAGACCTCAAGTTCCTTGAGTTGGCCCACGTCAGCAGGCAGGGAACCTTTAATTCGGTTCATCTCCAATCGAAGCACCTTTAAATGTTCCAGCTTGACAATATCCTTGGGCAAAACTCCGGTTATGCTATTGAATGCAAGGTTGAGTTGGGTCAAATATTTTAGGCTCCCGATACTTTCGGGAAGCGCACCGTCCAAATTGTTCCTGAACAAGTTTATTCCCACAACATGGCCATCCTGCAATTCCACACCTTTCCATGTGTCCACAGGAGCATGTAAATCCCAAGGAGTATTCCATTCTTCACCTTTTGTGGCGGTGAAAAGGTCAATGAGGGCGCTTTTTTCCTTTTGCGAAATTTCATCATAGGCAAACGTTTGCCCCCAAGACGAAACTAGTAGTACAAAAAAAATGACCGTTCTAATCATTGATTACTGATTTATTCCTAAAGAATTTACCTACAAAGTAACAAAAGAAAGAAAAGTGCTACAAACTTAATCGGTGAAGTGTCGAAAAAATGTTGTGAAAAATGGAGAAAATGTGGTCTGACAGTACAGTTTTATCCGAATCAGGCCAATGATTCTAGGTCGTGGGATAATTTTTCCCAATCTTCCATCAAGGATTCCAGCAGTTTTTTCTTTTTCTGATATCCATCAAAAAAACCGGGTTTGGCAATGGTGCCATCGTAATCCATCAGCAATTCATGGTCAATGTGGGCTATTTCCTTTTCCAACTGTGTTATGTTCTTTTCAACCCCGCCCAACCTATTTTTTAGTGACTTGACCTTTTTCTGGGTCTGGTAGTCGTTCTCTTTTTCCTCAACCTTGGCCATAATTTGGGTCTTTTGCTCCCCTTTTTCAATTTTTCGGAAATCATCTGCCTTTCGCTGGTCCAGATAAAAGTCAATATCCCCCAAATATTCCTTGATACGGCCATCCCTGAACTCGTAGACCCTGTCGGTAAGTCCCTGTAAAAAATCCCGATCGTGCGATACCAAGACCAAGGTCCCCCCAAAGTTTTGCAGGGCTTGTTTCAATACATTTTTGGACTTGATGTCCAAATGGTTGGTGGGCTCATCCATGATCAACACATTGAAGGGCTGCAACAGCATTTTGGCCAATGCCAAACGGTTACGCTCCCCTCCAGAGAGTACCTTCACGTATTTATCCACTTCATCGCCACGGAACAAGAAGGATCCCAAAATATCCCTTACCCTGCTCCTGTTGCCTTCATTGGCCGCATCTACCATGGTATCAAGAATGGTCTTCTCCCCATCCAAATATTCTGCTTGGTTCTGGGCAAAATAGCCGATTTGTACGTTGTGCCCAATTTTAATGCTTCCGGTATGGTCCAACTCCCCTACCATGATCTTGGCCAAAGTGGTCTTTCCCTGTCCATTTTGCCCAACAAAAGCGGTTTTTGTGCCACGTTCCACCAAAAGGTCAATGTTTTGCAGCACCTGCTTTTTACCATAGCTTTTGGAGAGATTTTCCATTTCTGCCACAACTTTCCCGGGGGTGATGGACACGGGAAACCTGAGGTTCATGACACTGTTGTCCTCTTCATCCACCTCAATGCGCTCTATCTTGTCCAATTTCTTGATCAGGGATTGTGCCATGGAGGCCTTACTGGCTTTTGCCCTAAACTTTTCAATCAGTTTTTCGGTCTGTTGAATTTGTTTTTCCTGATTTTTTTGGGCATTGAGTTGCTGTTCCTTGATTTCTTTTCTCAGCTCAAGGAATTTTGAGTAGGGCTTGTTGTAGTCGTAAATCCGCCCCAATGAAATCTCTATGGTCCTGTTGGTGACATTGTCCAAGAACATCTTATCGTGCGATACGATCACCACCGCCCCTGAATATGTTTTCAGGAACTGTTCCAGCCAAATGATGGATTCTATGTCCAGATGGTTGGTGGGCTCATCCAAAAGCAGCACATCATTGTTTTGCAGCAAGAGCTTGGCTAACTCGATACGCATCCGCCATCCGCCCGAAAAGGTATCGGTGAGTTTGTCGAAATCATCCCTTTTGAACCCTAGTCCCAGCAACACTTTCTCGGTATCTCCCTGATAGTTGTATCCTCCCAAAATCTCGTAGTGGTGGGTGGCATCGTTCAAATCAACCATAAGCTTATGGTATGCATCGCTCTCATAATCCGTACGTTCTGCAAGGGCAGTATTGATCTGTTCCAACGAATGCTCCAGCGATTTTATCTCGGAGAACGCCTGATAGGACTCTTCCAAAACGGTGCGGCCATACTCAAAATCAATATCCTGTTTCAAAAAACCAATCTTGATATCCTTTTCGGTAGCTATGGTCCCTGTATCTGGTGCCATTTCCTTGGAGAGCAATTTCAGCAAGGTAGATTTTCCGGCCCCGTTCTTTCCAATAAGGCCTACGCGGTCCCCACCGTTCAAGCGGAACGCTATTTCCTCAAACAGATACTCACCCCCAAAGGCAACGGAAAGATTGTGAATGTTCAGCATAATATTGTGACCAGGATTACATAACAAACGTTGGTGAATCCTTACTTTTGTGCAAAATCGCTGCAAATGTTAAAAAAAGGAACCAAACTGTACAGTATTTTAACAGGAAGTTGTCCCAAATGCCATGAAGAGAGCATGTACACAAACCCCAATCCCTATGCCATTTCCCAACTTTTCAAGATGCATGAGCGGTGTTCAAACTGCGGCACAAAATACAAGATTGAACCTTCGTTCTTCTATGGTTCCATGTATGTGAGCTATGCGGTGGGCATTGCCTTTGCCGTGGCCGCCTTTGTGATCGCCTTTTTGTTCATCGGGACCTCCTTGGTGAACACCTTCATCGCGATCGTGGCCACTTTGATTGTTTTTTTGCCGGTCATCATTCGGTTATCCCGAAACATTTGGATCAATTTCTTCATAAAATATGACCCTCCAAAGGTGAAAAGTCAATTGGAGTAATACTTTTTGGCAAACCTCGCTATGTTGATTTCAGGGTCGAGTTCCACACCGTGTTCAATGGCATGGAACAATTGTTGGGCCGCATATGGAGCGATGAGCACTCCCCTAGAGCCCAGTCCGTTGAGAATATAAAGTTTCTTGTGTTCGGGGTGTTGGCCTACCAATGGTCTTCTGTCTGCCACAGTGGGCCGAATCCCTGCTACATGGTTAACTATTTGGTATTCGCACTTCAAAAAAGTGCCCAACTTTTCCAAAAGTTCATTTTTTGAAGCTTCCGTGGGCTCATGGGTCTTGTCCTTCCACTTGTATGTGGCACCAACACGGTATAGATCACTTCCCATGGGAATGGTGAACACTGAGGATTTGATGACATTTTTTTCCTTGTAATCCGGCGTTTTTATGGTAAGTAGCTCCCCTTTGGTGCCATTGAGCGGCAAATACCTGAAAAATGGGTCATTTTTAAGCCCATAACCGCACGCAAATACAATTTGCCTTGCTCTTGTTGACTTATAGGAAATATGCCCATCCCCGGTCTCAAAACGAGAAAAATCGAAAGCCTCCGTTTCCAAGAGTCCTTTTTGGGCCAAATATTCCCGGTAGGCATTTACCAACCTTTCCGTGTCAATCCTACCCGTGTACTTTACTTCCCCAAAACCAAATGGGGCATCGATGTTCGGGTTGGTGTTCTGGATGATTGCGGTGGACAGAAAATGTTCAAGTCCTGGTCTATCTGAAGCCGCAAACCAGGCATTTTGTTCCTCTATGGAAGCAAATCGGCGGAGCACGGCCAGTTTATGGTCCAGCTTAACGCCCAGCTTCTCTTCCAACTGTATATAGAACGGTTGGGCCAATTGCATTTGCTCCATGCCTTTCCAGGCCATGGTGAACCTTTTCAAGACCACTGGGTTGTACAGCCCCCCGGCCACTTGCGAAGCTCCTTGGGAGCCATCGGAAATCACTGTAAAGGATTTTCCCTCCCTTTCCAGTACTTCACAAAATGAAATCCCTGCCAGACCCAGGCCAACAACTATATAATCCAACATAACGCTAAGTTAGCCAACTCCTTGGGTATTCCTCTGAAATTAAACAAAAGGTGAACAAAAAAACGCCGCACAAAAGTGCGGCGTTATATGAATTGAATTGGAAATATAGTCTAATGGCCTAGTAAGCCCACATATCCTGTTCCTTATCCCGAATCGCTTCTTTGATTCTTTGGGCCTCAAGCAGCTGGAACAGTGCATTGTCAAAAATGTAATCGTCTATTTCACGGTCTCCGTGAACATTTTCCTCTTTGTAGACCACACCGTTGAAACGTCTTGCATTCAATAGCATATCAAAGGAAATGGGTCTTGCAGAGTTCTGCTGATTGTAAACTTTGGCCTCGTGCAGTATCTGTCTTGCTGCAGGATACCATACCCAGAACAGTTCCACTTTGTTCTCTCCTGGATCCACGGATTCATCATCTATGAAGTTTACATCGGGCGCAACCGGTGCTATCCCCAATAAACGATATTTAAGTTCCCCTTGGCGTTTGTCAAAATACCACATTCCCTTAATATGATACTCTTCAATATCCGCCGCGGTCAAATCCCTCTGGTTGATAAACTCAGGTGAAATCTGTTCCCCGGCATTGAATTGTTCGTATCCAAGATCAGTGGTGTCCACTTTCTTCAAGGTGGCCGCCAAATCATCCAAAGTTCGCTTATCGGTGAAATACGAATCCGTATACACCTCGGTCAATTTCCCATTTCTGATATTCTTCATCAGAACGTGGTAGAGTGACCTTCTATCCTTCCCGATACCAATGGTATCCGTTGGGTAGTACAATGGAAAGTTGACACGTTCGTCCAGGTCAATAATCTCCCAAACGGTCTTGGACCATAGGATGTCCCTATCATCCACATAACCGTACTCCAAGGGAGCGTCAGCATCCTGCTCTATCTGGGCTTCTGTCTTTTTGCCGATATCAGTGGGCAATTTGGCATTCAATATGTTTGCCTGTGCCATTATTGATACGGGCAATACGCCCAACAATCCAATTAAAAATGCATTTTTCCAATTCATGATCACTTTTATACTTTTTAGTTTGTAAGCTCAACCACAACAGGAGAGACTTTTTTCAACTTATAGCTCTTGTTGTTGGTAATGTATGCTTGGATATCGAAAATCTGGATGGCGTCACCTCTTTTGGCGCGTTGAAGGGCAGATTTGGCCCTACCGTCCAATTTATTCCCGTTGACATCTATGGTTGGCTGACCGGGAACCTTGAACTTGAATCCGCTAACCGCTAGGTTAAGGTCAAAGTCAAAATCCTCCAACATGGCTCCAACTGTAGAAATCTCAAGGTTTTTTCTTGGCATTTGAACACTACCTGCCTCACCGCGAACGGTACCACCTGGTCTTGGGATATCCTTGATCCTAAAGGTGGCAGGAGTACTTACCCTTGTTCCATCTGGCAATACACCGGATGCATTGATGGTAACTTCCCTACCGGTACCTGGGTTCATGATATAGTTGCTACCGGACCTTCTGGTCAATCCAGGGGCAGAGGCGGTAACCTTGTTATCTGGAATACCAGGAATGGAGATGGTCATTGGGTTGGCCACACCACGGTATACCACGTTCATCTTGTCTGCAGCGATTACAGCAGCGTTTGGCTTGTTGATCGTAGAAAAAGTGTTTTTAACCACAACAGGAACTTCACTGCCGTCCTGCATGTACATCAATTCACCTTCCAATTCGTGATCACCTGCAGCTCCAGCGCTGATCAATAGTTTCACACCTCCTGCTTCCAAGGTATAGTCCCTACCTTCTTGCAATTCCCTACCATCCAAGGTAAGTTTTGCACTAACGGGCTTGGAAGTTTTATCGGTTTTACCCAAAACCAGACCTCCTTGAAACTTCTCACCGGCGTAGAACACTGATTTCTCGGTATAAAACAAGTTGGAAAAATTCTTCAAAGAGACCGCAGCGGTCAAGTTACCTTCCAAAAGACCTTTCAGCACCTCTTGCTCGGTGGCCTTGATATCGGCCTGCAACTGAGTGATCTTGGTCAAGGAAGCCACCAATGGGTACCCTTCAAAATGGTAATTCATCCAATCTACCTTTACCTTATCCCTAAGTCGGGTCACCTTTCCGTTTTCGTCGCCGGTCTCAAATCTGGTCTGAACCGCGCTACGAACCTCGGTCATGTTTTCTGGGATGACAGTCAATATCTTTTCCCTATAGTTTTTAAGGCTTGCAAGGAACTTTTGCCCTTCTGGGGCCAAGTTGTCACCTTGGAAAAACTTTTGGTCCAAGAAATCAGACTTGTCCATGACAACATAGTTGTGCAGGATCTTCCTGATAGAGCCATCATCTGGGTTTGAGTCCTTTTAAGTAATCATAGTACTCTTGGGACAATTGCTTTACTTCTTGGGCTTTTTCAAACAAGGGCCGTATTTGATGTTGTCTTCAGAGCCTTGGTCTCCAAGCCTTCAAATAGGCCAAATTGTTTGCGTCCGCCTTCGCATTGGAACTTTCCAGCTTTGCATTCATCAATCCGAATGCCGCAAGAACTTCCTTGCTCTGTATTTAAGGCCAACATCGCGACTGGTCGGGTACATGAGGTTGATGTCGTCTTCTGACGTGGCGTTTTGTTTTCCTGATGCCATGTTTATCTAATTAGAATTAATAATTAATTTGATTTGGGTTTTGGTATCCATTAAATCAATACCTAATTAGTTTCTGCTGCTCATAGCAGATAGCATACCTCCATAAACTCCGTTCAAGGAAGAAAGGTTTGTGGCCAAAGATTCCATTTGGTCTTTCAAGGCTCCAGCGTTCTGTACCACTTCCTCGTTGATGGAAGCTTGACGGCTGGCGCTTTCCAACTGTACTTTGTACAGGCTGTTCAAAGATTCCATTTGGGCAGCGGCATGGGACAATTCCTCAGAGTATTTTTTGGTGTGCTGGATCGCATCTGTGGTAGGAGCGATGTTCTTGGCAGCACCTTCAAAGCTTCTGATGCTCTCACCCAAGCTTGAGAAAAGCTCAGAATCGATGTTGGCCTCTTTAAGAAGCTCATCCAATTTTCTGGAAAGGATTCCTTCTGCTTCCTTGGCGTCCTTAGCATCTTGCTTTCTTTTGGCGTCTTGCTGGCCACCGGCCAATTCTGGATAAACCAAGGACCAATCGTATTCGTCGTCCACTGGTTCAAATGCGCTGATCGCAAAGATCAATGCTTCGGTAATGAGTCCAACCGCAAGAAGAAGTCCACCTGTAAGTGGTCAACAGTGAAGGATGTGAACAATGCGCAATAATTACTACCGATGCTCCAAGGCCATAGGCCATGTTAAACAGCTTTTTTGTTGATTTTGACTGTGCCATAATTCTAGTTTTAATTAAGTTATATAAATAGGTATTTGGTTACTACTTTAGTTTATATAATGTTCTCTGTATTCTAATTATAATCCTCTTTTTCCGTTGGTGGAATCCTCTTCGCCCATGTAATCTGCACGGTACGAATGATATAGCTTCTTGCGGAATCTTGGTACTCATAGTCGCAGGTACTTACTTGCAGGAAGTACGCAACATCCTTCCATGATCCTCCACGGATAACTTTCTTTTGTTGTTCTGTCGGAGCCCACATTGGGGTTCATGTGGTGGACAAATATTCGTATGCCCCTGCATCAGCTGGAACTGGTCCATTCCGATACGTTGCCGGCCATATTTTGAGTTATAATCGTTTGGCTCATAGAGTTTTGCCTCTACCGTATGCAATGCGGAATCTGCTGCGTAATCCCCACGCTTTGTAGTTTTTAAAATTGGCCATGAAACACCCTGTGTCCTTTGATCGCATAAGGACCTCCCCGTAAGGTATGTTCCTCCTTCAATACCTCCCCTGGCCGCATATTCCCATTCCGCTTCCGTGGGCAGTCATTAAGTTGACAAATTGTTTTCCGCGACTTTTTGATCGTCGTTCTTGAACTTGGTCCTCCAATTGCAGAAGGCCTTGGCCTGCATCAGTATTCTACGGGATACTCACTGTGTCATCATGCCAAAAATAGTCATTATGCATGGGTTCGTTATAGGAATATTCAAAATCCCTGATCCAAACCGTTGTATCTGGATAGATTTCCAACTCTTCCTGCTTGATGAAGTCCTTACGGCTACCCGTTCTTGCGCGGGCGGCAGCCTCTATGTCCATCCAGCTATACTTGTACTTTAACTTGGTCACGTCTACGGAACGCAATCCGTTATAGCTTTCTTCTTCGGGCAGGTAAATGGAGTCCATTACCTCTGCATAATACTCATCTGGATATTCCGAAGTGTCCCATACCAAATCCACATCCATGTTCAACGCCCTGCCTTCATAACCGGTCTCTCCCAGTCAGCATAGTTGTCCAACATATACTTTTCGTAAACGGAAATTTTGGTTGTATCGGTGTCATAAAACATATCTCCAATACCTTCATCCTCAGATCCAAGGACCCAACTCATCGGCCAAGATGGCCAATTTGGTCCTGACCACGGAGTCTTTTACCCACTCCACAAATTGACGGTACTCACTATTTGTGATCTCCGTATCATCCATATAGAAGGAACGCACGGTAACTGTTCTTGTGGGGGCGTTAGATACTTTCGCCTGATCTTCTTCAGCCTTCCCCATTACAAAGGCGCCACGGGGAATCAGTTCCATTCCATACGGTTTCTCTGGATGCCATTTTTTTCCAGGGGCCCCAACTAGTTCACCTTTTGACCGTGATTTTGAACCACAACTGGTAAGCAAAAAAACAAGTGCTATTGATGAAAAGAATAGCTTTCTCATACTTTAGGTTAAATTTTTCGATTCAAGATTATAAACTGTGCTACACAAATTCATTATTCTCAAAACTGTTTTTTGAATAATTTATTGTGCAATAACAATTAATGCTCAAAATTTAATTTGTTTAGTTAAAGCCCTTTCTGTAGGCTTTGAACCACCTTTCTGGAATGTTTTGGTTGCAAGCATCCAAATAGTCCCCTTCAGTGCAAGGTAATAACGCCGGTGAATTTGTTTTAGTATGTTCCGGCAAAATTGAAGGGACCTCGACCCACCAACGTTCTGTAACGTGGCTCTTGTAGAATACCAGCTCTTCCGTGTCCGTGGGCACGGTGAATTTGGTAAAGTCTTCGCTACGGGAACTGGGCTGTTCCTTTATCCTAAAGCTTAATCCTTCTATGAAATACCATATGATCTGGGCAATCATTTGAAAGGCCTGATGGGAGTTCTCCCCTTCGTAGATGCCAAAAAGGGAGACTCGGTCACTGATTCCCGCATAGCGGGCAATGGCACAGATTTCCCGGCCGGTGAATCCGTTGGGGGAAAAGTTTTTGGACAGTCCCATTTCACTGGCGCGGATGGCGCGCAGATCCAAACTGACGATATCCGCACTGCGCAATATGGGCTCTGCCAATTCTATGTGGGCGGTTATGTCGCCCAATCTATAGGCATCAAAGAAGAGGCGCTCCATCAAATCGATCTCTTCTTGGGCATTGAAATAGCTTTGGTAGCCAATATTGGAAAAGTTGAAAAGGTTGTTCGGTTTGTCGGTGATGATCCTGCTCATGTAGGAGTGGGAAGATATCAGCTCCTCATCCTCCCCAAAATCGAATCGGCTATCAATGGAGACCAGATTTACCATTTCCTTGATCTTGTCAAAAGCCCTATAGGTGGGGAAAGTGATATCTTGGGTAGCGCCTATTATTATAGGTATGATGTTTTCTTCCAGTAAGCCCGCCACAATTTCCTTGACCACAAAGTAGGTATCTTCCACGGTGTCGCCCTCTTCAACATCCCCTATGTCGATAATGTTGGAATTCCAGTTGCCCATCATGAGGCGGTAGAGTTGAATGCGGATCTCATCCACATCCAGCTTTTCCATTTTTTTTTCAAAAGCGTTCCTGGATTCCAACACCCCAAATATGGCAACGGTGGCATTGGCAAATACGGGCAATCCCTCTTTTTCGGTGTGCATGTAGATGTTCTTGCCCAGCGCCTGTGGTGGTAACAATTCGGAGAACGCCAGTACTTTGTCCTTTACAGGGACCAAAAAATCGAACGCCATACTATTTCTTAGCTTTTGCCGTGGCTTTTTTCTTGGGTGATTTTTTTTCTAAGAGGGCCTTTGCTTCTTCCAAGGTCATTTTTGCGACATCCACATCCTTGGCCAGTTCAACCTTGACCCTTCCTTTTATAATGATATGCCTACCCCATCGGGCCTTTTCTATCCTTATCTTTTCCTCCGGCCATTCCTGCACCAATCGTTCGGCTTCCTTTTTTTCTTTGTCCTTTATGAGTTCCTCAATATCGGACTGGGAAAGGTTGTCAAAATCATACTTCTTGCCCACATTGATGAACATGCCGTCCCATTTGATGAAAGGGCCAAACCTTCCTTTTCCCTTGGTCACCTCCTTGCCTTGATACCTTGCAATGGGGGCATCGGCCTTTTCCTTTTCATTGATCAGCGCAATGGCTCTGTTCAAATCTACATCAAAAGCACTTTCCCCATCCGAAAGTGAAATGAATTTTTTTCCAAATCGTACATAAGGGCCATATCTGCCCACATTGGCCTCGATCTCCTCTCCTTGGTAAACTCCCAATTTTCTGGGCAATTGAAAAAGCTCCATGGCCTCTTCAAACGTGATGGTATTGATGGACTGATCGGGCAATAGGCTGGCGAACAAAGGTTTTTCCTCCTCATCCACAGTCCCTATCTGAATCATGGGGCCAAATCGGCCCAATCTTGCCGCTACCTGTCTGCCGGATTTTGGATCTACACCCAAAATGCGTTCCCCACTGGCACGTTCGGCATTTTCCTCCACTTTGAGCACGTTAGGGTGGAAATCCCTGTAAAAATCCTTCATCATCTGTTGCCAATCCTCATCCCCTGCCGCAATTTCATCAAAATCTTCTTCGACCTTTGCGGTAAAATTATAATCCAGGATCTTGGTGAAATGACTTACCAAAAAGTCGTTGACGATCATCCCAATGTCCGTGGGCACCAGTTTTCCCTTGTCGGAACCCACTGTTTCTGAAAGTCTGCTCTCCGCAAGTTTCCCACTCTCCAAAACCAATTGCACATAGCCGCGCTCCACGCCCTCTATGGTGCCTTTTTCCACATAGCCGCGATTTTGGATGGTTGAGATCGTAGGGGCATAGGTTGATGGCCTCCCAATGCCTAGTTCCTCCAGTTTCTTCACCAAAGATGCCTCCGTATAACGATAGGGAGGTCTGGTAAAGCGTTCTGTGGCGGTAATGAAATTGTTTTGCAATATATCGCCAATATGCATGGCCGGAAGCATGCCTTCCTGGTCTTCCATCCTATCCTCCTCATCGGTATCTTCAAGGTATACTTTTAGAAAACCGTCAAACTTGATCACTTCGCCATTGGCCATGAACTCTTCTTGGTGGGTACTGGCCTTGATCTTTACATTGGTCCGTTCCAATTCGGCATCGCTCATTTGCGAAGCAAGGGTACGTTTCCATACCAATTCGTAGAGTTTGGCCTGATCCCGCTCAAGGGAGGGCGATTGTAATTTCATATCGGTGGGGCGGATGGCCTCATGGGCCTCTTGGGCCCCTTTCGTTTTCCCTGTATAGTTCCGCACTTTGCTATAGGATTCCCCATAGTTTTGGACGATGGCATCCTTGGCCGCGTTCAATGCTTCGTTGGAAAGGTTCACGCTGTCCGTTCTCATATAGGTGATCAATCCGGCCTCGTACAACCGTTGGGCCACTTGCATGGTGCGACTTACCGAAAAATAGAGTTTTCTGGATGCCTCTTGTTGCAAAGTTGATGTTGTAAAGGGCGGTGCGGGTGATTTCTTGGCCGGTTTTTTGTCCAAATCGGCAACCGAGAAACTGGCACCAATGTTCTGTTTCAAAAACGCTTCGGCTTCCTGCTTGGCGGCATAGGTCTTGGCAAGCCTTGCCAAAAAGACATTGCCCTCGGAGGTCTTGAACTCCGCTTTTATTCGAAAAGAAGCCTCTGGTGAAAATTCTTCGATTTCCCTTTCGCGCTCCACGATCAACCGTACTGCAACGGACTGTACCCTGCCTGCGGAAAGTCCGGGTTTTATCTTTTTCCAAAGTACGGGCGAAAGCTCATAGCCCACCAGCCGGTCCAGGACCCTACGGGCCTGTTGGGCATTCACCAAGTTATAGTTGATCTCCCTTGGGTTCTCTATGGCTTTTTGGATGGCCGATTTTGTGATGGAGTTGAACACGATCCGTTTGGTCTTGCTTTTGTCCAACTTCAGTTCTTCCGCCAAATGCCAGGAAATGGCCTCCCCTTCACGGTCCTCATCGCTCGCAAGCCAGATGGTATCTGCTTTTTGGGCCAACTCCTTTAATTTTTTGACCAAGGATCTTTTTTCCTTGTCAACAGTATATTTTGGTTTAAAATCGTTCTCCACATCCACCCCAAGTTCTTTGGATGGAAGGTCAACAATATGCCCAAAACTCGATTCAACTTGGTACTCTTTTCCTAAAAATCGTTCTATGGTCTTTGCCTTTGCGGGAGACTCTACAATAACTAAATTCTTTGGCATGCACTGGGTTTTGAGGTAACAAAAGTATATGAATTTTTCGATTTTGGATTTTTTACAAAACCCACACCAAAAAAATATCCCGCTAAAAACGGGATATTTCATTCAGTTAGTATACTTTTTAATTAAGCCCTATCTGACTGATGAGCTTGATGCCGCCATCCAAATATTCATATTGGTAGAGTACTTTGTCACCCACCATGATCAAATGGTTCTCCAAAGGAATGACATCATACGTGATGATGTCCTCAAAATGGTTCAGCTCTTTTAAATCGTTGATGTCCGTTTTGTCATAGACCTTGAGACCGGAATCGCCATCGCACACAAAAAGTTTCTCGTCCTTGATTCCCAGACCGTAAGGCCCATCCATGGGATATTGAACTGCCAACTCCGGATTTTCTATGTTGGAAATGTCCACAATGAACAATCCGCTTTCGGTGGCCCCGCACCAATTTCCCCCTCTTAGGGTAACATAGGCATAATCCCCATCCACCACCACGGGATCACAGGCCGTGCCATGCTCAAATTCTGAGACAAAAGTTGGTGCTGCTGGGTCGGTGATATCATAAATGTACATGCCGCGCATGCTACCCAAGAAAAGATAATCGCCATTATAGAAGATCGTCTCAATGTCAAATCCGGCATACACATCCTCCAAATCATTTGGGCTGTCTAGATCGGAAATATCAAAAACATTGATATTATGGCTATCCACGGCATAGAGGTAGTCATTCACAATTTTAAACCTTGCCAAAGAACCTCCCTGTCCGGTATCGCCACTGGCGTTCTCGGCCAAAGCCAAATCATCAAAGAAAATTCCACCTCCAGTGTGTTGTTCAACTTCGGAAACCAATCTTCGTTCTGTGGCGGTTTCCCACCCAACGACAATCTCAGTTTGCTGATCAAAATCGTCATATTCAACCAGATCCACGTCTACCGGGAAAAATACGTTGTTGTTGAGTACATTTTCCAACCGGTTCACCTGCACAATATTGTTGATATCCGAAATATCGATCACTACCAGATCCATCAGGCTATCGGCATACAGATAATCGTCCTTCACGGAAATGTCCACATTCCCCGGAATCTTGATAAAGGCAATCTTAACGGGCTGTTCCGGGTTGGTGTTATTGATCACATGGACGCCTTGGTATTTGTCGTTGACAAAAATGTAATTCTTATAAGTATAGATTTTTCCAGATTCCTCTATGGGGCGAGGTGCGATAATATCGACACTTGCGGCAAATTCCGCCTTGCTGATGACCAAAGGGCGGGCCACCAAATAGTCTGCATACTGTTCGTCTTTGTTGTCATTGTCACAAGATACGAACAGCAGTGTCGTCAGGGATAGCAGCAATAGGATTTTCTTTTTCATGGGTGTTTAAGTTTTTTGATGGAACTACATTCCCTAGATAAAAATCCTTAAACAAAGTTGCGTAAACGCCTTAAAAATTTTCATTCCGAAGGGTGAAAACCTATGGCATCCTTATAGATGTAATAAACCGGAATCTTCGATAGCATGGCCGTGAAAAGCACCCCCACCAAACAGAGCAGGATGCCCAGTTCCGCAATCAACCCAAGTACGAAGATCAATCCGAAAATCACCAACCAGTTTTTGTTTCCCAATTGGAAGGAAACCTTGGTTATCTCCATGGGTGACAACTCCTCATCAAAAGCAAAAAAAACAGGGAACAGCGACATGGGCACCGCCACATATAGGAGCCCTATGCCACATGCGAGCATTCCCAATATGGAAACGCCCAAGATGATAAGGGCCAGTACAAAAGCCTTGTACAGATACGGTTTTTTAAAGTAATAAAAGTAATCATCGTTGCCGGGAATGTCCAAATCCTTGAACCGACAAATTCGAAGAAAAGCGGCATTGAGACAAGTGCCAAAAGTGGCCACCCCAACAATCATAATGGGATAAAAAACAATCATGAACACCCATAGGGCCGGCGGAAATTCATTCCCGTTCATACGATAGGGATCCATTGCCCCCATGGCCATCATAGGAATGTAGAGGATAATATAAAAAGGTATTATCACCACAAGTGTTAGCAGTAAAGTGATGAATCCTTGTACCCAAACTTTTTTGAAAAGCTCTATGGTCTTGTTAAAAATGCGCCCGAAATCCAACGGCTCACTTTCAGAAATTTTTTGCGAAATCTGTACAAAATTCATGGTCAGGTAGGTTTTGAATGAATGCTCAAGTTAAGAATATCCCAATAATTCCAGAAAGAGATATTAAAAACACTGTCAAATTGTCACTAAAATGGAATAAGCACTATCTTTGCACCCCATTACAGCTTAAATGATCAAGGACGAAAGCATAGCGAAAATTATTGACGAAAGCCAACAGGGAAGCGCATTGGCGTTGGGCAACATCGAAAAGAACACCCGCAAGCTCTATATAGAAAGTTACGGTTGTCAAATGAACTTTTCGGACAGTGAAATTGTCGCCTCCATTTTGGCCAAGGAAGGATTTAACACCACCCAAGAGCTGGAGGAAGCCGATTTGGTTTTGGTAAACACCTGTTCCATTCGTGAAAAAGCGGAGCAAACCGTTCGCAAACGGTTGGAGAAGTTCAATGCCGTAAAAAAAATCAATCCTACCATGAAAGTGGGCGTGCTCGGCTGCATGGCGGAACGCTTGAAAAGCAAGTTTTTGGAAGAGGAGAAAATAGTAGATATGGTAGTGGGGCCGGATGCTTACAAAGATCTGCCCAACCTTATCCAAGAAATTGATGAGGGACGGAACGCCGTGAACGTCATCCTTTCCAAGGACGAGACCTATGGCGATGTGGCCCCAGTGCGTTTGAACTCCAACGGCGTTACCGCATTTGTTTCCATTACCCGTGGCTGTGATAACATGTGTACTTTCTGCGTGGTTCCCTTTACCCGGGGGCGGGAACGGAGCCGTGACCCACAATCCATTTTGGAAGAGGTGAACGACCTTTGGGCCAAAGGGTTCAAGGAAGTGACCCTACTGGGCCAAAATGTGGACAGCTATCTGTGGTATGGCGGCGGATTGAAAAAGGATTTTGAAAACGCTTCGGAAATGCAAAAGGCCACTTCGGTGAATTTTGCCAAGCTTTTGGAATTGGTGGCCCTGACACAACCCAAAATGAGGATTCGTTTCTCAACTTCCAATCCACAGGACATGACCTTGGACGTCATCGAGACCATGTCCCAATATGAAAATATTTGCAAGTACATCCACCTTCCTGTGCAAAGTGGCAGCAATCGTATATTAAAAGCCATGAATCGTCTGCATACCCGCGAGGAATATTTTGAGCTCATCGACAATATCCGAAGGATCATCCCCGAGTGTGCCATCAGTCAGGATATGATAACAGGTTTCCCCACAGAGACAGAGGAAGACCATTTTGACACCTTGAGCCTCATGGAATATGTGAAGTACGATTTTGGCTTTATGTTCGCCTATTCTGAGCGACCAGGGACTTTGGCAGAGCGCAAAATGGAAGACGATGTCCCTGAGGAGACCAAAAAGCGACGTCTACAGGAAATCATCGAGTTGCAACAACGGCATGGGCTCTATCGCACCCAACAACATGTGGGAAAAACCGAGGAAGTCCTCATTGAAGGTCCCTCCAAAAAATCCAATGCCCATTGGATGGGCCGCAACTCCCAAAACACCGTGGTGGTCTTCCCCAAAGAGCATTACAAAGTGGGCGATTTTGTCAACGTAAAAATCAATGAATGCACTTCTGCCACCCTTATTGGCGAGGCCATTGCATATTCAAAGAACAATTAATAGATGGAAAGTGTTCAATCCATAAAACAACGGTTTGAGCTCATTGGCAATGATGTAAAGCTCAACCGTGCCATAGAAAAGGCCATTCAGGTGGCCCCAACGGATATCTCGGTCCTCGTGACCGGGGAAAGTGGGGTCGGGAAAGAGGCCATTCCAAAAATCATCCATTCCCTTTCGCACCGCAAACACGCCAAATATATTGCCGTAAACTGTGGTGCCATTCCCGAAGGGACCATAGACAGTGAACTTTTCGGCCATGAAAAGGGGGCCTTTACGGGTGCTACCCAAACCCGAAGTGGCTATTTTGAAGTGGCGGATGGCGGGACCATATTTTTGGACGAGGTTGGGGAACTTCCCTTGCCCACCCAAGTACGTTTGCTCCGGATCTTGGAAAACGGGGAGTTCCTTAAAGTAGGATCCTCGCAAGTGCAAAAAACCGATGTACGCATTGTGGCCGCCACCAACATCAACATGTTCGACGCCATAAAAAAGGAAAAATTCCGGGAAGATCTGTACTACCGATTGAGTACGGTCGAAATTCATCTGCCGCCACTTCGTGAACGGCAAGAGGACATCCATTTGTTGTTCCGAAAATTTGCTTCGGATTTTGGACAGAAATACAAAATGCCCACTATCCGGTTGGAAGACGATGCCGTCCAATTACTGCTCAAATATCGTTGGCCGGGCAATATCCGACAGCTTCGGAACATTGCGGAACAGATCTCGGTACTCGAGGAAAACCGGAGCATTTCCTTGGCCACCCTCAACGGTTATTTGCCCAATGCTGCGGATTCCAACCTTCCTGCGGTGGTGGGCCAGTCCAAAAAAGAGAGTGATTTCAGCAATGAAAGGGAAATTCTTTACAAGGTCCTTTTTGATATGAAGAGCGACCTGAACGATCTGAAGAAGCTCACCTTGGAATTGTTGAAGCATGACAATGCCGAAAAAGTGCAGGAAGAGAACGAAACCCTGATCCGAAAAATCTACGGGGACACTGAGGAAGAAATCACCCATGAAGAGGACGACATCACAGAGGTCCTGCATTTGCCGGAACCTGTTGCAAAGACCGTGGTACCGGTTCCCCAGCCCCAAGAAGATCGTTACCATTTTGCCGAAGAGATCGAAGAGGAAGAAACCCTATCTTTACAGGAAAAGGAAATTGAACTGATCAAAAAATCATTGGAGCGCAACCGTGGAAAACGAAAGGCCGCTGCCTCCGAGCTGGGTATTTCGGAGCGGACATTGTACCGAAAAATAAAACAGTACGATCTATAAACGACCAACCTTCCTTTAACAAGAATGAGATTGATGAAAAGAAATGGTTTAAAAATTGGAATACTGGGGCTGCTCCTTAGTGTTTATGGTTGTGGGGCGTATAATTTTTCGGGTGCCGATATCGGGACCGCCACAAGTTTCCAGGTAAACTTCTTTCAGAACTATGCGGACCAAAGCCCTGGATCCACCATTGTACCAGGACTGGACCGCGACTTTACCCTGGCCCTTCAGGATATGATCAACAACCTCACCAGCCTGTCCCTTACCGGGAGCAACGGAGATCTGTTGTACGAAGGTGAGATCGTGGAATACAAGGTGATCCCCATGACGGCCACGGCCGATCAGCGGACGGCGCAGAACCGGCTCACCATGAGCGTGAACGTCAGGTTCTTCAACAAGACCAAGGAAGATGCCGATTTTGAGCGCAGATTTTCTTTCTTTTACGATTTTGATGCGGCTGCGTCCCTCACATCGGTTCAGGCCGCCGCCCATGAAGAAATTTTTGAACGGTTGACGCAAGACATTTTCAATGCCTCATTAGGAAACTGGTAGCAGTTATGAACGTATCGGATTTTTTACACATTCTTCAAAAATCAAATACCATCCTATCCCCTAAACAAACCCGGGAACTGGAGGACATTGTTGAGGAATACCCTTATTTTCAGGCTGCCAGGGCCTTGCATCTAAAGGGGCTCAAAAATCTGGATAGCTACAAGTACAACAATGCCTTGAAGGCTACTGCGGCCCACACGGCGGACAGGGACGTGCTGTTCGATTATATCACCTCCAAGGAATTTATACAGAACAACATTGCGGACGCCATAGCCGGAAGAGGGGCAAGACTTCAGGACCAAAAGGCCATTTCCGAGGAAATTGAACCCAATCCAGATGCGGAAACCATCCAAGGGGAGTCCAAGGAGGCCCTGCCACAGAACATTCAAGATGCCGAACAGATCTTGAACCCAACGTTGTTCAAATCAAAAAAAGCGGAAGAGCCTCCCAAACCTGAACAGCCCAGCAAGCCGGTCGCCAAAGAAGAACCCAATGCGGGGGCAGACCTCCAACTCGGAAAGCCCCTTCCGTTCACCAAAAAGGAAAAACACTCCTTTACGGAATGGTTGCAACTCACCTCCAAGACCCAAGGGCAAGACCCCGATGGTGATGCACTGGAAGAACTCGACAAAAAGAAAAAGTTCGATCTTTTGGACAAGTTCATCGAGAACAATCCCAAAATTGTACCTAAGGAAGAACTGAAGATGAAGGTGAACATCAAGGAATCGACCAAGTTCGATAAAAACGAATTGATGACGGAAACTTTGGCCAAGGTTTATTTGGAGCAGAAAAAGTACAAAAAAGCCATTCAGGCCTTTAAAATATTGAGTTTGAAATATCCAGAAAAAAGTGGTTTCTTTGCAGACCAAATTCGGGCGGTGAAGAACCTGCAGAAAGAAAAAGAATAAGATAAAAATGAGCACGTTTACAATTTTTTTGATACTGATCATCATTGTGTGCCTTTTGTTGGTCTTGGTCATTATGGTCCAAAACCCCAAAGGCGGCGGATTGTCCTCTTCCTTCGGGGGAGGTGGAACCCAAATTGTGGGGGGTGTGAAAAAGACCGGGGACTTTTTGGATAAAAGTACTTGGACCCTTGCCACCCTACTGATTGTCTTGATCCTGCTTTCCAACGTTTCCCTGAAGGGAAGCTATAGCCAGGCAGATTCAAAATTGTTACAGGGAGATGACATAGAGAACACGGTTCCGGAAACAGTACCGGAAGAGGTGCCAGAACAGCTTCCACCGACTGACAATTCCAATCCAGCAGACACAATCAATTGATTTAGGAATGGCAGAACATACAAAAATGCCAGCTTGAATGACAAGCTGGCATTTTTGCTTTCCAGAATGTCAGTTTTTGGGCAATGGCATAATTTCTGCCTAAATGATTCGAGAAATTTTAAAGCAAATACCTAAAAATTAAAAATATGGCTAAAGTAAATATCAAACCATTGGCAGATAGGGTTCTTGTTGAACCTGCTCAAGCCGAGACCAAAACAGCTTCTGGCATCATCATTCCGGATACCGCAAAAGAAAAACCACAAAAGGGCAAGGTAGTTGCCGTAGGTCCTGGAACCAAAGATGAACCCATAACCGTCAAGGTTGGGGATATGGTCCTTTACGGCAAGTATGCGGGCACCGAATTGAAGCTGGATGGCGTAGATTACTTGATCATGCGTGAGAGTGACATTTTAGCAATCGTTTAATTAAAAATCAACTAAATAAAAATGGCAAAAGATATTAAGTTCGATATAGATGCACGTGATGGCTTAAAACGGGGTGTTGACAAATTGGCCGAAGCCGTAAAAGTAACCTTGGGGCCCAAGGGAAGGAACGTGATCATCAGTAAATCATTCGGAGCTCCACAAGTGACCAAAGATGGGGTTTCCGTGGCAAAGGAAATTGAATTGGAGGATGCCCTCGAAAACATGGGTGCCCAAATGGTGAAGGAAGTGGCCTCCAAGACCAACGACCAGGCTGGTGACGGTACCACCACCGCTACAGTTTTGGCCCAGGCCATTGTAAAGGAAGGCCTTAAAAACGTGGCCGCCGGTGCCAATCCAATGGATTTGAAACGCGGCATTGACAAGGCCGTTGAAGCCTTGGTCGCCGATTTGGAAAAACAGGCCAAAAAAGTGGGCAACGATTCCGATAAAATCAAACAAGTAGCCGCTATCTCTTCCAATAATGACGAAGCCATAGGTGACCTTATCGCCATCGCTTTTGATAAAGTGGGCAAAGAGGGTGTGATCACCGTAGAGGAGGCCAAAGGTACCGATACCTATGTGGATGTGGTTGAGGGTATGCAATTTGACAGGGGATACCTTTCGCCCTACTTTGTGACCGATACCGACAAAATGATCGCCGATTTGGACAATCCCTACATCCTTTTGTTCGATAAAAAAATATCGAACCTTCAGGAAATCCTCCCCATTCTTGAGCCTGTGGTACAATCTGGAAGACCCCTATTGATCATTGCCGAAGATGTTGAAGGGCAGGCCCTTGCCACTTTGGTGGTGAACAAGCTGAGAGGTGGCCTTAAGATCGCCGCCGTGAAGGCTCCTGGCTTTGGAGATCGCAGAAAGGCCATGTTGGAAGATATAGCCATCCTTACCGGAGGTACCGTAATCTCTGAAGAAAGAGGGTTCTCCTTGGAGAATGCTTCCTTGGACATGTTGGGCACCGCAGAGACCATAACCATTGATAAGGACAATACCACTATTGTAAATGGTTCCGGTAAAGCTTCTGACATCAAAGCAAGGGTAAACCAAATCAAGGCCCAGATCGAGACTACGACCTCTGACTACGACAAAGAAAAACTTCAAGAGCGTTTGGCCAAATTGGCCGGGGGTGTGGCCGTGTTGTACGTAGGTGCTGCCTCCGAAGTGGAGATGAAAGAAAAGAAAGACCGTGTGGACGATGCTTTGCACGCAACCCGCGCTGCTGTTGAAGAAGGTATCGTAGCCGGTGGAGGTGTTGCTTTGGTTCGTGCCAAAAAAGTACTTGAAAAACTGGCAACAGATTCCCTTGATGAGACCACTGGGGTACAGATCGTGGCCAAGGCCATTGAAGCCCCATTGCGCACCATCGTGGAAAATGCCGGTGGTGAAGGATCGGTCGTCATTTCCAAGGTACTTGAAGGTAAAAAGGATTTTGGATATGATGCCAAAGCCGATAAGTATGTGGACATGCTTCAAGCGGGAATCATAGACCCTAAGAAAGTTACCCGTATCGCTTTGGAAAATGCCGCTTCGGTTGCCGGTATGATCTTGACCACCGAGTGTGCGTTGACCGATATTAAGGAAGATGCCCCTGCAGGCCCTGCCATGGGTGGTGGTATGCCCGGTATGATGTAATTAAAATTCCCATTAAAGGGAAAACACAAATAGAAACGCCCCGATTTTCATCGGGGCGTTTTTAATTTGCATCCAATACATGGCTAACCAAGAGCCAAAAACCAAGTTACTTCTTTTTACCGGTAGCTTGGGTGGTCTTCTTCGCATTGGGAGTGGTTACCTTTTTTGCAGAAGATGACTTTCCTGTTGACGTCGCTTTCTTCATCTAGTCAATAAGTTAAAAGTTAAAGTAAATGTATATCAGTTTTAAATCCGAAAATTTTTATTGGCTAAAGATTAACTAAAATTTCCAACACGTTTTTTGTTCATCATTTTGGTTGTCCGTATCGCTATACATGCCCTTGGTCTAAAACTTTCCCTGTCAAAAGTTTTAATTGGCTACATTCTTAGACCAAAAAATTCATGCCATGAAGTATATGCGGTCCTTCAGTTTCATTTTTACCTTAATCCTAGCCTCCTCTTTTGCCATTCCCACAGTAAGCACATACAAGCCAAAGAACCCCCCCATGGTGGTCATGGCCTATTATGTTCCTGAAAAAGAATATCATCCGGAAGAATTGCCCTTAGATCAATTGACCCACATCATCTTTTCCTTTACCAAAGTGATCGACAACAAGATGCAGTTCAGCAATGAAGAAAATGGAGAGAAACTTCGCCAATTGGTAGCACAACGAAAAAAGCATCCACACCTGAAGGTGATGGTCGCTTGTGGTGGATGGGGAGCGGACGGTTTTTCGGATATGGTAACCACTACTGAGAACCGAAAAAAGTTTGTACAAAGCGTGGTTGATTTCAACGCCGAATACAACTTGGATGGTCTGGACATAGACTGGGAATACCCTGCCATTCCAGCTGCTGGAACCGGGGCCAGGCCCGAAGACAAACAGAACTTCACCCTTTTGATGAAAGAACTGCGGGAGGCTTTGGACACCTTGGAACGAGAGCAGACCTTAACCTTTGCCTCAGCAGGATGGAAGCGCTATTATGAAAATGTTGAGCTGGACAAGGTGATGCCCTATGTGGACTATATGAACATCATGACCTACGACCAAGTGGGGGGAAATTCTCCTTATACAGGACATCACACCGCTTTGGGATGGATCCAAGAAAAGGACATAGCAGGTACCCCTGCGGCAGCATTTATGGAAAAATGGAAACAGGAGCGAAATGATGGCCGGGATTACGGCCCTAGGTCCGCGGAAAAAATCGTTGCGTTTTGTCTTGATCAAGGGGTAAAACCTGAGCAGTTGGTAATCGGAGCCGCATTTTATGGAAGGGCTTGGAAAGGGGTTCCCCCAGAGAACAACGGCATCTACCAAACCAACAGCGGGGCACATATTGGATGGGCCGCCTATCGCAACATAAGAAGTGAGTTTGAACAGGACAAAAACTACGCCAGATACTGGGATTCCATTGCAAAGGCTCCCTTTTTATACAGTGCCAAAGACAGTATTCTCATCAGTTATGACGATACCGTGTCCGTTAGGATGAAAACCGAATACGCCCTAAAAAAGAAACTGGGCGGCATCATGTTCTGGCAATTGGGGAATGATACCAAAGAGAAGAATAGCCTTTTGAAGGCCATGTACGATGCAGCCATAAAGAACTGACCATCAAACCAACGCAATGAAGAAAACAATCCGCATCTTATTATGCTCGATGGGATTTTTGTTCATGTCCTGCTCTTCGGACCAGATTGTCCTTGCTAAAAAAGGCAGAACCGACCATGAGATTCTCTTGGCGGACCAAGCAACGGAATCCCAGCAGAAATCAGCAGCAATATTGCAATCCTATCTGAAAAAAGTAAGCAATGTGGAATTGGCCATAGTGAGCGAAAGCGCACAAACGGCCAAGAAAAAAATCTATATCGGAAATTTTGGGAACGACTCTTTGGAATCCCATCAAATACGAATAAAGACAGATGGCGATGACCTGTTCATATTAGGAGGATCGGATGGCGCTGTCCAAAATGCAGTCTATGAATTTTTGGAACGCTATCTAGGTTGCAAATGGTACGCTCCGGGGGTGGAAGCCATCCCCACAACCAAGACCCTAGCCCTGGAACCCATGGATTATTCCTATAGCCCAGAAATTACCACCAGAACGGTACATTCCCGGCTTTTTTATGAAAATCCGGAGTATGCAGACCAACAAAAGGTAACCCATGAAGCCTTCCCTTATTACGTTCCCGAAGCCAGGGTACACACCTTCCATCGTTTTATGCCAGAGGAAAAGTTCTATAAAACACATCCTGAGTACTATGCCTTGAGAAACGGTAAACGGTTGCCCACCCAGTTATGCCTCACCAATGCGGATGTCCTGCAAATTGTCAAAGATTCTGTTGCGGCGCATTTTGAACGAAACCAAGATGCTTCGGTAATTTCCGTGAGCCAAGATGACAACCAACAATATTGCCAATGTGCAAATTGCAGTAAAATTGATGAGGCCGAAGGGAGTCCTTCCGGTTCCATGATCCAATTTGTAAACCAAGTCGCCGAGGCCTTCCCGGATAAGACCATTTCCACTCTGGCCTACCAATATACCCGAAAACCTCCCAAAAGTGCCCCGACACAAAATGTGTTGGTCACCCTTTGCTCCATTGAATGTGACCGAAGTGCCCCTATTGCGGAAAAATGTACCGACTTTGCAGATGACCTAAGAGGTTGGGGGAAATTGACCGACAACATCAGAATTTGGGACTACACCACCCAATTCACCAATTTTTTGGCCCCCTTCCCCAATCTGCATACCCTGCAACCCAACATTCAACTCTTTAGGGACAACCATGCCAATTGGGTCTTTGAACAGCATAGCAACAATCCCAGCGAACTGTTCGAACTGCGTTCCTACATCACGGCCAAACTACTTTGGAATCCGAATTTGGATTTTGAGGCCCTATTGACCGAATTTACCCAGGGATATTATCAGGAAGCAGGGTCCTACATCAAACAATACGTGGATACGATCCATGCCAAGCTAAAAGAGGATAACGATTTTTTCCTGTTCCTGTATGGCGATCCCTCCGAAGCATTTGCCTCATACCTTAATCCCGAATCTTTGCATCAGTATTCAAAATTGTTTGACCAAGCCGAAGAAGCCGTCGCCCATAAACCGGAAGTGCTGAACAGGGTAAAATTGGCCCGATTGGGAGTTGACTACGCGGTGCTGGAAGCCTGTAGAAAGAATATTTCTGAAGACTATCGATTGATGGAGCCCCATGAAAATGGAACAGAAGTTTCCAATCCCTTGGTAGAATCCCTTTTGGAAGGTTTCATGGAAACCACGGAAAAGAACAACATCACATTGATGAATGAAATGGGCTTCACCGTGAGCGAATATGGGTTCAACTACCTATCTGCTCTCAAAATTGCCAAAAAACCGAACAAGGCAAAGGGCAAAAAAGTGACAACATTGACCAAGCCAAAAAAATATGCCAACGAAGATCCCATGGTTCTCACCGATGGTGCTTTGGGCGGTAGCAGTTTTTACGCCAATTGGTTGGGCTACGAAGGCAACGATATGGAAGTAGTGGTGGATTTGGGTGAGCCCCAGACCATAAGTACCATATCCTTGGCATTTTTACAGGTAACCAACCATGTCGTCTTTTTCCCGACCTCGGTCACCTACTATGGTTCGGAAGACAACAAAAATTTTCAAGTGCTCGGTACCGTAAAGAACCCAAAACCTTTGGTCAAGGACAGCAAGGTCAATGATATCCATTATTTTGATGTGACCTTCAACCCCCAAAAAGTCAGGTATGTAAAAATATTGGCGAAAAATACAGAAACACCCTATTGGCATTTCGCTGCAGGTCTGCCCTCATGGATTTTTGCCGACGAAATAATCATAGACTGATCATCCAAACCAACAACCCTATGCAATTGATGATACCTAAACATAAAAAGATCAGGATTTCATTTTTGGGCCTACTACTACTGATGCTACATGGCATCTCGTATGCCCAAACATATCCGTACCAAAATGCTTCCTTGGATGTGGAAGAAAGGGTGGCCGATCTACTGTCCAGAATGTCATTGGAGGAAAAGGTCCGCCAAATGGATATGTACAAAGGTGAACTCTTTAAGACCGATGAGGGATTCGATGTGCAAAAGACATCCAATACGATCCAAAAGTTGGGCGTTGGGGCCATCCATGACATTTATCCCAGATCCGAAAAAATGATCAACGACCTTCAAAAATTTGTTGTCGAGAACAATCGCTGGGGCATTCCTGCTTTGATCATGGCAGAGGCCCTGCACGGTTACGTGGACGATGGCAATACGGCCTTTCCCATGAGTATCGGTTTGGGGGCCACATGGGATACTGATTTGATGTATAAAGTGGGAAAAACCATTGGCACTGAAGCACGTGGCCATGGGGTTCACTATGCCTTGGGACCTGTTTTGGGCATCGGTCGTGAGCCCCGTTGGGGCAGGGTGGCGGAGACTTATAGTGAAGATACCTATTTGGCCGGCGAACTGGGGTTGGCCATCGTCAAAGGCATGCAGGGAGACACCCTATCTGCTTCCGATGCCATTGTTGCCGAACCCAAGCATTTTGCCGTGCACAGTTATCCTCAGGCGGGGGGCAATTCCTCCCCGGTCATTGTGGGGGAGAGAACCGCTCGGGAAGACTTTCTTCCCGTTTTTGAAAAAGCCTACAGGCATGGTGGCGCATTGGGCGCCATGTGTGCTTATTCGGAATTGGATGGGGTTCCTTGTATCGTGAACCACTGGTTGCTTACCGATGTGCTTCGGAAGGAATGGGGCTTCAAGGGCATTGTCATTTCAGATTTGGGGGCCATCAAGTATGGGCAGACCGTTCATCATGTGTCAAATTCCCCAAAAGAAGCCATCGAGCAGGCCGTTGCCGCAGGAGTGGATATGCAATTTTACGATTTTGAAAACCAGTTTTGGCAAAATACCTTGATTGAACTTGTCAATGAAGGTAACTTGGAGATGAGTGCGATCGACCGTGCTGCCGGAGGTGTGTTGCGCCTTAAATTCCTGTTGGGCCTATTTGAGAACCCGTACATCAAGCAAGGAAGCATTGCGACCAGTATGCATACTCACAAGCATCAAAATTTGGCCTTGGAAGCGGCAAGAAAATCCATCTGTTTGCTAAAAAACAATGCTGATATTCTTCCCCTTCGAAAAGATATCGGCAATATTGCGGTCATAGGTCCTAATGCAGATGCCTCCCGACTTGGAGGGTACTCTGTTCGGAACAAAAAGGCGATGACCGTCCTAGAGGGCATTCGGGAAGTGGTTGGGAATCGGTCTTCAATTTCTTATGAAGAAGGGGTTCCTCTCATCAATAAGGGCCAAGTAATATCGTCCAAATATCTATTTACCCCAGATGGAAAGCAAAATGGGCTTCAAGGGGAATATTTTAACAATAGGAATCTGGAAGGGGAAGCCACATTGCAACGGGTAGATCCACAATTGGAATTTGATTGGCCCTGGTTTCCCGCCCCCGGAGTGAACGACGATAATTTTTCCATTCGCTGGACCGGATACATCAAGCCTGATGTCAATTTTCAAGGCTGGCTGGGCCTAAGTTCGGACGACGGAATCCGGATGTGGCTCGATGATCAGTTGATCATCGACAACTGGACCAAAGGGGCCACAAACATTGTCACGTATCCCGTTTTGCTGGAAGCGGGAAAAAAGTACAGCGTCCGCATTGAAATGTGGGAAGGCGGTTGGGGTGCAAGGGCCCACCTACGGTGGAACCTCAACAAGTTGGATCTATCCCCGGCCATAGCCTTGGCCAAAAAATCAGATGTGGTCATTGTGGTAGTGGGTGAATCCAATGAACTGGTTGAAGAAAACAGGGACGTGGCCACGCTAGATCTTTATGGTGCCCAAACAGAGTTGGTGCAATCCCTTGTCAACACAGAAACCCCAGTGATCTGTGTCTTGCTGAACGGTAGACCATTGTCCATCAATTGGATCAACGACAATGTGGATGGTATACTGGAAGCTTGGTTTCCGGGAGAACTGGGAGGAAAAGCCGTTGCCGAGGTGCTCTTCGGGGATTATAACCCCGCTGGAAGACTACCCATCACCTTTCCTAAATCTGTGGGACAGTTGCCCATCTACTACAATCAAAAACCATCTGCTATCCACAGGTATGTCAGTGAAAGCCAAGACCCACTGTATCCCTTTGGTTATGGTTTAAGTTACACCCAGTTTGCCTATAGCAATTTGAACGTTTCTACGCCTACCATTAAGGCTGATGGGAAGGTAAAAGTAACAGTGGAAGTTGAGAATACAGGGGATAGGGATGGAGAAGAAGTAGTGCAGCTCTATTTGAACGACTTGGTCAGTAGTGTTACCACGCCCATAAAGACCCTCAAGGGATTCCAAAGAATACAACTCAAAAAAGGAGAAAAAAAACAAGTTGCTTTTGAACTTGGCCCAGAGGAGTTGGCCATTTGGGACCGTGACATGAAAAGAACGGTGGAACCTGGTGAATTTCAAGTTTGGGTTGGCGGAAATTCCAATGCTTCACTTTCAACCCATTTCACCGTACTTGACTAAATGAAAAAAAGATGAATGTAAAATATCAATCCATGAAAAAACAGTTCAGTTTTATGTTGCTGATTCTATTTACCGGCTTTGTAGGGGTACATGCCCAAGCCATTTATGAAGAAGAACGCTATGTACCCGAAACGGACCCCTTGGTCCTCAAAAAGCTGGAAGAATGGCAAGATCTGAAATTTGGGTTGTTGATGCATTGGGGGCCCTACAGCCAGTGGGGCATTGTGGAATCTTGGTCGCTATGTCCAGAGGAATATGGGTGGTGCGAGCGTAAAAAAGGTTCCAATCCCGAGGATTATTTCGCCTATAAAAAAGAATATGAGGATTTGCAGAAAACTTTCAACCCGGTCAATTTTAATCCAGATAAGTGGGCAAAGGCGGCAAAAGAGGCTGGAATGAAATATGTGGTCTTTACCACGAAGCACCATGATGGATTTTGCATGTTCGATTCCAAGTATACGGATTACAAAATCACTGGAGCCAAAACACCTTTTTCCAAAAATCCAAAAGCCAACATCACCAAAGAAATTTTCAATTCCTTCAGAAAGGAAGGGCTGTGGGCAGGGGCTTATTTTTCAAAACCCGATTGGCATGTGCCTTCGTATTGGGATCCCTATTACCCTCCCCGTGATCGCAATGTAAACTATGAGCCCGAAGCCAATCCAGAAAAATGGCAGGAGTATGTGAATTTTACACATAATCAAATACTTGAGCTGCTCACGGACTATGGTAAGGTCGATATCCTATGGTTGGATGGCGGCTGGGTGGCCAAAAAGCCAAAATCTGCCATCACCAGTTGGTATGATGAGCAGTTGCAAGACAACGAAAATGGTTATTTGAAGCATCGCATCATCAACCAAGACATTAAAATGGACGAATTGGTGGTGAAGGCCCGGGAAAAACAGCCCGATCTTATTGTAGTGGACCGCGCCGTACATGGTAAAAACCAAAACTACCTTACCCCTGAAAATAGGGTCCCTGAAAAACCATTACCCTACCCTTGGGAATCCTGCATCATTGCGGGAGGGGGATGGTCCTATACCTTCAACGCAAAATATATGACGGGACGGGAGGCCATACACACCTTAGTGGATATTGTGGCGAAAGGTGGCAACCTATTGTTGAACATTGCGCCAAGCGCCCAAGGGGAATGGGACGAAGGGGCCTATCAACTCCTTGAGGAAATTGGGGATTGGATCAAGGTAAACGGAGAAGCCATCTATGGAACCAAGGCTATCGCTCCCTATAAGTTTGACAATATTTGCCTGACCTCCAAAGATGATGGCTCGGTATATCTCATCTATTTGGTAAAAGATGGACAAACCTCGTTGCCCGACACCATTGAGTTTCCAGAGTATGTTTCCAGTGGAAAGGTGAAAGCATCCTTATTGGGGTCCAACACCAAATTGAAAAATACGCTTTCCAAGAAAGGCATTTCCATTCAAATCCCCCAATCGCTAAAGCCCAAGCTTTTAAAAATGGAAGCTTTTGTGATTCGGTTAAAATAACCAGACCAACCTCTGTAACTCCCTGTTACCACAGCAGACAATTTGTGGCAGCAGGGAGTATTTTTCTTTCAATATCGTGCCAGACTACCAAACTTTTACCACACTACCACAGGTAAGCATGGCCTCTCCATAGTATGGATTTTTGATTTCTTTTTGTAAACTCAACCAATTGGCACCTTTGTTGGAATTGGCCATGGGGCAATGTTGCACATAGATTTGTTGATTCAAACCCTTCATTTGATTACCCACCTGGATCATGTTTTCAGATAGCATGATGAAATGGTTACGTTGGGCCTCCAGAGCATCTGCCTTGGAGATATTCGAGAAAAGTTCTTCAATTTTTGAAAAATGTGCCTTGCTCATTTTATCCATTTCCATGGATGCCAATTCTTGAGCCTTTTTTGTCCCTACTACTGCCAGTTTTTGCACTTGTCTTTGATCCGAAGTTACCAAGGCATCCTTTAATTTCAAGTAAGAATCCAAAAGCTGCTTATACCCAGACTGGACATCTTTGCTGAATTCCATCCCCATCTGCATTCCCCCGTGGCCTTCATGTCCTGTCATGGTTGCTCCCCCACTTTTGTTCATCATGGATTTTTTCCCCTGAAGCTGTGCTGCCGCATCAACTGTAAAAGTGCCTTTCACCACAACTTCCTCGCCTGCTTCAAGACCTGACACCACCTCATACTCTCCATGGAGCAAATTGCCCAACTGTACTTCACGCATTTCGAAAATGGCTTCATTTGGATCTGGCTTCACATAGACCACAGAGCGTTCCCCTGTCCATAAAACGGCACTCTCGGGAATGGTCAACGTTTCATCTTTCGAATTGGCTGGCATCTCAATTTCGCCCATCACAAACATTCCCGGTTTCAGCAATCCTTTTTTGTTGTCCAAGTTTGCCCTTATTTCCAACGTTCTGGTGGCACTGTTCAACAACGGGTCTACAAAAGAAATGGTCGCCTTGAAAACCTCATCGGGATAAGCCTTTGTGGTTACCTCAAGAGACTGCCCTTTTTTGAAAAGTGCCAACTGGTTTTCATAGGCATCAAAAATGGCCCAAACTGAATTCAAATTAGCTACTTTCACCAAAGGTGATCCCGTTTGGACATAATCCCCTTCTTCCACCATGATTTCAGAAATCACACCAGATACATTGGCGTAAACGGGAAAATTTTCTCGGACCTGTCCTGAGTTTTCAATCTGGTCTATCTGTGCTTCGGACAATTTCCAAAGTTTAAGCTTATTGCGCACCGCATTGTACAAAGCAGGCTGGGTAGATTTTAAACTTGCCGCGGTAATCAATTCTTGTTGGGCGGAAACCAATTCCGGAGCATAAATGGTGGCCAATTGTTGGCCTTTTCTGACCTCTTCCCCTTCAAAATTTACGTTCAATTTCTCAATCCTCCCATTGAAATAGGCGGACTGCACGGCGTCTGCCTCTTGGTTCACCATAACTTTCCCAGACAGTTTTATATGACCGCCAGTGGTAGTCCCCATCCCTACGGTGAGGGTTTCTACCCCCGCCAATACCATGGCGTTCTGGGACATCTTTATCTGGGCTTCTGCAAGCCCTTCGCCACCGCCATCTGCGGGAATCAGGTCCATGCCACAAATAGGGCAATCTCCTGGTTCGGGTTGCATAATCTGGGGGTGCATGGAACACGTCCACATTTCGCCAGAAGCCATCTCCACACTGTGGTCATGTACCTGCTCTTCATTTGTCGTCTCGGAGCTACTTCCAAAAATGAAGTATCCGGCCAATATCCCTATAACCACTGCAATGCCGATGTAGACTAAAGTTTCTTTTTTCATGCTTGTCAATTTTTTCGTTTTATAACTTTTCTTAGCGTCGGTGACGTTGTGAACCACAACAAAAATCCACTCAACACTGTAACCAATCCCAAAAGGGAAAATGACCTTAGCGCCACGGTGTTAATATCATCCCTTCCCTTGTAATCCATGGTATGTGTCATCCATAAAAAATCGAACCAGCGCCAACTTTGATGGCGTACAGTTTGAAAAGCCCCATTTTTAAACGCCACATACGCCTTAAGATCATCCTTTGTTGCATAAGAGATCTCATAAGCAGGCAAAGGTCTTTCACGATATTCGTGCTGAGGACCCACCTTATCAATAATTTTAATCGCACTTACCTTAAGATCCGGGCGCATGTGCCTGGCTGCCACTTCAAGGGCTTCCTCCTCGGTGATATTTTGTTTTTGCTCCCCAGTCTGGGCGTTGTAAAGGGATTCGCCATTGATCCAATAATAGGGTTGTCCGGCTATCTCCAAAAGCTGCATGGACTGAATCTTCTCTGCTCCTTTCAAATTGGCGGTGCCCGATAAATTGGAAAATGACATTTTCTGGGGAGGCAATTGTTTGTACTGATCACCATGTATTTCATCAATATCCGTCCAACTGAAGTAGAGTCCGCTTATGGTCCACATTAAAAATTGAATTCCAAGGAATATCCCTAAGTAACGGTGTACTTTCCGAATCTTTATGGCCGTGTTTCTTTTTACCATTATGTATTAGTCGATTGATTTAGTTCTAAGTCTAAGTGCATTTGCAATGACCGATACTGAGCTAAAGCTCATGGCCAAGGCCGCAATCATGGGTGAAAGCAATATTCCAAAGAAAGGATACAGAACACCTGCCGCCACAGGTACCCCTATGGTGTTGTACACCAAAGCGAAAAAGAGGTTCTGTTTAATGTTTGCCATGACCGCCTCACTTAGGTTTCTTGCTTTTACGATGCCATGCAAATCACCTTTCACCAAGGTAATCATGGCACTTTCTATGGCAACGTCCGTTCCGGTTCCCATGGCAATTCCAAGATCGCTCTTTGCCAATGCCGGGGCATCGTTGATACCATCACCAGCCATGGCCACTACCTTTCCCAAACCTTGCAAACGTTCCACTTCCTTCATCTTGTCCTCGGGAAGTGTTTCTGCCTTGAAATCATCAAGGCCCAATTCATTGGCAACCGCTTTGGCCGTATCGCTATTGTCTCCCGTAAGCATGATGACCGCTATCCCTTTGTCTTGAATAGTTTTAATCGCCCTTGCGCTGGTTCCCTTGATTTTATCGCCAATGGCAATATATCCATGGCAAACCCCGTCGATGGCCAAAAAGGACACCGTTTTACCTTGTTTTTGAACTTTTTGGACTTCCGCCTTCATGTCCTCGGTGATTTGAACTTTAGCGTTCTCCATCATTTTGAGGTTACCGAGTTGTACCTCAACATCCTTGATTTTAGCTTCCACACCTTTTCCAGTAATTGCCTGAAAATCCTTGGATTTAACGATTTCCACATGCTGCTCCCTGCCATATTTGACTATGGCCTGCGCCAAAGGATGTTCGCTATTGGCATTGACCGAAACTGCAAACTGAAGCAATTCTTCCTTGGAATAGGTATCCTTGAAGGACCCCAAGCGGTCGAATGTGGGTTTTCCTTCGGTAATGGTTCCTGTTTTATCCACAATAAGGGTGTCCACTTTGGCCATTTTTTCCAAAGCCTCCGCATTTTTGATCAATACTCCGTTCTGTGCGCCTTTGCCCACACCTACCATTACGGACATTGGCGTTGCCAGACCCAAAGCACAAGGACAGGCTATGATCAGTACAGCAACGGCATTGATCAAGGCATACACATAGGCAGGTTGTGGTCCCCAAATGGCCCAGATGGCAAAGGTGAGTACGGATATGAACACCACAATGGGCACAAAATAAGCTGAGACCCTATCTGCCAAATTTTGGATGGGTGCCCTGCTACGGCTTGCTTCGTTGACCATATTGATGATCTGCGACAACAGGGTATCGCTCCCCACTTTTTCGGCTTTCATCAAAAAAGACCGATTTCCATTGATGGTTCCACTGCTCACCTTGTCATCCACTCCTTTTTCCACCGGAATGGGCTCCCCTGTGATCATGGATTCATCCACGGAGGTGTCGCCCTCTGTAACGATGCCATCCACAGGTATTTTTTCGCCTGGTTTTACCCTTAGGATATCGCCCAACTCAATTTCTTTGATATTTACCTCAACTTCTTCCCCATCCACAATTTTAATGGCCTTATTGGGAGCCAGTTTTAACAGCTCCTTGACCGCATTGTTGGTCTTACTGTGGGCCTTTGCCTCCAACAATTGTCCCAATAACACCAATGTGAGGATTACCGTAGCCGCCTCAAAATACACGTGGACCGCTCCGGAATGGGACTTGAACTGATCCGGGAAAAAGCTGGGAAACAACAGGCCAAGCACACTGAATATAAAGGCTACCCCTGCACCTATTCCAATAAGCGTGAACATGTTCAGGTTCCAGGTCTTAATACTTCGATAAGCACGCTCAAAAAACATCCATGTGGCATAGAAAACCACTGGAAGGGACAGTACAAACTGTACCCAACTCCAATATTTGGGTGCCATTAGGTTATACAGTGAGTTGTTGGGAATCATCTCGCTCATGGCAATCAAGAAAATGGGCAGCGTAAATGCCACGGCAACCCAAAACTTTTTGAGCAACTTTTTATAGGTCTTCTCTTCTGCACTCAATTCAGGGGTCATGGGGACCAAATCCATTCCGCAAATGGGGCATGACCCAGGGTCATTTCTTATGACTTCGGGGTGCATAGGACAGGTCCATTGTTGGGAAGGTTCAGTGGAAATATTCTGTTCTTCTACCAAATCCATTCCACAAACGGGGCAATCTCCTGGTTGATCGTAGGTCTTATCCCCCTCGCATTGCATGGGGCAGTAAAAAACTCCTGTCCCATTTTCTATGGGTTGTTTCTCCTTCTCTTTGGTTTCATGATGATGCCCGGGCATATGAATGCTATAGCGCCCACCATCATTTTTGAGTGCTTCTTCAAATTTTTCAATGGGAATGTGCTCCTCCATCCCAATCACGGCTTCTGCCTTCTCCAAGTCCACTTCCACTGAATTGACCCCTTCAACTTGTGAAAGGGTCTTTTCAACATGGTTTCTACAGCCATTACAGCTCATTCCGTGTATGTGATAGGTGTGCCTCATCCTTCAATGATTTTATTCATGGGTATGACCATCACTCATATGGTCCTCGTTCAAAACGTAGGTCATTCCACAAACCGGGCATTTTCCTTCGGTCTCACCTCCACTGCCCTCGCAATGCATGGGACAAACATATTTGGAGGTATATTCCTTGCCTTGCATGTCTGCGGTCTCCATGTGTTCCATATCGTGGGATTCATGGTCCATGCTATCCATGTCTTGTTCCATGGTGGCCTCTGTGGCGGGTTCCTTGTTCTCCTCTGCCTTACCCTTGCAGGATACCGTAAGTACCAAGACTGATGCGAATGCGATTCCGATGATGGTTCTGATGTTTGTTCTCATGATAGTCAAAATTAAATTTACTTGTTAATTAAATAATTGATAATGGCAGATTGCACATAGTACAATTGCACCGATTGTATTTGATGGGTCTGAAATTTCAATTGCAGTTCCTGAATATCCAGCACATCATTGAAGTCAATGGTACCGGTCTCATAATTTTTGATAAGGATTTCTTCGGCATCCTTGGCCTGTTGAAGGTTTTTTGCCTGTGTATTGTAGGCAATCCTAGCCTCGTTCCGTTGAGAAATGGCTTTGGCGAAGGCGTTTTCCAAGACATTCAATCGTTCCACTTTCTGCAATTCAATTTCCTGTTGCCGCAGTTGGTTCTGTTTGGTGACGGATTTGAACTTATTGTTGAAAATTGGAATGGACAAGGTGACCATGGGCATTACAATGTCCTTTCCATTGTCACTGAAATCCATTCCTGGGCGTTCCGAAACCGGCACATAATCCAACCCAAACCCAAGACTCGGGGCGTTCTCCTTTTGGTTGAGCAGCTCGGACTGCACCACAGATTCGTACAACTGGTCGTATTTGAGGAATTCCGGGTTAAGGGTCAGTTCCTCTTTGGAAACCATAGCATCCTCATCAGGAACATCCATCGTATCGACCACTTCCACATGGATACTTTCATCGCGGTTCAACAGATTGTTGAACACTGCCTGTTCCGATACGTATTGCTGTTCCAAAATCTCCTTCTGCTGTTGCAATTCGTTTTGGCGAATCTGTAGCTTGAGCACATCCACCGCAGAGGCTTTGCCCACCTCAACGGAGGTCAATGCCAGCGTTTCATAGGTGTTGAGCAATTGTATGTTTTCCTCCAATACTTTTTGCTTAGCCTTGAGGGAATACAACATATAATACGACTGTGCTACGGACAACGCCAATTTCCGTTTGGCTATGGCTATTTCAGCATATTCTGTCTCAGCCATGGAAGCTGCATAATTCTCCCGTGCCGTAATGGTCCCGAACCATGGCAGCATCTGCGTCACGGAAAAGCGGGCGCGTTGCGCCCCGGTGCGTGTTTCCGGTTCACTTACAAAATACCCAGCACCCACCGTGGTGTTGGGCAAAGTGTTCACCTCATTTACCTTCTCTTTGGCTATGTTATACCGAAGTTCCAAAGCTTGAATCATGGGATTGTTCAATTCGGCCTCCTGAAGGTAGGACTCGAGGGTTTGGGCCTTTGCCCCAACTGTCCAAACGGCCAAAATTATCATTAGGATTATCTTTTTCATGGATTTTGCAGTTTAAGTTGCAATTCTCTTTTCCAACTGTACAGGACAGGAACCACAAATAGGGTGATCAAGGCAATCAGCATTCCCCCAAAACTGGGTATGGCCATGGGAATCATAATGTCACTTCCCCTACCCGTACTGGTCAACACGGGCAGCAAGGCCAAAATGGTCGTAGCCGTGGTCATTAAACAGGGCCGAATCCTTTTTTGTCCAGCTTCCAGCACAGATTCCCGTATCCCTTCCAAAGTCTCTGGACTGTTTTTATCAAATGTTTGGGTCAGATAGGTTGCCATAATCACGCCATCGTCCGTGGCGATTCCAAAAAGGGCTATGAATCCCACCCAAACCGCCACACTTAAATTGATGGTGTGCATCTGGAAAAGATTCCTTAGGTTTTCCCCAAAGAAGTTGAAATTCAAAAACCAATCTTGGCCATAGAACCATATCATTAAAAATCCTCCGGCAAAAGCTACGGCGATGCCCGTAAATACCATCAAAGAAGTAGCTACTGACCGGAACTGGAAATAGAGAATAAGAAAGATGATCAGTAAGGCCAAGGGCACAACAACAGACAGTGTCTTTTCTGCCCGTAGCTGATTTTCATAGGTTCCCGTAAATTTATAGCTGATACCCTTGGGCACCACCAACTCTCCGTTATCTATTTTCTCTTGGATTTTAGCTTGGGCATTTTCAACCACATCCACCTCCGCAAAACCATCAAGCTTGTCAAAAAGCACGTACCCCACCAAAAAAGTGTCTTCACTCTTGATCACCTGCGGTCCTTGTTCATAGCGGATGGTAGCCAATTCACTTAACGGAACAGGGTTGCCTTTTTCCACGGGAACATAAATGTTACCCAAATCTGTTGGGTTCTCCCGAAGTTCCCTCGGATAGCGCACTCGTACACCGTAACGTTCCCTTCCTTCCACAGTCTGCGTCAAGTTCATGCCACCAAGGGCAACCTCCAAAATCTGTTGTACATCTTCTATGACAATGCCATAACGAATCAATTTTTCTCGGTCGATATCAATCAACAGATAGGGTTTTCCCACTATCCTATCGGCAAATACGGCTTCATCCTTTACCCCTTGTGCTTCCTTGAGAATGGGCTCCAATTGCAAGCCAAATTTTTCAATTTCCCTTAGGTCCTGGCCTTTGACCTTGATCCCCATGGGGGCGCGCATACCTGTTTGGAGCATTACCAATCGCGTTTCAATAGGTTGAAGTTTGGGTGCCGATGTGACCCCGGGGAATTTGGTTGCGCTTACAATCTCGTTCCAGATATCGTCGGGACTCTGGATTTCAGGGCGCCAGTTCCTAAAATATTCCCCATCGCTATCAGGAATCAAAAGACCTCTATCAATTCGTAAAGGCTCACTAACATGCATCTCCCTATACTTCTCTTCATTACGCACTTCATTGTTTGGATTGAAGGCAAACCTATTGTTCTTCAGCACGAAGTATCCATCGTCATTCACCTTGAACCGCTGCGGACTGCCAGCTACATTCTTTTCGTATTCCGATCGGTATTGGATCACATTTTCATACATGGAAAGCGGTGCAGGGTCCAAAGCAGATTCGGTCCTACCCGATTTACCCACAACCGTTTCTATTTCGGGGATGGTGGCCACGGCCATATCCAATTGTTGTAAAACACGTTTGTTCTCTTCCACCCCGGCATGCGGCAAGGAAGTGGGCATCAACAAAAATGACCCTTCATTTAGCGATGGCATAAACTCCTCTCCCGTGTTTCGCATGATCAAAAATCCGAGCACCACAATCATTGTGGGTATGGACAAAAACATCAATTTGTGTTGAAGTGCCCAGGTCAAGATTCTTGCGTAATACCTTCTGAAGAGATAAAACCCACCCAGAAGCACTCCGCAAATAAGTCCCACAAAGAGCAGGTTGATGGCAATGCTCCTATCAAATCCCAAAGGTCTCCAGTACATCGCCAACAATGATAGGATGGTGGCAATACAGATAATCACATTGATCAATCCTGTTTGTTTTGTGGATATAGTTTCCCTCAATTGAAGAATCCCCACAGCACCAAAAGCTATTAATACCATTCCCAACCAATACCCCAATGCAATGGCCGTCAGCCCCAAGGCAATGAGAATCCCATTCCACATATATTTCAAAAGAGGTTTGTGGTTCTTCTTTTTGAAAATCATTGCAGCAAAGGGTGGAATCAAAAAGAGGGCCACAACAATGGAAGCGGACAATGCCATGGTCTTGGTAAATGCCAATGGCCTGAACAATTTTCCTTCGGCCCCCACCATGGTGAAGACAGGGATAAAACTGATGATGGTGGTCATTACCGCCGTCACAATGGCTCCTGATACTTCGGAAGTGGCATTATAGACCACCGTATTTATAGGAAGGTCCTCATTGTTCTCATCCATATGCCTAATGATATTCTCCGAAAGGATGACCCCTACATCCACCATGGTCCCGATGGCTATGGCAATCCCTGAAAGTGCCACAATATTGGCATCCACCCCAAAAAGTTTCATGGAAACAAAGACCATGAGCACCGCCACGGGCAACAGTCCCGAAATGAGCACGGATGCCCTTAGATTGAACACCATGACTACAATCACCAGAATGGTAATCAGTATCTCCAAGCTCAGGGCTTCGTTCAGGGTTACCAAGGTCTCTTGAATGAGTTCGGTACGATCATAAAAGGGCACTATGGTCAACTGTGAAGTGGTTCCGTCCTTCAATTCCTTGGAAGGCAGTCCAGCACTGAGCTCCTTTACTTTTTCCTTTACGTTGTTGATGACCTCCAAGGGATTGGCTCCATAGCGTGCCACAACCACTCCACCGACCACCTCGGCACCTTCTTTGTCCAAAATGCCCCTTCGGACCGCCGGTCCCAAAGACACATGGGCAACGTCCTTGATTCGGATGGAGGTATAGTCCTTGGAGGTGACCACCGCATTTTTGATATCATCCAAGGATTTGATATAGCCCAGACCTCGTACCAAATACTCTGCCTTATTGATCTCCAAGGTTTGCGCACCAATATCTCGGTTGCTCTTTTTGACCGCCTGTACAACTTGTCCCAAGCTTATTTTGTATTGCTTCATCAACTCGGGATCCACATCAATCTGGTACTCTTGGACAAATCCCCCAATGGAAGCCACTTCGGATACACCACTGGCAGAGGACAGGGCATACTTTACGTAGTAATCCTGAATGCTGCGCAACTCCTGCAAATCCCAACCCCCGGTAACGTTACCCTCTTTGTCCCTTCCTTCCAAGGTATACCAAAATATTTGGCCAAGTGCCGTGGCATCAGGTCCCAAAGCGGGGTTTACCCCTTCCGGAAGCAAATTATTGGGCAAGGAATTGAGTTTTTCAAGGATTCGGCTCCTACTCCAATAGAATTCAACATCTTCTTCAAAAATGATGTAGATACTGGAAAAACCGAACATGGAGGAACTGCGGATGGTCCTGACCCCAGGGATTCCCAGAAGTGAGGTGGTCAATGGGTAGGTAATCTGGTCCTCGATATCCTGAGGCGACCTGCCCGGCCATTTCGTGAATACAATCTGTTGGTTTTCACCAATATCGGGAATGGCATCCACCGCAACCGGGTCATTGGGCAAAAAACCAGTATCCCAATTAAATGGCGTATTAACGGTTCCCCAACCCAAAAAGAGGAGGAGGAGCAAAACCGCCACCAGCTTGTTATCTATTAAAAATTTGATGCTTTTGTTCAACATGGGTTTGATTTAAACATTGGACCAAAGTGCAGCAATGTGCACAAACGAGTACGCCCGATCATTACAATCGGGTACAACAATCAATGTTAAATCAAATGAGAAAAGTCTGATCCAGAACCTGTATGTCCCGTATCAAAGGAGGTGGTGAATAGTCTTTGAAAACGCTGGGCTCCTCTACTTCTTCCTCAAATAAGTCAAAATAAGAATGAAAGAAGCTTACCACAAAAAATTGCTGCTCCAAGGTGAAGTCATTGAATGACATCTTAAGGTCATCCTGCCCCTTAACGGTAAACGACTCGTCATCGCAGCAGTTCTTTTCCATATCCTTGGACATTCCGCAGTCATCCGCATGGGCAAAGAGGGCAATATCCATAACCCTACCCATGCAAATGTGCTTGTCCACCGTCCAAGAAACTGTGGAGGCAACGACCAACACGGCCATTAAAAATGATAGGATTTGATGGAAAATCTGCTTCATTGTTTTACAAAACTACAAAATATTAACATTTATTGCTTTGTTTAACAGAAGTTTAGAAATAATGCCGCTGTAATTTTAGGTTCTTTTGTCGAACAAATCCGTGATTCAATACATTTGCAAAAAAGAATTTGATGTTGAAATCCCTGCAACCCAAAGTACTTTCCATCTTGGAAGATACAAGCAAAACCGTTGATACCCGCTTGGGTGAAATCTGTGAGCTTTTGCGAAGCAATGTTCCGTATTATGACTGGGTTGGATTCTACTTCAGGAACGGGGACAAAGAAGAATTGAAACTCGGCCCCTACGCCGGTGCCCCCACCGATCATACCATTATCCCCTTCGGAAAGGGCATTTGTGGGCAGGTTGCCTTGAGCAACCAAAATTTTGTGGTCCCCGATGTTTCCGCACAGGACAATTACATAGCCTGCAGCATTACGGTAAAGGCAGAGATCGTTGTTCCCCTTTTTGTGAACGGTGAGAACATTGGTCAAATTGACATCGATTCCAACACGCCCGATCCGTTTACGGAAAAAGATGAACGCTTTTTGGAATTCATCAACCAAAAGGTGGCCCAAATTCTGTAAAACTCTTGCCATTTTGTTGATAACCCGTCCGGTTTTTTAGTGGTAAAAAATTTACTTTTGTGAGCTTAAGAAATTGATTTTTAAGACACCTAATGAAGACCGCCAAAAAAGCCTCAGCCGCATTGATTTCCGTATTCCATAAGGATGGTTTGGAACCCATCGTCAAAAAACTGAATGAACTCGGTATAACCCTGTATTCCACGGGAGGAACCGAAAAATTCATCCGTGATCTGGGGATTGACGTGGTCCCTGTGGAGGAGGTCACCAGTTATCCTTCCATTTTGGGCGGACGGGTAAAAACGCTGCACCCAAAGGTTTTTGGGGGAATCTTGAACCGACAGGACAATGAGAGCGACCTGGCCCAAATGGAGGAGTTTGACATTCCTCAGTTGGACATTGTGATCGTAGATCTCTACCCTTTTGAAAAAACCGTGGCCAGTGGGGCCCCGGAACAGGATATCATTGAAAAAATAGACATCGGCGGTATTTCCCTGATCAGGGCTGCGGCCAAAAATTACCAAGATGTGCTCTGCGTGTCGTCCATGGAGGATTATGCCGATTTTTTGAATGTCATCTCCAAGGGAAATGGCGCCACCACTTTGGAGGATCGCAAGCGCTTTGCCACCAAGGCGTTCAATGTTTCTTCCCATTATGATACGGCAATTTTCAACTACTTCAACAAGGAGAAGGAAGAAACCGTACTAAAGATCAGTGAGAACCACGGACAGATACTCCGTTACGGGGAAAACCCACACCAAAAGGGTTATTTTTTTGGGGATTTTGAGGCCATGTTCACCAAATTGAGTGGCAAAGAACTGTCCTATAACAATCTTTTGGATGTGGATGCTGCCGTGAACCTCATGGAAGAATTCAAAAATGACCCTCCCACCTTTGCCATATTGAAGCACAACAATGCCTGTGGATTGGCCACCAGGAGTACCATAAAGCAAGCCTATGTGGATGCCTTGGCGGGAGACCCAGTATCGGCCTTTGGGGGGATTTTGATCTCCAATGTTGAAATTGACGGGCCTGCCGCGGAAGAAATCCATCAACTATTTTGCGAAGTGGTCATCGCCCCCAGCTATTCGGACGATGCCCTCGAAATCCTTAAAGGCAAAAAGAACCGGATCATCCTTATCCAAAATCAAGTTGCACTCCCTGACACCCTCATCAGAACATGTCTCAACGGGGTTTTGGTACAGGACAAGGATTTCAAGTCAGATTCCAAGGAGGACTTGATTCCTGCAACCAACAAAAAACCAACCTCCAAAGAAATTGAAGACCTATTGTTCGCTTCCAAATTGTGCAAGCACACCAAGAGCAATACCATTGTTTTGGCCAAGAACAAACAACTATGTGCCAGTGGCACTGGGCAGACCTCTCGGGTAGATGCCCTGAACCAGGCCATCCATAAGGCCAAGTCCTTCAATTTTGACCTGACGGGAGCCGTTATGGCCAGTGACGCTTTCTTCCCATTCCCTGATTGTGTGGAGATTGCGCATAGTGCGGGCATAAAAAGCGTAATCCAACCCGGTGGGTCCATAAAAGACCAATTGAGCATTGACTATTGCAACGAAAATGGAATGTCCATGGTGATGACCGGTACACGGCATTTTAAACATTAATTTTAGTACATTAGCCGATAATTTTTACCGTTAATCCGAAAATAGACACTTTTTTATGGGATTTTTTGATTTCATGACCGAGGAAATCGCCATTGACCTCGGTACCGCAAATACCCTGATCATCCACTTGGACAAGGTGGTGGTAGACAGTCCTTCCATTGTGGCAAGGGATCGCATATCGGGAAAAATAATCGCGGTGGGGCGTGAAGCCAATATGATGCAGGGGAAGACCCATGAGAACATCAAGACCATACGACCATTGAAAGATGGTGTAATCGCTGACTTTGACGCTTCGGAAAAGATGATCAACATGTTCATCAAGAACATTCCTGCGCTCAAGAAAAAATGGTTTCCCCCAGCACTTCGGATGGTCATCTGCATTCCATCGGGCATCACTGAGGTGGAGATGCGCGCTGTGCGGGAATCGGCAGAAAGGGTGAACGGCAAGGAGGTATACCTTATCCATGAGCCAATGGCCGCTGCCATCGGTATCGGACTGGACATTATGCAGCCCAAAGGGAACATGATCGTCGATATTGGTGGTGGAACCACAGAGATTGCCGTCATAGCCTTGGGTGGCATTGTATGTGATAAATCCGTAAAGATTGCTGGCGACGTGTTCACCAATGACATCATTTATTACATGCGTACCCAGCATAACCTTTATGTGGGTGAAACCACTGCCGAAGCCATTAAAATTGAAATTGGTTCCGCTACCGAGGACCTAAAATCCCCACCGGACGACAAATCCATTCAGGGAAGGGACCTTTTGACGGGAAAACCAAAACAGGTCCAAGTATCCTACCGGGAAATTGCCAAAGCACTTGACAAAAGTATTTTAAGGGTTGAGGATGCGGTCATGGAAACCTTGTCCCAGACCCCTCCCGAGCTGGCAGCCGATATTTATAACACCGGTATCTACTTGGCGGGCGGTGGATCTATGTTGAGGGGATTGGACAGAAGACTTTCACAAAAAACGGATTTACCGGTTTATATTGCGGAGGATCCGCTAAGAGCAGTGGTACGCGGTACCGGTATTGCACTTAAAAATTTAGAACGATACAAGAGCATATTGATCAAATAGACCTGACAGCAACGTAGCCGCTGTTCAGCTTGTAAGCGTTCAAACTTTCTTAATGATTCGGATTGCATGCAACGCATCATCAATTTTATATTACGTAACAGAAATGCTTTTCTCTATAGCTTTCTTGCGCTTATTTCCTTGGTGATCACGGTCAGGTCGCACTCCTACCACCAATCCAAATTCTTTAACTCTTCCAAATGGCTCACTGGGAATGTCTACAACATAGGTGCCGGCATTTCCCATTATTTTGGGCTTCGTGTGGAAAACAAAAGGCTGGTCCAGGAAAATGAGCAATTGCGCAGATTGCTCTTTAATTCCGATATGTCAAACAGCACAAAATCAGTGGATACAACATCCCTTGACTATGAAATCATGAGTGCCAACCTCATCAAGAACAGTTTTGCATCCCCAAGAAATTACCTTACCATAGATAAAGGCAGGAAACAGGGTGTGACCCAAGATATGGGTGTAATCACCACAAAGGGAATTTTGGGGATCGTTGAGAACGTTTCCAATAATTTTGCCACGGTGCAAAGTGTGCTCAATACCAAATCCAACATCAATGCAAAGATCAAGCACACCAATTATTTTGGCTCGCTTGTTTGGAATGCAGAAGACCATAAAGTGGTGCAACTGGTAGATATTCCACGGTTAGTGCCGCTAGTGGTCGGGGATACCATAGTCACTGGTGCCATGTCCAGTATTTTTCCAGAGAACATCCCCATTGGGATCATCAAAAAATACGACCTCAACACCTCCAAAAGTTTTTATAACATTGAGGTTGAGCTTTTTAACGACATGGCAAGTATAAAAAACGTGTATTTGATAACAAACAAGAATAGAGCGGAAATCCAAGCTTTGGAGGCTTTGACCACAGATGAATAGCATAATTTTCCAAAATAGCGTGCGATTTGTACTGTTGATCTTGACCCAGGTCTTGATCTTCAACACGCTCGGTTTTTTGGGTTTCATCAACCCATTGGTCTATGTCATCTTTTTCTATTGGTACCCCATTAAAGGAAACAGGGCCATTTTTATGTTGATTGCCTTTTTATTGGGATTCATTATCGATGTTTTTTCGGATACCCTGGCTTTGAACGCCCTAGCTTCATTGACCGTGGCCTATGCAAGGCCTGTGATCATGCGTTTTTGCTTTGGGGTCAACTATGAGTTCCAAAACTTTAGTTTCAAGAACACCACAAATGTGCAACGCATCACCTTTTTGGCCCTATTGATCTTGGTGCACCAATTGGTTTACTTTTCGCTGGAGGTCTTAAGCATTTCCCACATCTTTCTAATTTTGAAAAAGGTTTTTGCCACCGGTGTTGTAACTTTGGTATTATGTACGCTTTTTAGTTCACTTTTTAGCCCCCAACGCGAATAAAAAAGCTATTGTTTCGTTGGAATATTTAAGGTTGACAACTATAAATTTGTCCATCTATGAAAAAACTGCTCCTGTCTTCCATAATTGTAATCATTGGATTTACCTTCATCGGAAGGCTTTCCTATTTGCAGCTTTTTCGTTTCTCTCCTGATCAAACCCTTGAAGATCCTGCCATCAAAGCCATTTATGATTACCCTGAACGGGGTTACATTTATGACCGGAACGGGGAACTCTTGGTAGGCAACCAACCCGCCTATGACGTCATGGTCATTCCCAGAGAGGTAGAACCTTTGGATACCTTGGAATTCTGTAGCCTTTTAGGTATCGACAAAACGACTTTTTTGGACAAAATGGAAAAAGCCAAAATCTATTCCCCAAGGCTTCCTTCCGTACTGGTGCACCAACTCTCCAAGGAGGATTATGCCCGGCTTCAGGAAAAAATGCGCCATTATAAAGGGTTCTATATCCAAAAGAGATCTTTACGATATTATGCAACAAACAGTGCCGCCAATGTATTGGGCTACATCAGTGAGGTAGGAGAATGGGATCTGAAGAACAATCCATACTACCGTGCCGGCGAACTTAAGGGCCGTACGGGTATTGAAAAGCAATATGAGGAGGTTCTCCGAGGTACAAAAGGAGTTCAATTCGTCCAAAAAGACCGGTTCAATAGGGATATTGGCCCCTACAAGGGTGGAAAATTGGACACCCTCCCAGAGCAAGGAAAGGAAATCCGTATCACTCTGGACAAAACCCTACAGGAGTACGGTGAGAAGCTAATGCACGGTAAACGTGGTGGAGTTGTGGCCATAGATCCCAAATCTGGGGAAATCTTGGCCATGATCTCTGGACCTACGTACGACCCCGCACTATTGGTAGGGAGGGAACGCTCCAATAACTACAATAAGCTGCACTACGATACCATTGCCAAACCTACTTGGGACCGTTCCATATTGGCGGAACCCTCGCCAGGTTCACCGTTTAAAATCCTCAATGCCTTGGTGGCGCTCCAAGAGGGCGTAATAGACCCCAGCACAACATTTAGATGCTATCATGGCTTTTACGTGGGGAACACGCTGAGAGGTTGCCACTGTGGGGGTGGGGTACGGGACATGAATTCTGGAATATACCGTTCCTGTAATGCCTATTTTGCCGGCACTTTTAGAAAGATCTACGCAAAATACGCCACTGCAGATGAAGGTATGGACGTATGGGAAAAACATATGAAAAGTTTTGGGCTTGGCGGCTATCTGGGCACCGATATGCCAACAGGAAGACCCGGAAGAATCCCAAACAAGGAATACTATGACCGTGCCTATGGCGATAATAGGTGGTCCTCTTCGTTCATCATTTCCAATGCAATAGGCCAAGGCGAGGTTGCCGCAACGCCCCTTCAGCTGGCAAATGTAGTGGCCGCCATTGCCAATCGTGGATATTTCTATACTCCCCATCTGATCAAGAGCATAGGAAATGCCGGGGCCATAGATCCGAAATTTACGGAGCCACACTATACTACCATAGAGCGAAAACATTTTGAGCCCATCATTGAGGGCATGGCCAACGTATATAAATATGGTACGGCAAGATGGCTTCAAATCCCTGGCATTGAAATAGCCGGAAAAACAGGTACCGTTGAAAATTTTGTGCGGGTCAATGGGGAACGCATGCAACTTACGGACCACTCCATTTTTGTGGCCTTTGCTCCCGTTGAAAATCCGCAGATCGCATTGGCCGTCTACATTGAAAATGGATATTTTGGCGCACGCTATGCAGGACATATCGCTTCCCTTTTGATTGAAAAATACATCAAAGGCGAAATCACAAGGACGGACTTGGAAAAGCGTATGTTGGAAAAAACCTTGGAGAAGGAATATGTCAAGCCCTACAGCGGGGAACCTTTCAAGATAAACGAGTATGTCTGGTAGAGGCCTTTTTGGAAGAATAGATTGGCTTACTGTTTTTCTCTATGTGCTTCTGGTCTTCATCGGCTGGATAAACATTTATTCCACCACCTTGAGCGATTCCAATGCCTCTATTTTTGATTTTTCCACACTCTACGGAAAACAGCTGTTCTTTATAGGATTGGCCGGATTGGGGATTATCCTGGTCCTTTTTGTGGAAACAAACTTTTTTGAACGCTTTGCCTCCATTTTCTATGTCATCTGTATTGCCCTGTTGATAGGTCTTTTCCTCTTTGGAACGACCATTGCCGGTGCAACCTCATGGTACAACCTGGGTTTTTTTAACCTCCAACCTTCAGAATTGGCCAAAGTTGCCACAGCACTTGCCCTGGCCAAATTTCTGAGTGATATCCAAACCGATATCAAAACCCGAAGGCACCAACTGTATGCCGTGGTCATCATACTGCTTCCGGCATTTCTAATTCTACCCCAGCCCGATCCTGGTAGCGCCCTTATTTATTTTTCACTCTTTTTTGTGCTTTTCAGGGAAGGGTTCCCCTTGTTTTATCTGGGAATATTGTTGTTCACAGTGGTCCTGTTTGCCACTACCCTCATGTTCGGTACGGTTTGGGTTGCCATCGGACTCATCATCTTGGCCCTTTTGGTCTATACCTTCAAGAAGGCCTCGGTAAAAATCCCTTTGATTCCGGTCATGGCCACCATTTTGGTTTCCATTTTGTTCTCGCTATCCGTGAATTTTGTCTTTGAGAACGTTTTTGAACAACGCCACCGAGATCGTTTTGCGCTCTGGTTGGGATTGGAAAAGGATGAGGGCAAATTGGAAGAGATCCGAAAAACAATCGGCTACAATACCTATCAATCTGAAAAGGCAATTGAGTCCGGGGGATTTTTTGGCAAAGGTTTCTTGGAGGGCACACGCACCAAGGGAGATTTCGTCCCCGAGCAGCATACCGACTATATTTTCAGCTCTGTGGGAGAAGAATGGGGTTTTATGGGCACAGCGGGCGTTATACTCCTTTTTTCCATTTTCTTTTTACGGTTGATCCATCTCGCAGAAAGACAGAAAAGTGATTTCAACCGAATGTACGGCTACGGGGTCATTTCCATTTTGGTGTTCCACTATTTCATAAATATTGGGATGGTGATCGGTCTTTTGCCTACCATTGGGGTGCCTTTGCCCTTTTTTAGCTACGGAGGTTCTGGGTTGATCTTTTTTACGATGTTGCTGTTCATTTTTCTGAAACTGGACTCCAACCGACTCAAGGACGGCATTTAAAACTTCCAACCGAGAGAGTCGACCTTTGACTCAAACTCTTCCTGCCATTGTGTGGACTGTTTCTCGAAAAAGTCTATGCCCGTTCGAAGTTCAATCTCATTGACAGGAACCAAAAAATTCTCCAACGGCAAATCCGTTTCCCTGTTGGGAATCAAAAATGCAAGAATTTTGGTGGAACCCCCGATTTTGGCAACAACGATTTTATAGAACGTTTTGGGCACATCCACGTCCTCTTCCCCAATTTCTTCCAGGCCCGGTTCCAAAACTCCCCCGGTAATCACCGTCAAATCCCCATATTTTTTGCACCAATGGCGTACCTGTTGTTCCAATCTGTTCCACACCCCTGCATTGAAATTCCTATCCTGTGGGCTGATATTACTGGTATAAAAGGTCTCATTATAGGCATATTCCGAAAAACGCCTGTCGCCCGCCGGACATAAATGTCCACGATCATATCCTGAACCGCGGTAATTTCTCCAATCGGCAGATTTGGTCTTCACATAGGGGTCCTCAATAAAAAAGGGGCGTTTCCTGTCATCCTGTGTCAAGTGGCTTTTTTTGAGCTCGTAGGCCACCCACTCGGCCTGCTCATATGGTTCGCTATAGGAAAGCACAAAAAAATTGTGCCTAACTATCGCTCCTGTTGTGGAACTGGGCAGGAAATCTGTGGTTGCCATTTCAGCATTGCCACTTCTTGGATTGGAATAGGAAGCGGGAGTATAAAAATTTTCAAATACCCAAAAGCCTATCACACAAACCACAAACAGAATTATGTAAAGGGTTTTCTTTCGCAAATCTCATTTTGTTTTGCACAAAACTATGCAACTTCAAAAATAAAAAGCCAACCTTGGTTGGGCTGGCTTTTTGAATACGGTAAAATTAGTATTAGTCTTTTACACTGGCCAATTTGCGCTCACTGCTCTTAATATTGTTGATTTGAAGGTCTTGCAACACATTCACGGCTTCTTCCACGTAAATGTCCTTGGCAAGATCTTTGTGCCATCTGTCCCTTTTTTCACGCAACACGGAATCTTGGGTGAACAGTTCCGTTTCGTATCTTAAAGATTGGAACGTCAATTTGGAATCATAGTCCCTAAGGCTCTTGAACTGATCGGAACGTTTTTTGGCCTGTTCCTCCCTGTTCACATAGGCATCGTAGTTAAGGGAAATTACGGTTTCATCCTGTTGTTCTTTCAGCCATTTGGCATTCTCATCGATCAGTTTGATCTGTGGATTGTTCGCCATCCGTTTTTTGCTATTGGCGATGGTGGTTTCAAAATCAATGTAACCATCCCAGATTTTGTAATCGGCAGGGGTAATCTTGTCCCAACCCAGTGGGTTTTCCTGATCGCGTTCCCCTAAATCAATATAGCTATACCTATCCGGTACCACAATATCGCTTTTTACGCCTTCCAACTGCGTGGAACCACCATTGATCCTATAGAATTTTTGGGTGGTCAATTTGATTGCTCCCAAATCTCCATGTTCGTTGCTTCTCACAATGTTGTCCAAGGGAATCACATTTTGAACGGTCCCTTTTCCAAAGGTCTGTTTGCTACCAATAATGACCGCACGTTTGTAATCTTGCATTGCCGCCGCCATGATCTCAGAAGCTGATGCTGACAATTCATTCACCAAAATGACCAATGGGCCATCCCATTGAATACGCTCGTCCTTATCCTCGTGCACTTCCTTGCGCTGACCTGAAGAACGTACCTGTACGATTGGACCATCCTTGATGAACAATCCGGCCATTTCAACCACGGTCTTCAAGGATCCACCACCATTGTCCCTTAAATCCAGAACAATGCCTTCAACCCCAGCTTCTTTGAGGCGTTCCACTTCCTTGGCCACATCGCTGGCAGCGTTTCGTTCGGTATAATCCTCAAAATCCACATAGAACTTGGGAAGGTTGATCAACCCATACTTGTGGTCAGCCCTTTCGATGGTGGCCGATTTTGCATAGGATTCTTCCAATTCCACGACGTCTCGGGTAATGGAAACCTGTTGAATGGTACCATCCACCTTTCTTACCGTAAGGTCCACCACAGTGCCTTTAGGGCCTTTGATCAATTTTATGGCATCGTCCAAGCGCATCCCCACGATATCGGTGGGCTCTTCGCCTGCCTGGCCCACTTTCAGGATTTCATCGCCTACTTCCAAAGTCTGCTCCCTCCAAACGGGACCTCCGGATATGATCTCCACAATGCGGGCACCTTCCGGTTTTTTCTGCAATCGGGCACCAATGCCTTCAAACTTACCGGACATGCCTATGTCAAATTTCTCCTTATCGTCTGGGGCGAAGTAAAAGGTATGTGGGTCAAATTCATCCACAATGGTGTTGATGTACTGCACAAACCAGTCCTTGCGTTCCAAATCATCAATGAAATCAAAAAATTCATCCAAGGTATTCTTGGTATTTTCCCTGGCTTCCGCCTCGGTCAATGCCCTATCAACGGTATTGGGAATTTCATTGAAAGTATAGGATTGAGAAGCTATCTCATCTCCTGAAGATTGCTGTATTTCCACTATTCGGTTTTCCACCTTGTTCTCAAAAACAGCCAAGGTATTGTATTTCAATTGCTTTCTCCAACGTTCTTTGAGCTGTTTCCTATTGGCTGCAAACTCTTGGTCCTCATAGTCAATATTGATGGTTTCGTCAATAGTATAGTCAAAGGGTTCGGCAAGTACTTCCTTATAGATTTCCTTGGCCTCTTCCATACGCTTCATAAGGCGTTGGTACACAATATTGAAAAAGGTGATTTCCGTGTTGCGGATCTCATCATCGATCATAAACCGATATTTTTCAAATTCCCGGATATCGCTTTGTATAAAATATCGTTTTGTGGGGTCGAGGATATCGATAAAATCATCGAATACACTGGAACTAAAGGCATCGTTCAAATCCTTGGGCTCATAATGGCCGCGTTCCAGCACATAGGTTATCAAATCCAATAATAGCTTGTCCTTGTCATCATTTTCAAAAGACTTACTGGTAAAACTGCAAGAGGCAACAGCAACAAGAATTACCAATAGTGCCAAGATGAAGTTCTTTTTCATAATATGGTTTTTTCGGGAGCGAAATTAGCTGACCTCAACTGTCAAATCTTCATTACGTCAACCGTCGTTTCTACTTGTATGAATTCCCTAAGATACTGAAAAAACCGTGCCAGTTTTGCGGACGGCTTTTAATTTTTTGTTAAACAGCCGAGGGTCCATATCCTTATGAAAAACGTATTTTTATGCCATTAATTATACAAAATGAAAAAACCACTGATCCTGGTCACCAATGATGATGGAATCACCGCCCCAGGTCTCAGGGCACTCATACGGATCATGAAGGAGTTGGGGGATGTGGTGGTTGTGGCCCCGGACAGCCCACAATCTGGTATGGGGCACGCAATAACCGTTGATAGTACGCTGTTCTCCAAAAAGGTGGTGGTGGATCATAAGGAAGGGGCCCCGACCGAGTACAGTTGCAGCGGTACCCCTGCGGACTGCGTGAAATTGGCCCTTCAGGTAATATTGGACAGGAAACCTGACATTTGTGTCAGCGGCATCAATCACGGTTCCAATTCTTCCATCAATGTCATCTATTCCGGAACCATGAGTGCCGCCATTGAGGCCGGTATTGAGGGTATTCCCGCCATTGGTTTTTCTTTGTGCGACTATTCCTGGGATGCCAATTTTGAACCTTCCTTGGAATCCGTAAAGAAAATAGTGGTCCAGGCATTGGACAATGGAATCCCGAAGGGAACCGTGCTCAATGTGAACATTCCCAAAAATGACGGTGAACCCAAAGGGATCAAAGTGTGCAGACAGGCAAGGGGCAATTGGAAAGAGCAATTTGACAAACGAACAAGTCCCTCCGGAAAGGATTATTACTGGCTCAGCGGGGAGTTTGAACTATTGGACAAAGGCGAGGACACGGATGAATGGGCACTGTCGCAAGGTTATATTTCCGTGGTCCCCACGCAATTTGACCTGACGGCGCACCATGCCATACCCCTACTAAACAATTGGAATTTAAATGAACACTAAAAAGGAAATCTTGATCGGTTTTGCAGTGGGCATCATTGCAAACACCTTTGGAACATTGCTGTACATCCTCATGTTCTCGGATTTGGGCATTGTGGAAACTTTTAAGGCGGCCGTGGAGCAAGGCCATTTGGGCAGTTTGCTGGCCCTTGGTGCCATCCTGAACTTGGTTGCCTTTTTTGGCTTTTTACGGATAAAGAGAGATCACAGGGCCAGAGGGGTCATGATCGCCACGTTGCTTACGGCTTTGATAATTTTGTCCTATAAAGTATTTTCATAATATTTGAACCCACGCCATGAAATACTATATCATAGCCGGTGAAGCCTCCGGGGACCTGCACGGTTCCAACCTCATCAAAGCCCTCAAAAAAGAGGATGCTGAGGCTGAAATACGCTGTTGGGGAGGGGATTTGATGGAACAGGCCGGAGGACAATTGGCCAAACATTACAAGGATATGGCCTTCATGGGTTTCTTGGAGGTCATCAAGAACATTCCAGCCATTTTTAAGAACATTGCCTTTTGCAAAGAGGACATAAAAAAATTCAATCCGGATGTCATCATTTTCATAGATTTTTCCGGTTTCAACCTTCGTATTGCCAAATGGGCCAAACAGCATGGTTTCAAGACCAATTATTACATATCGCCCCAAATATGGGCTTCACGGGAGGGCAGGATCCAAAAAATAAAACGGGATATTGATGCCATGTACGTCATTCTCCCCTTTGAAAAGGATTTTTACGAAAAAAAACACGGTTACCCCGTGCATTTTGTGGGCCACCCTTTGATTGATGCCATTGAAAGCACCAACCTAGTTGATGAAGCCACTTTTAGAAAGGATAATGGACTTGACGCTCAAAAACCCATCATTGCCCTGCTTCCTGGGAGCAGAAGACAGGAAGTGCAAAAGATGTTGGACGTAATGCTGTCCGTAACCGGAGATTTTCCAGATTACCAATTTGTCATTGCAGGGGCGCCCAGCCTACCCGATGAATTCTACACCCCCTTTTTTAAAGACAATAAGGTTGGATACGTATCCAACCAAACCTACTCGCTGCTCAAGCATTCCCATGCCGCTTTGGTCACCAGTGGAACTGCCACCTTGGAAACGGCACTTTTTGGCATCCCTCAAGTGGTGTGCTACAAAGGAAATTGGGTTTCTTACCAAATTGCAAAGCGGATCATTACTTTGGATTTTATTTCGCTGGTCAACTTGATTATGGATCGAGAAGTTGTTAAAGAGTTGATTCAAAATGAATTAAATTCTAAAAACCTTAAAAATGAGCTTTCCAAAATTGTGAAGGGCAAAGAGCGTGATCGTATTTTATCCGACTACAAATTGCTCAAAGAAAAATTGGGCGGAAAAGGTGCCAGTCAATTGGCGGCCCGATTAATCGTTGAAAATGCTTAGATTTAGCTTCCAAGAAAGTAATACTATTCTTGGATGTTACGAAAAACCATAATCTTACTATTGATCATTAGCGTGGCCGCCTGCGGCCCCGGTAAGAAAAAACGAACCTACAGCAAGACCCGAACCGTTACGGTAGAGGGGTCCACAGAAGACACCATCCCCACCAAAGAATCCAGAAAAGAGGAACGAAAAAATGCAAAGGCGGAAGCTATCATTTCCACTGCCTTGGGGTATTCCGGCACAAGATATAAATATGGGGGCATAACGAAAAATGGAATGGACTGTTCTGGCCTGGTGTATGTCTCTTTGAAAGAAAACGACATTTTGTTTCCCCGGATTTCGCACGAAATGGCACAGGAAGGGGAGAGAATACAAGTGTCCGAAGTAGAAAAAGGAGATCTGCTTTTTTTTAAGACCAGTAAAAGCGGAAAACGCATCAACCATGTTGGATTGGTGGTGGATGTGGAAGGAGACGATATTAAATTTATTCACGCCACAACCTCCCGGGGCGTTCTGATATCCTCGCTGCGCGAAGGGTATTGGAACTATGCCTTTGTCAAGGCCATGAGGATTTTGTAGTGCGCTCCCTAAATTTCGTGTCCATAAAGCTTACGCTGTGCCTTATTGTGGGCATTGTGCTGGGGTTCCATCTTGGGATTGCACCAGAAGTGCCATTCTATGTACTACTACTTCTCCTTCCTTTGCTGTACTGGGGCAAGGAAAAACAACTCCGTGAAAACTTCCCTTATTTTGAATTGACAACGATTCTTGCCACAGTGCTCTTGGGTATTATGGTGGTGGGGTTGGCCACCTCCAAAACGTTGGGGCAACATTACTCCCATCAGAATTTGGGCAAAGAAAAACTATGGCACCTAAAGGTGCGGGAAGTCTTGAAACCGAATCCTTATACCCAACGTTATGTTGCCCAGGTCGTTGCAATCGAGGGTGAAAAAAGTTTAGGCAGGGTGCTTCTGGTTATCCCTACAGATTCTACGGCAAAAAAGTTAAAAGTTGATGATGAGCTTATTGTCCTTTCAAAGGCCAAGACCATTGATCCGCCTTTAAATCCATATCAATTCAATTATAAGGACTACCTGAAAAAACTTGGCATTTACCATCAAATCCGGACAAAACCCAATGGCATGGAATTGATGGAACATGCTCCCAAAACACTTTTGGGCATGGCATCCAACTTTAGGGAATACAGTATTTCAAAGCTCAAAAAACAAGATTTTGGAGAGGATGAGTTGGCCGTCATCCAAGCTCTGTTGTTGGGTCAACGTGATGATATTTCAGAAAATACCTATAATAACTACAAAAATGCAGGAGCTGTACATATTTTGGCCGTTTCTGGACTTCATGTGGGCATTTTGCTCTTTCTGATGCAGTTCTTGTTATCTCCATTGGACCGATTCCCCAAGGGAAAAGTCCTTAAGCTGGCCATCATCGTTGGGCTGTTATGGGCCTATGCTTTCGTGGCAGGATTGTCCCCATCCATCGTCAGGGCTGTAACCATGTTCTCATTCGTGGCCTACGCATTATATCTTAACCGGCCCACCAATTCCTTCAACATCATAGCCCTTTCCATGTTGTTCATTCTGTTGGTCAAGCCATTGATGCTCTTCCAAGTGGGATTCCAAATGAGCTATGCAGCCGTACTTTCCATTGTTTGGATTTACCCCAAACTGCAACGGTTTTGGTTCCCTGACAATATCATTGTCCGTAAAACATGGCAATTGTTATCTGTGAGTGTAGCCGCACAATTGGGTGTTTTGCCCGTCAGTTTGTACTATTTTCATCAATTTCCCTCTCTTTTCTTTATTTCCAATCTTTTGATCATTCCTTTCTTGGGATTGATTTTAGGTCTGGGTGTCTTGATCGTTGTTTTGTCAACCTTAGATCAGCTTCCCATTTTCCTTGTCCAAGCCTACAATTGGATCATTAAAATGATGAACTCCATAGTGGAATGGGTGGGCCAACAGGAAGGATTCATCATTAAGGACATTCCTTTTGATGGCTTTCAAATGGTTATAAGCTATGTTATCATCATTTTCCTCGTAGTGTTCCTCTCCAAGCCACAATGGAAAACGGCTATGTTCTTGGCCATGGGCGTTATCGGACTTCAGGGTTATGCCATATGGAACCAGTACACCATGACCAGTAAGGAACGTCTTTTACTTCTCCACAGCGCTAGAAATACCGCATTGCTCCACCAAACCGGCCATCATTTGGACATTTATGCCAAGGACACTGCAAACCTTAATCGTATTGTGAAGGATTACAAGGTAGCCGAGCGAATCAAGACCTCCTCATACCCTGAATTGAAAAACAGTTATACCCTCAACGGAAAGGAACTCTACATTTTGGATAGTTTGGGCATTTATCCCGATGGGAAACAACATGATTTTATCTTGTTGACCCAATCCCCAAAAATCAATTTGGAACGTTTGTTGGATTCCATACATCCTAAAAAAATCTTGGCAGATGGGAGTAATTACAGAAGCTATGTTGACCGTTGGAAAGAAACTTGCGCCAAAAAAGGAATCCCCTTCCACTACACGGGTGAAAAGGGAGCTTATTATTTCAAGTAATTTGATGTAAAACGTATCAATTGATATTTCCCATCCATTTTTTGATAAATGAACTCGCTGCAAAAAACACTAGCCCTGCTCCAACGGAGACCCATACTACATTCAAAAATATGTTTGGCATTTCGAGGACGTTCTCCGGATCAAAGTTTCCACCTATGAGTCCCGCAATCAAATTTCCCAAAGCGGCACCCACAAACCAAATACCCATCATCTGGCCCAGATATTTACTCGGAGACAATTTACTGGTGGCACTGAGGCCTACTGGACTGATCGTCAATTCTCCGATGGAATGTAAAAAATAGGTGAGAATCAATGCGAACATACCTGCCTTGGCCCCACTCGCAGCAACATGGGCAGCCTCAACCATTACCCAAAACCCTAATCCGAGCAATATAAGTCCCATGGCAAATTTAAAAGGGGTGCGTATATTGATGTTCCTAGCGGCCAACTTTACCCAAATAGCCCCGACAATTGGGGCAAAAATGATTATAAAACCTGAATTAAAAGATTGTAACATCCCGGCAGGCATTTCCCACCCGCCAATAAAACGATTCGTAAAATCCCTTGCAAACAAGTTCAATGAAGAAGCAGCTTGCTCAAAACCGGACCAAAAAATGGCTATCCCCACAAAAAGAATGAAAATGACGGATACTTTTTTCTTTTCTTCAACGGACAAACCTCCATTAAAAAGTATATTGACAAAATATCCCATCGTGATGACCACGATAATAAGGCCCAAAGCCTGTGCAATACCGGTTGCAGTTGTGACATCGATATAACCAGAAAACTGTAAGGCAACCAACAAAACCAGCACAAATGCAATGATGGCATAAGTGACCGAGGTGTTCGACTTTTTTGTTTTCCCGATTTGCTTGACTTTTGGTTCGATACCAATATCCCCTAAGTATTTTGGAGCAAAGGACTTATAGGCGATCAGCCCCAAAAGCATTCCCAAGGCAGCAAGTCCAAAACCTAAATGCCAGTTGTATTCGGCCAAAAGCGGAACAAAAATCTGTCCAAAAAACGATCCCAGATTGATTCCCATATAAAAAATGGAAAACCCGGCGTCACGCATGGCTCCGTCTTTCCCTTCATATAGCTCTCCTACCAATGTACTTATATTTCCTTTGAGCAGTCCTGTCCCCAATGCCACAAAGGCCAGACCTGTAAAGAATATCGCTGGAGATCCTGGTATGGCAAGAATCAAGTGTCCCAACATGATAAGGACCCCTCCATAAAAAACGGCCTTCCGTTGTCCAAAAATATTGTCGGCCAACCACCCTCCCGGCAAAGTCATCAAATAGACCGAAGCGGTATAAAGGCCATATACAGCCCCTGCCGTTTCTGTGGTTAGACCTAGGCCTTCTTGCGCAGCATCCGTAGTCATGAACAGGATAAGTATTGCCCGCATGCCATAATAGCTAAAGCGTTCCCACATTTCGGCAGAAAACAATACAAACAACCCTTTGGGATGCCTAAATTTATCTTTATCTCCGGTAGATTTTACAACTTCCGACATATCTAGCTAGCTTGGTTATAGATTTTCCTTAATGAAATTGGTCATTTTGGTAAAGAGGTGCAATCTGGTATTGCCCCCATAAATCCCATGGTTTTTATCGGGATAAATGGCCCAATCAAATGGTTTATTGGCCTGTACCAGGGCCTCGATCATGCGCATGGAGTTCTGCACATGTACGTTGTCATCCCCAGAACCGTGTACCAACAGATACTTGCCCTTTAACAATTCTGGATAATTGAACGGGGAATTATCATCATATCCACTGGGGTTTTCCTGCGGGGTCCTTAAAAATCGCTCTGTATATATGGTATCATAAAAGCGCCATGAGGTAACGGGCGCCACGGCAATGGCCATTTCAAAGGTGTCATTTCCCTTTAACAGGCAATTGGTACTCATATGGCCACCAAAGCTCCAGCCCCAAATCCCAGTCCTGTTTTCATCAATATAAGGTAGTTCGCTCAATTTTTTGGCCGCCGCTATCTGATCTTCGGTTTCGTATTTTACCAAGTTCAGGTATGTGACTTTCTTAAAATCACGGCCCTTAAACCCAGTTCCCCTACCATCAATGCATACCACAATGTATCCTTCCGAGGCCAACATCTCATGCCAATAATCGTTGCTGCTCAACCAGTTATTGCCCCCTTGCTGAGATCCCGGTCCGCTGTACTGGAACATGAACAGGGGATATTTTTTGCTCGGGTCAAAATCTGCGGGTTTCATCATCCACATGTTCAGGTCATTTCCATTGATGTTGATGGTTGAAAATTCTTTGGGCACCAATTCATAGTCTTCCAACTTTTTCAACAAGGCCGAATTGTCCAAGATCAGCCTTCCTTTCGAAACCAGCTCATTGCCCTCGTTGAAATCCTTCATCCGCTTGCCTTTGGCCACTTTGTGCAAGGTAAACTCATAAGGGGTGGTGGCACTGGAGTAGGTATTGATGTAATAGGTATAGTCGGCACTGAAATCGGCCGAATTGGTCCCTTCCTTGGCGCTCAATCGCTTTTTTTCCTTTCCAGAGCTGGAGATGCTGTACACATCGCGGTTGATGGAGCCATTTTCCACCGATTGATAATAAATTTTGTCATTGGAGGCGTCATATCCATAGTACTGGGTCACTTCCCAAGGCCCCTTGGTAATCTGGTTCTTCAGTTTGCCATCCTTCTTATAGAGGTACAAATGGTTGTAGCCATCCATCTCGCTGGTCCAAATAAAACTATCATCGTCCAAGAAAGTGAGGTCGTCATCAATATCCACATAAGCTTTATCCTGTTCCTCCAACAACAGGGAAACCGAATTTGTCCTTGCGTCAACATCAAAGAGTCTCAAGTCATTTTGATGCCTGTTGATGGTCTGAACGCTCAAATGGTCGGGGCTGTGCATCCATTTGATCCTGGGCACATAATATGCATCCCCCAAACCAACATTGGAAATGTTGCCCGAAGCCACATCGTACATATGCAATGTCACCTTTGAGTTTTCCTCGCCCGCTTTTGGGTATTTGAACTCATATTGGAACGGATACAGGTTTTGTCCGTAGATGTCCATCGCAAAGTTGGGCACATCGGTCTCATCAAAGCGCAAGAACGCAATTTTGGTGCCATCACTGTTCCACTCAAAGGCCCGCACAAAGGCAAACTCCTCTTCGTAGACCCAATCCGTTACCCCATTGATGATGGTCCCTTTGCTCCCATCCGAGGTAACCTGTTTTGTGGTTCGGGAACCGATATCAAACAAGTACAGATTATTGTTCAAGACATAGGCTACTTGCGTGCCATCTGGGGAGAGCATGGGTTCTTGGATCTTGGTCCCAGAAATTTTGATGAGTTCTTTGGAGGCAATGTCATAGACATAATAGATCCCAAGGCTAGACCGCCTAAAAATGGGTTCGATCTCTGTGGCCAATATAATTTTTGATTCGTCCTCACTAAACTCATAGGATGTGAAAAAGGGAATGGTATTGGATGAAGCCACCAAGGTCTCCACTTTTTGCAACGATTCATAATCGTATTTGTCCAAACTGCTGGAACGTGGTGAACGATCAAAGTTCAAAATGGTATATTGCTTTCCATTCTTCATGGAACGGAGCACATCCATGTACTCTGTCCTAAATTCACCGCCCCAAATCTCTTCCAGGGTTATCTTTTTCTTTTGGGCTATGGAAAATGTCAGGAATCCAAATAAAAACAAGAACGGGAGGAACTGTTTGTTCATGAGGTAAAAATTGATTAAAAACTGTCAAGTTTACTAATATTTATCCGAAAAATAAACTTTGTTGTTACAATTACAACAAGAATCGAACCAGAATCAATCCAAAAATTTGCCCCAAAGAGATCAAACCGCACAAAATCCATTATCCTTATATTTGAGTCCTTTAACCCAGCATTATGAACATTCCCGTTGAAGGATTTTCGAAACTCTCCAAAGCGGAGAAGATAGATTGGATCGCCAACAATTGCACCAAAGACCCGGAAGCCACAAAACAGCTTTTAAAACGGTATTGGAATCCTGATGAAGAGGTACAAAAACTGCACGAGGAGTTCATAGAAAACACGCTGAGCAACTACTATCTCCCTTTTGCCGTGGCCCCCAATTTTTTGATCAATGACAGGCTGTATGCCGTTCCCATGACCATAGAGGAGAGTTCCGTAGTGGCCGCGGCCAGTAAATCGGCAAAGTATTGGCTCGATCGCGGGGGTTTCAAGGCTACAGTTTTAGGAACGGAAAAGGTGGGGCAGGTGCATTTCATTTTTAATGGGGACGGCCAAAAACTGCAATCATTTGTTCAGGAATTGAAGCCAGAGCTTATCCGCAGTGTGGCGCCCATCACACAAAACATGGAAAAACGGGGCGGCGGTATAATCGACATCGAGTTGAGGGGCTTAAACGATAAGGTGGTCGGTTACCATCAACTGCACTGTACCTTTGAGACCCTGGACGCCATGGGAGCCAACTTTATCAACTCTTGCCTGGAACAATTTGCCAAGACCTTGGAGGAAAAGGCCAGTAGCTATGCCGGTTTTTCTCCCGAGGAAAAAGATCTTGAGGTGGTTATGAGCATTTTGTCCAATTATGTGCCCAACTGCTTGGTACGGGCCGAGGTGAGCTGTCCCGTTGAGGATTTGAATGAAGACGACATCCCCGCTGAGGAATTTGCCAAAAAATTGGTGCAGGCCGTGGACATTGCCAAAGTTGAACCTTTTCGGGCCGTTACGCACAACAAGGGCATAATGAACGGCATTGATGCCGTGGTCCTTGCCACCGGAAACGATTTTAGGGCCGTGGAAGCCGGCATACATGCCTATGCCGCCAAAGAAGGTGTCTACTCCAGTTTAACACATGCTTCCCTTGAAAATGGCATTTTTAGATTTTGGATTGAAGTGCCTTTGGCATTGGGCACCGTCGGGGGGCTTACGTCCCTGCATCCTCTGGTGAACCTGGCCCTGGAAATTCTACAGAACCCCACAGCCAAGGAGCTTATGCAGATTGTTGCCGTTGCCGGCCTTGCACAAAATTTTGCGGCACTGCGCTCTTTAGTGACCACAGGCATCCAAAAAGGGCACATGAAAATGCATTTGTTGAACATGCTCAACCAGTTGGGGGCCACAGAAACTGAAAAAGAAGAGCTGATAACATATTTCAAAACCCACATTGTCACCAATGCCTCGGTAAAGGAAGCTTTGGAAAAGATCCAATCCCAATAATGCAAGAGGAGTTCTACAGTAACGGCAAATTGTTGCTCTCCGGTGAGTATGCCATCCTGGATGGCGCATTGGGTTTGGCGGTGCCCACAAAGTATGGCCAATCCCTAAAAGTGGCCACTTCCGCTTCAGGGATTTTGGATTGGACCAGTTTGGACGAAAAAGATTGTGTTTGGTTCCAAGGCAAATTTGAGTTGGCCAACTTTAAGGTACTTTCTTCTTCAGATCCCGCAGTAGCCAAATCCTTGACAGGCCTTCTTTCCGAAGCCAAGAGGCAGAATCCCAATTTTTTATTGGACAGCAGAGGGGCCAGGGTTGTAACACAACTCGGCTTTTCCCGTTCTTGGGGATTGGGAAGTTCTTCTACCTTGATCAATAATATGGCCCAATGGTCCCATACCAATGCTTATCAGTTATTGTGGAACGCCTTTGGGGGCAGTGGTTATGACATTGCCTGTGCACAGCACGATCATCCCATTACCTATCAGTTGCAAAATGGAATGCCAAAAGTAAACGAAGTATCCTTTGACCCTTCGTTTAAAGAATCGCTTTATTTTGTACATCTCAACCGAAAAAAGAGCAGCAAGGACGCCATAGCCGCCTATCGAAAACAGCGATCCGAAAAGGAACATCTAATCCAAAATATATCTTCCCTGACCCAAAAAATGACCCATGCTTCGTCCCTATCTGAGTTTGAATCGGCAATGGAACAGCATGAGGCCCTACTATCCAAAATACTCCAAGTACCTACCGTAAAGGCACAACTTTTCCAAGATTATACGGGAAGCATTAAAAGTCTTGGCGCTTGGGGCGGGGATTTTGTCCTCGCTACCGGAAACGAACAAACTTTGGATTATTTTAGCTCGAAAGGATTCACTACGGTGATTCCTTATTCCAAAATGGTACTCTAACACCCAAAATTTTTGGTTCCAACATGAAAAAATGTGTTGCCCTTATTGGCTTTCTTCTAATCATCTTCAGTTGCAAGACCGAAAAAAAGGTGGGATTCCATGAAACGGAGACCTTAAAGATCAAGCAGCTTACCGACCATACATTTCAGCACATCACCTACCTGCAAACGGAAAGTTTTGGTAAGGTGGCCTGCAACGGTTTGATCGTTGCCGACCATGGCGAGGCCATCATATTCGACACACCGAACACAGATATGGAATCCGAGGAATTGATCCAATGGGTCCAAAAGGAATTGAATTGCACCATCAAAGGAATTGTGGCCACCCACTTTCACACGGATTGTTTGGGGGGATTGAATGCCTTTCACAACAGGAACATTCCTTCCTATGGCCATGCAAAAACAATTGAACTTGCCCGCAGCCATGATCATCCCGTTCCCCAAAACAGTTTTACGGATGCTGCGGAACTTTCAGTTGGAAGTAAGAAAGTGATATTGGACTATGTTGGAGAAGGACATACACAGGACAATAGCGTTGGCTATTTTCCCAGTGAACGGGTCTTGTTTGGAGGTTGCCTGATCAAATCCATAGGTGCGGGGAAAGGAAATTTGGAAGATGCCAATACTGTGGAATGGCCCGAAACCGTATCGAAACTGAAAGTCAAATATCCAAAGGCCACCACAATAATTCCAGGGCATGGCACCCCCGGAGGTCCAGATCTATTGGACTTTACCATTGCGCTTTTTAAGGAATGATCATTTTTGGGTTAAAAATGTCTGTTTTCCCATATCTAAACGGATCATAGGCCCACTTCCGTACATCCAAATAGGGGCTTCATCAATTGGGGGGCAGCTCCTTCATCGATTTCCTCTAGGTTTGATGTGCTAATCAAATTACAAAAGTATTATGTCATCCATTGGCAAAGTATTGGTTTCCTTGCTCTGCACCCTATCGTTTTCCTTCTTTTCATTTTCCCAGATTGGTGAAACGGCTTCCGCCAGACTGGAAAAATTTATGGAAGAAAATTCAAAAATTACATATACCCCACTTGAATCTGAGGCAACCCAGCAAATCTTAAAGGACAGGGTCTACTGCATCTCCTTGAAAACCACCAACATTTATGACGATCCCGCTACTGATCTTGATGAATTTATCGTGATTGATAATGGCCAACACGTTACCAGCTGCAAAAAAATGAAGGACAACACTGAAATGACCGAATTTCTTACCCATATCAGGGAAGATTTTGTGCTTAACGATGAAACTGCCCCTCTTTTTGAAAATCTGTTGGATGTGCTTTATCCCGTGGAAAGCTGGAAGCCTGACAAAAGGGAATTTCTGCAAAAAAACGGCAAATGGTACTTTTTGCGCGATGCCTATTTTAGGACCAAACAGGGTTTTGAGATAAGCGTAGATCAACAGGGAAAAGTTACTGCCATCTGCTATAAAATGAAATGGGATTCCCCGGACGCCTATTAGTTTGCCCAACTTACCACCTACTACTTCGCATATTACATAGGGTATTCGTAGATTAGCATCAAATCCTTATTCTTTTCTATTAAGTCTGGGAAAAACCGAACCATTATGCGAATTTGTATCACACGTTCCGAAAAATATGCCTATTCCGAAACTTTTGTTCGAGACCAGATTGCAGGTTTTTCCAAACTCGCCGAAGTATATCCCATCCATACTGGACGTTTTCCCGAACGGCAAGAGGACGGTACTTTGCTCAGCCCAAAACCATTTTGGATCCTGCACAAAGCATTGAAAGTATTCTTGGGGAGGAATAACTTTTTCAGCAATTATGGTGTGAAAAAGTATTTTAAAAAAAATAAAATTGAAGTGGTATTGGCCAATTACGGCATGTCCGCTTCGCATATGGTACCACCTTGCAAGGCCTTGAACATTCCACTGCTGGTTATTTTTCATGGCCATGATGCAACGGACAAAAAATTGCTTCAAAAGTACCGGAAAAAATATCAAAAACTCTTTGCCTATGCCGCATTCATCATTGTGGTTTCCAATGAAATGAAGAAGAATCTGATGAATTTGGGAGCAGATCCTGAAAAAATACGCGTGGTCCCATGTGGGGTGGATACCCTAAAATTTAGTGCAGAAACTAACCCAACCACCGAAAGACGTTTTCTGGCCGTAGGCCGATTCACTGCTAAAAAAGGTCCTCTGCATACCATCAGGGCCTTTTATACTGTCCTACAAAAGTTCCCAGATGCCACACTTACCATGGTGGGAAAAAAGGCAGGCCTGTATGAAGAATGCCAGCAATTGGTAGATGGGCTAGGCATACATGATTCGGTCGAGTTCACGGGTGTGATGGAACAGGAAAAGATTGCCGAACTCATGAAAACGTCCTTGGCCTTTGTCCAACATTCCATTACCGCCCCAAACGGTGATATGGAGGGGACCCCGGTAAGCATCATGGAGGCCTGTGCATCTGGCCTGCCCGTGGTAAGTACGTTGCACGGAGGCATAAAGGATGCCGTTGTCCACGGAACCACAGGGTTTCTGGTGGAAGAAACCGATGAGGGCAATATGGCCAAATATATGGTGGAACTTTGTGAAAATCCCGGGCTTGCCAAAGAAATGGGGCTTAAGGGAAGGAAGCATATCCAAAAGGATTATGAACAGCAAAGCCAAATCAAAAAATTGTTTGACCTTGCCGAAGAGTCCATCGGGAATCAAAAATAACCTACGACCATAAAAAAAGCTCCCAAATTGGGAGCTTATCAATATCTTCAGAATCTATTTCTAATAGAAAGTGGCCCGTTTGTCATCAATGTCCGCTTTTTCCTTTAAGGCACTGTACACGGCTCCGTTGACACGATTGGCGGCACTGGTGCGCAAAGTATTGGCATAGGTGGTAAAGTTCTCCACTTTGGGGGCATCTTCT
>JAWKNC010000004.1:0-311294 GCA_041391945.1 Allomuricauda sp. | reverse complement strand
TTGTATTCCTCGCCTTTCACCATTTGAATATCCACCAACTTCACTATGACGGCAACACCCACAAGGAAGAGACCACCTGCAACCAGGTACAGCCTATTCATGATATTTTTTTCAGTGATGGCCACTAGTTTTCGGATTTTACTTTGATTTTTTTAGGCGGATCTTCGGATGGTTTGAGCCCACGATATGCCACAGACTCCCTCAAGGTGGATTCCAGCTTCAATTGCTGGACCATTGACCTGCCTTCCACAAACTCGCTTCTCAATTTTCGGACCTCCTCGTTCAAGGCGGCTATTTCCAGTACTTTTTTATCGGCATTGTGGCTGCTCGAAATCATCAAGGCCGCCAAAAAGGAGGCAAACAACAAAAACATCCAGTTCTTGGGAGCATCCCCGCTCACCAAAAACTTTCCCTTTAATATGTCCAGAAGTCCTTTTCTCATTTTTGTTCCCTATATGCGTTCCGCGATGCGGAGTTTTGCGCTTCTTGCCCTGTTGTTCCTTGTGATCTCTTCTGCTGATGGAACCATCAATCCCCCTACTTTTTTAAGGGGAACATTGATGTTGCCATAAAAATCCTTTTCCGGCTCCCCTTCAAACCTTCCATCCCTGATGAAGCGTTTTACCAAGCGATCTTCAAGGGAGTGGTAGCTGATCATGCTCAACCTGCCCCCTTTCTGCAAGACATCGGGCACCTGCAAAAGGAATTCCTTGAGCACCTCGATCTCCTGATTGACCTCTATCCTGATTGCCTGGTAGATCTGCGCCAAGATCTTGTTCTCCTTCATCTTTGGGAGAAACCTGGCCAGCACCTGTTTCAATTGGTCTGTGGTCTTTATGGGTTTTTCCGTTCTCGAGTCCTCAATGGTCTTGGCCATGGCCCTTGCATTGCGCAACTCTCCATAATCAAATAAGACCTTTGCTAAATCTTCCTGGGAATATGAATTGACCACCCTATAGGCCGTCAATTCGCTGTTTCGGTTCATCCGCATGTCCAAATCCGCATCAAAACGAATGGAAAACCCACGTCCCGCTTCATCAAACTGATGGGAAGAAACCCCAAAATCTGCCAAGATTCCATCAACTTTCCGAATGCCATAGAACTTTAAATACTGCTTGAGATACCTAAAATTTTGGTTGATCAACTGAAATCGGGGGTCATCGATCGCATTGGCCAGTGCATCCTCATCTTGATCGAACGCAAACAATTTCCCGCCCTCTCCCAATCTTTTCAATATCTCTTTGGAGTGCCCTCCGCCACCGAAGGTGACATCCACATAAACTCCATTTTTCCTTATGTCCAATCCATCCACCGATTCTTGCAACAGTACTGGATCGTGATATGGATTACTCATCGTCGGCAAAAATCTCTTCCGCTAGATCGGCATAGTCTTTTTCGCTCTCGGACAAAACTTTCTCGTACTTGTCCTTATCCCATATCTCTATCTTGTCAAAAACCGCGTTCAGGACCACTTCTTTTTCAATTCCGGCGTAATCCACCAGGTTTTTGGGTATCTGCAGCCTTCCGGTATCCCCATCGATCGTCACTTCTTTCATACCGGCAACAAAGTTTCGGACAAAGGCATCGTACTTCCTGTTGATCTTGCTTTTTTTCAGGACCTTCTGCATCAAGACATCAAACTCCTGCTTGGGATAAAGCTCCAAACACTGCTGAAAAACGGACCGTTTTATCACAAACCCATCCTTTAGGACCGGGAACAACTGATTTTTCAAAGAAATGGGCAGAAGCACCCTTCCTTTGGTATCAGCTTTACAATCATGTTGTCCTATGATATGGGTCACTAGAAATCAATTGGTTACTTAATACAACTCAAATATATAGATTTTATTTCCACATTTCTCCACATAAAACCACTTTTGTTGATAAATTCTCCACTTTTCAGGTCGAAAAAGGTTTTTTGACCGATAAAATGTCTTTAGAAATGGAAGGTGTCTTTGGGACAGGAATCACGGCGTTACCACAACTCTTCCATTCCCAATGCGATAAACCTAAAATCTGTGTGATTTGAATTGCCTATATTTGCCCTCTTAAGACCAACTAACTATTGATGGAAGAGAACATAATCAAGGAAGGCAAATACCGGTACATTGAGGTAGGGGAAGGAACCCCGATGATTATTTTGCATGGTCTTATGGGGGGGTTGAGCAACTTCCAAGGGGTCTCGGAGTATTTTCCCTCCAAAGGGTACAAAGTTTTGATTCCCGAACTTCCGATATACAGCATGCCCATGCTCAAGACCACGGTTAAGAACTTTGCCAAGTTTTTGGAGGAATTCATCGAGTTCAAAGGATTGAAGGATGTCATTCTTTTGGGCAATTCGTTGGGGGGGCATATTGGCCTACTGCACACCAAAATGTTCCCTAAAATGGTAAAGGCCCTAGTGATCACCGGAAGTTCCGGGCTTTATGAGAGTGCCATGGGCGATGGCTATCCCAAAAGAGGTGACTATGAGTTCATCAAAAAGAAGGCCCAGGATGTTTTCTATGACCCTGAAGTGGCCACCAAGGAAATCGTGGATGAGGTCTTTGCCACGGTGAACGATAGAATGAAATTGGTAAAGACTTTGGCCATTGCCAAAAGTGCCATTCGCCATAACATGTCCAAAGATCTACCGCACATGCATACCCCAACCTGTATCATTTGGGGTGAAAATGATATGGTAACCCCACCCAATGTGGCCAAAGAGTTCCATGAGCTTTTACCAGATTCTGAACTGTTTTGGATCCCCAAATGTGGACATGCCCCAATGATGGAACACCCGGAAGAGTTCAACACCATCTTGGAGGCTTGGTTGGACAAACGGGGGTTTTGATGTTACAACATTGGACTGCTTCGCATCTGGAAACAAGAAACAAGACTTTTACTTTCATATCATATATCTTTAACAAACAAATTGAAGGCTTGATCCTTGACTCTTCCATCTTGTTTCTCAAATTATGAAAATCACCTCAGCCGAATTTATAATGAGCAATTCCAATGTGGCCCAATGTCCCAACGAGCCCCTACCGGAATATGCCTTCATTGGACGCTCCAATGTGGGGAAATCATCCCTTATCAATATGTTGGTGGAAAGAAAAGGGCTGGCCAAGACTTCGGGCCGACCCGGGAAGACGCAGCTCATCAACCATTTTAAGATCAACGGCAACTGGTTCTTGGTAGATTTACCGGGATATGGATATGCAAGGGTCTCTAAAAAGGACAAGAATATCTTTCAGAAATACATCACCGAATATTTTCAAAAGCGAAAGCAATTGGTCTGTGGATTTGTTCTGGTGGACATCCGGCACGATCCCCAACCCATAGACCTTGAATTTATGGAGTGGTTGGGAACGAATCAGATTCCCTTCGCCATAATTTTTACAAAGGCCGATAAATTGAAGCCTGCGGTCATTGAGGAACAGGCGAATTCTTACCTAAAAAAATTGACGGACAGCGTTTGGGAGGAAGCACCTCCACATTTTACCACATCATCCACCAATTATATGGGCCGCCAGGAACTTTTGAATTATATCGATCAAATCAACCAAGAGTTTTTCAGCAACCGGTAGAGTGCGGCCACTTTCCAAAAAAGATAAGGAATTAGCAGATTTACCGACTTAGATGTCATCTACAAGAGTACAACGCTGCGTTGTCTATTTTCAACTTAAAAAAGAGGATTACATGAAAACAGTTTTGCATAAAGCGGACACTAGAGGCCATGCTGATCATGGATGGTTGAACAGTTACCATACGTTTAGTTTTGCGGGGTACCAAAACCCAGAACGGATGCATTTTGGGGTCTTGCGTGTATTGAACGATGACCAAGTGGCTCCAGGAAAGGGATTTGGAACACATTCGCACGATAATATGGAGATCATTTCCATTCCCCTGGAAGGGGATTTGGAACATAAGGACAGTATGGGCAATGTGGCTACCATAAAGGAAGGCGACGTTCAGGTCATGAGCGCTGGAACGGGCATCTACCACAGTGAATACAACAAAAATGCGGATAAGGCCGTGAAATTCCTTCAAATTTGGGTGTTCCCCAACGAAAGGAACGTAGAGCCTCGGTACGATCAGATCTCCCTCAGGGATATTGCAAAGAAAAATGCCTTTTACCAAGTGCTTTCTCCCAATTCCAGCGATCAAGGAGTTTGGGTACACCAAGATGCATGGTTCCATTTGGGCAATTTTGAGGCCGGTTCTACCGACTCCTATACCCTAAAAAAAGAGGGCAACGGTGTTTATGCCTTTGTTCTGGAAGGTGAGGTGGAAATCAATGGGCAAAAATTGGAAAGGAGAGATGGTTTTGGACTTTGGGAAACCAATGCCTTTGATTTAAAATCACTTTCTGATAGTAGGGTTCTGCTGATGGAAGTACCCATGAGCCTTGGAAAAATAGGAAGGTAAACCTTCCACGATATACATAATATCCCTTTATTGGGATATTTTTTTTATGCGCTCCTGAATCACATCGATCAATTGCTGTGCAGATTGCATGATGTTCAATTCCTCTGGGGAAATAAAAACCTCCAACTCATAACCTCTTTCCAAGAAAACGATGGGAAACGCAGAATTGTGTCCAAATTTGCTTGCATAGTCTCCAACAAACTCATCCTTGTGCAAAAACTGCATGGGGATCTTGCTTTGTTCCCTAAACTTTTTCCAAACACGGTTTTCGGTCAATAGTCCATACGTGAGATGGCAAAGATTGCAATCATACGTGGACGGACTGAACACTTTGTGCATGCTGTCCAAAATGGCATTGTGCGCACCGGAATTTGCATTGTAGACAAAAAGCAATTGCTGTGTTTCCTTCTTCATGATTTGCACAAACCTTTCCTTTTGGGAAAACAGATTCTCCCAAGTTACGGTATACAAATAAAGAAAAAACCTAAATCTTAATGGGCTCTTTGTTGGCAAGATTTACCTCGCTCAAAAGGCTGTCGGTAAACTTTAAATGGCCCTTTGTCGTGATGATTTTGAAACGATCGGATTTCAATCCGGCCACAGCATCCAATAACAACCATTTTGATTTCAATAGTTTGGATTTTTTCGACTTTAAGCTGATATCAAAAAAATATTTTTTGCCGTCTTTGTCCGCGGTAATGTCCGCGGTCACTCTTAGGTCTCCTTTCTTGGCCCTGAAGGTTTTCGGTTTCTCATGTCCGGACAAATCTGCCTTTATGTTGGTGAAACCCTTGTCCCGTAAATACTCGATCGACTTCTTAAAAAATTCTTTGTTTTCTTTTTTTTCTTTTCCTATCATCCTTATAAAATACAAAAAATATCCCTGAATGGCAAATTTGGATGCATGGGAAAAGGTGCAGTTCAATAGGTTGAACCAGCTTTAGATTGATTTTACAGATTGTCCAATTCCAATTTTTCTGCAAAATAATCGCAGAAGTCCTTCATGGTCGCGGTCATTTTCTCATCTTGGGTGGCCTTCATAAAGGTATCTGACATGGTAACGAGGGTCTGGTGGAAAAAAATCTTCATCTCATCCACGGGCATATCCTTTGTCCAAAGGTCTATCTTTAACGACTCTCTGTTGTTGCTGTCCCAAACAGACAACATCATGGCCTTGGCCGCTTCATTTTCGATACCGCCATCTTCGGCGGACCACGTCAACTCCTCCGGAACCCTATTTTCATCGAGCCCCACCGTTAGCTTTATTTCTGAAGTATGCACTACTGCCATCTATTTTCTTGGTTTATAGTTTGATCTTTTTAAAATTTCATCCGCGGGCATATCCAAAAGTTCCGATAAGCCCACATCATTTTTCGACATAAAGGCCCGAACAATTTGCCATCCCATATACCGGCCCAATCTTCCCGGGGATTCATTGTCCAACTCCAATTGAAACTTGGAAAAGGGAGCAGGGTCCAAAAATCGTCGGTCCAACTGGGAATCCGTACTATAAAGCAGTTCCCGTTCCACAAAATACCGCCAAATCTGTTCCTCATTGGCATTGGCCCAATCCATCTCTTCGTCGGAATACCCAATTTTTTGTGCATCGGAAAGTGTGGGGAGCAACTTGTCCTTTAGGTAGAGCTCTTTACCATAGTAGACCATACGCGAAAGAAAGGTACGATCGGCCGGGTGCCCCACCACTTTTTTGGCAAAGGCACTGGCCACATCCGAACTGAGATATCTCTTATCCAGTCCGGCTGCAATATACCGTTGGATGCTTTGGTAAAAGTGGTGGTCCTTGCCCAAATAATTGTCCAGTCCCAACAACAGCAGTGTATCGGTTAAGATCACCCTATCGTTATATCGAACATCGGAGGTAAGGGTTACCACCTTGGGGGCCCTAAAACCGGGAAAATAGTAGGCGATGTGCTGAAAAAGCGATTCCAGGTCCTTGGATTCCACATCAAAATCGCCAAAAACCTTGTTCACCTCATCGGAAAGTTCCAATTGGATGGTATCGGTGAGCTTGGCAATCCAAACACTGTCCGAAAACTGCTCTGGAAAGAGATAGTGGTATCTTTTTTTTAGATTGGGAATATCCCCAGGTTTGGCATTTGCAAATTCCCGATCAAACCGTACTATTTTCAGATCTAAGGGAATCTTAGCAATCTTACCCTCTGTTTCATCCGTTTCCCTACAGCCAAAAATTGACATTGCCATCAAAAAAATGGAACAGCCTAATGCCCATGGCCGAAAGTATTTGGACAACCTCTTCATTTTTAGCATCGCAGCGTTTAAATTTACAGGGCACAAAGGTAATTTATTGAATCTAAAAAGAAAGATATGCATACAGAAAAGGTAATAGCCCATATTGTTGGTTGGTTGAAAGATTATGCCATAAATGCCAAATGCAAGGGATTTGTGATCGGTGTCTCCGGTGGAATCGATTCTGCGGTCACCTCCACACTTTGCGCCAAAACCGGGCTCGACCTTTTATGCTTGGAAATGCCCATACACCAAGGGAAAAGTCAGGTCACCCGAGCGGACAGGCACATTGACTGGCTCATGCAACACTTTCCAAATGTAAGCAGGCAATCCGTAAATTTGACCTCTGTATTTGACAGTTTGGTGGCTGCTTTCCCCACGGTCGACAAAGAGGAGGAACGACATATGTCATTGGCCAACACGCGAGCGCGACTGCGGATGACCTCCCTATATTATTTTGCGGCCCTAAAAAGATACCTTGTGGCCGGAACCGGCAACAAAGTGGAGGATTTCGGGATAGGATTTTATACCAAATACGGGGATGGAGGCGTAGATCTGAGCCCCATAGCCGATCTGTTAAAGACCGAGGTCTACGAAGTGGGAAAGGCATTGGGCGTTAATCAGGATATTATGGAAGCCCCGCCCACCGATGGCCTTTGGGGAGATAGCCGAACGGACGAGGACCAAATAGGGGCATCCTACCCCGAATTGGAGTGGGCGATGAAAATGGACGGTCTAGGAAAGACATCGAATGATTTTTCGGACAGGGAAAAAGAAGTATTTGATATCTACAAAAAGTTCAATTCGGCCAATAAACATAAGATGATTCCTATACCCATTTGTGAAATACCTGAACACTTGAAATGACCTTTTGACCGAAAAACCCCAGTTTAAGACGAAAAAAACCCCAAAAAAACTGTGGTTTTAAGAAAAAAATTAGAGTTTTACCGCTCCAAATTATTATCTTGCCAGCTATGTTGTGTAAGTAATTAAGTACTAAACTCAAACTAAAACCGAATGATCAAAGTTTTAATAGCCGACAACCATCCTATTGTTCGTCTAGGCATAAAACAAGTATTGGAATCCAGTTCAGATATTGAAATCATTGCAGATGTTTCCACCACGTCAGAGCTTTTTGAAACCTTGGAAAAAATTACCCCCGATGTGGTTATTTTGGAAATGGACATTCCAGAAATCAATGGCATTGCCACCTTACGAAAAATGAAACAGGATTTTCCCAACGTCAAGACCTTGATGTACAGTGGCCAATCCGAAGATGTCTATGCCCTGAGCACCATCCGTGCGGGAGCCTATGGCTATCTATCCAAAAATGCCGACTTGGACTATATCATCTCCGCGGTCAAGAAAGTCAGCGAAGGCAACATGTTCATTACCAATGAACTGGCCCAGCGCCTTGCTTTTGACGAAGGCACCCAAAAACCTCGAAGATTCTTTAGAAAGCTGTCTTCCAGAGAGGTTGAGGTATTAAAACTTCTGGCCAGCGGAAAAAGAAACAAAGAAGTGGCAGAAGGGCTGAACTTGAATGAAAAAACTGTAAGTACGTACAAGGCCCGTTTGATGAAAAAATTGAATGTGGACAATTTGGTGGATCTTTTGCAGCAGGCCAAAGCCTTGGAACTTTACTAAAATTCCCCTTTCACAACGTAAAACAATCCTGGGTTTTTGCCCGGGATTTTTTGTTTTAGGAAAGTACCCGGTTCAGCTTGGCATTCAACAACTTGTTCAATTGCAGGTAATTGACAATTTCTTCCAGCACTTCAGAATTGTCTCCATTATGGTCTTGGGTGTGTTCCTGCAATTTTTTGATCCTGTTTTTGATAAGATTGCACCTTAGGGTAAGGATGGTCTCGCCCACCAACTGGGCCACACCCTGTTCTTTTTCCTTTGGATAGATGTCCTTCCGTTCCCAATTGTGGAGCTCATACTGTTCCTCTTCCATCAAAATGGACGATACCTCGGGAACCATTTCCTGATCGAGATTTGCCAAAAAAGTGTTCACGGTAAATTCCTCGTTTCCGTTTAAGTCCTCAATAAGTCTGTAATAGATGGTCCTGAACTGTTCATTGGTCAGTTCAATCTCATCTTCCTGAAGGTCAAGGTAGACTTTCTCGTACACTTTGGCTTCCACAATTTCCGGTTCAAGCACCAGTTCGCCCTCCTCATTTTCCTTCAGCACCAAATCCTCAAACTCTTGTTTTTGGTTTCCGTACAGCAACAGCATTTCTATTATTTTTCGCTCCAGTTCGTACTGCACATCGACCTTTTCAACCACGGGATCATTTTTGACCACCTCAAAGACCCTTTGTTCCTGTGGGAGCTTTTTACCGGAATCCATTGCCCCCTTCTTGTCGATCTGCGCCAGGGTATTGTATAGGACCTCTTCGGAAATCTGCATCATTCTGGCACATTCCTGAATGTATATCTCTTTTTTGATGCGATCGGGAATCTTGCTGATGCTGTTCACAATGTCACGTACCGTATCTGCCCGTTTTATGGGATCGTTGGCAGCTTCCTTGGCCAAGAGCGATGTTTTGAACTGGATAAAGTCTTTGGCATTGTCTTCTAAATAGAGTAAGAGATCCTCATAGGAGTTGTTCTTGGCAAAACTATCGGGATCTTCCCCTTCGGGGAATGTGCACACCTTAACGTCCATGCCCTGTTCCAAGATCAGGTCGATGCCCCGTAACGAAGCACGCAGCCCGGCCGCATCCCCATCAAAAAGCACTGTGATGTTCTTGGTCAATCGGTTGATCAACCTAATCTGTTCCGGGGTCAATGCCGTACCGCTTGAAGACACCACGTTCTCGACTCCCCTTTGGTACATCTGGATAACATCCGTATAGCCTTCCACCAAATAGCAATTGTCTTCTTTGGCAATGGCCTGCTTGGCAAAATAGATGCCATAGAGCACCTTGCTCTTATGGTAAATGTCGCTTTCGGGAGAATTGAGGTATTTGGCCGCTTTCTTATCGTTGGTCAATATCCTACCTCCAAAACCAAGCACCCTGCCACTCATGGAGTGGATGGGGAACATGACCCTCCCCTTAAAACGATCGAACTTTTTGGCCTCCCCATCGGCCTGTTCCTTTACGATGGTCAGCCCTGTCTTTTCCAAAAATTCCAACTGGTAACCTTCCTCCAAGGCGGTTTGTGTAAAAGCCTCCCATTCATCCAGACTGTAGCCCAGCGCAAACTTTTTGATGGTTTCATCGGCAAAACCCCTTTCCTTAAAATAACTAAGGCCAATGGCCTTGCCCGGTTCGGTTTCCCAAAGGATTTTTGAAAAATACTTTTGGGCATATTCAGAGACCAGGAACATACTTTCCCGTTCGTTGGCCTGCTCTTTTTGCTCATTGGTCTGCTCGGTCTCCTCTATTTCAATATTGTACTTTTTGGCCAGATATTTAATGGCCTCTGGATAGGTGAAATGCTCATGTTCCATGAGAAAGGCCACCACATTCCCTCCCTTGCCGCTACTGAAATCCTTCCAAATCTGTTTTACGGGCGAGACCATGAAACTTGGAGTGCGTTCGTCCGTAAAAGGGCTCAATCCCTTAAAGTTGGATCCAGATTTCCTCAATTGCACAAAATCCCCGATCACCTCTTCCACTCGGGCAGTCTCGTATACTTGGTCTATGGTATTTTTGGTAATCAAGGGTGTACTGGATAAAAGCCTTTAAAGGTAGCTAAAAAACAAATTTTTACGGAATCGGATTTGAAACCTTCCTTTTTAGATTTACTATCTTAGGGATACGTAACCAAATGGTGCTCCGTCTCAAAAATCCTTTTCATAAACACTAAAATAACACTATAAAAACAAAAACATATGAAGCCCACCCTATCATTCCTAGGTCGTATGTTCGCGACTTTTTCGCTCATTGTAATAGGTTTTTTATTGCTCTTTTATGGTCTTTATGTCCTGATTTCCTATATCACCCATATTGATTGGAACTTCATCAGCAACAAGAACAACATTTCGGAGTTGATCAATATTCTGATATTGGCATTCTCTGGAAGTGCCCTTTTTGCGATTTTGATCACCGTGTACTATGAAAGCAAACGAAGAAGGAACGAACTTCAACAAATTACCATCGAACTGTTCAAGGAATGGCGGTCCCCTGTCTTCAGGGAAGCCCGTTTGACCGCGGCAAAACATGTTCTGAAAGAATGGAAAGATGACGATTTTAGGGATAAATTCTGTAAATCCTTCATAGCAGTGGAAACCAGAAAAAACTTTAAAATTCCCGAGGAGCATATACAGGCGGTTTCCGATATCATTGGCTTCTATTCAGTGCTCAGTTTGTACCGGGGAAACCAAGAAGATATCAAAAACCTTAGCTACTTTTATTATGGTTGGTGGCGAAAGTTGCTCTACGATATTGCACAGTACCGGGATGCACAACGGGAAGGTATTGTGGCTTCCAGTGACTCCCTAAAAAAACACGGGGTGTTGTTGAACCGTAAAAACTATATGAACAGCATAAAACTAGTCCCAGTGCTACAGCGATTGGACAAACTTTGCGAGTTTTCGGGCGTTCCTGCCGACTATGACCTGATGCGCCCCAGCTGACAAACGCCAGATAATGCCATAGTTGTGGATTGGCCCCATTTGAACAACGCTAAAAACAATAGCATGGAACAACATAATTTCGATACTCTTTCCGAAGCTGTGAACACGCTTACCCAAAATGGGTATACCGAGGATTTTGAAGCCGAGGACAATTATATAAAGGCCTTGTATTCCAAAAAAGAATACCAGCCCAGTGAGCTCAGCATTGCAGAGTCCTATCGTTTTGAGGGTATGACGGACCCCAATGACCAAGCTGTGGTTTTTGCCTTGGAGGCGCTTGATGGAACAAAGGGGACCTTAGTGATGTCCTACAGCGCAGAGCATGGTCAAAATGAGGAACTTATCAAAAAAATACCTTTCCGGGAGGGCTAAAACCCTTTCCTAGCCCAACAATTGTCCCAATGCCGAAGGTTGGTAAAGTAGCCAGCCCGTTAAACTGAATCGGCTTTTTTGGGCCTGGAGCACCGCATGGGGCACCTCGGCGCTCTTGAACATGACACACCGGGCCGAAATGGGTTCTACCAAAATGGATTTTTCACCATCCTCAAATATTTCCAGTTCCCCACCATCTCCTTTTTGCCAATTCTCGTTCAGATAGATAACCACAGAGATCATCCGGTTGTTCCGATGCTCAAATTGATCCAGGTGCTTATCGTAATGACCCCCTGGCGGATAATGGGCCAAATGGAATTCATACCCAGAAAGGCTGAGGTAACAATACCGGTTGAACATGTACAGTATTTCATCCACCAAGTCCCAAAAAGGTTGCAGCTGTGCATCCCGTTTGCGGTCCAACCAATAGGTAGAATCTCCCCGTATCTTTCTGTTGATCTGGTTTTCGGAACTGGTTCCAATGCCTGCTTGGTTGAAACTCGGCAGTTTTTCCAAAAAAAATGCTCTGATCTCAGAATAAAGGGCCTCCTGAAAAAAGTTATCGATAATCACATAATCTTTACTGGAGAGGTCGTCCATCCAAGAAAACCATTGCTCCAAACTGTGATAGGTATCCAAGTTTCACAAATGTGCGCGAATGTAGAAAATATTTGAAAATGGAGTTATACTTTATTATGCTTTGGTAAGGTTTTTGCCCATTCACTAAAAAACCTCTCACCTGTTTATTTTGCCTTATAAAACAATAATGAAAAAAATAGTCACAATCTTTGTCCTGATATTTTTTACAAAAAACCTCTTTGCCCAACAAGTATTTATAGAAGACGCTGAGTACAAAGCTGATTTGAAGGTATTTGAAGTGGATAGGGAGTACAAAGCCGATCTACTGGTATTTAAGGTAGATAGGGAATACAAAGCCAAAGGCAACGTTGGGTTATGGTATTTCACCGATGCAGCTTACAAAGCGGATATGGTCATTTTTTTGGTTGACAGGGAGTATAAAGCCGATTTGAAAGTGTTTTTTGTGGACAGGGAATACAAATCTGGTTGGAAAAATTGGAATCATAAATCTCGGCAATAGAAGGCTCAAACAAGCTACCTTTGTATCCAAACCATTTTTATGATTCTTTTCTTTGGAACGAGACCAGGCAAAAAAGAAACCAAGGCCCTAAAAAATGTGGTTTGCCCCCATTGTCACCAAACAGGGACATTGACGGTTGTTTCCCAACCCAACTACGCGCACCTCTTTTGGATTCCTGTCTTTACCATCAACAATGTACGCTATGCGGAGTGCTCCCATTGCAAACGGGTCTTCTATAAGGAAGAATTTACCGTGGAGATGGAAGCGGCCCTATCTCGTTGACCAAATGGGCACAGTTGGGAAGTATTTTCCTCCCAACCGTGCTACTTAAAAAATGAACATGCTGGTTTCTGTTAAATATCGAACCGAAGGCCCAAGGAGATATTATTTTGTTTTACATCTGCATCTTTGAAAATGGGGTTCAGATCATATTTTAAATACAGAAGCACCCCATCAAATCCCATGTATCCGCTCAAGCCATAGATCAAATCGCTCGTGTTGTAGTCCCTTTTCAGCTTATCCTTTACATCTTCTCCATCTTTGTTATACTTGAGTTTTTGGCGAGTGCCCAAATTGAACCCTCCGTAGGCTCCTATACCAATCCTAAATTGATTTTGGATGGAATAGCGGATCATTTTCTCGGATTTTCTGAAACGGGATGGGCCAAATTCAAAATGTACGGGAAACACCAAGTTGTCCATGCGCAGTTTGGATTTGTCAAGTTCGTACTCAAATTCTTCCAAGGTGGTCTGATTACCGTTTTGCACAAAAATCTGGTTCCCATCCGGTTTTAGTCCATTGAACTGAAACGAAACACCATAATGGAACCGCATCCAATTGGATTCTCTAAAGACCCTTGTGCGCCATTGCCAACCGAGCTCCAAGAACCGGCTACCTCCAATTTTATATGGGGAGTCATTCAAGGATTGCCCTTCAATCAAGGCATTGTTCAGCCCTATGGCCAAAACAAAATCCGAATAGGTGCGCCGATCATACCTGATCTCCCTCTTCTTCCACCTTTGAGAGCCAAAGTAAAATCGTTCCCCATCAATAAAAATACCCACTCGCCCCCTTTCATGGTCCAAGGAGTCTATATCCGACAATGTCAAAACTTCCCCTTGATTCCTTTCCAATAGCGAAATTTTATTGTCAAGAATGGCCACCCTGTTCTCAATATTAAGGGCCCTTCGTTTGGCCACTTCGGCTTTGAGCAACTTTGCTTCCGCTTCGGAGATATCCCCTTTCTCCATGCGCCGATTAATATCCTTGATTTCTGACTTCATGGCCTCTTTCTCCTGATCCACAATACGTTCCTTCTCCACTTTTAAGGCCTCAATCTCCTTTTTGTACTCTTCTTGCCCCATCAGTTGCTGGGAAACCAAGAACAGAAAAACTGCAGTAAAATAAAATGTAATTGTTCTCATGATTGTTTTTGATTATGCCCTCCCCACCCCTGTGCCAATTGGTTGGACAGGGATTGAAGAAGGCTTTTTTGATTGATGAATATTTTTAATTGTTTCGGTCCGCCACAGCCGTTCTAAGCTTAAAATAGCCTACTTTGAGGGCATCAAAAATCTGGTCCCTGAACGATTCATCCAGTTCATCCTCAACCTCGGCCAGCAAGGTCATTGCATCAACCGTCCCGCTTTCTGTGAACAGTTTTTCAGCGATAATCTGTTTTTGTGCCGCTCTGAGCAAGGAATCGACCTCCGCCTCGCCCACTTCAAACTGCAAAGCTTCCATATGTTCCACTTGTGCCACAACTTCCGTGACTTTCTGTGCGATCAGATCATCTGATTCCTTGATCAAACTATCTCCGATGGGCATTTTACCCACAAGTTGCTCCATAACTTCCTCTTTAACCATCTCGGATATAGCAGTTTCCTTTCTGTTGGATTTTGACTCTTTCTTCGGCATTGCCTTGGCATCAATATCGGCGATCTCCACTTTTTCCGAGTCGGCCTTCCTAAAATCTTCACGCTCATCCATGGATTGGGGCACTGTTTCTTTTATGCCATTTTCCTCTACAACCTTATTAAGGTTTTCCGTAGGCTCATCCCACTGGAAAAAGAAAATGGACAATACCACTAGACCGATGAAACTGGCCGCAATGGCATAGGCATACCATTTTTTTGGGCCCTGTTTTGATTTTGTTGAGATTCGGGATGCAATTTCTTCCCAAGCTTTTGGGGAGGGTGTTATGCGTCGGTCCTGAAACTTTTCCTTTATATGTTTTTCAAATTTATCCATATCATTTTTGATTACTGGATTTTGCACTTGGAACTACCCCATGTAAAGTCAAGTTTTCCTGGAGCATCTTCTTTGCCTTATACAACTGCGATTTGGAAGTTCCTATGGAAATTTCCAACATTTCCGCAATTTCATGGTGCTTATAACCTTCCACGGCATATAACAAAAACACCATTCTATATCCTTCGGGAAGTCCATCGATCAATCGTTGTACATACTCCACATCAAAGGCAAGCAAATTTTTGTCCGCTTCATACTTTTGGGATTCGTACACCTCACTATCATAGACCACAAACTGTTTTCTACGGAGAAATGAGATGCACTCCCGCACCATGGTCGTTCTTATCCAGCCTTCAAAACTTCCTTTTCCCTCAAATGAACCTAGGTTGTTGAAGACTTTGACAAAGCCATCTATCATGACATCCTCAGAAAATTGAAGGTCTTTGATATACTGCCTACAAACGCTCAGCATTTTAGGTGCAAACCTTTCGTACAATTGTTTTTGTGCTTGGCCGTCACCCTTAATGGATTTTTTGATCAGATGATTTTCGTTACCGTATAAAGAAATGATCTTCAAGAGAGTTTAGCATGGTGTTTCTATACATATAGACGAGTGATGGACAACAAAGGTTGCCCGAGACTTATTTTTAATAAAAATAGGCCTTTAAGATCTGTGTTTACTTTTTACGGTCCACCACGTAGTTGACCATTAGGGCCAAGGCACTTTTATATTCAGAATCCGGGAAGTTGTCCAAAATGGCCAGGGCCTCATCCTTAAACTCGAGCATTTTGGTAACGGCATACTCCAGTCCACCCTTTTCCTTTACATAGGCAATGACCTCTTTTACCCTTTTTTTGTCCTTATTGTGGTTTTTGATGGAATTGATCAACCATCGCTTTTTATCTTTGTCACTCTGATTAAGGGCAAAGATCAGCGGAAGTGTCATTTTTTGTTCTTTGATATCGATTCCCGTGGGCTTTCCTATTTTTTCAGCACCGTAATCAAATAGGTCATCCTTGATCTGGAAGGCCATGCCACAGAGTTCCCCAAACTTTCTGAAAGTTTCCACTTCCTCGGAATCTGGCCTGACCGAACACGCTCCCATACTGCAACAGGCCGCAATGAGTGTCGCTGTTTTCTGTCGGATAATATCGTAATAGACCTCTTCGGTGATATCCAAAAGCCTCGCTTTTTCAATTTGGAGCAATTCGCCCTCACTCATATCCCTTACGGCATTGGAAATGATATGCAAAAGATCGTAATCCTTGTTTTCCAGGGCAACCAAGACTCCTTTGGAGAACAGGAAGTCCCCCACCAAAACGGCTATCTTATTTTTCCAAAGAGCATTGATCGAGAAGAAACCCCTTCGTTTGTGGCTATCGTCCACCACATCGTCGTGCACCAGACTGGCCGTATGGATCAATTCAATGATCGATGCACCGGTATAGGTTCTCTCGTTTACCTGACCATTGAGCAATTTTGCCGTAAGAAATACGAACATGGGACGCATTTGCTTTCCCTTCCTATTGACGATGTAATAGGTAATTCTATTGAACAGGGCCACCTTGGAAGACATGGATTTGTGGAACTTCTCCTCAAAAAGTTCCATTTCACGCTCAATGGGCTCCCTAATCTGAGACACTATTTTCAACGTTGTAAGTTTGGCGAGTTCGGTTTTGAAAGCCTAAAAGTAGGGAAAATGACAGAGTTGATGGACGGAAGTGCCAATTTTAAGTCACCGGTACAAAACCATCGATAAGTTGCAGGGTTGGTTGGGTGTTGGGTAAAGGGCAAAAGGTTATTGGTTATTGTTCATTGTTCATTGTTCATTGTAAAAGCTAACTCTTATTGGCCAACTGTCCGCAAGCGGCATCGATGTCCTTTCCCCTAGATCTTCTTACCGTAACCGTAATCCCATTTTTTTCCAAAGTGTCTTGGTACATGGCGATAGCGGTTTTGGAGGCCTGTTGAAATTCTCCATCGTCAATGGGGTTGTATTCGATCAAATTGACTTTGGAGGGAGCAAACTTGCAGAATCTTACCAAGGCATCCACCGCTTCCTGGGTATCGTTGATGCCTTCCCAGACCACATATTCATAGGTAATCCTGTTTTTGGTCTTGCCATACCAATATTCTAAGGCTTCCCGCAATTCTTTTAAGGGAAAAGTGGCATTAAACGGCATGATGGAAGTCCGCACTTCATCAATGGCAGAATGTAGGGAAACCGCAAGTTTGAATTTCACCTCTTCATCCGCCATCTTACGGATCATCTTGGGCACTCCGGAAGTGGACAGGGTGATCCTTTTGGGGGACATGCCCAAACCTTCTGGGGAAGTGATCTTTTCTATGGCCTTCAGCACATTGTTGTAGTTCATCAGGGGTTCTCCCATGCCCATGAACACGATGTTGCTCAACGGACGGTCAAAGTACAATCGACTTTCGTTGTCAATGGCCACTACCTGATCGTAAATCTCATCGGGATTGAGGTTCCGCATCCGTTTTAAGCGCGCAGTGGCACAAAATCGGCAATCCAAACTACAGCCCACCTGGCTGGAGACACAGGCCGTGGTCCGTGTCTCGGTGGGGATCAAAACAGACTCCACCACCAGACCGTCGTGAAGCCTGACGGCATTTTTGATGGTCCCATCAGAGCTTCGCTGCATCTGGTCCACCTTAATGTGGTTAATCACAAAATGGGTTTCAAGCATGCTACGGGTCTCCTTGGAAACATTGGTCATGGCCTCAAAGGAATGGGCAGATTTTTGCCATAGCCATTCATAGACCTGATTGCCGCGAAAAGCCTTATCGCCCTGCTCCACAAAAAAGTCACGCAATTGCTCTTTGGTCAACGCCCGTATGTCCTTCTTTTTGGTTTCCACAGGGTAAAGATAGTCAAGAAAAAATCCCGTTGATTCCTAGATCTAACGGGATTTCCTTTTGATAAACTTTCTTTTTATAGAATCAACATGGCATCTCCGTAGGAGTAGAAACGATATCCCTCCAAAATGGCCTGTTTGTATGCTTTTTTGATAAGGTCATGACCAGCAAATGCGGATACCATCATCAACAAAGTGGATTTTGGCAAATGGAAGTTGGTGATCATGCAGTTGGCTATGCTGAAATCATACGGGGGAAATATGAACTTGTTGGTCCATCCCTCAAACGTATTCAAGGTCTGTTCTGAGGAAACGGCACTTTCCAATCCTCTCATTACCGTGGTTCCGACGGCACATATCCTTTTTTTGCGTGCTTTTGCCTTGTTGACAACCTCTGTGGCCTTTTCATCGATGACCAACTCTTCACTATCCATCTTGTGTTTGGAAAGGTCTTCGACTTCCACAGGGTTGAACGTTCCCAAGCCTACGTGAAGTGTCACCTCTGCAAATTCAATCCCCTTGATCTCCAAACGCTTGAGTAGATGTTTGGAGAAGTGCAATCCTGCCGTTGGTGCCGCGACGGCTCCCTCATATTTTGCGTAGATGGTTTGATAACGCTCCTCATCCTCTGGTTCAACTTTTCGTTTTATGTATTTTGGAAGCGGTGTTTCCCCCAATTCGCGAAGTTTTCTTCTAAAATCGGTATACGAGCCATCGTAAAGGAAACGCAGCGTTCTTCCACGTGAGGTGGTATTGTCAATGACCTCGGCCACCAAACTTTCATCATCCCCAAAATAAAGCTTGTTCCCAATCCTGATCTTTCTGGCCGGATCCACCAAAACATCCCAAAGGCGTTGTTCCTGGTTCAGTTCGCGAAGCAAAAAGACCTCGATACGGGCCCCTGTTTTTTCCTTGTTACCATAAAGCCTTGCTGGAAATACCTTGGTGTTGTTCAAGACCATCACATCCCCTTCGTCAAAATAGTCGATCAAGTCCTTGAACATTTTATGTTCAATCTTTCCAGAATCCCTATGAATTACCATAAGTTTGGATTCATCGCGGTTTTCTGCCGGATATTCTGCCAATAGTTCCTTAGGTAACTCAAAGTTGAAGTTTGATAATTTCATGTAGACTGCTTTTGGATTTTTTAAAAGATGGCAAATATACAACCTCGCGACAAGGGATGTCAAGTAATTTGGCGATTAAATCTGAATTACCTTTCCTCGACTTGAATGCCCAAAGTTTTGAGGTCTTCCCAAAAATCTGGGTAGGATTTGGAAACCACCCCTGCATCGTTGATGACCAACGTGGTCCTTAACGCCAAGGGGGCAAAGGCCATGGCCATTCTATGATCGTTGTAGGTGTCTATGGCAACCCCGGAATTAATCTTCGTTGCAGGTTGCAGGGTGAGGCTTTCCACATCTATATCCACAGTGGCCCCCAATTTGGTGAGTTCGGTCTTCAATGCGGCCAAACGGTCCGTTTCCTTAATGGGAAGGGTGTGCAACCCGGTAAGATGACAACCCACTCCCAACCCCAAACAGGTAACCGCTATGGTCTGAGCGGTATCTGGCGCATTGGAAAGATCATACTGTACGGTCAAGGGAGTGCTATTGGAGCTCTTGACCAAGGTAATAGTATTATTGAAATAGGCAGTCCTTACGCCGAAATCTTCATAAATCTTGGCCAAAACGCTATCTCCCTGAAGGGAATTTTCCATATATGAAGCCAATTGGATCTCCGTCCCCTCATCGCACAAAGCCGCAATACTATAAAAATAACTGGCGGAACTCCAATCCGATTCCACTACTAGGACCTTATCCTCCACATTGCCCTTGGGCTTAACTCTTATAAGGTTTCCTTCAAACGAAGTTTCAACCCCAATCTGTCCTAGGAGCGCCAAGGTCATTTTAATATAAGGCACCGACGTGATCTTTCCGATGAGTTCCAGTTCCAACCCATTTTTAAGGCTGGGTGCCACCAAAAGCAACGCTGAGATATATTGACTGCTGATGTTGGCTGGGAGTGAAACTCTGCTCTGACTGAGTTTTTTGCCAGAAATTTTTAAGGGTGGATAGCCTTCTTCCTTTACATACCCAATATCCGCCCCCAGTTCACGAAGGGCCTCCACCAAAACTTTTATGGGACGTTCCTGCATGCGCTGGGAACCGGTGAGCACAACTTTCTTACCTTCTTGGGAAGCAAAATAGGCGGTTAAAAACCGCATCGCGGTGCCAGCATGGTGAATATCCACCTCCCCTGACACTTTCTTAAGTCCTTTTTGCATGACCTCCCCGTCATCCGAATTGGAAAGGTTCTCGATTTGGATGTTGGGATAAAGTGCTTGGAGCAACAAAGAACGATTGGTCTCGCTCTTGGATCCCGTAATCTTTATCGTTTTTTTGATGGTTTTCCCTTCAGGGGAGGAAAGCTGGAGTCTCAAGGATTCTTTGGTTTTATTGAAAGTCCAAAACTAGAAAAAACACACCGAATGTTCCCTTAGGCGGACAACTTTATTGGAGCTTTTTGTTATTTTGGTGACGGTCATGGTCGCGTTTGGCCTTGTGGTCCAGTTTTTTGTCAAACGCTTTTTGAAGATCTATCCCAGTTTGGTTGGCCAGACACAGTACCACAAAGAGCACATCTGCCAACTCTTCGCCCAAATCCTTGGATTTGTCCGATTCTTTCTCGCTTTGTTCGCCATACCGTCTTGCAATGATACGTGCCACTTCCCCAACCTCTTCGGTAAGTTGGGCCATATTGGTCAACTCGTTAAAATAGCGTACCCCATGGTCTTTGATCCACTCGTCAACGGCTTTTTGGGCATTCTGTATGTTCATTATTCTCTATTTTTAGTATCTATGATTATGGTTACGGGACCATCATTCAACAATTCCACTTTCATATCGGCACCAAAGATTCCGGTACCCACCTTTTTTCCAAGTTGGATCTCCAACAATTGAACAAATTTTTCGTACAGGGGGATGGCGATTTCGGGTTTGGAGGCTTTGATATAAGAAGGCCTGTTCCCCTTTTTGGTAAGGGCATGTAGGGTAAACTGGCTTACCACTATGATATCCCCGTCCACCTCGAAAACAGAGCGGTTCATCACTCCGTCATCATCATTGAAAATACGAAGATTGACCACTTTTTTGGACAGCCAATCCAAATCCTCATCCCCATCTGCATCCTCAATGCCCAGCAGGACCAAAAGTCCTTGCCGAATGGAGGAGACCACCTTTCCATCCACGGTTACGCTTGCCCTTGATACCCTCTGAATGACCGCTCTCATGACCTTTCTCTATAGGGTTCCTCTTCGCCTGTTACCATTTGTACATAGCTGCGGTATCGGCTCCAGGCCACCTCATGGTTTTCCAATGCTTCCTTTACAGCGCATTTTGGTTCGTCCAAGTGTAAACAGTTGTTGAACTTGCATTCTGATTTCAGTTCGAAAAGCTCCGGAAAGTAATCGCCAATTTCATCCTTTTCCATATCAACAATGCCAAAACCCTTGATACCCGGGGTGTCTATGATTCGAGCCCCAAATGAAAGATCGTACATTTCGGCAAAAGTGGTAGTGTGCTGCCCTTGCAAGTGTTGTTCCGAAATATCGGCCGTTTTCAGTTTCATACCGGGTTCCAATGCATTGATCAAGGTGGATTTTCCCACACCGGAATTACCGGAAAACATGCTTGTCTTCCCCAACATCAGCTCTTTTACCTTTTCCACGTTCTTGCCCTCCTTGGCAGCAATTTCGATGCAGTGGTATCCTATGCCACGGTATAGTTCCACCAAATATTTCACCTCTACCATTTCATCCCCATCGTAGGTGTCCATCTTATTGAACAAGAGCACCACGGGAATATCATAGGCCTCTGCGGTGACCAAAAACCGATCGATAAAGCTTGTGTAGGTTGTGGGGTTGTTCAAGGTGACCAACAAAAAGACTTGGTCCAGATTAGCGGCTATGATATGGGTTTGCTTGGACAGTTTCACTGATTTTCGGATGATATAGTTCTTCCTTTCCTTGATTTCTGTGATCACCCCATTGGTCTCGTCCCCTACCTGTTCCAGATCAAAGACCACATGGTCTCCCACGGCAATGGGATTGGTGCTCTTGATATCCTGTATCCGGAACTTGCCCTTGATCCGGCATTCATAAAAAGCCCCATCACCCGATTTGACCGTGTACCAGCTTCCCGTTGATTTATAAACAGTTCCGTGCACTATTTGTTCATATTTTGAATACAAAGAAACAATAATCCTTGTTCTTCTAGGTATATCTTTGTTTACAGTATTAATAATCAATCCTTTATTTATCATGAAAAAAATCATTTTTATCGCAGTGATAGCCTTAGCTGCTTCATTGGACATGAATGCGCAACAGTACAAGGTGATCACCAGTGTGGAATCCATAGTTCCCAATGGTCTGGGAAGATCTAGGATCATCAACGCCCTCGAGGACAAGGATTATAAGGAATTTACCAGTGTACAGACTGAGGACGACAACACAAGGAACAAATCGGACAGGGGTGAGATCCGTGTGAAGAATTTTGAAGAGACCAAATTATTGAACTTCTACAATCTGGGAGGAATCCGTTTCCAGAACATTGCGGCCAATGATGCTTTGATCACCTCCATGATCAATGACATGGTTTCCAGCGGATGGGAACTCGTATTTGTGGTCAGTGGTGTGGAAAGTGAAGCTGGAAAAGGCGATGGCCAAGGTATTTTTATTACGCGATATATTTTTAGGAAATAGTGAAAAACCCCTCTATACAAAAGGCCCCTTGATGTTTCAAGGGGCCTTTCATTTTTATGATCATTCCATTACGTAGATCCTACCTCCCGCAAAGGTTTTTTTGTTCACCGATTTAGGTTTTCCGTAAACAGTGACATCTCCCCCGGCCGTTACATTGATGTCCACTTGCTCCGAAGCAAACACATCCGCTTCACCGCCCGCCGAAATCTTGATGTCCGTACTGGCGGTCCTCAAATCCCTGCCGTCAAATATTCCTCCGGTGTTCAGGACAATACTTTGATTTTTGGCCAACCCCGATGCTTCCACGATACCTCCTGTCACGGCCCTGATGTCTGCATGGTCCACATCCATTCCGATGTGTATCCTTGCCCCTTCTTGGGCCCGCAACTCTATCTTGCTCTTTTTGACCATCTCGTTACAGGTAATCTGAGCGCCTTCATTGCCATCAATAACATCCAAATTGGTGTAGTACACCTCTATGAAAGTGTGCTCTCCCTGAAATTTTTTATCCAACTGCATCCGTAATTTCAGGATACCGTTCCTATTGCTCCAAATAATGTCGTCCACGTTCCATCCCTTGATCACAATTCTGTTCTCATCGGATTGGATAAGGTTCACCTCGATCAAGTCAAAGACCTTGATCTTGTCAAAATCCCCTACCTCTGAATCGATCATTCGCTGGGAAAAAATGGAAAATGGCAGTAATACCAAACAAAGTGCATATAGTTTCTTCATGATAATGTGCTTTAACCCATAAAAGATGCCTTTTTTTGGAAATTGTTACAGTTTTTGCACAAAAAAAACACTTGGAAACTGGAAAATTTTTGTGCTGGCTTTCAAATGGTCTTTCAATCTGGATTTTTTAATCCTAAGCGTTGATGATCTTTTCTTGGTGATTGATGGACTCTTGGTGGATGGCCTTGAACATTTTGAGGACAAATTCCTCGCTCAGACCCCGTTGTTCCCCTTCCAAAATCATATTGCCCAAAATGGCGTTCCAACGATTGCTCTGGAGCACGGCAACGTTCTTTTGTTTTTTTAGCGCCCCGATACCATCAGAAATCTTCATCCTCTTGCCCAGTATTTCTATCAACTGGTTATCAATAACATCGATTTGTGCCCTTAGGTTGCTCAATTTGCTGTTGTATTCCGCTTCCTCATCGGTTTCCTTCCTGATGCGGAGGTCTTTCATGATCTGCACCAATCTTTTTGGTGTCACCTGTTGGGAAGCGTCGCTCCATGCCTTGTCCGGGTCATGGTGCGTCTCTATCATCAAACCATCAAAATTAAGGTCCAATGCGGTCTGCGACACGTCAAAGATCATATCCCTTCTTCCGGTAATGTGGCTTGGATCATTGATGATGGGCAAATCTGGAAACTTGGTCTGGAGTTCAATGGCCAATTGCCATTCGGGAATATTCCTGTATTTTGTCTTCTCATACGTGGAAAAACCCCTGTGGATGACTCCCAATTTTTTGATGTTGGCCGTATGCAGTCGCTCCACAGCCCCTAGCCAAAGGGACAGGTCTGGATTTACCGGGTTCTTTACCAATATGACCTTATCCGTTCCTTCCAGAGCATCGGCAATTTCTTGAACAATAAATGGACTCACCGTAGATCGTGCCCCTATCCACAAAAGATCCACATCGTGTTCCAGTGCCAAATCCACATGGGCCCTGTTGGCCACTTCGGTTGCGGTCTTCAGTCCGGTTTCTTCCTTCACTTTTTGCAGCCACTTTAGTCCAATGGCTCCAACGCCCTCAAAATTGCCCGGACGGGTCCTGGGCTTCCATATACCGGCGCGATAGTAATTCACATCGGTATCCTTCAATTCATGGGCTATTTTCAGCACCTGCTCCTCGGTTTCTGCACTGCAGGGCCCTGCGATGACCAATGGGTGCGGTAAATTCATGTCATCCAGCCATTTCCTCATTTGTTTATTGTTTTCCATAGTCTGTCCTATTTTTTTGTAAGTGGGATTCCTTTTAATATCTGTTTTATCTTATTGGTGTTGCTCATTTCCCGGAACACGTTCTCAAAGTCCCCATCCATGAGCAGTTGTTTAAAATTTTGCAGGTTTTGGATGTACTCTTCCAGAGTTTCCATGACGTTGTCCCTGTTTTGTTCAAAAATGGGCGTCCACATCTCTGGAGAGCTTTTGGCCAAGCGCACGGTACTTTCAAAACCACTTCCCGCCATGTCAAAAATATCGCGTTCATTTTTTTCTTTCTCAATTACCGTCTTTCCCAACATAAATGAACTGATATGTGATAAATGGGATACATAGGCAATGTGTTTGTCATGGGCTTCGGGGTTCATGTACCGAATCCGCATTTTCATTCCTTGAAAGATCTCCAGCGCCTTTTCTTGGAGTTTGAAGGCGGTTTTTTCAACCTCACAGATGATATTGGTCTTGCCTTCGTACAGTCCTTCCATGGCGGCAGATGGGCCGGAAAACTCGGTTCCCGCAATGGGGTGGCAGGCCAAATAGTTCCTTCGCTTTGGATGGTCTGCAACGGATTGGCATATCAGGTTTTTGGTAGATCCTGCATCCGCCACCACTGTTTCATCACCCGCGGCATTCAGAATCTTGGGCAATTCCACCAAAAGCGCATTCACGGGAATGCTCACGAATACTACATCGGCAGCAGCCAAGGATTCATAGTTCCCTGTCTGATCGATCAACCCCAACGCTAAAGCCTCTTCCAGATGGGACTCGTTTTTATCGATTCCCACGATCTGGGTCTTGGGGTATAGGCGTTTTACATCTTTTGCAAAAGAACCTCCGATCAACCCAATTCCTATGACAACAACTTTCATACGCTAAAATCTTTCTATGGCCTCCTTGATTTTTTCTTCCTTTACACACAACGAAAACCGGATGTACCCTTCCCCATTGCTGCCGAAAATGGTTCCAGGGGCGATAAAGATATCCTTATCGTACAGCACTTGGTCTATGAATTCTTCCGACGGGGCAGAACCCGTTGGCAATTTGCTCCAGACAAACATGCCCACGGCGTCCTTGTCATATTGACAGCCCAATTTTTCAACCAATTGAAACATAAGTTCCCTTCTTCTGTTGTATACCTCATCCAAGGCAGCAAACCATTCCGCACCGCTCTGCAACGCCACTACGGCCCCTTTTTGGATGCCGTAGAACATCCCGGAATCCATGTTGCTCTTCACCTTGAGCACTGCATTGATATGTTCGGGACTTCCCAAGACCATCCCCACACGCCACCCGGCCATGTTGAAAGTCTTGCTCAAGCTGTTGAGTTCCAGAGTGCATTTCTTGGCACCATCGATGGATAAAATACTCGTAGGGTTTTTGGACAGCACAAAGCTGTACGGATTGTCATTGACCAACAAAATTCCATGCTCATGGGCAAAATCAACCAACAATTTCAACTGTTCTTTGGTCGCTGTGGCACCTGTGGGCATGTGCGGGTAGCTCACCCACATCAATTTCACTCGGGACAGATCCATTTTGGCAAGGGCTTTCAAATCGGGGAACCACCCATTCTCCGCCTTAAGATCATAGGTCAATGGTTCCCCTCCTACCAATCTGGTCACAGAGGCATAGGTAGGATAGCCCGGATTGGGCAAAAGCACCTTGTCTCCTTCGTTTAGGAATGCCATACTAATGTGCATGATGCCTTCCTTGGATCCCATCAACGGCAAAATCTCATGGGCAGAATCAGCGATGACCCCAAATTTTTGTTGATAGAAATCAGCTATGGCTTTTCGCAATTCTGGAAGTCCTTGATAGCTTTGGTATTGGTGCGCCCCAGCATCGGTAATGGAATCTTTTAAGGTCTCCAAAACTTTGGCGGATGGGGCAAGATCGGGGCTTCCTATACCCATATTGATGATGGGCCGTCCCTGTTCTATCAGTCCCCTGACCTCTCTCAATTTCTTGGAGAAGTAATATTCCTGTACACTATGTAACCTATCGGCGGTGGTCATGGCAATAATGCGTTTTTGTATTCGCCCAAGACCCTAAAATCTTCGGACATGATCTGTAACAATGATTTTGCCTTGGCAAAATGGTCATACTTTTCGAAAGTGACATCCACAAAAAAGGCATATTTCCACGGAGTTTCAATCACCGGTAGGGATTGAATTTTGGTCAAGTTGAGGTTACAATCGCTCATTACGTTCAAAACCGTGGCCAAACTTCCGCGTTTGTGGTCCGTAATGAATCGCACCGACGCTTTGTTGATTTCCTCTTCGGGCAACACCTTGTTCTGTTTTTTTAGGATGATAAAACGGGTGGCATTGTTCTTAATGGTCTGAATCTCTGGGGCAATGATCTGCAAGCCATACAGCTCTGCTGCCATTTTGGGTGCAATGGCGGCAATCTGGTCCAATTTTTCATCCCTGATTCGCTTCGCGGTTTCTGCCGTATCCGAGCTCTCCACCAACTTGATATGGGGATACTCCTTAAAAAATTCCTTGCACTGCAACAGTGCCATGGGATGCGAATGTACTTCTTTGATATCCTCGATGGTAATGCCTTCCAAAACCATTAGATTGTGGTGGATGCTCAAATAGTGCTCCCCAATAATGTGGATATTGTTATGGTACACCAAATTATAATTGGGGATGATGGACCCCGCAATGGAATTTTCAATGGCCATAATGCCTTTGTCCGCGGTTCCCGCCAACAAATGGTCGATAATGGCATCAAAGGAACTGCATTCGAGCAAGGTAATGTTGTCCCCAAAAAAATCCTTGGCCACCTGATGGTGGTTGGATCCCTGTATTCCCTGTATGGCTACTTTTAAAGACATGCTTCATCTATGTTGGATCCCGAAACAAGTTCGGGATGAATTCCATCATCAAATTGGCAAACGCCAATTTGGATTTCATTCAAAAAAAAAGCCCCGAACTGTGTCGGGACTTCATGTGTTGTTATACTTCACGTATATTCAGAACAGTCCCGAACCTCTTTGAAAAAAGAAGTAAAAGTAAAAACCGTTCCAGAAATACGTATTTGTCATTTCGTTCTAAATCTGCGGCTAAGATAGCCATTCCACCGAAAATGAAAAGCGATCATGGATTTTTTTTTGATTTTTAGCCAAATCGACAAATTTGCTGCATATTAGTTTATAAAAATCAGTGTTTTTTGGGAATTTCCATCTTTTGTTGAAAATGCGATATGCCATACATTCTGAAAATCTAAAACCGTATTTTTGGTTTCAAATTCACTTGAATGTCCATTACCGTCCAGAACATTGTCAAAACCTTTGGAAAACAGAAAGCCCTGAACAATGTCTCCTTTTCCATCCAAAAAGGGGAGATTGTAGGTTTTTTGGGGCCCAACGGTGCCGGTAAATCCACCATGATGCGGATTTTGACCACCTACTACAAAGCAGATTCCGGAGAAGCGGCTGTAAACGGATTTGATGTGTTGAAATCTGAACGGGACGTACAGAACAGCATTGGCTACCTCCCAGAGCACAATCCGTTATATTTGGAAATGTATGTGAAGGAATACCTCGCCTTTAATGCCGATGTATATGGAGTGGACAAAACGAAGATCAACGATGTCATTGAACAAACCGGCCTCACCCCTGAAGTCCATAAAAAAATAGGGCAACTGTCCAAAGGATACCGGCAAAGGGTTGGCTTGGCGGCCGCCCTACTGCATGATCCTGAGGTGTTAATCTTGGATGAGCCTACCACTGGCCTGGATCCCAATCAACTGGTAGAGATCCGCAAATTGATCCGCGAAATAGGGAAGGAAAAAACCATTTTGCTGTCCACCCATATCATGAAAGAAGTGGAGGCAGTGTGCGATCGCGTGATCATCATCAACAAAGGGGAATTGGTGGCCGACAAAAAATTGGACGAGCTTCGTGAAGCCGAGGAACAGATCATTGAAGTGGAGTTTGATTATAGGGTGGAAGAAGTTTTGCTGAAACAGTTGCCGAATGTTTCCCAAATCAAGAACACAGGGGGATTTGTCTACGAAATCACCTTCAATACCTCAAAAGACATGCGTCCTGCGGTCTTTGATTTTGCCCACGACAATACATTGAAGACACTTCAATTGAGCCGAAAGAACAAAAACTTGGAAAGCTTGTTCACGGAACTTACCTCGTAGATTTCAGTAGTTTTACACTTTTTGGCAATACTGTCCGCAATCAGTCTTTAACCATTTCAATTATGGTATTTTTGCCATGCAGATTTAAATCGATCCCATGAAGAAGAACAGTGCCCGTTTGGAGCTATCGAAAGAAGCCATGAGAACCTATGGCTATAATATTGTGGATGCCATAGTGGAACACCACACCACCCAGCATAAAAAATTGCCAGTAGCCTTGGGGTCCCGGGAAGAAATGGATTCCTTGTTTTTGGAAGAGGCCCCGGAAATGGGAATGGACCCAACCAAAGTGCTGAATTTTGTCCTGGAAAAGGTAATGACCAACAGTACCAACCTATCGCACCCCAAAGCATTTTCATTTGTTCCCGGACCAAGCAACTACGTCAGCGTTATGGCCGATGCCTTGGCCACGGGCTATAACATTTTTTCGGGGGGTTGGGTGGCATCCCCAGCGGCAGCCGAATTGGAAATCATTACGATTCAATGGCTGTTGAAGATATTTGGTTTTCCCAAGAAAAAAGGGGGCGGTATTTTTACCAGTGGGGGCTCCATGGCCAATTTAACAGCTTTGGCAACCGCAAGACGCATCAAGTGCGGGGACGACTTCTCCAAAGCTGTAATCTATCTTTCGGATCAGGCACACTCTTCCAACATCAAGGCCATCCGGGTACTTGGGTTCAAAAAAGAGCAGATCCGCATCATTCCTACGGATATCGAATTCAAATTTGCGGTCAACAAGCTAAAAAACTGTATTGCCAAGGACCGCTTGGAAGGACTGCTTCCCTTCTGTCTCATCGCCACATCGGGTACCACCAACACAGGGACCATAGATCCTCTTTCGGACCTTGCCGATATCTGCAAAAAGGAAAACATTTGGTTCCATATTGATGGTGCTTATGGAGCCGCCGCCTATGTCTCGCAAAAGGGAAAACATTTGATGAAGGGTCTGGAAAAAGCGGATTCCTTGACCGTGGATCCCCATAAATGGTTCTACCAGCCCTATGAAATGGGTTGTCTTCTGGTGCGGAACCACAAACACTTGAGCCATACCTTCACAGAAAAACCTGAATATCTGCGGGATATTGAGGGAAATACCTCCGAGATCAATTTTTACGACCATGGCATCCAACTGACCCGAAGATTCCGTGCGCTGAAATTTTACATGTCCCTAAAAACTTTTGGGTTGAAGGAATTTAGAAGTGCCATGGAGTACAATATTGAACTCGCGGAAGAAGTAGAGGCTTTTCTTCGGAAGAGCAAAAATTGGGAGGTAGTGTTTCCGGCAACGTTGGCCGTGATCAATTTTAGGTACAACCCCTTTGAAAAAGAATACAGTGAAGAGGAGCTGGACGACCTCAATCAATATATCTCCGAAAAAGTGGTGGCTTCCAGGGAGGCCTTGTTGGTAACCACCTTATTGCATGGACAGGTGGTATTGCGCATGTGCCTGATCAATCCACGTACAACCCTAGAAGATATTAAAGAAACCTTTGAGCTTTGTGAGCATTTTGCGGTGGAAAGGGAACAGCAATTATATGCGGAATAATTTATAGGGATTATTCCTTCTGATTTCTTTTTCTTAAGTTTAATGGTCTATAAAACAACAAGATGAAGGCCAAATTCTTTGTGGCACTGCTTGCCACTTCCGTATTATTTTTAGGTTCCTGCAAACAAAAGGAGAAACAAACGGAAACGGTCGTAGATGAAGCTTCAGTTGAAGAAACGGATTTCTTTGCCACCAACCCCCAAGTTGTTCCGGAACAGGAAGTCACCACCCTTAAAATCGGGGAAAAAGCGCCGGACTTCAACCTTCCAGGGGTGGATGGCAAGTTCCATTCCCTTCCAGATTATGATGAAGCCAAGGTATTGGCGGTTATCTTTACCTGTAACCATTGCCCAACGGCCCAAGCCTATGAGGACCGTATCATCCAGTTGACAACGGACTATAAAGACAAAGGAGTGCAAGTAGTAGCCATTTCCCCAAATTCCATCAACGGGCTTTTACTGAACGAACTGGGGTATAGCGATTTGGGAGATTCCTTTGCGGAAATGGTGACCCGGGCCGAGGACAAGAACTTTAACTTTCCCTATCTCTACGATGGCGATACCCATGGTGTCTCCTTAAAATATGGCCCTGTGGCCACACCGCATGCCTTCATTTTTGATGCGGATAGAAAATTGGGCTACGTGGGTAGGCTGGATGCTTCCGAAAAACCGGGAACGGCCAACGCAGAAGATGCAAGAAATGCCATAGACGCCCTATTGAAGGGTGATACGGTTGAAAGAAACACTACCAAAACCTTTGGCTGTTCCATTAAATGGGCCTGGAAAGATGCTTACGCCAAAAAAGTGAACAAGGAATGGGCCGAAGCGCAAGTGACTTTGGAAGATATTGATGCCGAAGGACTTAAAAAACTAATGCAAAATGATTCGGATAAGCTGCGATTGGTGAACCTTTGGGCCACGTGGTGCGGACCTTGTGTTTTGGAGTATCCAGAGTTTGTGGACATACACCGGATGTATCGCGGCAGGGATTTTGAATTTGTCTCGGTCAGTGCTGATAATATGGGTTCGAAGGAAAGGGTCTTGCAATTCTTGCAGAAAAAAAACTCGGCATTGACCAATTATATCTATTCTGGAAGCGACAAATATGCCATGATCGAAGCCATTGATCCAGAATGGGACGGGGCACTGCCTTACACTGCCCTAATCGAACCCGGCGGCAATATTGTATACCGGAGAATGGGACCTGTTGAGCCTTTTGAACTTAAAAAGGCCATTGTGGAACATCCTATGATCGGGAGGTATTATTGATTAAGATAAGCATTTAGGCCATCATCAAGCCTCGTTTGCACCTTCGGATCTGTGCAATTGATCAATATTGAAATCACCAATTCTACTTTGGGATATACAAAAAAGTTGGTGTATGCCCCCACACTATTGCCCGCATGACCCACAAAAGGTCTGCCGTGGGCATCTTGGCTGACCTGAAATCCCAAACCATAATAGGTTGGCTTGCCATTTACCATTTGGGAAGTCAATATTTGGTCATAGGTTTCCTTTTTCAACAGCTTCTTTTCCAAAATGGCCTGTCCCAGCCTAGCAATATCCCCACTGGTCGATAAATATCCGCCTCCGGCCAACTTGTACGTATTGTTGACAGGTACCGCCACCTTAAAACATGTCGCTTTTTTGGAATAGAACTGTGCCAAGTTCTCGACTGCGCTCGAACTGACATTTCCTATCTGGGTGGGTGATGTGTTTTTCATACCCAGAGGGTCCAGTACTTTTTCCTTCACATAATCAGCAAAAGGCACGCCACTGGCTTCTTCCATGGCCAAAGAGAGCAGCACAAAATCAAAGCTATTGTACAAATAGCCCTTGCCCGGTTCAAAAATCAAAGGATCCTTTTGGAAAACCTCAATACTGTCTTTAATGGAATAGGGCATATTGAGCGCATATTCTTTTCCACGGTAGCCCCGGATACCTGCGGTATGACTTGCCAATTGCTTTAATGTGAATTCATACGGTTTCTTTGGAAAATAGGGCACATATTTATAAAATGAAGCATCCAAATCGATTAAACCTTCCTCCATCATTTTGCCTAAGGCCAATGCCGTGATACATTTGGAAATACTGGCAATACGAAATACTGTCTTATTTGGGTCCACCGGGATTTTGCGCTCCAAATCTGCATAGCCATATCCTTTTTGGAGCAAGACTTCCCCTTTTTTCAAGAGTGTCACCGCCATCCCAGGAATCAGTTTTTCGGCCGTCAAATTATGGAACAGGGCATCAACCTTCTCCAAACCCCGAAGGTGCCCCACGGATTTGATCCTTGGGTCGCTGGAAAACAAATTCCTTAGATACGTAAAAAATGGGCTCAACTATACTGATTTGCTTTTCCGAACATAGTGAGAAATCCAAAGAATGGAAAGTGGAACGTGAATTTTCAGTCCCTAAAAATCAACCGCCCGTTAAAAAGTTCTTCCACTTCAACCTCTGGCGGTCGATTTACACTGATAACATCCCCTGTACCGCGAATGACGCCTGCAACGCGCTGTTGGGGATTGATCAAAATATCATTGGACCCTCTGTGGTTCAAGTTCACGATCTGTGCGGCCAATCCTTCCGCCTCAATCCGGGAATCCCCTGCAGCAACAGTAATATTGAAATTATCCACACTGCCCTTTAGTTTGAAGTAGGCAATCCCATTCACCACAATTCTGACCGTCCCAGAATTCAACTGCAAATCGAAAGATCCATCCGTGGTCTCGGTTTCCGTGTTGTTGAAGCTCTCCGCGATCAAAGATAAATCGGGGTAATCTAAAACCCCTTCACTGGATATCAACAGGCCTGTACCGCTACGAATCTCAGTAATGTTGGGCGAGGTCACATACACCGTGGTCAGGCTATAATCCCGGACAAAGTTGCACCCATTTTCGTTTCTGAGGATGAGTCGGTTGTCCTCAACCGCAGTGGATACCTCACCGCGGAGGAATTCGCCTGTTTCGATTTCAACCCTTTGTTCATCCCCTTGCTTTAGTACCAAGTTGATATTTTCAAAGACGGTAATGGTTTCAAATGCTGGAACATCCACGGTTTCCCGAACCAAATCCCCTGCATTTTGGAAACAGTCGGGCACATTATCGCCATTGCAGGAAATCAGCATGAACAAAAAAAATGAAATAAAATACCTCTCGACTGCGCTCGAGGTGACATTCCTACCCTTTTTAAACTTGTTCAAATCTGACATCTCAAATCTATAATCTAACACCTATTCCAAATTCAACGGCTTCTGCTTTGGCGGCATGCGACTTTAAGGTGATGGCCCCAAAGATCTTATCTCCAAAATATCGCTTTAACCCTATCCGGTTGTATACTTGTCCCTCAAAATCAAAGGGATAGTAGACATAGTAGCCCAATTGGGCCTCAATGCTCATTTTGTTGATGAACAGTTCGTGCCCTATAAATACCCCTACCCTTTTATAATCGGCATTCGGGTCGACCTCCAATTCTGGAAAGGAAGTGGACTGAAATCGAATCAACTCTTTCAAGAAATTGGAAAAGAAAACATCCGTTCCCAACTGTAGGGCGCTCTTTCTTCCCAATCGCTTATCGGCATAGGCCGAAAGAATCCAAAAGCCGTACCGTCCAGAGTCTATCACATCACTTTCGTTCACCCCACTTCTAAAAACCAAGTTATAGCGTATGGGCTCGGCTATTTTTTCCTTGGTTTCGGGTTTTAGGTATTCATAGGTTCCATCGTCCAAGTTGTAGGTCAGTCCCAAGTTCAGGGCCATGGTGTTGGTGGATGTGTTCGGGGCCTTAAAATTGGCATTGGAATAATGGATCAACGAAATGCCCGCCTTCAATCCCAATCCTGCCACCAAATTTTCCCGATGGTAGTTCAATAGTACCAAAGTGGTGCTCAGGAGATGGGTTCCGTAGGCGTTATTGCGAAAGTTTTCACTTTTATCATAAGGATTTGTATTGTAGGCCACACCCTGCCCAATCCGAAATTGGAGGTTTCTCTTGAAAAAATAGAAATTGTAATGTGCGTACAATCCAAAATTCTTCCCTAAGGTCGAGTTGTTCATGTCTTGGTACACAAAGGAAAAACCGGTATCGGGATAACCGAATTCAGATTCCCAGGCTTCATGGCCGTAGCGCTTCCTATTAAATCCCAGAATAATCCCTCCGGGATGGTCCGTGATCAAATGCGAGATGTCCGGATTGTGCAACAAGATGGACCCGTAGAACTGGCTGGCATCCAACACAAATACTTTTGGAATTTCCCCTTTTTGGGAAAATCCGCAACAAAAACACAAAAAAATGACCAATTGAAGTAGGTGCCTCATGGGCCACTAAAGTAGGAAATTAAAAAACCTCTTTTGCGATAGCCTTGATATTATCCGATTTACCCATGGAATAGTAGTGCAATACCGGCACTCCTGCTTTCTTGAGTTCCTTGGACTGCTGAATGCACCATTCCACCCCAACCTCACGCACTTCTTTATTGGATTTGCAGGATTCCACGGCATCCACCAACGCTTCTGGAATGTCCACCCGGAACACTTGGGGCAACAACTGCAGGTGCCTTTTCACCGCAATGGGCTTTATCCCTGGAATAATGGGGACATTTATTCCCATGGCACGGGCCGCCTCCACAAAATCAAAGTATTTTTTGTTGTCGAAAAACATTTGGGTGACCACATAATCGGCACCCAAATCCACTTTTTCCTTCAGCCTTTTCAAATCCGAATTTAGGGATGGGGCTTCCATGTGCTTTTCAGGATATCCTGCCACACCCACACAGAAACTGGCACAGTTGTCGGTTTCGATTACCTCGTGCAGATAGCTGCCTCGGTTTATGTCCCGAATCTGTTTCACCAGATCCGAAGCATATCGGTGCCCTCCTTTTGTGGGCTCAAAGTACTTTTCCTCTTTCATGGCATCTCCACGGAGAGCCATTACATTGTCTATCCCCAAATAGTGACAGTCCACCAACAAATACTCTGTCTCCTCCCTGGTAAATCCACCGCAAAGCACATGGGGCACAGTATCCACATCATATTTGTGCTTGATGGAGGCGCAAATACCCAAAGTTCCCGGCCGCATACGGGTCAACTTTTTATCCAACAGACCATCCCTGTCAATGTAGACATACTCTTCCCTGGATGTGGTTACATCAATAAAAGGGGGTTCAAATTCCATCAAAGGGTCAATGTTGTCATAAAGTTCCTGAATGCTTTTTCCCTTCATTGGGGGAATGATCTCAAAACTAAAGAGCGTTGCCCCTTTTGCCTTTTTTATATGGTCCGTTACTTTCATTTCTTAGTTGATGGTTCTTGGTTTTATGTTGTCGGCAAAATCATTTACTGGAATAGTAATTGATAAAACCATTTAATAATTTTTTACAGGTTTTTATTTGCTCCATGACAGATTCAAAAATCGAAGTTTCCACAAATTGTTGATCTAGTGCCAAGTAAAGTTGTGTTTCCAGTTCATACAAAGAACCTCTCGCTACATGCAAAAATTGAATGGTATCTGCCGATGTTCTCCTTCCGCATCCCTCAGCAATGTTTGATGGTACCGAAACACTGCTCCTTCTCATTTGGTTGGTCAATCCGTAAATTTCCTCTTTTGGAAAAACCTCGCTCAAATCATATATTGACTTTACCAATCGTCTCGATTCCTTCCAAACATCCAATTCTACATATTCCATCTTCTATCAACCAAAAACAATCAACTATCTAAAATATTCGGAGCAAGCCATTTTTGCGCCTGCTCTATTTTTATCTGTTTTCTTTGGGCAAAATCCGCTACCTGATCCTGCTCTATTTTTCCCAACCCAAAATATTTGGCCTGGGGATGGGCAAAATAGTACCCACTTACACTGGCGGCCGGCCACATGGCCAAACTTTCCGTGAGTTTCACACCGATTTTCTCCTCGACCCCCAATACTTCCCAGATAGTCAATTTTTCCAGATGGTCCGGGCATGCTGGGTAGCCTGGCGCAGGGCGGATACCACGGTATTTTTCATCTATCAGGGCTTCATTGTCCAAATTTTCACCCACGGCATAGCCCCAATAGTTGGTCCGTACCTCTTTGTGCAGATGTTCTGCAAAGGCTTCTGCCAAACGATCCGCCAAGGCCTTGATCATGATGGCATTGTAATCATCATGTTTCTTTTCGAAGTCTTCCGCCAGCTCTTGGGTGCCAAACCCTGCGCTCACACAAAAACACCCGATATAATCTTGAATTCCTAATTCCCTTGGAGCGATGAAATCCGCAAGGGCTATATTGGGAACCCCTTCCCGCTTTTTAAGCTGTTGGCGTAGGGTCCTAAAAATAAATGGACTTGCTTCATCTGTCATTTCGAGCGCAGTCGAGAAAGCAGATGAAGATGCTATACCGTTAGCACCTCTCGACTGCGCTCGAGGTGACACATAAACCTCAATATCATCTTCATTGATCTGATTTGCTGGAAAAAGACCAAAAACGGCCTTGCCCTTCAATAATTTTTGATTCAAAACCTTGTCCAACAGCGTTTTGGCATCCTCAAAAAGTTCGGTGGCCTGCTTGCCCACCACGGCATCCTCAAGGATATCCGGATACTTACCGTGGAGGTCCCAACTTCTAAAAAATGGGGTCCAATCGATGAATGCTTTCAATTCGCCCAAATCAAAATCCTCCAGAACCTGGACGCCCAATTGGTTGGGTTTTTTTATATCCAGAGGATTCCATATGATCTGGAGTTTATTCTTTCTGGCCTCATCCAAACTCAGGTATTCCTTTTGTTTGGTCCGATTCAAAAATTTGTCACGAAAACTCTCATAATCCAGTTTGATGGCTTTTTTGTAACCCGCCGAGGTTTCCTTCTGCAGCAGATCGCCCACTACGGTCACCGCTCTGGACGCATCGTTCACATGGACCACAGCCTGGCTGTACGCTGGATCGATCTTGACCGCGGTATGGGCTTTGCTCGTGGTGGCACCACCGATCAACAACGGCACTTTGAAGTTTTGGCGTTCCATTTCCTTCGCCAGAAAGACCATTTCATCCAAGGAAGGTGTGATCAAACCGCTCAACCCAACAATGTCCACTTGTTCTTCCTTGGCCTTGTTGATGATTTTTTCCGGGGGCACCATTACGCCCAAATCCACAATCTCATAATTGTTGCAGGCGAGTACCACACTCACAATATTTTTACCGATATCGTGCACATCTCCTTTTACCGTGGCCATCAGGATTTTTCCTGCGGCCTTGGTGTTTTGGTCTTTGGATTCCTCAATATATGGAGTAAGGTAGGCCACAGCCTTTTTCATCACCCTGGCCGATTTTACCACTTGGGGCAAGAACATCTTTCCACTACCAAATAGGTCACCCACCACGTTCATTCCGGTCATCAAATGGCCTTCTATGACCTCCAAGGGTCTGGTGGCCTGCTGTCGGGCTTCTTCCACATCCTCAACAATATATTGGTCTATTCCTTTCACCAAGGCCCGTGTTATCCTATCCTGCAATGGCTCTTCCCTCCATGAAAGGTCCACTTTGCTTTCCTTGGTTTTCCCCACCACGGTCTCGGCAAATTCCAGAAGGCGTTCTGTAGCATCATCCCTTCGGTTGAGGAGAACATCCTCCACATGCTCCAAAAGGTCCTTTGGAATGTCATCATAAACCTCGAGCATGGCCGGGTTTACAATACCCATGTTCATACCGGCTTTGATGGCATGGTACAAAAATGCGGAATGCATGGCTTCCCGAACCGTATTGTTCCCCCTGAATGAAAAGGATACATTGCTAACCCCCCCACTGACGCTACAATAGGGCAGGTTCTTCCGAACCCACTTTGTACCTTCAATGAAATCAAGGGCATTGTGCTTGTGCTCCTCCATTCCTGTGGCCACCGGAAAAATGTTCAAATCAAAAATGATGTCCTCCGGAGAGAATTTTACCTGGTTGACCAAAATATCATAGGAACGCCTGGCGATTTCAATGCGCCGTTCCAAATTATCCGCCTGGCCCACCTCATCAAAGGCCATGACAATAACTGCAGCCCCGTATCGCCTTATCAGTTTGGCATGATGAATAAATTGCTCCTCCCCTTCCTTTAGGCTGATGGAGTTCACCACGCATTTTCCCTGTACTACCTGAAGTCCCGCTTCAATGATTTCCCATTTGGAGCTATCGATCATAATGGGTACCCTAGCGATATCGGGCTCGGAAACGATCAGGTTCAGGAATTTGACCATGGCCTTTTTTCCATCGATAAGGCCATCGTCCATGTTCACGTCTATGATCTGGGCCCCTCCCTCCACCTGATGCCGGGCAATTTCCAAGGCCTCATCGTATTTCTCCTCCTTGATCAATCGAAGAAACTTTATGGAACCGGCCACGTTGGTCCTTTCCCCCACATTGATGAAATTACTTTCTGGGGTAATGACCAAGGGCTCAAGGCCACTCAAACGTAAAAAACGTTGTTTGTTATTCGTTGTTTGTTGTTCGTGAAGAGCACTCATAACTTTTTATGGTAGTTAATGAATCCATTCAACAATTTTTTCACTCTTTCCACTTCGCCCAATATTTCGGTAACATCCAAAACTGTCAGGTTTAAATCGCTTGCTAAGAGAATCTGGGTCTCTACCTCAAAAAGTGATCCTCTTGCAATATGTAGAAAATGTATCGTTTCTTTAGCGGTTTGCCTTCCACATCCCTCTGCAATATTAGAGGAAACCGAAACAACACACCTTTTTAACTGCGAGGTCAGTGAAAATTGTTCTTCCTTTGGAAATGAGTCCGTAAAAACATACACTTTTTTCACCAGACCCCTAGCTTGAATCCAGACATCCAACTCCTTATAATCCATAACTAAATCTCCGAAAAACGATTAACGACCAACCGCCTAGGTTGATACTCCTTTACCAAATTTGCTATGGCCTTGATGTGTTCCGGTGTGGTGCCACAACAGCCCCCCACAATGTTCACCAAGCCTTTTTCCAAATATTCCTTGATCTGTTCGGCCATCTGTCCCGGGGTTTCATCATATTCCCCAAATGCATTGGGAAGGCCCGCGTTGGGGTGGGCGGAGATGGCAAAATCCGATTTTGCAGAAATGACCTCCAAATGAGGTGTGAGCTGCTTGGCACCCAAGGCACAGTTGAACCCAACGGATATAATGGGAATATGCGAAACAGATATCAGAAAGGCCTCCGCCGTTTGACCAGAAAGTGTACGCCCCGAGGCATCCGTAATGGTACCGCTGACCATAACGGGAACTTCAATGTTTCTTTCATCCCTAACCTCTTCAATGGCAAACAAAGCCGCTTTGGCATTCAAGGTGTCAAAAATGGTCTCCACCAGTAAAATATCGACCCCTCCATCCAAAAGTGCCTCTACCTGTTCTTTGTACGCCAATCGAAGTTCATTGAAACTTACGCCCCTGAAGCCAGGGTCATTCACGTCTGGGGAAAGGCTTGCCGTTTTATTGGTAGGTCCAATACTCCCCGCCACAAACCTTGGCTTATGCGGCTCCCTGGCCGTGAATTCCTGGGCCAATTGTTTGGCTATCTTGGCGGACTCAAAGTTGAGTTCATAGACCAACTCCTCCATTCCATAATCGGCCATAGCAATGGAAGTGCCAGAAAAAGTGTTGGTTTCCACAATATCAGCACCAGCCTCAAAGTATTGTCTGTGTACATCTTCAATGGCATGCGGCTGGGTCAGCGACAAGAGATCGTTGTTTCCTTGAAGGGGGTGTGGCCATTCTTTGAAGCGTTCTCCCCTAAAATCGGCTTCCTTAAATTTATAGCGCTGCAACATGGTGCCCATCGCACCATCCAGGACCAATATCCGCTTTTGCAAAATGTCTTCAATTTTTTCCATACAATAATTTCCTTTGGAAAAGGATATAAATGCATCAAGAAAAGCGTGGAAATACGATTGGAATGTATTCTTTACGTTATCCTTCCCACAAAATCCTGAATTAAACAGGACAGGGGGTAGAATTTAGCACCTTCTCAGAGTTGAGGGTTGCTAAGGTTTCACAGGGTCCATTCCCTCCACCTTTCTTGATAACAATTTCAATTTTTAAATGAACTAAGGCACAAAATAACAGTACTCCGCGATGAAAACCAAAAAAAGAGCCGCTAATTTTCATATTAGCGGCCTATTGTTAGGATATATAACAGAAGATTTAAATCATCATACCTCCTGAGGCTTCAATGCGCTGTGCATTGATCCATTTGGCATCCTCAGTACATAAAAAAGCGACAATCCCACCAATATCGCTGGGGATACCCACACGGCCCAGCGCCGTGAAGTTGGCAATGGCAGCTCTTTTGTCTTCATCAGTTTTGTTGGTTCCGCCACCAAAATCAGTCTCAATGGCACCTGGGGCCACTACATTTGACCTAATCTTTCTGGCTCCCAATTCTTGGGCTTGATATCGGGTAAGCGCTTCAACCGCAGCTTTCATAGACCCATATACCGAATAACCAGGGAAAGAAAAACGAGCCAATCCGCTAGAAATATTCACAATGCCCCCACCATCGGCCATGATGGGCAACATCTTTTGCGTGAGGAAAAACACCCCTTTAAAATGGACATCCACCAAGGTGTCCAATTGCTCCTCCGTAGTTTCATTGATGTTTGCATAAATCCCGATCCCGGCATTGTTGATCAAAAAGTCAATTTTTTCAGCTCCGAAATGGGAGTCAATTGCCCTTTTTACCTCTTGGACAAAACCACCAAAACTGCTACTATCCGCCACATCCAACTGAAGCGCATAGGCCTTTTGCCCAATAGTTTCAATCTCCTTTACCGTTTTATCAGCCTCGACCTGATTGCTATGATACGTCAATACAACATCGAGTCCTTTTTTTGCCAAATTGATGGCCATATTTTCCCCAAGGCCTCTGCTGCCCCCGGTCACCAATGCTATTTTACTGTTTGTCATGTTTTTGATTTTTGATTCTGCTACAAAGGTCATCGATACGTTTCCAAACCGATTGCAACCATCAATCTATTTTTTGCAAAAATCAAATACTGACTTTACTCCTGAATTTTAATGGAGGGACTTTGGCATGTTTTTTAAAGAAGTTGGAGAAATGCGCCACTTCCTCAAATCCAAGGCTAAAAGCAATTTCTGAAATGTTCCAATCTGTATTGTTGAGCAATATTTTGGATTCCTCAAAGATGCGGGAATGAATAATGGCCGTGGTGGTGCTTCCAGTTGTTTCTTTCAATACTTTATTCAAATGGTTGGCGTGGACCGCCAAGCGGGCCGCAAAATCATTGGCGGTTTTCAGCCCCAGACGCTGTGCCGGGGAATTAATGGGAAATTGGCGTTCCAAAAGCTCCACAAAGAGGTCGGTGATTCTAGATGCGGCATTCTTTCCATTTTCGATGGGTTGGACCGGGTTTAATTTCTGCCCGAAATGCAACAGCTCAATTACATAAGCCCGAATGAGGTCAAATTTATAGGCATAGTCCGATGAAAGCTCGGCATCGATCTTCTTGAATAGTTGCTCCAACTCTTTATAATCATCATCAGAAATATTGAAAATGGGATACCCCCCGGGCTGAAACAGGGGAAGGTTATCCAGAATAATACCGCTCTTGTCCTTTGAAAGAAAAGTGTCTGTAAAAACACAAAAATATCCTGATTGCTCCTTATCCAGAGGCACATAGTGATACGGGATCCGTGGAGAGGCAAACAAAAGTGCTTTGTTCTGAATGTGGATTACCTTGTCCGCATACTCCGCCCTGTTCTTGCCATTTATAAGGCTGATCTTAAAATAGGAACGTCGGTCATATCGCATTTCACCGCTCTTTAAACGAGCCATGTACTCGTCTATCTTGAACACATTGAAATGCCCTATGTCCTTGCCAATATTTTCGGGAATGGGCAGCCCATGATTGTTGTAAAAATCCCTGAGCGTAAAAAGGCTTTCCATATAATTGTAAAATTCAAATATAAGCTATAAAACGAAACACTTTCCAAAATTGCTTCTGGAAAGTGTTTTGTCTAAATCTATTGGTTATACTAGGCGATACTCTGTACCACCTCTTTTTTGGCTTCCTTTTTGGATCCGTCAAATCCTTCAACCCCGCCCACGGTAGTGTATTTCATTACATAACGCTTATCTGGGTTGATGATCTGGTAGGCAAATTGGCACATTACGGCCGCCTCATGGAACCCGGACAATATCAGTTTCAATTTTCCTGGGTAGGTATTGACATCCCCAATGGCAAAAACTCCTGGAATGTTGGTCTGATAATCCTTCGCATTGTTCACTTTAATGGCATTTTTCTCTATCTCCAATCCCCAGTTGCCAATGGGCCCCAGTTTGGGAGAAAGCCCAAACAACGGAATAAAATAATCGGTCTCCACATAGCTTTGCTCCTTGGTTTCATCATTGTATTGGATGACCACTGCCTGCAATCCGCCGTTCCCGTGAACCTCCGTCACCTCTGCTTCGGTATAGAGCTGAATCTTGCCCAATTTGGCCAATTCCCTAGCTTTTTCCACAGAATCCAGGGCACCCCTGAACTCATTTCTGCGGTGCACCAAAGAAACTTCAGAAGCCACCTCCGCCAAAAAGATTGCCCAATCCAAGGCAGAATCACCACCACCGGCAATGACCACTTTTTTGTTCCGGAACTCCTCTGGATCCTTGATCATGTAGGAAACCCCTTTGTCCTCGAACTTGGCAATATTGGCAATCAAAGGTTTTCTAGGTTCAAAAGAACCCAATCCCCCGGCAATGACAACCACAGGGGCATGGTGTTGCGTACCCTTGTTTGTGGTGACGATATAGGAACCGTCTTCCTGTTTTTCCAAAGTCTCGGCGCGTTCGCCCAAGGTAAACCCAGGTTCAAAAGGTTTTATCTGTTCCATCAATTTTTCCACCAAATCCCCGGCTAAAATCTCGGGGTAGGCCGGAATGTCATAAATGGGCTTTTTTGGATAAATTTCGGCACATTGACCTCCAGGTTGAGCCAAAGCATCTATTAAATGGCATTTCAACTTCAGCAATCCTGCTTCAAAAACGGTGAACAATCCCGTTGGTCCCGCTCCGATAATAAGTATGTCTGTTTTTATCATAATCTTTCTTTTAATAGGTCTCCATTGCCCCTTCGACTGCGCTCAGGGTGACGATTTGGACCTTAGAGTTTTATACTTTTTCAAACAATTTTATTTCCTCTTTTTGGTATTTTCCTTGAATTTCCAATATTCTTTGACGATGGTTTACCACCTCTCCAATGATGATTATGGCAGGATTGGCCAACTGCTGCTCCTTTGCCTTGTCCTCAATGGAAGCAACAGTACCAATTCCCACTTTTTCATTGGCCGTGGTGCCATTTTGAACAATGGCCACCGGTGTATTTTGTTTTCCCTCTTCTTTGAAGAGCTGCATAATCTCTCCCAATTTTGACATGCCCATGAGGATGACCACAGTGGCACTGGACTTTGCGGCCAAAGCCACGTCATTGGAGAGCTTATGTTCCTTTGTGGTGCCTGTTATGACCCAGAAACTTTCCGCCGAACCTCTTTTGGTAACCGGTATGTGCTGCAATGCGGGCACAGACACGGATGATGAGATTCCTGGTACAACGGCAACTTCCACTCCATATTTTGCGACATACTCCATTTCTTCCGCACCACGACCAAAAACAAAGGGGTCGCCACCCTTTAGCCGTACCACATGCAATCCGTGGGAAGCTCTTTGGACGATCAATTCGTTGATCTGTTCCTGTTGGTAGGTATAGCATCCTTTGCGCTTGCCCACAAATATCTTTTCGGCTTGGGGTGCATACTGCAACAACTCGGCATCCACCAAGGCATCGTACAATACCACATCGGCACTTTGAAGTGCTTTGATCCCTTTTAAGGTGATCAAATCCACATCGCCGGGACCGGCCCCTACCACTGTCAATTTTCCGTTACGCATGTTCCAATTCCATTTTTCTGAATGCTTCCAATCGCTCCAAAACCTTTTTGGCATCTTCCAAATAGTTTTTGGCAAATTCTTCAGAGGGTTCATTTTTATTCAGCTGAAGGGCCAAATCCTCAAAACCTCCTTCAAATGCTATCTTCCCAGATGCCACATACAACTCGTCAAAATCCTTGACAATACTGGCATGGGTATTGGTCTTTACCTTTTCTGAAGTCAACAATGCCTTGGCAGAATTGACAATGGATTGGTAGGAATAGTAGATACTGGCTGCCCATTTGCCTTCGTTGATGGCCTCTTCGGCATTTTCTATCTTTTCCTGGCTTTCAAAGAACAGGGTGGCCACCAAATCCACAATGGCTCCTGCACATTCGCCAATTCCAATCTCTTGTACGTATTTTTCCTCATTGCCCCAATCGATAAAATCGTCTTGGGTAAGATTGTCCACTTCGGTAAGGGGTTTTAGGAAATCGTAGAAATAATGCTCCCCTTTCTCCGCGTAGTAATCGGTGAAGGATACGCCATTGCCATTGGCCTCAAAATCGTCCAAGATCAAACGTAGGGCCTGTGGACCTCTTTTACTGGGGATTTTTGCCACTTTATCAGCAAATTTTCCATTGCCGTTGCCTAGGTTACCTCCTCCCAACAGCACTTGCAAAGCTGGGGCCACAAGTTTGTCCTTGGTCCTGATCGACATGCCTTGGAAGCCAATATGGGCCATATTGTGCTGCCCGCAAGCATTCATACAGCCACTGATCTTAATGACCACATCCGGGTTGTTGATATACTGCGGATATTCTGCCTTGATCACACGCTCCAACTCATCGGCAATGCCTGTACTGCTGGCAATTCCCAAATTGCAGGTATCAGTTCCCGGGCACGCTGTGATGTCCAAAGCTTTATTATATCCTGCTTCGGCAAAGCCGAGTTTTTTGAGCTCCACATAAAAGAAGGGCAACAACGCTTCTTTCACAAATGGGATCAATATGTTCTGTCTGAGGGAAAGGCGAATCTCGCCAGCTGCATAATCTTGCACCAGCTTTGCCAATTCCCTTGCTTTATCGGTATAGAAATCGCCCAAAAGCACCTTAATGCCTATGGCCACATAGCCCTCTTGCCTTTGGGGCACCAGGTTGGTGGATTTCCATTGCTCAAATGCTTCCTTATCTTCTATGGCGACTTCTGGTGTTTCGACCTCCGCCACCCTTACTTTGGGATAGTTCTCGAAATCTATGGGACAGGATTGATGTGGAATGGCCAATTGCTCTTCTTCCAACAACGCCTTGAAACCATCAAGTCCGATATCCTTCAATAGAAATTTCATACGGGCCTTGGCACGACTTTTTCGTTCCCCATAGCGATCGAATACCCTGATGACCCCTTCCATCATGGGAATAATCTTATCTGTGGGCAAGAAGGTGTACAGTTCGTCGGCGTGACGGGGTTGGGAGCCCAATCCGCCACCCAACATTACCTTAAATCCCCTTTCCCCATTTTGGATCTTGGCGATAAAGCCCAGATCGTGCATGTAGGACAATCCGGTATCGGCATCGCTGGCGGAAAAGGAAACCTTGAATTTTCGTCCCATTTCCTGACCTATGGGATTTCTTAGAAAATACTCAAAAATAGCTTGGGCATAGGGAGAAACATCGAAAGGTTCATCAACATCGATACCGGCCGTTTCACTGGCCGTAACATTCCGTACGGTATTTCCACAAGCTTCACGAAGGGTAACCTGGTCCCTCTCCAACTCTGCCCAAAGTTCGGGGGTACGCTCCAAATCCACGTAATGGATCTGGATATCCTGACGTGTGGTGATGTGCAGACGGCCACGGGAATATTCATCGGAAACGTCCGCAATGCGAAGGAGTTGGTTGGAAGTGACCTTACCGTAGGGCAATTTGATGCGGATCATCTGTACCCCAGGTTGTCTTTGTCCATAAACCCCCCGTGCCAAACGAAGGCTCCTGAACTTTTCCTCATCAATATTGCCTTCTTTGAACTGGCGAATTTTACGTTCCAATTCAATGATGTCTTTTTCAACTACCGGATTTTCTATTTCTGTTCTAAAGCTCTTCATATTTCTATTTTTCCTATCTGTTTAATAGGTTTATTATGGAAATGTTTCGTTCCCGTACCTCAGCGGCTGTGTTCACTCTATAAATCCAACCCCAGCGGTATTGTTTGTTCTACTGTCAATTATTATAAAGGAACCGTTGGTCCTATGATCCTTGAAACGATCATAAAAAATAGGCTTGTTCAGCTTCAAACGAACCTTTGCAATATCGTTCATTCTCAAGGAAGAGGCGTTTTCCTCAATTCCTGAATAGTCGGGATGGATCTTGTGCTCAATGGCATCGACCTTGGCCAAGACCTTGTTGATACCGTGCTGGACAATGTACTTGCCCCCCAAGGTCATTGCATCTGAATCCATCCAGGAAACAGTGGCCGCAATTTGCTTGTCAATGGTCGGCAAATCCCCAACCTTTACCAACATGTCCCCCCTGCTCACGTTCACCTCGTCTTCCAATGTGATGGTAACGGAGGAGCGTCTTGGGGCCGTTTGGTATTCTTGATCATAAAAGTAAATGGCCTTTATTTTGGAACGGGTCATGGATGGCAATATAACTACATCATCGCCCACATTCAGTTCACCACCATATACTTTACCCGCAAATCCACGGAAATCATGAAATTCTTCCGTTTTTGGACGAATGACATACTGTACCGGGAACCTTGGCGTACCGATATTATAAATATCCTGAAGGTCCAATTCTTCCAAGTGCTCCAATAGCGTCTGCCCAGTGTACCAAGGGGTACTTTCTGAACGGTTCACCACATTGTCCCCTTTTAGCGCACTTACTGGTATGAAAGTAATCTTTTGATCTTGATAGTCCCTTTTGGCCATCAATTCCTCGAAATCTGCCTTGATATCGTTAAAAACATCTTCTGAAAAATCCACCAAATCCATTTTGTTGATGGCCACGATGACATCCTTGACGCGCAACAGGTTGTTGATGAAAAAGTGCCTGTTGGTCTGCTCAATCACACCTTTACGGGCATCGATCAAAATAATGGCCGCTTGGGAGGTTGATGCCCCGGTCACCATGTTCCTTGTATACTCCACGTGCCCGGGAGTATCAGCAATGATATAGCTTTTGGATGCCGTGGAAAAGTAGATATGGGCCACGTCTATGGTGATGCCCTGTTCCCTTTCGGCCACTAAACCATCCGTGGCCAGCGAAAAATCAAGGTAATCATACCCTTTTTGCCTACTGGTCCTTTCAATGGCCTCCAGTTTATCGTCCGTCAATGATTTGGTATCGTACAGCAAACGTCCTATCAAGGTACTTTTACCATCATCCACACTCCCTGCGGTCGCAATTTTTAAAACTTCCATATTTTGTTATTTGTTAATGGTTGTTCGTTGTTGGTCTTTGATATTTCTATAAACCAACAACTAAAAACTATCAACTATTTTAAAAGTATCCTTGTTGTTTTCTTTTTTCCATAGCGGCTTCGGAACGTTTGTCGTCAATTCTTGCCCCGCGTTCCGATATTTTTGAACTGCGGATCTCTGCCACGACCTTGTCAATGGTATCTGCATGGGATTCCACGGCAGCGGTACAACTCATATCGCCCACAGTCCTAAAACGCACCACACGCTCCTCTACCTTCTCATCGTCCGCCCTAAAGACCACTCCGTCCTCTGCTGACCAAATAAGCCCATCCCGAAAGAAAGTCTGCCTTTTGTGTGCAAAGTAGATGGATGGAATTTCAATATTTTCCTTTTGGATATAGCTCCAGACATCCAATTCGGTCCAGTTGCTAATGGGGAACACCCTTACGTTTTGGCCCATCTCTATTTGTCCGTTCAACATATCGAACAGTTCTGGGCGTTGGTTTTTTTCGTCCCATTGGCCAAAATCATCCCGTACCGAAAAAATCCGTTCCTTGGCCCTGGCCTTTTCCTCATCGCGTCTTGCCCCGCCAATACAGGCATCAAACTTGAACTCCTCGATGGCATCGAGCAGGGTAGTGGTCTGCAGCATGTTCCTACTGGCATATTTCCCGGTTTCCTCAATTACTTTTCCTTGATCGATGGAGTCCTGGACATTCCTAACGATGAGTTCCACACCCAATTCCTCTACCAATCTATCACGAAACTCAATGGTTTCGGGAAAGTTATGTCCAGTATCGATGTGCATTAAAGGAAAGGGGATCTTGGCAGGCCAAAATGCCTTTTGTGCCAATCTCACCAAGGTTATGGAATCTTTCCCTCCGGAAAACAACAGCACAGGTCTCTCAAATTGTGCTGCCACTTCACGAATGATATAGATGGCCTCATGCTCCAGTGCATTCGCCCTAGGTCTTTCCGCTAGATTCTGTGTTTCCGGTTTTTGTATTTCTTCTGTAAGTGTGCTCAATATCTTGTTTTTATGACCTCTCGACTGCGCTCGAGGTGACAATTATTAATGTATGATTAAGTATGCAAACCGCATTCACGGTTTTCCAATACTTTTGTTGGGTCAAAATATCTGTGTTCATTGGGCAGATCATGCTCCCTTAAATAGGCATCCAATTGGGTATCGCTCCAATGATAGAACGGACTGACCTTCAACACGCCATCCTTGCTCAAGCTTAAGACGTCCAAGGAATCCCTATGGGCGGTCTGGCCTTTGCGCAAATTGGTCAGCCACACATCGGGCTTATGCTCTTCCATGGCCCTCCTAAAGGGTTCCAGTTTCACCTGTTCCGTAAATTCTTTGTGCAAGGGATTATCGATCTGTGGTATTCCCATGACCACATCGCGGTGAGCGGTGGTCTGTCTGGGCACATACAATTTGATGTTCAATCCCAAGCGGGAAATCAGGTCCTCGGCATGCTTGTAGGTTTGGGGGGTATTATATCCCGTATCGCACCAAATCACAGGAATATCCCTGTTGACTTCTGTCACTGCATGGAGGATGGCAACTTCATAAGGTCTAAAATTTGTGGTCACCACAGTTTTATTTCCATGACCAATCGCCCAAGAAATGATTTCCTCTGGGGGAATTCCCTTAAAGTGGCGATTCAATCTCTGTATCTCTTCTTTTGTCAATGCCATAATTGTATTGTTTTATTTGCCCCATTTAATGGTATTCCAAACTCTTTCATGGAAAAAGTAAAGCACCATCTTAGTAACCAACTCAATTGTACCAATGGAAAAGGCCAGCGACAATGTTCCCGTTACAATCCAGGAAATTATGATGGTATCTATTGTCCCCACTATCCGCCAACTAATGGATTTAACAATACTGCGTTTTGGACTTTCAGAACTTTTGTCCTTGGCATAGGTGTCCCTTGTTTCTCCGTTATTGACTAATAGTTGGTCTGTGATCATCTTTTAACAGTATTTTCCTATCGACTTAATAGGATTTCAAAAATAGAATTAATTTTTGGAACGAGCTGCAAAACGAATCTTAAAATTACGTTTATCCTATAGTTTTTGTAGATTATCGATATTTGAGGCCGGCTTTTATAAAATCCACAACCCGCCTTCATAAAATTTGAGGGATTTGAATCTAGGAAATCAAATCGGCCAAGGTGTTCTGTCTATATACCTCCAAGGCGCTGTCCCTAACTTGAAGCATAAGTTTGTGCACAGAGCATTTGCCCTCATCTGGGCAATCGTCACACTTTTCATAAAAGTTGAGGCTTACACAAGGGACCATGGCTATTGGGCCCTCCAATACACGCATCACAGAGGTCATTAAAATCTCATTGGGTTCCTTGATCAGATAATATCCTCCTCCCTTTCCTTTTTTGGAGCCCAAAAATCCATTTCGTCTCAGGGTGAGCAGTATGCTTTCCAAAAATTTTTGGGAAATATTCTCGTGCTCGGCGATTTCAGCAATCTGGACAGGTTCCCTGGTGCCCACCGAAGCAAGGTAGGTAAGTGCCTTCAGTCCATATTTTGTCTTCTTGGAGAGCATCCCACGAAGATAGCGAAAATTAGCACTTCCAAAAATGTTCGGTATATTTTGTACGGGTTACCCCAAAGCTTGCTCAATATCAGCGATGATATCCTCTATATGTTCCAATCCTACCGATATCCTTACCATACCATCTGAAATGCCAACCGCTTCCCGTTCCTCTTTGGTCAACTTACTATGGGTCGTGGAGGCAGGATGCGTCACAATGCTCCTTGAATCCCCCAAATTGGCCGAAAGTGAGAGCAATTCGATATTATCGAAGAATCTTCTACCAGCTTCGAGTCCCCCCTTTACCCCAAAAGCAACCACACATCCTCCGGCCTTCATCTGTTTTTTTGCAATTTCATGCTGGGGGTGGGATTTCAAAAAAGGATATTTTACCCATTCAATCTTATCATGTCCTTCAAGATAGGTCGCCAATTTCAAAGCATTGGCACAGTGCCTGTCCACCCTAACGGCCAAAGTCTCCAAGCTTTTGGACAATAACCACGCATTGAACGGAGAAAGTGTTGGTCCGGTAATGCGCGAAAAACGATAGACTTTGTCAACCAAATCGTGGCTACCCACCGTAATTCCCGCCAAGACACGTCCTTGGCCATCCATGAGTTTCGTGCCCGAATGGATGACCAAATCAGCTCCAAACTTAATGGGCTGCTGTAAATACGGGGAGGCAAAACAATTGTCAATGATAAAAATAAGGTCATGTTTTTTGGCAATCTTGCCCAATACCTCCAAATCCAAGACATCCACGCCAGGGTTGGTGGGAGATTCTGCATACAGGATTTTGGTCTTGGGTGTGATCAATCCTTCCACAGTATCCAATTTGTTGGCATCAAAATAGCTGGTGGTGATGTTCCATTTTGGAAAAAACTGTGTAAAAAGGGTATGGGTGGATCCAAATATGCTCTTGGAGGAAACAATATGGTCCCCACTCTCCAACAAGGCTGCAAAGGTGGAGAACACTGCCGCCATTCCCGAAGCAAACGCAAAGCCGTTCTCGGCCCCTTCCATTTTACAGACCTTTTCTATAAATTCAGAGGAATTTGGGTTGGAGTAGCGCGAATAGATATTGCGCTCCTTTTCTTCTGCAAAGGAGGCCCTCATATCCTCTGCATCCTCAAAAACGAAACTGGATGTCAGGTACATAGGGCTGGAATGTTCCAAAAATTGGGTCCGTTCCATTTGGGTACGTATCGCTTCTGTCTCAAATTGTTTACCGTGCTTTCTCATATCTTTTCTGCTATTCTTAAAATGTCACCAAATACTCCCCTTGCCGTTACAGCGGCACCGGCACCGGCACCTTGGATCACCAAAGGGTTTTCGCCATACGACTCGGTATAAATCTCAATGATGGAATCTGAACCACTCACCTGCCCCAACGCACTCTGCTTGGGAACGGACACCAATTTCACCTCCAAAATACCTTTGTCCTGCTGTAAATCGCCATGCAAATCCCCAACATATCGGAGCACATGGCCTTCCTTTTGTTCTTTTTTTATTTGATCGAATATCGGGTCCAAGCTTCCCATGTTCTTCTGAAAATCCTCAAGCCCCATGGATTGAAGCTCTTTTGGTATCAAATTTTCTATGGAAATGTCCGAAAATTCATTTTGTAGATCTAGCTCCCTGGCCAAGATCAACAGCTTTCTGCCCACATCGTTTCCCGATAGATCCTCACGGGGATCAGGTTCAGTGAATCCATTTTTCATGGCTTCCTTCACAATGCTGGAGAATTTGGCTTCCCTTTCGGAAAAGGTGTTGAAAATATAGCTCAACGACCCTGAGAACACACCTTTTATCCGCGTGATGTTCTCTCCTGAAAGGTGCAAGAGCTTTATGGTGTCTATCAGTGGAAGACCCGCCCCCACATTGGTTTCATACAGGTATTGTTTTTGATTGTCATACAGATGTTTTCGTATGGATCTGTACCTGTCAAAATCCAACGTGTTGGCAATCTTGTTGGAAGAGACCAGATCAAAACCGCTCTTGATCAAAATTTCATAGTTTTCCACAAAGGCATTGCTTGCGGTATTGTCCACGGCGATCAAGTTTTCCAGATGGTGTTTTTTGGCAAATGCAATGATATCCCCAATCTGGTATTCCTTTCCCTCCTTCCCCAATCGTTTCTTCCAATCGGAACTTATACCGCTGGCCTGCAACAATGTTTTTTTGGAATTCGCGACCGCAAAAACGCGAATATCGATTCCCTTGCGACCAATGATGTTTTTTTGCGAGTCCAAAATCTGATCTATCAAAGTGCCTCCTACATTGCCATGCCCAAATACGGCCAAGTTCACTTTTTTGGCTATCCCAAAAATTTGTCCGTGCACCACATTGATGGCTTTGTGCAAATCGGTTTTCTTTACGACCATGCTCACATTTTTTCCCGTCACGGTATTGTTGAAGAGCAATGGCACCACTTGGTTCTTCACCAAGGCGTTGAAAGGTTTGTGGAAGCTGCTGAGATCCATCCCCACAATGGAAATCACCGAAACATCCTTTTCCACGGTGATTTGGTTGATATCATGGGAGGAGTAATCGGTTTCAAACTCCAAATCCAGTACTTTTTTGGCTTTTTGGGCCTTGGAGGAATCCACCACAAGGCCAATGCCCCGCTCGGACGAACCTTGGGAAATTATCCCCACACTGATGCCATTTTGACCCAATGTCTTGAAAATCCTTGCATCCACACCCACTTTGCCCAAAAGTCCCCTTCCTTCCAAATTGATCAAAGCCATGTTTTCCAATACCGATAGTGACTTAATGCCCCCATTATCGGTTTTGGGTCCGATCAATGTGCCTTCATTGGCATCATTGAAGGTATTGCAGATACGCAAGGGTATATTTTTTTCAATAAGGGGGATTATGGTCTTGGCGTGCAAAATATTGGCTCCAAAATTGGCCAGTTCGTTGGCCTCGTCATACGAAATCACATCAATCAACTTAGCCTCGGGCACCAAATCTGGGTTGGCAGTAAAAATGCCATCCACATGGGTGTAATTGATAAGTTCCGAGGCGTCCAAGAAGTTGGCCAGCAAAGCTGCCGAATAATTGGTGCCGTTACGGCCCAAGGTTGTGGTGGCCCCTTCATGGTTGGAGGCAATGAATCCCGTTACCACCGGAATGATCCCATATTCCAATTCATGGAAGCAACGGATCACATTTTCCTTGGAAATACGTTCGTCCACTTCAGCATTGTTGTAATTGTCATCTGTTTTAATCAATGTCCTGGAATCCAACAATTTTGCCTTCAGCCCCAATCCATTTAGCAGACCCGTCACTGTTTTTCCGGAAATCAATTCCCCGTAGGACAACAGTTCATCCTTGGTCTTCAAACTGTAATCTCCTGACATTGAGACTCCTTGAAGTATTCTTTGGATGGCATGGAGTTCCCGTTCAATATCTCCATCGACCAAACTTTCTTTTTGATAGGTAGAAAACTGCTTGAGCTCTTCTTCAAAATCCTGCCCCTTGGCAGCTTTGACCAACATGCTTTCCAATTCATCCGTTGCCTTGCCCCTAGCCGATACCACCACGGCAAAATGTTCCTTGTCCTTTGCTTTTCGTGAAATGATCTTCAACACCTTCTGAATCCCTTCTCCGTTGGACAGGGACTTGCCCCCAAACTTTAAAATTTTGATGCGTTCCAGTTTCCCATCTTGTTGAAAAACAGGTTCCAGTAATTTTTCCAGTTGTTCGAACTCCATCAAAAAGGCATCATGTCCATGAAGCGATTGTACCTCACCGTAGGTTACGTTGGTATTGGCCTGGGCCAATCTTCTAAAAGTTTCCTTGTTTTCCTCGGCTGAAAAGAACAAATCGGAATTGACCCCAATAATATGGATTTGGGTATCACTTTCCTGAAGTGACCTGAAGGCATCGTCCCCATCCCGGGTTATGTCGATGGTCTTCAACAACTGGTTCATCAATTTATAGGCGGATAATTGAAAACGTTCCTGCAGTTTCTTACCATGGTGCATCAACCAACTCTCCACATTGAACACTTGGAGCTCATCATTGGTGCTGCGCTTGAACCGCTCCTTAAACGATTCAGGGGTGCGGTAGCACAGCATGGCATGCATACGGGCATCATGGACCGGTTGTTTGGAATTTACCAAGAATTGCTCTTGGATCTGACAGTTGGCAATCAACCAATCAGTGGATTTCCAGTCCGAAGCCACTGGGATCAAATGCTCTGTAATGTTTGGGTTCTGGGCGGCCATCTCCCAGGCAATCCCTCCTCCCAAAGAACCACCGATAATGGCAAACAATCGGTCTATTTTCAATTGTTCGAGTCCTTGTAGAAAAATGCGGGCGATATCACCTGCCACAAAATCCTTATAGTTGTCCACCACAAAACCATCATATCCATTTCCAGGGATATTAAAGGCCAGGATAGTATAGGTATCGGTGTTGATGCATTTGTCCTTCCCGATCAAATCAGACCACCATCCCTTGTCACCGGTGACATTGGAGTTTCCGGTAAGGGCATGGTTGACCAATACGATTGGGGCCGAATGTAGAGGTTGTCCATAAAGTTGATAGGACAACTCTATATCCTGAACCGATCCATTGAAGGTCTGAAAATTTGCTATGGCCAAATGCCGTAATTCCATAATGCAGAAGTAACCCAAAGGGTTAAAATTTTAAAATGATTATGGTTATGAAGAAAGGAGCAGTAGAACTTACCTGCAACGTTATCTATTCCCTATTGGGTAGAATTTAGCACCTTCTTGACCATGGGAGACAAGGGTTGCTAAGGCTTCATCGGGTCTATTCCCTCCACCTTTCTTGATAACTTTTCAATACGTGTTTGAACTTCGGGACAAATATAAAGATGGAAATCCTGAATTTCCTAATCTTTTTAAATTTTTTACAACTGGAAGGCTTTCTTCACCTCATCCACCATGTCCAATTTCTCCCAAGTGAACAACTCCACTTCCTTTTCGATCCTGCCGTTGTAGGGAGATTCAAAAACCTTGGTCATGGTCTGTGGCTGCTTGCCCATGTGCCCATATGCGGCGGTTTCCAGATAAATGGGATTGCGCAGCTTTAAGCGCTCCTCTGCGGCAAAGGCCGCATATCGAACAGTTCGTGAGGCTTTCCTCGTTATTTCACCATCACTCAACTTTACGTTGGCCCTTCCGTAGGTATCCACAAAAATTGAGGTGGGCTCTACCACGCCAATGGCATAGCTTACTTGTACCAAAACCTCATCGGCCACACCGGCGGCCACCAGATTTTTGGCTATATGCCGAGCTGCATAAGCGGCACTTCGGTCCACTTTGCTGGGATCTTTTCCACTAAAGGCACCGCCTCCATGTGCTCCTTTGCCTCCATAAGTGTCCACAATGATCTTTCTTCCAGTGAGGCCTGTATCCCCGTGCGGGCCACCGATCACAAATTTCCCTGTTGGATTGATATGGTATTTGATCTGATCATTGAAAAGTTTCTGGATGTTTTCTGGCAACATTTTCTTCACCATGGGAATCAAAATACTGATGACATCCTTCCTGATTTTTGTCGACATTTCCGCATCTGTGCCAAAATCATCGTGCTGGGTGGATACTACAATGGTATCGATACGTTGGGGCACGTTATCATCAGAATATTCAATGGTTACCTGGGCTTTTGCATCAGGGCGTAGATACTTGATCTGTGTTCCATCCCTACGCAAATCGGCCAACACTTGGAGTATTTTGTGCGAAATGTCCAAGGCCAAGGGCATATAGTTAGCCGTTTCCTTGGTGGCATACCCGAACATCATCCCTTGGTCTCCGGCACCTTGTTCCTCTTTGTTCCCCCGATCAACCCCTTGGTTGATTTCCTGTGATTGCTCATGGATCAAAGAGATGACCCCGCAAGAATCACCACTAAATTTGTATTCTCCCTTGGTATAGCCGATCCTATTGATCACCTCTCGGGCAATTTGTTGCACATCCAGATAGGTATCGCTCTTTACTTCTCCCGCCAAGACCACTTGCCCTGTGGTCACCAAAGTTTCACAGGCCACTTTGCTCTCTGGGTCAAAGGCCAAAAAATTATCCAGAAGGGCATCGCTGATCTGGTCTGAAATTTTATCCGGGTGTCCTTCACTTACGGATTCTGAGGTAAACAAATATGCCATATTCTTTAATATTGGGATAGCTCTGACAAATGCCCCCTAAAGAAGTTCCCGACCCATTGAAGCGATGCCAAACTCAGTCTGGCAAGAACTGCTTTAGCATTTTTTGACCCTAAATAAACTTAGGTCGAGAGGTTGCAATCAGTCAAATCTGTCCTCATCTAGAAGGGCAAAAGTACATATTTGGAACATATTTTAAAATTTTGTTTTTCATTAACTGATAACCCTCCATTTCACATAGTTTTTTTTCACCAACTGGATATACTTTGTATATTGCGGCAAAGGTTTTCCTAATCAAAAACACTAACACCCTATGCACATTGCGGTAGCAGGAAACATTGGCGCCGGAAAGACCACTTTGACCAATTTGCTTGCAAAACATTATAAGTGGGATGCCCATTTTGAGGATGTTGTGGACAATCCGTATTTGGATGATTTTTATACCCAAATGGAGCGTTGGAGCTTTAACCTACAGATATACTTTTTGAACAGTCGCTACCGACAAATCTTACGGATCAGGGAAAGTGGGAAAAACGTGATCCAAGATCGCACCATATATGAGGATGCCCATATTTTTGCCCCTAACCTGCATGCGATGGGGCTCATGACCAACCGCGATTTTGAAAATTACAAGAGCCTTTTTGAGCTGATGGAGAGCTTGGTGCAGCCACCAGACCTATTGATCTATCTACGCAGTTCCATTCCCAATCTGGTGGACCAGATCCACAAACGGGGCAGGGATTATGAAAACTCCATCTCCATTGACTACTTAAGCCGATTGAACGAACGCTACGAAGCTTGGGTTAATACGTATGAAAAGGGCAAGTTGCTCATTTTTGATGTGGACGATCTCAATTTTGTGGATGACCCCGAAGACCTGGGCACCGTAATCAACCGGATTGATGCGGAGATTCATGGTTTGTTTTAACATGTTGTTTATCGATGATTGCCATTCTAGGACATACCAATACAGAAAATGGGCTATCGGAAATTGCCAAATCCAGATGCGACCGCGCCTTTGAAATTTGGAAGACGGACGTTGATCAAGAGGTCATTGTTACCGGAACCTTTGGGAAGCATTTCAATACCACTCCAAAAAGTCATTTTGTACTTTTAAAGGAATATCTATTAGAACTTGGAATCCCTAATGAGAAGATGGTAGGGATATATTCCAGCAACACCTATGAAGACATTCTTGGCATCAGAAAAATTTGCATAGACAAGGGTGTCACACACATTACCATTGTTACCTCAGATTTTCATGCAAACCGAACAACTTTTTTGTGCAATAGACTCTTGCAGAATATTGGTTATGAAATAGTTGAAGTGGAAACTGCTTCAGGTAAAGAGCTTGAAAAACTTAGGAAGCAAGAAAAGAAAAGCATAAAAGTGGCAAAAAATGAAGTTTTTGACTTCCCTCTTTACAATTCCCCCAATGACAACTTCCCCAAAGAGGTATATGAGAATGCCAACAATGAGCACAAACATTATGATAACATATCCATAGTATCGGTGACCGGCCAATTTGTGATTTTTGGTTTCGGAATCAATTTTTTGAACAATTTGATGGTGGACATCAACTCCATAGCGGAATTGAGGTCATCCATACCCATTGTTCTAGCCGTAGCAGGATTTGTGTTCTTATTATGGAAGCTCTACCGAAGAACTGCCAAAACAGCCATAGTGGCTCGAAAACTTCTTAGGTCAATCGAAATTTCGTATGGATATTATGGGTTTTCCACCCTCTTCCAAAAACAAAGATTTTCAAGGGAATTTTTTGGCACTATGAGGATTGTAAATTTTGCTTTTTCCCTACAGATATTTGTCATTGTGTTCATGACAGTTCACAAAATGCTGGGGTTATGCTAAGACAAATCCATTTGCCCCATAAAAAGGGAATGCCATCATCCATGTTTCAGATTCGAAGATCTCATGGTTAGCACATAAATTGATCTTATTAAAGGTTATACAATCAATATGAAAAACAATATTATACCTTTTTACATGACGGCGTTGTCCATCATTGTTTCCTGTAGTTCCGATCCTTGTAAAGATGGCTATACCGAGGTTAAAGAGAATGGACAGTCTTTATGTTTGCCCGATTATGTGGTTGGCATTGAACAAGAACCTGCCATAGGAAACAAATTCTATCATAGAACATATGGGATTGTTGTCTACGAAGACGGCAAATGGTTTGACCAATTTGGAGTTGAATTAACCGGGTTGAAAACTTTGAGCGAATAACCTTGTCCCAATATTGGATAAATGCTGGTTGCAAAATGTTTGAAGCCTAACAATCCTTCCTAATGAAACACCTCAAAACAATTCTTATCCTTATCCTTCTACTCCACTTCTCCTCCCATATTTTTGGGCAATACCAAAAAGCAGATACCATTCCACCCCACAGAGCCATCAAGTTTAAATACCAATCCTTGATCATCCCTACCGTTCTGATCAGCTACGGGGTGATAGGCCTTGAAAGCGATCAGCTGAAATTCATCAATGCCAATATCAAGGAAGAATTCAATGAGCATATTGACGAAAAGTTTTCTATAGACGACATTTCCCAATACACTCCATTTTTGTCCGTTTACGGCCTCAATGCCCTAGGCACAAAAGGGAAGCACAATTTTAAGGACCGAACGATTATTTTGGGCACTGCTTACCTGATCATGGGCGCAACAGTGGGCATTATCAAAAAAACCTCCAACGTTGAGCGTCCCGATGGTACTTCCAAGAATTCATTCCCTTCCGGACATACGGCCACCGCCTTTATGGGAGCCGAATTTTTATATCAGGAATACAAGGACATCTCTCCCTGGTATGGCATTGCGGGTTATGTAGTGGCCTCGGGCACGGGCATTTTTAGAATGTACAACGACCGTCATTGGTTGACGGATGTTGCGGCAGGTGCGGGAATTGGAATGTTGAGCACCAAAATTGCCTATTGGGTACATCCCTTCATGAAGAAAACCTTTTTCAATAAAAAGGAAAGTATGGATGCGGTGGTGATACCTTTTTACAATGGAAAACAATATGGTTTGGGGATTGCAATGACGTTCTGAAAGCTTAATGCTTCAGTGACAAATAATCGTTACATTTAAGCTAGGGCAGATACGCCTTCAAAACCGCAACCTATCATGAAAACAATATCCATGTACAAACTTGTCGCACTCTTTTTCGTATCCTTATTTTTTGTAGGCATCCATGCCCAAGAATTGCAAAAAACAGCCCCTGAACAAGTGGGCCTATCCACAGATCGTTTGGAGTTTTTGACCAAGACCTTCCATGATTATGTGGACCATGGTGAACTTTCCGGTGCCGTGGCCTTGGTGGCCAGAAAGGGCAAGGTGGCCTATTTGGAGTCTTTCGGGAAGAGCGATTTGGAAAACAACGTTCCCATGGCGCGGAACTCCATTTTTCGGATTGCCTCCCAAACCAAAGCCATTGTAAGTGTAGGCGTAATGATTCTTCAAGAAGAGGGCAAACTGCTCATTACCGACCCAGTGGGCAAATACATGCCTGCCTTCATGGAAACCAAGGTCGCCGTTTCCAAAGAAGACGGTTCCTACGATATTGTGAAAGCCAACAGGCCCATTACCATTCGCGATCTGCTCACCCATACTTCCGGCGTAAGTTACGGCGAGGGCATTGCCAAAGATCTATGGGAAAAAGCAAACATACAGGGCTGGTATTTTGCCAACCGCGATGAACCCATACAGGCCACCATTTCCCGAATGGCAGAACTTCCCTTTGATGCCCAGCCGGGAGAGCAGTTTATTTATGGTTACAACACGGATATTCTGGGTGCATTGATCGAAGTGGTATCCGGTGAACCCTTGGATGTATTCCTTCAAAAGAACATATTGGACCCTTTGGGCATGACCGATACTCATTTTTATCTTCCCATGAATAAAAAGGGACGTTTGGCCGTTGTCTATTCCGCAACCGAAAAAGGATTGGAAAGAGCCCCCAATCCTGGTGGAATGGTAGGGCAAGGAGCATACGTGGAAGGGCCCCGGAAAAGCTTTTCGGGCGGGGCAGGATTTCTCAGCACTGCCATGGATTACGCCAAATTCTTGCAGATGATGCTCAACAAAGGGACTTTCAATGGAAAACGCATCATTTCTCCCAAAACCGTGGAACTCATGACCGTGAACCATCTGGGGGATATTAAATATCCTTGGGGCGAGGGAACCGGGTTTGGATTGGGCTTTTCCACTACCGAGAATTTGGGCAGACGCGGAGTTTTAGGGTCCGAGGGAGAGTTTGGCTGGGGCGGTGCCTACCACTCCACGTATTGGGTGGACCCCAAGGAAGAATTGGTGGTGGTCTATTTTACCCAGTTGATCCCCGCTGGCAACATTGACGACCATGGAAAGTTGAGGGCTTTGGTCTACCAGGCGTTTATCGACTGATATCGAGAAAAATCTTTTGTGACCAAAGTAAATGTCATTCATCAATATTGTTAAACCTATGGCCCCTCCCTACAAATGAAAATACTTAAGAAAATTTCCAAATTTTTCTTAATCACGGTTGTTATCCTTGGACTGTTGTTTGCCGCCTCTTTTTTCATTAGAACATTAAGGGTTACCAAGGAAAACATGCAAATGGAAACTGAGCATTTCAACATCCATTATAAGGGCATTCTCAAGGGTGAAGCTGAGGACATTGCAGAAACCTTGGAAACGAATTACAACAGAATCCGAACGGAACTGGATGATCCAGAACACAATATGATCCAAGTGTTTATCCATCCTACCCAAAAAGAGTTCAACCAGGCCACTGGTCTGCCGAACAGCACCGCAAATGGTACCAGTAGAGGACCCATGGCCTTTCATTTGAAATACGAGACTTGGTACAATACCTTTCTTCCTTCTGAAATGGAAAAAGTGGCCGTACACGAATTCACCCACTGTGTCCAGTTGAACATTCTGATCAAGGATGCACTCTCAAGGATCGATACTAAAAGTGAGGCAGACTTTGACAAAGAATTTGAACAGTATTTTTCGGCAAATTATCCTCAATGGTTTTGGGAGGCCCTTAGCGATTACGAAGCCGGAATTGTGAATCGGTTGAGCGTAAACCACGGTATGAAGAACCACCCAACACTCACAGATCTGAACACCAGCAATCAAATCTACAACGTTGGCTACACCATTGTGGAATATCTTGTGCATGCATTTGGAAAGGAAAAGCTTCCTGAGTTCATCAGATCCTATTGCAATTATGGGAAAGTTTTAAATGTATCGGAAAAAGAGTTTGAGAAAGGATGGCAACAGTTCGTTGAAGAGAACTATTGAAACTTGAACCATCACATACCCCTTCCATAAACAAAATTCAAGTCTAAGGCAGCTTTCCCTCACCCAAACAACCCGTTCCCTCATTGCAGGTTTCTTCTGTATGATTTTCAATCTAGTTTAGATTGGGATCGAATTCCCCATACTATTAACTACACCCTTTTAGGGCTAAAAAATTGAAAATTATGGAACCAAAAAAGAATCAAAACCTGGAATTGAAACGAAACAGCACCGTCTATTTTTTTATGGGCATGGTCTTGGTACTCCTTATGGCCTATGTGGCCTTGGAATGGAAAACCTATTATACCTCCGATGCCTGGGATAATGCTGGCCTAAAAGTTCAAGATGAACTGATTGAAGAAGTACCCATCACCAAGATTGAATTGTCCAAACCCAAAATCATTCAGCCACCTGCAATTATCGAAATTGAACCCAATGAGAAAGATATTATTGAAACGCCCATTGAATCCACAGAAACAGACCAAAGTACTGAAATAGCTTCTGTTGATAGCATTGAAGTTGCAGAACCTGATGTTCCAGATGAGGTTTCCTTTATTGTAGTGGAAGATGCTCCCATTTTTCCCGGTTGTGAAGGCCTAAGTGATGAAGATGACAAAAGAGCCTGCTTTCAAGAGATGATGCAAAAACATATCCGAAAAAATTTCCATTATCCTGAAGTTGCCCAAGAAATGGGGCTACAGGGAAGGGTAAATGTGGTGTTTACCATTCAAAAAGATGGTAGTATTGCGGATGTACGTTTGCGTGGGCCCCATGAAATTCTAGAAACGGAAGCGGCACGAATCATTTCCAAACTGCCTAAAATGACCCCTGGGAAACAACGCGGCACTCCAGTCAAAGTGCCTTTTTCCATTCCGATTACCTTTAGGCTCCAATAATATCACATCGAGCAGTCATCCTGAGCGCAGTCGAAGGAACTGTCGAGATGTACCGCAGCACTATCCACTAAAATAGTTCTCGACTGCGCTCGAACTGACAAGGGACATCATAAAAAAACCACGCCTTGGGCGTGGTTTTTTCAGCTTTGTACAAAAAGCAAGCGCTAATTCTTTGCCTTAGCACTTTTATAGGCTTCCAACATTTGCTCCACTTCTTCTTTGGAGGCTCCAACAAATTCCTTTACCTCTTCCACTGTTTCACCATTGGCCTCAAGCATTGAGGTTACAACAGCTTTAAATTCTCCGTCGGTAGTATTGCTTATTTCCACACGGATCTTTTTCTCAATGGGCTGGGTTTCTTTCATTCCTTCTGTAGTGATGGTAATTGTGGTACCGTCTTCTTTGATCATACTTACCTCATCGGCAGGCGAAAGACTGACCAAACTTGGTGCAATCACCAAGGCCACAACGGACATCAATTTCAACAAAATGTTCAGGGAAGGACCTGATGTATCCTTGAAGGGATCTCCAACGGTATCTCCCACAACGGCAGCCTTATGGGCATCGGTACCCTTTCGTCCATCGGCTTCAATCATTTTCTTTGCGTTGTCCCAAGCACCTCCGGCGTTGGACTGGAAGATGGCCATCAGTACCCCACAAGTGGTTACACCGGCCAACAAACCACCTAACATTTCGGCTTGTCCGATAAACCCAACCGCTACAGGCACGGCTATCGCCAAAAGTCCTGGCAACACCATTTCCTTGATAGAGGCTTTGGTAGAAATAGCGACACATTTTTGATAATCTGCATGTCCATCGGCCGCATCAAAAATAGCTCTGTCCTCTTTGGTTGCCTTAGACATGTCAGAATCATATTTCCGCATTACTGATAAAGCAGCATTGAGCTGTGGAATATCTTTAAATTGTCTGCGGACTTCTTCGATCATGGCCATCGCAGCGCGTCCTACCGCATTCATGGCAAGGGCTGAAAACACAAAAGGTAACATCCCACCGATCAAAAGGCCGGCCATTACCTTTGGTTTTGAAACATCGATGGTAGAAACATGTGCAACCTGCATAAATGCAGCAAACAAGGCCAAAGCGGTCAAAGCGGCCGAAGCAATGGCAAAACCTTTACCGATGGCGGCAGTAGTATTTCCCACGGCATCGAGTTTATCGGTACGTTCACGGACTTCATGTGGCAATTCAGCCATTTCCGCTATTCCTCCCGCATTATCTGAAATAGGTCCATAAGCATCAACAGCCAACTGGATACCTGTATTCGCCAACATTCCAACCGCTGCAATTGCGATTCCGTAAAGACCTGCAAAATGGTGTGAAACCAAAATAGCGATCGCTATCAACAAAATAGGAACCATGGTCGACATCATACCTACTCCAAGACCCGCAATAATATTGGTAGCAGAGCCAGTTTCAGATTGACGAACAATCGAGCTCACCGGTTTGGTTCCCGTACCTGTATAATATTCTGTTATTTTACCAACACCCAATCCGGCAACAAGACCTGCAATGGTGGCCCAAAAGATCCCCATCGCTCCGTATGGTAACCCTTCAATGGCTTCAGGAATCATGGTATTGATTATGAAATAAGAGACTATAACCATTAAAATGGCAGAGCCAAACTCACCAATGTTCAATGCTTTCTGAGGGTTTCCCCCATCTTTTACTTTAACAAAGAAGGACCCAATGATGGACATTACGATACCTACAGCGGCCAACACCAACGGAAGGTAAACGGCTCCCAATCCATCAAAATCCGGAGTTATGATAAAAGCTCCCAAAACCATGGTACCAATGATCGAACCTACATACGATTCGAACAAATCCGCTCCCATACCGGCAACATCCCCTACGTTATCCCCAACATTGTCCGCAATGGTGGCAGGGTTCAATGGGTGGTCTTCGGGTATTCCCGCTTCCACTTTTCCAACCAAATCCGCTCCCACGTCGGCAGCCTTGGTATAAATACCACCACCCACACGCGCAAACAAGGCTATTGAGGATGCTCCCATGGAAAATCCTGTAAGCACATTTAAGACCATTGACAAATTACCGGCCCCTGGCCACATTTCCTGATACAACCAAAATAAGGTGCTCAATCCCAGAACACCAAGACCTACAACGCCAAGGCCCATTACGGCCCCACCGGCAAAAGCAACTTCCAAAGCCTTACCCAAGGATGTCCTTGCTGCATTGGTGGTCCTTACATTGGCCTTTGTGGCCACTTTCATTCCAATGAAACCTGCCAAAGCTGAGCAGATGGCGCCTACCACAAAGGAAACGGCCACCATACCGTTGGAACCTTCTTCATTGCTTCCTTTAAAGAACAACAAAACCGCCACAGCAATGACGAAAATGCTCAATATTTTATATTCAGCCTTTAGGAACGACATTGCACCGTCTGCAATGTTTTTGGCAATTCTTGCCATTTTATCGTCCCCGACTTCCTGTTTTGATATCCATACGTTTTTAATGAACACGTACAACAAGCCCAGAACTCCAAATGCGGGCAAAAATTTTACGATCAAATCCATAGTTTGTAGTTATTTAAGAATTTTTAAGTGGCAGCAAAAGTAGTAAAATACAGACTAATAAAAAAAATGTGTTTTTGATCATGGAAAGCTTATAAATCTAGGGACAATACTATTTAGATGGTAAAGGTCCTCTTCTTTTTATGTTCGCTTTCCTCATAGCGTTTTACACATTGATGGTAAATTTCTATGGCTTCGTCGGCATTTCCCCATCCCCCGGTATCCACTTTTTTCTTTTCCAGATCCTTGTACACCTGAAAAAAGTGTTCAATTTCCTTGAGTCTGTGTGGATTCAAATCGCTGATGTCGTTCCTTTTGCTCCAAATAGGGTCAGAGACGGGGACACAGATCAATTTTTCATCAGGGCCTTTTTCATCGGTCATGTGGAAAACACCCACAGGCTTCACCTCCATCACCACCATGGGAAAAGTGGGCTCGGTGCCCAAAACCAATACATCCAAGGGATCCTTGTCCAGAGCCAGCGTCTCGGGAACAAAGCCATAGTCGCCAGGATACATCATTGAGGAGAAAAGGGTCCTGTCAAACCGAATCTTGTGGAGGGTAAAATCGTATTCGTATTTATTTCTGCTCCCTTTGGGAATCTCTATCAGCACATCAAAGGTAACCAGTTGCTTCTTAGCCATTTTTGAGGTTATTTCTACAAAAATAGGCAGTACAAGTGGATTGAAGCCAAGAAATCGCCTCTTTAATATTAATTAAAAATTAAATCCGAAGGTTCCAGTAATCCCGAACGGACGTGCATCTGGATTGTTCAGGTAATTGCCCCTGAAATTAAAATCGATCCGCAATATCTTGAAGATATTGCCCACACCAAAGGAGTATTCCCAGTAAATATGGTCCTCAGGAGCCATCAACGGGATGTTGGTAGGAGCACTTAGGGCAATGTTTTCATCGGAAAGTCGGCCCCATGCCCCCCGAAGCCCCACGATCTCCCTTAGGTTGAACTTTCGCAATAACGGAATCCGTGAAAACAACCTTCCGTTAAAATTATGTTCCAAATGGAGTGTGGCGTAGGTATCGGTCACAAATTCATAGAAATCCAGATTGGGAAAAGTATTGTAGAGGGAAAACAGGGTCTGGTTACCCGGTATCACGCTCAAAAGCGACAGAGGCACCTCCCCAAAGGTCTTGCCCAACTCCAAACTGCTGGTTAGTCTGCCCAAACCCCCTATCTGCCACGGTTGGCGGTAAGAGAACTGGAGACGTTCATAATCAAAATCGCTTTCCAAAAATCCGCTTATGCCCTTGGTATAATTTAGGATCAGTGTACTATGGTTGTCATTGATGTTCACACGTTCCACCCCATACCCAATGGTCCTTTTGCCCGGGGTATAGATCAATGTGGTGTTGAGATCAAATTGTTTTACCTCTGAGGCTATGCCACCCGGGGCATTGGAATCTGCATAATCCAAGCTGAAGGCGTCGGGCAGGGCCGAACTCAAGGTGCGCAGCGACCCCCCCAAACGGATACGAAAGTTTTTCACAGGTTCCATCTCCAGACCTAAAGTGGACAGGTTGATGTTCGTCAGCCTGTCATTGGACCCCACAGTGACCAAAGAGGATGAGGCTATACTCCTTCCTAAAACGTCATAAGTACTTGTGAGGCTCAACCCCAACTGTTCGATATCCCTTCGGTTTCCCCCGGAAAGGATGAGTCGTGTCTTTCGGTCCAGCAGAAACTTGCCCGAAAATCCGTGTTTGAATTTGTAATCGGAGAAGCCGTAGGCCATATATCCCTCCAGTCGCCAGGTATCATTTTGGCCAAAATAGGTCCGGGCCCCGGCCCTTAGCCGGGTTCCTTCCGCATCGTTGAAACCAAACGTGCTGTAGATGTCCCCTATGTCTATGTTCCATTTGTCAATTTCGACATATCCAGACCCCAAAATGCTCACAATGTCATAATAGGTCCTGAATTTGGGAACGGTCTTTAAGGTGTCCAGTAGTTTAAAAATACCGGATTCATCCTTGTTCAGGGTTTCCAAACGGGCATTTTTCCAAAATGTGCTGTCGCGTTCAAATACCCTGGGGTCATAGGGATCGGATTCTGATTTGTAGAACTCTTCGGGATGTGCCCTATCAAATTCATAGTTATCGTATACAGTGGTGCGCTTACCGTATACCCCTCGTGACTTTTCCTTTTTGGAAAAGGCAAAATCGCTGAGCATATAATCCCGTTTCAGTAAAAAGACGGAATCGTTCACCACATCAAAATCCTGTTCAATATAGATTTCCTTCACCCAGTTGATGTTGGCGCTCTTGGTTACCTGCATGTTGATGTTCTTGATGGCGTAAGTGGTATCGTTCACCCAAAAATCTCCCTTGAAGGTGAGCTCGTTCTTACGTCTCGGGTAATAGATGATATTGTAGCACCATTTATTATCAATATATGCACTATCCGACAACACATAATTATAGGTGTCCACCCCGGTTTTGGAAAGTGGGCTGGTAAAGCTCTTGTCAAAAAAGTTCAGGTAGTTGTCATAAATGTCATAATCGGAATACAAATCTTCCACGAAGGCAGCGATAGCCTGGTTTCCACTAAAACCCGAATTTTTGTTCCCCAGTACGTCCTCTTTTTCATGCTCCATCTGATTATCGCCATACACCCGGGAAAAGGTTTCGTTTAAAAAGATGGGTAGGTAGGTTTTTCCCGTGATCCGTGAAGTATCCAGATTATCGAACATGAATTCCAAGCCCTTGAACAATTTGCTCTGGATCAAGGCACTGTCAATGGTATTCAGGTCAAACTCAATTTTTTCGTATTTATCGTATTGGTATTGTTTGAATTTGCGAACTCCATTTTCACGCTTTTTTGCCCAAATTTTCTTTAAAATATCAATGGCGGGGTTGTTTTTCTTGGACTGTTTTCCGGTGTAGACCACTACCTCTTTCAATTGTTCCGCAGACTCGTTCAATACAATCTCCAAACCATAGTTCACTTTCTGGGGCAGTTGGATATGTTTGGTCTCATAACCTATAAAGGAAACCTGTATGGTTCCATAGGTGTCATCGGATTCCAGGTAAAACCTTCCATTATCGTTGGTAATGGTTCCTTCGTTAGAGTTCTCGAAGATTATATTGGCAAAGGCAATGGGGTCTCCAGATTCATCCACCACAATGCCTCCAACCTTGGTCTGTGAAAAAACAGCAATGAAAGAAAGGAAGAAAAAAACGGCTAGGAATCTTTTCATGTTATGATATATGGGACAGATGGAAAAAACCCTTGGGCTTATCCATAACATTTTGGCTTAAATTTGGTTCAAAAGTAACTTCTTATCAAAAACTGTTCCTTAAAAAAACCTGGTGATCCAATGTAGGCGGGGCTAAGATAGCCTACATATTCCTTTTGCTTATTTATATAACACTTTCTTAACAGCCTTGATCACATCGTTGTGGTTGGGCAACCATTCAGCCAAAAGTACCGGAGAGTATGGCGCCGGGGTATCTGCAGTGTTCAATTTAACGATGGGGGCATCCAAATAATCAAATGCCTTGTCCTGAACGTGATATATGATCTCGGTGGCAACATTGCCAAAGGGCCAGGCTTCTTCAAGAATTACCAAGCGATTGGTCTTCTTTACCGAATTGATTATGGCCTCATGGTCCATGGGGCGCACGGTGCGCAAATCAATGATCTCACAGCTTATGCCTTCTTTTTCCAGTTCATCTGCGGCAGTGTAGGCTTCCTTGATGATTTTTCCGAAGGAAACAATGGTCACGTCCGTCCCCTCCCTTTTGATGTCCGCTACACCCAAAGGAATGGTATATTCCCCTTCGGGCACCTCTCCCTTGTCTCCGTACATCTGCTCAGACTCCATAAAGATGACAGGATCATTATCGCGGATGGCGGATTTTAACAATCCCTTGGCATCGGCCGGATTGGATGGCACCACTACCTTCAATCCCGGACAGTTGGCATACCAGCTTTCAAAGGCTTGGGAGTGTGTGGCGGCCAACTGTCCCGCTGAGGCTGTTGGACCCCGAAAAACAATGGGGCAGTTGAACTGCCCGCCGGACATTTGCCTGATCTTCGCCGCATTATTGATGATTTGGTCAATGCCTACCAACGAGAAGTTAAAGGTCATGAATTCAATGATGGGCCTGTTCCCGATCATGGCAGAACCCACACCCACACCTGCAAAACCCAATTCAGAAATTGGGGTATCGATCACACGTTCCGGACCAAATTCATCCAGCATACCTTTGGAAGCTTTATAGGCCCCGTTATACTCTGCAACCTCCTCGCCCATCAAATAAATGGTATCGTCTCTTCTCATTTCTTCGGTCATCGCCTCTGCAACGGCCTCCCTAAACTGTAATGTTTTCATTAAATCGTACTAAAAGGTTTAGTTTTGTATGCTAAAAACGCAAGCAAAAATAGCAAAATCTGTAAGAACAACACTTTGATGAAATCCAAAAAAAAGAACAAAATTTATTATGCATGCATAATAAATTTATAATTTTATAGCTATCTTTGATGCGATAAACCTTAAAGTACTTATGAAGATCTTAGTTTGCATTAGCAACGTACCGGATACCACTTCCAAAATCAATTTTACGGAAGACAACACCAAGTTTGATACCAACGGGGTGCAATTTGTCATCAATCCCAATGATGAATTTGGATTGACCCGTGCCATGTGGTTCAAAGAAAAGCAGGGAGCAACCGTGCATGTGGCCACCGTAGGAGGCGCACAGACCGAGCCCACTATCCGCAAAGCGTTGGCCATAGGTGCCGATGAGGCCATACGGGTAAATGCCGAACCTGCCGATGGTTTTTTTGTGGCCAAACAATTGGCCGAAGTGGTCAAAAATGGGGGGTACGACCTTATTATTGCAGGTAGGGAGTCCATTGACTACAACGGGGGCATGGTCCCAGGAATCTTGGCCACGCTGTTGGACATGAATTTTGTGAACACCTGCATCGGTTTGGAAATTGATGGCAACAACGCAACCGCCCTACGCGAAATTGATGGTGGAAAGGAAAAAATCAGCACCACCTTGCCTTTGGTGATCGGCGGGCAAAAAGGATTGGTCCAAGAAAGTGATCTGCGCATCCCCAATATGAGGGGAATCATGATGGCCCGTCAAAAAAAACTCAATGTGGTGGAACCTGTGGAAGCGCCCCAACCAACCCAAGACCAAAAGTTTGACAAGCCAGCTGCCAAAGGCCCCGTTAAATTGGTGGATCCCAACAATGTAGGAGAATTGGTAGACCTATTGCACAATGAAGCTAAAGTGATTTAAAAACTAGAATCCAGAACAATATGCCAGTATTAGTATATACCGAATCTGATAAAGGAAAATTTAAGAAGAACGCTTTTGAAGTGGCTTCCTATGCCCATAAAGTGGCCCAAGAGCTAGGGGAGACCGTTACGGCGGTCACTTTCAACGCCAATGATGATGCTTCATTGGGCAACTATGGCGTTTCCAAAGTGTTAAAAGTCTCCAATGACCAGTTGGGCACTTTCAACGCCAAAGCCTATGCCAATGCCCTAGCGCAGGCGGCCAAGGCAGAAGGAGCCAAGGTCATTATCCTCAGTTCCAGTGCCGATACCAAATTTTTGGCACCCATCCTCACCACAAAACTCAATGGTGGCTATGTGCCCAATGTGGTTTCCACTCCCGATAGCACCTCCCCCTTCGTGGTCAAAAGAACAGCTTTCAGCAACAAAGGTTTCGCCCATACTGAAATCAACGCGGAAACCAAGATCGTTGGGGTTTCCAGTAATGCCTTTGGGGTAGTGGAGAACAGCGTTTCCGCCTCTGTTACGGATTTTAAACCCACGTTGGCCGATACTGATTTCACCACCAAGTCAGTGGAAGTGGACAAAGTGGCCGGAAAAGTCACCATTGCCGATGCCGATATCGTGGTCTCTGGAGGCAGGGGCCTGAAAGGGCCTGAAAACTGGGGCATGATCGAAGAACTGGCCGAGGTTTTGGGTGCCGCGACCGCTTGTTCCAAGCCTGTATCCGATTTGGGATGGAGGCCCCATAGTGAACACGTGGGGCAAACCGGAAAGCCCGTGGCCAGCAATCTTTACATTGCCATTGGCATTTCTGGCGCCATTCAACATTTGGCCGGTGTAAGCGCCTCCAAAACAAAAGTGGTCATCAATATTGATCCCGAGGCGCCTTTCTTTAAGGCCGCGGACTATGGAATTGTTGGCGATGCCTTTGAGGTAGTGCCCAAACTCATCGAAAAATTAAAGGAATTTAAAGCCCAAAACGCTTAAATTTTGTTAATTTGCCCTTTGCAAGGGGCTGTTCAGATAACTGGTAATGCCGCTTATTTGAACAGCCTTTTTTGGTTTTTAGGAGGAGAATATGAGCTTAGTACGGTTAAAAATAAAGGGAATATCATACAGCCAAACGCAAAACGGTGCATACGCCCTTATTTTGAATGAAGTTGAAGGAGATAGAAAACTTCCCATAGTCATTGGGGCTTTTGAGGCACAATCCATAGCCATTGCGTTGGAAAAAGAAATAAAACCACCACGGCCTTTGACCCACGATCTGTTCAAAAACTTTGCGGATCGGTTCCAAATTGTGGTCAAACAGGTCATCATCCATAAATTGGTGGACGGGGTTTTTTACTCCAGCATTATCTGTGAGCGCGATAAAGTGGAAGAGATCATAGATGCCCGCACCAGCGATGCCATAGCCCTTGCACTGCGTTTTGACGCTCCCATCTTCACCTATAAGACCATTTTGGACAAAGCGGGGATCTTCCTGAAGTTCTCTCCCAAGGAGAACGAGGAAAACGAGGAGAACGACAGCATTGTGGTGGACGAGATCCTCCAAGAAGGGGAAACCGTGGAAATTGAATCGGGAGCCGCCTCTCAGGGTTATCGGGAACTTTCCTTGGAAGAGCTCTATAAAGAATTGGATAAGGCAGTCGCCAATGAAGACTACGAAAAGGCTGCCAAATTACGGGACGAAATTTCCAAGCGCAAATAAACCAAATACATGGGGAAAAAGACCATTTGTTTTCTGGCACTATTGTTCATTTGCTCGATTGCTGTCAGCCAAAACAACCTACCCGCCGATTCACTCAACACCGTTATTGGCAACACCATTGTAGATGATAGCTCTGCGCAGCACGCTGCCCAAATTATTCCCAACCAAGGTTTTTCCATAAATACATTGTGGAGGGGCATCTTGGGAATGGCCGTTCTGATCTTGATTTCCTATCTATTCAGTTCCAATAGGAAAGCCATTAATTGGAAAACCGTGGGCATTGGTCTCCTGCTCCAACTGCTCATCGCCATTGGCGTGTTGAAAGTGCCTTTTATCCAATTGGCCTTTGAAAAAGTGGGACAGGTCTTTGTAAGTATCTTGGATTTTACCCGCGCGGGCAGCCAGTTCCTCTTTGAGGCCCTGGTTGTGGATATGGACACCTTCGGATTCATTTTCGCCTTCCAGGTATTGCCCACCATCATTTTCTTTTCAGCGTTGACCTCTGTTCTTTTTTATTTGGGAATCATCCAAAAAGTGGTGCGGGGGATGGCATGGTTGCTATCAAAATCGTTGGGAATATCAGGTGCCGAGAGCCTATCCGTGGCCGGGAACATCTTCTTGGGCCAGACCGAAGCCCCTTTGCTGATCAAGGCCTACTTGGAAAAAATGAACAAATCCGAAATGCTTTTGGTCATGATCGGCGGTATGGCCACAGTGGCCGGTGCTGTTTTGGCAGCTTATATCGGATTTCTGGGAGGTGACGACCCGGTACTTCGATTGGTCTTTGCCAAGCACCTGTTGGCCGCTTCCGTAATGGCGGCACCCGGGGCCATTACAGTTTCCAAGATTTTATACCCGCAAACCGAGGCGGTCAATACCGATGTAAAGGTATCCACCGAAAAAATTGGTTCCAATCTTTTGGATGCCATTGCCAATGGCACTACGGAAGGATTGAAACTGGCCTTGAACGTGGGCGCCATGCTTTTGGTCTTTGTGGCCTTTATTGCCATGATCAATGGCATTTTAGGCTGGGTTGGCGATATCACCACTTTTAACACTTGGATCGCTGCCAATTCACCTTACGAAAGTTTCTCCTTGGAAGCCATTTTGGGGACTGTTTTTGCCCCGCTTATGTGGTTGATAGGCGTGTCCAATGAAGATGTGATGCTCATGGGGCAACTATTGGGCATCAAATTGGCTGCAAGCGAATTCATTGGCTACATACAGCTTGCCGAGTTGAAAAATGTAGCCAGTGGGCTGCATTTCACCTATAACAAGTCGGTGATCATGGCCACCTATATGCTCTGTGGCTTTGCCAATTTCGCTTCCATCGGCATCCAGATCGGGGGAATAGGCTCCTTGGCCCCTGGTCAGCGCAAGACTTTGTCCGAATTTGGCATGAAGGCCGTTTTGGGCGGCTCCTTAGCCTCTCTGCTCTCCGCCACCATCGCAGGGATGATTCTTGGGTAAAGGGCGAAAGGTGGTTCATTAATTATGTAAGTATAAATCAACCTCGACAATCTAAAGCAATTAGTGCTATGAGAAATTTTCGAGAGTTGGATGTATGGAAGGATGCTAGAGTATTGGTCAAGGAAATTTATTCGGCGACCCAACATTTACCAGAATCCGAGAAATTTGGACTTGTTTCCCAAATAAATAGATCTGCAATCTCGATACCGGCCAATATTGCCGAGGGATGCAGCAAGTATTCACAAAAAGACTTTGTTCGCTTTCTTCAAATCAGTTTAGGATCTGCCTACGAATTGGAAACCCACATTATCCTTTGTCAGGATTTAGATTTCATTCCTAACCGTGAGGCCAACATTTTCCTTAAAAAAATCCAACGCCTGCAAAGAAGAATCGCTTCGTTAATAAAATATAATAATTCATAACAGCCAACCCTTTTTCATTTACCCTTTACCCTTTACCTTTAACCCATTATGAAACAATATCACGACCTCCTCAAACATGTATTGGAACACGGTAATCAAAAAGGGGACCGCACAGGAACCGGCACCTTGAGTGTTTTTGGCTATCAAATGCGATTTGACCTCTCCGAGGGATTTCCCATGGTGACCACCAAAAAATTGCACCTCAAATCCATCATATATGAGCTGCTCTGGTTTTTAAAGGGTGATACCAATATAAAGTACCTGCAAGAGAACGGTGTTCGTATCTGGAACGAATGGGCCGATGAAAACGGTAATCTCGGACCAGTGTACGGCCACCAGTGGCGCAACTGGAACAGTGAGGGCATTGACCAGGTCAAAGAGGTGGTAGAAACGTTGAGAAACAATCCCAATAGCCGTAGGTTGTTGGTCTCAGCCTGGAACCCCAGTGTACTGCCGGATACTTCTGTATCCTTTGCAGAAAATGTGGCCAATGGAAAAGCTGCCCTACCTCCCTGCCATGCGTTTTTCCAATTCTATGTGGCCGATGGAAAACTATCTTGCCAACTCTACCAGCGCAGTGCCGATATCTTTTTGGGTGTGCCTTTTAACATTGCCTCCTATGCCCTCTTCACTTTGATGATGGCCCAAGTATGCGGCTACCAGCCCGGGGAGTTTATACACACCTTTGGGGATGCCCACATCTACAACAACCATTTGGAACAAGTGGAGCTGCAATTGGGACGGGAACCTCGCCCCCTCCCCACCATAAAACTGAATCCCGAGGTCAAGGATATCTTTGCCTTTACGTTTGAGGATTTTGAATTGCTCAATTATGACCCATATCCCCATATCAAAGGGGTTGTGGCGGTGTAGCCCCTTCTTCTGGATTTCGTACCTTCCCAACGCGATAAATAAATCCCGGGTGTTTATGAAAAGGTATCTCCTCTTCATGCTTTTTTTGACGGCATTCATGGCCCGAGGAGAATATATTTCCTTAAAAATCAGCGAGTTGATTCTTGAATCGGATAAAATCGTACAAGGCCAAATTATTTGTGTGGATGAAAATGTTGTTGAAATTGAAGTTCAGGAAAGTATAGGTCATACCTCAAGTAACCTCACCATTTCCAAATATAGAAATTGGGCCTTCGGTAAGCGTTGGGCAGCCTATGAAGTTGGCCAGACATCAGTTTTTTTCCTGCACTATATGGACAATGAACTCAGTACATTGGGAAGGGAAAATGAAGGCGAAATGCCTGTACATGATAACAAAGTCTATATGTACACCAGCGCGATATCCAGCTTTGGCATTACGGACGATTTCAACAGATCGGACAGAATGATGGAAGATGATGGTTTCAACAATCCCTATAATGGCTATACTGTGGATTTACCTTTATTTTGGGAAGCGATCAAAATATTTGCCAGTTGTTTTCAATGCAATATGAACATATTCGGAAAGCTGACGGACGTCCACCTAACCTGTGAAACAACGGATTTTGAAGAATCAGTAAAAAAGAATAGCCTATTAAATTGGGCCTATAGGCAATTAAAAATCTAGTTTTGGCAAAAATCCCTCCAATACAAGCTCACTTCCACATCGACTCAAAACTTTGAAAGCAGCATTCTAAAAAGCAAAAATACCCCGTACTGCCCTACGCTACGCCATTGAAAAAATGCCTGAAGCATTAAGGGCACAGGTCATGGAAAAGTAAAAAAGCCTTGGTCAGCTTCACTTACATTACCCATGGCAATTAATGGCATCCACCCTTCAAAGGAAACGTGACTTTTAAAATTTAGTGGTATCTTTTTGGATGTTTTGCACGTGCATACTAGCTTAAAGTACCGTTGTTTAAAATGAAGAAGTTTTTCCTATCACTTTTTTTGACCACCATTTGTTTGCTGGGATGCAGAACCCATAAAGTTGCAACTACGGAAGTGGTGACGCTGGCCAAGACCACTAAAAGTTGGAATGGTACCCCGCTTCCAAAATACCTTGATGGCGCGCCTGAAGTGACCATTTTAAAAATAACCATCCCTCCCAAGACCAAATTGCCCGTTCACAAACATCCTGTAATCAACGCTGGGGTTGTCCTCAAGGGCAAATTGACCGTGATCAGTGATACCCAAGACACCCTGTATCTGAAAGCCGGTGAACCCATTACAGAATTGGTGAACACTTGGCATTTTGGAGAAAATGAAGGCAACGAGCCTGTTGAAATACTTGTTTTTTATGCGGGTGTTAAAGGAACTCCGATTACTGTATTAAAAAATGGGGGTCATTAAAAATCGACTTCTTAAAACCCTCTTCAAAAGATTTATAATATAGTGGTATCTTAATAGCATCGTTTATCGCCTAATTTAGGTGTATATAGCTGTATTTAACATCCATATAAACAAGTTATGGCCAAGCTAAAAAATGACTACACTAATGACATATCTGCTTTCAATAATACTCTTACTCGGTTGCGGACAAACACCTTCGACAGGTAAGAAAATGGAATTTGAGAACCGGACTGAGCAGAATCAGATTTCTGATCAATTGACAACAGGTTGGTACTACTTGACCGACAAGGAAAATGGATTAGAAAAAGTATTGAAAGGAACTGAAAAAATCTATTTTATCGACCCTAAGCCTATCGTTACAGTTGACAACTTTACGGAACTTGAAATTTATCAGAGTAATTATGGTGACTATGGTTTGGCAATTAGGCTAGACAAAAAAGGAACTGAAAATTGGAGTATTGCTACAGGAAAGTCTATTGGTGAAAAATTAGCTTTGATAATTGATAACGAACTTTACCAAACATCGATTGTAAACTCGCAAATTGACGCAGGAATTACAGCGTTGAATCGTGGTGACTTATCTGAACAAGAATTAAAAGTTATTAAACAGAAAATCGAAAAAGAAAAAAAATAAAAGCCTGGCCATAACAAAACCTAAGCTTCAGGCGGGCTGACAGCTTGCCGCAAGGTTTTTGCTTATTTGCTATCTTCGGTTTCAGCCGACAAGTTAGCGTTTGTAAAATCCGCCCGAAAGCTTAGCCGTGCCGTTGTACGCAATTATGAAAGTCCATAAAACCATTCTTATTTGTTTCAGCCTAGTGTTCTTAAATTGTAAAGAGAATAAGATAGAGACCACATTAAATGGGGATGGAGAAATAATCGAAAAAAAGATTTACGGCGAAGATAACGAACTCTTAAAAACGGTAGAGTATTACGATAGAAATCCAAAGCAGGAATATAAAATCACCTTCAAGAAAAAGGACTTTGACAGTATTATTTATTTCTACGACAATGGAAAGGTTTTCAAGACTGGGAAAAGGGACTTGAAATCTCAATTACTTGGAACATGGAATTTATTTGACCGCGACGGTCATAAAAGAGAAATTAGGGAATTTGTTACATATGAGGGGAAAGCAGCTTTAAACAGGGCTTGGTTTCTAAGTTCAGAAGGCGATACTCTAGCGTGGAGAGATGAAGACATAGTTTTCAATCAAAAAGAATTCATGTACGACACATTAGCAGTAAGACATACTAGCTATAACTTTTTTAAATTCAACAAAGACACTATCCGTTTGAACGAACCCCTTCGAGGTGTAGCGTATTGCTTTTCCCCACTATTAGAAGAACATGGTTCTAAAATTAGGGTTATTGTCGATTCAGAGAATAATAGATTTAATTCAGATTATTCGAATGAAGATGATATTTCGGTTCAAGTTTATTCTAACCTTGAAATAGATACGTCTAACCAAAAATGGTTTTCCAATATCAAGGGACGGAATTTGAAATACACGGCAATATTTGGAGATTGGTTTGAGACGACGGGGCCTAAAACGATTAGGGGCTATATGGAAGAATATGCGCTTGGACCTTTTGAAGACAGCGATGCAGATAGTATAACAAGTAGGACTTTCTTTGAAAAGAAAATTGTCGTTCTAGATAGTGTTGAATAAATAACTGCGTACAACAAAGGCTATAATTCATTGTTCCCTCCTACCTTGAACTAAATTCCCTACTTTTAAGAAAACTATTAACCAAAGGGAATGATTTCGTGTCGCGGCTATGGCTCGCTGTAAAATCGCACCGACCCGCGCCGTCGCTTACCAGCCACCGGCCACAACGAAATCATAGCCGAGACCGTCACTCCCTCAACCACTCCCCAATCCCCTTTAACGCCTCAACTACGCTTTGTATTTCCCTTCGGGAAAAGGTGTCTTCTTCCAAATAGAACAACATCACTATTCCAAGATTCAAAATTTCAGCAAGCTGGGCTGGAGAACCGTAGCAGTCTTCTATAAACTCTATTAACTTTTCTTTATTTTGAGACATGCCTCAAATGTAAAGAAGCGTATGGTTTTAAGGGTCACAACAAATTATGACAGCTGTAAAAAAACCGTCAGTTCGAGTGTTTCCAAAGGAAATTTATCGAGAACACGGTTTCCGCCAACACCTATACCCTATATACCATTGCGCTTGCTCTTGATATCGAACTCAAAGAGCTTTTCAACTTCTAGATCAAGCTGCAACTGTAACAAACCATTCGTTACCTTGTCTTTTCAAAAACCATTACCAACATGCCCATGATACGAAGATTAATGTTTGCGTTTTCCATACTTTTGATGCTGGCAAGCTGCAACTCTCCAACCCCGAAACCCGAAACCCGACAACCCAACACCCAACAACCCGAGACCGCCAAACAGGCACTTATCATTGGCACTTTCCACTACCATAACCCTGGGGCCGATGTGGTCAAGACCAAAAGTTTTGATGTGCTTAGTGAAGGGGCCCAGGCCCAATTGGAGGAGATTTCTGAAAAAATAAAGGCCTTCAACCCCTCCCAAGTATTTGTGGAATGGCCCTATGGAGAACAACAAGAACTGGACTCCCTTTACCAACTCTATCTGGCCGACAATTATTTTACCAATGACAGCCTTTCCAATTTTTACCGGAAAAATGAAATTTTCCAACTGGCTTTTCGGGTTGCCAAAAAAGTTGGTCTAAAAAAGGTGCAGGCCGTGGATTACCGCAATACCGAGTTCCCTTTTGACAGTTTGATGACGGTGGTGGCCACTTCGCAGCAAACGGCCCTGCAAACCGAGATCATGGAGGGCATAGAACGTTTTTCCAAAGAATTTGATGAAAAAATTGAACAGGGCGCTTCTTTGTTGGACCTTACCTACTACCTCAATTCTGAGGACATGCGCAACCTGAGCAACAAATTCCATACACAGATACCCCTCTTGGTGGGGGATCAAAACAACTTTATAGGCCCCTATCTTGCCGCGGAATGGTACCGCCGCAACCTATACATGTGGTCTTTGGTACAGAAAGGCACTACAACGGATGACCAACGCATCATGCTCCTCCTGGGATCCAGCCATATAGCCATGATCAAGGATTTTTTGGATAAAAATAAGGACTGGGACGGTGTGGAACTTTCGGAAATTATGGAATAATACTCCGCTGGGATAGAAATATCCCAAAAAGTCAAAAAGAGGATATAAATCGCCATTGGAGCATTCCAATGGCGATTCCAATGTTTTTATACTTCCAAAACGGCATTCTCTGTGCCGGCATACTCGTTCCATTGGTAACGATCGGCGGCTTCGTCATTGATAAAGCTGCCATCCACCAAATATCTGAACTCGTAGGTATTCTCCATAGGGAGCTCAAAGGTTCCCTTAAAGGTTCCGTTTTTCAATTTTTTTAGCATGCTCCCTTTGGGGTTCCAGTTGTTGAAATCACCAACAACAGCTACTTTCTTTGCTTCTTCGGCAGGCACGGTAAACGTTACCTTGCAGACCGGTTTGCTCTTTAGATACTGTTTCTTAATTGCCATGGTCACAATTCTTTTTGAAATTATGGGCAAAAAAAGCTATAAAACCGCTTACTTACAATAAGTTAAGATCGATTTATCAAATTGATAAAATGCCCATAACAATAGGATTACCTTTACAAAATTAGCGGGTGTTTTTTCTCAAAAAGTGATTTTGATCAGTTAGATCCAAGAATTTTCACAATGGTATCGATCTCATCCTCTGTATTATAGAAATGAAAGCTCAACCGAATCCCTCTTCCACGGCGGGCGCAGACCACATCGTGTTCCATTAGTTTGCGGTACAGCTTTTGGTCTCCCATAATATTGAAAATAGTGCTGTGCTGCTTCCGTTCCACCACGCTGTTTTCCAAAAGTCCCAATGCGGAGAATGCGGTCTTTGCCTTATGCGATAGTTTGGAAAGGTGTGCCTCTATGTGCGGCATTCCGATGTCATCCAAAAAATCCAGCGCAAATTGCAGACTGCCAAAATTGAGTGAATCCAAGTGGCCGGGCTCCAAATGCTTGCAAAATGGGATGTTGTTCCGCTTGGTTTCATCCCTGTCCACGGAATTATTGCCAATAAATTTTAGTTGGAACCGGTCCTTAATGTCATCCTTGACCAAAATAAAGCCGTTTCCATTTCCGCCCAAAAGCCATTTGTAGCCACTTGCACCCAATATGTCCACCCCAGAATCCTGAAAACTGAACTGTTTGGTACCGCAAAACTGGGTGCCGTCCGCAATGACCATTAGGTGGGGAAAATCCTTTTTTAACTGTTTGAGAAAATCAAGGTCTACAGCAATACCGTTTACCCATTGCACCAAACTTAGGGCCAGCACATCAAATTTCCCGGTCTTTATCTTTTCCAGAATGTTTTGTTCCAGTCGTTCGTCGATCACCACATGGTCCACGTCAAAATTTCGGGTTTCAAAAGGCCAATTCATGGAAGGATAATCATCCTTGAGCAGCAATACTTTTTGGCTTTTATCCAGTCCTTCCAGCAGCATGTTAAGCCCTAGTGTAAAATTGGGCACCAAGGCTACATTCTCCGGCCTGCAATTGAAGAAACGACCAACCGTCCCGCGTATTTCCGGCGTGTTTTCATAACTCTTCAATTTCATGATGCTCCCCCCGATCAAAAAGTCCAGATCATGTCCTTGGCGCCATTCCATCAAATCTTCACTCAACAGCCCTGTAGCGGCCGTATTGGCATATAAGTATTGGTTCAACAGGGGGAATTTTTTTCTTAGCGTCTGCATTGCCGAGGTTTTGGGATCAATTCAACTATATTTGTTGTTAAAGATAGCCATTCCATGTTGTCCTTCGGAAAAAAGAAAAAGACTTCCATAGACCTTGAACAGCACGAACTTCTTGAAAATGCGCAAAGACGTATCAAGCAGAAGAAACGGCTCTACCATCACCTGGTCGTTTTTTTGATCGGAAGTGTTTTCTTGATCTTGATCAATAAAATACTTAAGTACGGTGTGGCCTATGATTGGTTCGTTTGGGCCATTCTCTTATGGGCATTTCTGTTTGTGGTACATGCTTTCAATGTCTTTGTGACCCACAGATTCATGGGACAGGAATGGGAACGCGAACAACGTGAAAGGTTGGTGCAATTGCAGAAAAAGCGCATTTCAGAAATACAGAAGGAAATTGAGACCGATTTTCCGCTCACCAACATCAATAAAAAAAAAGAGCCGTGAAGCGACTGGTCATTATCGCCGCGGCGGGAGAAAACGATGCCCTTGGAAAGGACAACGACCTTCCTTGGCATCTTCCGGACGATTTCAAACGCTTTAAGTCGTTGACCACGGGCCATAAGATCATCATGGGGCGAAAGACCATGGAAAGCTTTCCCAGGCCCTTGCCCCATCGGGAGCATATTGTGATTACCCGTGATCAGGACTATGCCCCAAAATTTTCATGCACTTTGGTACATTCCCTGGAAGAGGCCCTGGATTTGATCGGAAATGACGAGACGGGCTATATTATCGGTGGAGGGGAAATTTACAGACAGTCCATGGATTTTGCCACGGACATTGAACTCACACGGGTACATGCTTCCGTTGATGCGGACACCTTTTTCCCAAAAATTGATGGCTCACAATGGAAGCTGGTTTCCAAAGAGCACCATCCAAAGGATGAAAGGCATCCATATGCCTTTACCTATCTTACCTATCGAAGAAAGTAACACCTAAAAATGTAGATAGGACACATTTGCCTTGGGACCACTGACAAGGGTTTTCAAAACCCCAATATTGCCATTGGAATAAAAAATGTGTTCCTCGGCGTCGTCCTTGGTGGATGATACTAGTTGATTTTTCTCCAAAATGGCCTTGGTCTGGCGGGCCACCGCCTCTCCAGAATCAATAATGGTAATGTTCTTGGGCAGCAATTCCTTCAGTATGGGAACCAGATAGGGATAATGGGTGCACCCCAGAACAAGGCAATCGATATTTTGGTCCAACATGGGCTGCAGATATCTTTTAAGCAGCTCCATGGTCTCTCTGGAGTCTGTTTGGCCGGCTTCTATGAGTTCCACCAGCCCCTTTCCCTCACGTTCCAACACGGAAATCCCCTCAGCGAACAGTTTTGAGGTATTGTGGAACAAACTGCTTGACAATGTTCCCTTGGTGGCCAAGATTCCCACTTTTTTCGTCTTGGTATGGAGGGCCGCCGGTTTTATGGCCGGCTCAATGCCAATAAAGGGAACTGCGTACTGGGCCCGTAAATAATCTATGGCGTTTGTAGTGGCGGTATTGCAGGCCACCACAACGATCTTGCACCCTTTTTGAAGGAGCAGTTCTGTGTTCTTTATGCTGAGCCTCAGAATCTCTTCCTTGGATTTTTCACCATAGGGGGCATTGGCGCTATCGGCAAGGTATATGGTACTTTCCGAAGGAAGAACTTTTACAATTTCCCTCCAAATGGATGTACCACCAACACCCGAATCAAAAATACCTATGGGCCTCTGCATGCTTAAAAATAGATACTTATCTGTTATGAAATAAAAAAACCGCTTTTCTTTGGGGAAAGCGGTCTCGTACAGTTGTAAAGTTACTTTTTAGAAGCCCAATTCTTGCTTTACGGCAGGCAATAGGTCCTTTCCTTTTGCCACGATAAGGCTCAATCCTGGGCTGGCATCGATGACATAGTCAAAACCTTGCGCTGCGGCAACCTTTTCAATGGCGGCTTTTGCCTTGTCAGAAATGGGGGCAAACAATTCTTGCTGTTTTTTCTGCATTTCTTGAACCGCGGCCTGCTCGGCTTCTTGAATGTTCTTCTCGAACCCTTGAAGCTCTATCGCCCTCTTTTGGTTTTCCTCTTCGGATTTTGAGGTAGCTTCGTTGGAGTATTGGTTATACTTGTTCCTAAGCTCGGTCATGGAACTTTCAATATCGGCCCTATAGGTTTCCTGTAATTTTTTCAATTCTGCTTGTGCTGATTTCATCTCCGGCATCTCAGACAGCAATTGTTGCACATTGATGTGGGCAACCTTGCTCTGCGCACTTACAAATCCCGTAGCCGCTACGAATAAAACCAAGGCTACAGCAATCTTCTTTACATTTTTCATAATTCTAAGTTACTATTTTGAATGTTAATTTAGTGTTTCAATATTTTATTGTTGTATTGAATCCTTTTGTTGTTCCTGCACTTTTTTCCGGTCATCCAATTTGTCCTGACGCTTGGCCTCGCGCTCTTCCAATAATTTTTTTCTTCTGGCCTCGTACGCTTTCTTGCGCTCCTCCCTCAATTTCAGCTGTTCCTCCCTTTTTTCATTGGCCGATTTTTCCTTGGCAATCCTTGCTTCCTCCGCTTGTTCCTGACGTTCCTTCAATGCGTCGCTGATTTCTTCATCCGCTTCCGCCTCTTCTTCCTTGAACTTGTCCAAACGGTTCTGTTGTTGCTCCTTTTTATCGGATTGGCTGACTTTTCTTGTACGGGCTATCTCCCTTAAAACCAAGTCACTGATATCGTGCCTTTTTTCGGAGTACAACATTACAACATCTGCCGATTTATCAAAAATAAAATCGTATCTTTTATTTCCCCCTATTTTTTGGACCTCGTTGAAAACCTGATCCTGTATCGGTTGTATCAATAGCTGTTTTTGCAGTACCAAATCTCCCTTTGGGCCGAAACGGTCTTGCTGATATTTCAACATTTCACCTTCCAAAACCTGAATCTCCTCCTCGCGTTCGGCAATGAGCTCATCCGTCAACAGTACTTTTTCTGCCATCAGATCTTTTTTCATTTGATCGATGGCACTTTGTTTGAGCTCTATTTCCTGCTTCCATTTTTGGGCCTTGGCATCCAACTGCTCCGTAGCATCCCTATATTCTTCAACATTTTCAAGAATATACTCCATGTCCACATATCCTATGCGCACTCCACGCTGGGAAAAGCCATAGAAGGATGACATTGCAACAACTAATGACAAAAGAACTTTGGTACTCATCTTTGATTCCGCATTTTACATAGAAAATATCGTGCCAAAATAACTAATTAATTTAAAATGAGCCATTTATAAATTATTAAGACACTATTTTCTTTTGATTAAAACTGCTGCCCGATGATGAAGTGCGTTTGCCAGCCGCTTGGCCCAGTAGAGTTTGGATCGGCATCGGTATCAAAACCATACCCAAAATCAATCCCCAAGAGACCGAATGCCGGCATAAAAATACGTAGCCCCACTCCGGCAGATCTTTTTAGTTCAAACGGATTATACTCATTAAAATTGTTGAAGGCGTTTCCAGCTTCCAAAAACGAAAGGGCGTAAATGGACGCTGAGGGCTTCAAGGTAAGTGGATAGCGCAGCTCCAATGAGAACTTATTGTAGATGGTACCCCCATCCCTTTCCCTATTTCCAGTAATCGGGTTTGTACTATACGGGGTAAGGGAACTGTTCTCATATCCACGCAACTGGATTACGTCCCTGCCGTCCAGTGTAAAGTTTCCTAGGCCATCGCCCCCTACAAAGAACCTTTCAAAGGGAACAATGCCTATATCGTTGTTGTATGCCCCCAAAAAGCCAAATTCCGCATTGGTACGGAGCACCAGTTTGTCCACCAAATTTGTGTACCAATCTCCCTTGAAGTTTACCTTGTAATATTCCAAGAGTTTAAAACGCTCCTCCTCCATGCTTTCCAAGTCTTCACTGAGTTGGTCAAATTCCAACTGTTCCTCAACAGTATCGGGATTGGAGCCAATCTCATAGAGTCTTTCGGTGGCGGAATCAATATCTTCTTTGAGCTGCTTGTAGTCTTTTGAACTGAAAAGTGAGTACGGCGGGGTGAATTTGGCCGTGACCTCAAAATTGGAACCGTAAAGGGGGAATATCCTACTTGGACCCTGTGAGCTTCTGGAAATTCCGAATGTATAGCTGATGGAATTGGAACTTCCGTTACCAAAATTGAAAAGACCGCTATTGTAGTCGTTAAAATCATACAACTGATAGCTCAAGGAATGGGAAACCGTAAAATAGTCGTCGGGCCACTGTACCCTTTTTGCCAGTCCGGTAGAGATTCCGGTTATTGCAAATCCCCTGGATTTGTCCACGTCCAATCTGCCCCGACTGTTAAAATTAGTGGCGAACTGTTGTGTTCTTGAAAGGGAGAGGTTAAACCTTACCGGTTTTTTTCCTCCCAACCATGGTTCTGAAAAGTTCAAGCTATATACGCGGAAGGTTCTACTTGCCTGCAAACGAAGGGCAAACGTCTGTCCGTCTCCCATGGGTACGGGTTTGTAGGCCTCCCCATTAAAAATGTTCTTCAACGAAAAGTTACTGAAGGACAGTCCCAACGTACCTATGAAACCTCCCCCACCAAAACCACCTTGCAGTTCTATTTGGCTGGATCCGGCCTCTACCAAGCTATAGTCGATATCCACAGTACCTGCATTGGGATCGGCATTTTCAATGTTGGGCACTATCTGTTCCGCATCAAAAAAGCCCAATTGCCCCAGTTCCCGGATGCTTCTAACAATATTGTCCTTGCTGTATTTTTGCCCAGGCCTTGTGCGCAATTCCCTAAAGATCACATGGTCGTTGGTCTTATCGTTCCCTTTAACCGTAACATGGTCCAAAAAAGTTTCCTTACCCTCGATGATTCTGATCTCAAAGTCAATGGTGTCATTGGCCGCCGATACTTCAACGGGGTTGATGCTGGAAAAGAGGTATCCGTTGTTTTGATATAAATTGGTAAGGTCCTCCCCATCTGGTTTGGAATCATCGGCCACCCGTTTTTTGAGCAACACGCCGTTATAGGTCTGCCCCTTGCGTATACCCAAAACCTGGCTCAATTGCCTGTCCGTATACACCGAGTTGCCCACAAAGTTGATATCGCCAAAGTAGTACTTGTCCCCTTCCTCTACCTTGATCTTGAGATCGATGTTCCTTTCGTTGACCTTGATAAAGGTATCGGACAATATTCTGGCATCCCTGTATCCCCTTTCGGCATAGGTGTCCACTAGGTTGGACAGGTCTTCCTTATAGTCCGCCTCAATGTATTTGGATTTCTTCCAGAAACGGTAGAACTTTTTCTTTTTGGTCTTTTTAAGGGCCTTTTTGAGCCTTTTGTTGGAAAGTTTTTCATTGCCTTCGAACACAATGCTCCGAATCTTCACCTTGTCCCCTTTGTTGACATTGATGACCATATTCTGGCTATTGGTTCCAGATGTGTCCGCCGCGGTGGCAATGTTGACCTTGGCATTTAGATAGCCTTGTTTTTTGTATTTGTTTTGAAGGTAGTTCTTGGTATTGGCAATCAAGCTTTCCGTGATCTTCTTGCCTTTTTTGAGGTCGGTGTCGTTGAGGATGTCATCCACTTTTCGCTTTTTGACTCCATACATGGTAACATTGGCGAGTGTTGGACGTTCCAAGATGTTCAGCTCCAAGAAAATCTTGTCCCCTTCAATCTTGGTATAGTACATTTCCACATTGCTGAACAGCTCCAGGCTCCATAATTTCTTGATCACGGCACTGATCTCGTCCCCTGGAATGGTAATGGGCTGGCCCACCCGGAGGCCTGTATAGGTCCTTACCGTTTGCTCATTGTAGCTTTGAAGCCCCGTTACCTCGAGCCCTCCCAAAATGTACTGCTTTCCATCCTCAAAGGAGGTTTCCTGTGCGAAGCCTTGGCCTGTGAAAAGTAATAATGGAAGGAGTAGTCTTAGGTATGGTTGAATGAGGGTTTTTATACCTTTAATTGAGTTGTTCGCTAGTTTTTCCAAATCGTCGTTCTCTGTTTTGGTAACTTAATATTGCTTCTACCAAATGATGCTCTCTAAAATCAGGCCAAAATACATCAATAAAATATAATTCGGCATATGCTATTTGCCAAAGTAAAAAATTGCTTATCCTACGTTCGCCACTGGTACGGATAAGCAAGTCTACATCTGGCATAAAATGCGTGTAAAGATGAGTATTTATAACGGTTTCGTCAATATTTTCGGGTGAAATTATATTATTTTTAACTTTGGTCGCGATCTCCCTGACAGCCGATTTTATCTCTTCCCTAGAGCCGTAGCTCAAAGCAAGCGTAAGCGTCATTCCCGTGTTTTTTGATGTTTTTGAAATGACCTCCGCCAATTCCTTTTGGGCCTTGGATGGCAAAGAATCTATTTTGCCGATGGCCTCTAGCCTAATATTGTTCTTATTGAGTGTTTCGAGTTCCTTTCGGAGGGATGCCACCAAAAGTTTCATCAAGGTCTCGACCTCAATCTTGGGGCGGTTCCAGTTTTCGGTGGAGAAGGCATAGAGGGTCAAAAACTGGATTTGCAGTTTTGCACAGCTTTCCACGGTGCTTCTTACCGCCTCCACTCCATTTTCATGGCCAAAAATGCGAAGCCTGCCCCGTTCTTTGGCCCATCTGCCATTACCATCCATGATAATGGCCACATGTTTTGGGAGTTTCTCTGTGTTTAGGTCCTCTAGCGTGTGCATTTTATTGAAAACAGTCCTGGCAGGGCTTGCGTCCAAAGGTATACGTTAACGTTAAACCTGTAAAGACGTACCAGTCGTCGCTCAATATATTGCCGAATCTAAATTGCTCAAAATTGGAGCCTTCAGGATTACTTGCATCCAAATTGTCCGTGAATGTATATCTGGCCCCAATTTCGGCGCCAAGAATCAGGAACTGACTTAACCGATACTTTGCCCCAACCGTCATTGGAATTGCAAAACTACCTTCTTTTTGGTTAATATCCTGCACCTGAAGGGCATCAAAATAATTAAAATCGTACCTGAAGTAGGTAAAACCTGTGTAAAGGTATGGGGTAAAGGCCGGTCCGAGCTTATGGAGGTTGTATTCCACGAAGTTGAATTCCAGTCCTACCGAACCCTCTAAAATGGAATTGTCCACCACATAGCCCCGCTGTTTCCTGGAAGATTTGCTGGATTTGGAGTCATCTGCGGTAAAGTTGCCGTACAATACGCTGGCCCGCCATGCATATCTTTTGCTCTTGTTCCATTTAAAAAGACCTCCAAAAGCAGGGCCCGAGGGCATAATGTAGTTTGTTCTTCCCACATCGCCCACCATATTGGTTCCGCCAGCAAACACACCAATTTCATAGGTCTGTGCCCCGGCCTTGAACACACAGCATAGAAAAATAGCCAAAACTATTCGCATACCATCCAAAAAATTACACATGTTAAGGGTAGAGGAAAGTCTATATATCTACGGTTTTGAATGTTCTCCTTTGTTAAACAGTTTTTAGCTTCTTTTATTGTTTTGATGGGAATCAATTACGTCTATCCTCGCCCCAGAGCAGTTTGTTCCGAAGCGTTTTTAAGAAACTTTCCGATTTGTACTCTATCATTTTTATGGTAAAATCCGATTTTTTGATGTGGATCTCCTTTCCATTGGGAATATCGGCTATCCTGGAATCCAAGGAGACCAAATGGGTCTGCTCCCTTCCCGAAACCTTGAGACGGATCTTTGTATCGTCCGCAATCACCAAGGGGCGTGCATTCAAGTTATGGGGCGCAATGGGTGTCAACACCAACGATTTTGCAGATGGGGCTATTACCGGGCCGCCACAACTCAATGAATACCCGGTTGAGCCCGTTGGGGTGGACACAATAAGGCCGTCCGCCCAATATGAGGTCAAATACTCATCGTTCAAATAGGTTTCCACCATGATCATGGAAGTGGTATCCTTACGACTGACGGTAACCTCGTTCAAGGCAAAGTTCAACCCCCTGAACTCATCCAGGCCCGAATCGAGTTCCACCTCCACCAACGTCCGTTCCTCAACGGAGTAATGCCCCGCCACAAACCCGGTAACCAGTTTACGGACATTTTCTTTCTTGAAGGTCGATAGAAATCCCAATCTCCCCGTATTCACCCCCACAATGGGAATACCCATGTCCTTTATATAGGTCACGGCCCGCAACATGGTTCCGTCACCTCCAAAACTAATGAATATGTCAAAAGTGGAATCCAATCCTCCGGATTGTGAAAAAGTACCTTTAATACGTCCTTGGGTAAAATCGGAAACGAGGCGGTTGAACCTTTCCTCAAAATACACCTCGGCATTTACTTTATGGAGCTCGTCCAACAGCTCCAACATGCACGTTCTGTCCTCATCCAAAAAAATTTGACCGTAAACAGCGACCTTCATGCTACACGTTGAGGTATTTTTCCAAGTAGTCCGAACGCTGCTTCAGGTCTTCCATGAACTGGTCATCGCTGTTCCCAAAAACAATGGTGTAGTTATAGCGTCTAAAGGTTTGGGCCACTTGATTGAGGCTCTGGGTCCCGATCTTGAGCGTAATTTGGACCACATCGTTTTGGGAATCCGTTATAAAGGCTCCCAATAACCGTGCGTTGTTGCTCTCCACAATCTGGGCTATCTCACTGAAGGAATAGTCCTTTATGCCAATGGCAACCACAAGAATGGCCCCTGGTTCCTTAAAAAAAGGAGTGTCGATGAACATGCCCACAACGTCTTCCAAGTCATAGTACCCAAGTACTGTCCGATTTTCGTCCAAGATGGGCAAAATGTTCGCCTCGTTTCTGGAGAACATTTCCAGCACATCCAACCATGAGGTCTCCTTGGTCACAAAAAAGTTTTCCAGTTCAAACCTAAAATCTTCAATTTTTTTGTTGGGTTCAAAACAGGCCAGATCATTTTCTGAAAGTGATCCGATATACAATCCCTGCTCGGTGACCGCCACATGTGAATAGGTGGTTTCCTCAAAGAAGCGAATGACCTCCTCCAAGGTTCCGGATACCTCAAAAACAGGTATTGTGGTTACGATTTGACTCTGAATCTGCATGACTTTCTTATTAGGTGCAAAATACTAATTTTAAATGGCAAAAGGCATGCCTAATTCTTATTTTTGCCAATCTAAAAATCAACTCCATGACAAAGTTGAGTATCAACATAAATAAACTGGCAACTTTACGAAACTCAAGGGGAGGGAACGTCCCAAACTTGATCACTGCCGCCCAGGATATTGAATCTTTTGGGGGTCAGGGTATAACCATTCACCCCCGACCGGATGAGAGGCATATTCGTTATCAGGATGCCATCGACCTAAAAAAGGTGGTCACCACAGAATTCAATATCGAGGGCAATCCCGTCCCTAAATTCATTGACCTTGTCCTTGAGGTAAGGCCCACACAGGTGACCTTGGTGCCAGATGCAGAGGATGCCATTACCTCCAATGCGGGTTGGGACACCTTAAAACACAAGGATTTTTTGGTGGATGTGATCAAAACTTTCAAGGCCAGCGGGATTCGCACTTCCATATTCGTGGACCCCAATGTGGAAATGGTGAAAGGGGCCCTGGAGACCGGCACGGACCGTATTGAGCTCTATACGGAAAGCTTTGCCCATAAATTTGCACAAGGGAAAAAGGAAGAAGCCATCAAGCCCTTCGCGGATGCCGCCAAAATGGCCCACCAACTGGGGCTGGGCATCAATGCAGGACATGATCTTAGCTTGGAAAACATCCAATATTTCAAAGAAAACATTCCCCATCTTCTTGAGGTTTCCATTGGGCATGCACTGATCTGCGAGTCCATTTATTTGGGACTGGAAAATGTGGTGAACATGTACTTGCATAGATTGAAATGATGGAGAACCTACATTCGAACATATTGGGAGAAGGAAAACCGTTGCTCATTTTGCACGGTTTTTTGGGCATGTCCGACAATTGGAAGACTTTGGGCAACCAATATGCTGAAAATGGATTCCAGGTACACCTTGTAGACCAGCGCAACCATGGCAAAAGTTTCCATTCCGAGGATTTTGACTATGAACTGCTCAGTGAAGATGTGATCAGGTATATGGAGCACCAGAACATGGGATCCGCCTGCGCAATGGGCCATTCCATGGGAGGGAAAACGGCCATGCAATTGGCCACCTCACATCCTGAATCGGTCGCCAAACTCATTGTGGCCGATATAGCCCCAAAGTTCTACCCCCCACACCATCAATATATTGTGGATGCCCTTGGAAAATTGGACTTTGGTAAAATTTCCAGCCGTAAGGAGGCGGATGAAGTGCTCTCCCAGTATTTATCGGATTTCGGTATACGGCAATTCCTACTGAAAAACTTGTATTGGGTAGAACAGGGAAAGTTGGGTTTCCGCTTCAATTTTGAAGTTCTCAAAAATAGAATGGAGGAAATTGGCGATAATATTGGCGCCACTGCTGTGTACAACGGACCTACCCTGTTCTTGCGCGGCGATCGATCTGAATATATTATGCCGAACGACTTTCCCGAAATCAAAAAACATTTCCCCAACGCCTCTTTGGAAACCGTGGACAATGCCGGACATTGGTTGCACGCCGAAAACCCCAAACAGTTCTTCGAAAAGACATTGAACTTTTTGAATTCATAAAATTTTGCCTTTTTTATTATGCATGCATAATTTTTTTGCCCATTTTATTGCCTGTATAACAAATTTGACATAGTTTTGGTTAATTCTGGTTTAACCATAAATTTAACTTAAACTAACTCTAACAGATTTTGGATATGAAAAAGTTTTATGCCTTGCTTCCCGTTTTAGGTCTATTCCTGATTTCCTGTGAAGAAGACAACTCCCCAATTGACACCACGCCAGATCCAACCCCAATAGAATACACATCCGGAACAGCCGATTTTACAAAGTATGTTGCCGTAGGAAATTCACTCACTGCAGGATATTCCGACAACGCCCTTTTTAGGGCGGGACAAGAGGCTTCCTACCCAAACATGCTGGCCTCCAATTTTGCGTTGGCCGGAGGCGGAGCCTTTGAAATTCCCTTTATGGCCGACAATTTGGGCGGCGCCACCTTACAGGGAAATCCCATATTGGGCAACAGGCTGATCTTGGCCTTCTTGCCCAGCGGACCAGCTCCAACATCAGTGTCCGGTCAAGGCACCACGGAGATTTCAACAAAACTTGCGGGACCTTTTAACAATATGGGTGTTCCAGGCTCCAAAAGCTACGAACTCTTGGCCCCTGGATATGGCAGTGTGGCCGGAGTGGCCATGGGTACGGCCAATCCCTATTTTGCACGGTTTTCATCATCCGAGAGTACCACAGTGATTGGGGATGCAGCCGCACAGGGCGCCACGTTCTTTTCACTTTGGACCGGTGCCAATGATATTCTGTTATATGCCACCGGTGGAGGTACCGGAGTAGATCAAACCGGAAATTTGGACCCATCCACATATTCAAGAAATGATATTACCGATCCAAACGTTTTTGCAGGTTCTTTGAATGCCATATTGGCTGCCATGACGGCAAATGGGGCAGATGGCGTAATCGCGAATATTCCCAACGTAACGGACATCCCTTATTTCACCACAGTTCCGCACAATCCTGTTCCACTTGATGAAGCCACAGCGGCCTTGTTGAATGGGGCCTATGCCGCCTACAATGGGGGACTTGCACAATTGCAGGGATTGGGGGCCATAACCGCCGATGAATTGGCAAAAAGGACAATTTCCTTCTCTCCAGGTGCCGGAAATGCTGTGGTCATCATTGACGAGGACCTTACGGATTTGACTGGCTTCAACCCAGCGCTTATCAACATGAGACAAGCTACCGCTGAAGATTTAATGGTGTTGACCTCAAGAACAATCATTGGTACCCTGGCCAATCCCAATGACCCAACTTCTATAAATGGAGTGGCTGTTCCGTTGGCAGACCAGTGGGTTTTGACCCCTGAGGAGCAAACATCGGTGGCAAATGCCTTGGCTGCCTACAATCAGACCATTGCTGCCCTTGCAACTGCCTATGACTTGGCATTTGTTGATGCCAATGCTTTGTTGGGCGAATTAAAAGCAGACGGTTTTCAACAACTTGACGGAAGCACGGTAACGGCAACCTTTGCTACGGGAGGTGGTTTTTCCTTGGATGGCGTACACCCCTCTCCGCGCGGATATGCAATCTTGGCCAATGCTTTTGTGGCGGCCATCAATGGAAAATACGGATCCAATCTTCCTGGGGTAAATCCCTTGGATTTTACTGGACTGTACATCAACTAGACAAACTAAATTTCCTTATCTTAAAGGCACCGAAAAACGGTGCCTTTTTTGTTGCATAACCTTTAAAACACAAATATGAAACTGATTTTGAGACTCTTGCTTAACGCCCTAGCGGTTATCATACTTTCCTATATCCTGCCCGGTGTTGGCGTGGATTCCATGGTCACGGCCATTATAGTTGCGGTAGTATTGAGTGTACTGAACTTTTTGGTGAAACCCATACTGATTGTCCTTACCCTGCCCATTACCATTGTCACCTTGGGTCTCTTTCTTTTGATCATCAATGCATTGATCATCCTTATCGCCGCAAATTTCATCGACGGCTTTCATGTGGTGAACATCTGGTGGGCCTTGATTTTTAGTTTGTTGCTCTCTTTTTTGCAGTCCGTCCTACATTCCATTTTAAAAGAAGATGCGTAGAATGCATCTTTGTTGACATTCAACGCTTTAAAAAGTTGCTGCCAAACATAAAATGCATTACTTTTGCGACCCATTTTTGAATAGCAAATTAGGTAGGAGATGAACATTACAAAAGAACAGATTGACGATCTTAATGCAGTTGTAAAAGTTGCCATTAGCAAAGAAGACTATCAGGACAAAGTAGAAAAAATCCTGAACGATTACCGAAAACAAGCCAATATTCCTGGCTTTCGAAAGGGTCAGGTTCCCATGGGGCTTATTAAAAAGCAATATGGCAAAGCGGTATTGGTGGATGAAGTGAACAAGCTGCTGCAGGACAATCTCAACAAATACCTTACCGAGGAAAAACTGGACGTTCTTGGAAATCCACTACCAAAGCAACAACAGAATTTTGATTGGGACAGCGAAAACCTTGCTTTTGAGTTTGAGTTGGGATTGGCACCAAATTTCGAGGTCAACCTAAAGACCAAAAAAGCCGTTACCCACTATAAGATCGTTGCGGATAAAAAAATGATCGAGGAGCAAGTGGAGCGTATCCAGAAGCAATATGGAAAATTGGTCTCAAAGACCGAGGTTGGGAAATCGGACGAAGTGATCGGCACCTTCACCAATGAAGCTGAGGAAATAGACCATAAAACCACCCTTGAACTCAATAAGATAAAGAACAAGAAGGCCGTTGATGCCCTTGTGGGCAAAAAAGTGGGGGATACCGTTGCGCTTTCCACCAAAGGCCTTTTCAAGGAAGACTACCTTTTGTCAAGCGCGTTGGGAATCAGCCGTGAAAAAGCTGAAAAACTGAACATCGAGGTCAATTTTACCATTGAAGAGATCAATGAGCGCCAACCGGCGGTTTTGGACCAAGATCTCTTTGACAGATTGTTCGGGAAGGATAAGGTAAAATCCGAAAAGGAACTTAAGGACAAGATCAAAGAGGATTCCGAAAAACAGTTTGAACAACAATCCGATCAAAAATTGTTGAACGATATCACTGAAAGGCTGATCGACGACACCAAGTTTGACCTCCCTGCAGAATTCCTGAAAAAATGGATCCAGATCAGTGGCGAAAAAATGCTTTCGGAAGATGAGGCCAAGGAGGAATTTGAAAAATCCGAAAAAGGACTCCGCTACCAGCTCATAGAGGGCAAAATTATACGAGGCAACAACCTTCAGGTACAGTTTGATGAACTAAAGGAATTTGCCAAAGGGTTCATCAAATCCCAAATGGCACAGTATGGCCATCTAGATCCCAAAGAAGAGGAACTGGAAAACATTGCCAATCGGGTTTTTGGCAACCAGGATGAGGTAAAACGGCTTTCCGAACAGCTCATGAGCCAAAAACTCTTGAACCTGTACAAGGAAAAGGCCAATCTAAAGGTAAAAGAGGTCACCTTTGACGACTTTGTCAAGGAAGCCTATAGCTAATCTTCGGCTAAAAGAAAATTAAGTATCTTTACGGTGCCGAAAAGCTATGTTTTCGGCACCTTTTTTTTAAGATAAATTGAAAAAAATCCTATGGATTACGGAAAAGAATTCAAAAAATATGCTACCCAGCACCATGGCGTGAACAGTATGTACTATGACCAAATCATGAGTACCATGTACCCTGTGGACATGACGCCCAATATCATTGAAGAAAGACAATTGAACGCAATTGCCATGGATGTTTTTTCCAGGTTGATGATGGATCGCATCATCTTTTTGGGAACCGGCATCAATGATCAAGTGGCCAACATTGTACAAGCGCAATTGCTCTTTTTGGAGAGTGCGGATGCTTCCAAGGACATCCAAATCTATATCAATTCACCAGGGGGAAGCGTGTATGCAGGGTTGGGCATCTACGATACCATGCAGTTCATTAAGCCCGATGTGGCCACCATTTGTACCGGAATAGCCGCATCCATGGCCGCTGTGCTCCTATGTGCAGGGCACAAGGGCAAACGTAGCGGATTGACCCACTCAAGGGTGATGATTCACCAACCCCTTTCAGGGGCACAAGGTCAGGCCAGCGATATTGAAATTGCGGCAAAAGAGGTGTTGAAGATAAAGGACGAGTTGTTCCAGATCATATCCAAACACTCCGGACAGCCTTTTGACAAGGTGTATGAGGACAGTGACCGGGATTATTGGATGAAAGCAGATGAAGCCAAAGAATATGGCATGATCGATGAAATTTTGGTAAGGGACAACTAAAAGCCGCCAAAAAAGGCAAAAACAAAGGCTTTTTATAAACCAAATCCCTTTTTTTTGCGTTATTAGTGGTTGAATTCATGTGTTGAATATATGGCAAAGGAAAACTTGGAGTGTTCATTTTGTGGTAGAAAGAAGCCAGAAACCAATCTTTTGATCGCTGGCCTGGACGCACATATCTGTGATAGATGCATTGAGCAGGCCCATAGCATTGTCGCAGAAGAATCCAAACAGTCCAAAAATCATGATCTATCCTCAGAATTGATCCTAAAAAAACCTGTTGAGATCAGGGATTTTCTGGACACTTTTGTCATTGGTCAGGAACGCACCAAAAAAGTGATGTCCGTTGCCGTATACAATCACTATAAAAGATTACTGCAGCCGAAGAGCAAGGAGGACGATGTAGAGATACAGAAAAGCAACATCGTGATGGTGGGCCAAACGGGGACCGGCAAGACACTCATTGCCAAGACCATAGCCCGTATGCTCAATGTGCCCTTGGCCATTGTGGATGCCACTGTGCTCACAGAGGCAGGCTATGTGGGCGAGGATGTGGAAAGCATCCTGACCCGATTGTTGCAAGCCGCCGATTACAATCTGGAAAAAGCAGAAAGAGGGATTGTATTCATTGATGAAATAGACAAGATTGCCCGTAAAAGTGACAATCCATCCATAACGCGGGATGTTTCCGGCGAGGGAGTACAGCAAGGATTGCTAAAATTGTTGGAAGGTACCGTGGTCAATGTTCCGCCAAAAGGCGGAAGGAAGCATCCCGATCAAAAATTCATAGAGGTCAACACGGAGAACATCCTTTTTGTGGCCGGTGGCGCCTTTGATGGCATTGAACGCATCATCACCAAGCGCTTGAACATGCAGGCCGTTGGCTATAGTGCCTCCAAAGCTGAAGATAGGCTGGACAATGAAAATATCCTGCAGTACATCATCCCCAAGGACCTTAAAGAATTTGGGCTCATTCCCGAAATCATTGGGCGGTTGCCCGTACTTACCCATATGAATCCGCTGGATTCCAAAACATTGCGGGCCATCCTTACCGAACCCAAGAATGCCATCATAAAACAGTATGAAAAGCTTTTTGCCATGGATGGTATCACCTTTACCATCACCGAGCAGGCTTTGGGCTATATTGTGGAAAAAGCGGTGGAATACAAACTGGGTGCAAGAGGTCTCCGGTCATTGTGCGAAGCCGTCTTCACCGATGCCATGTTTATGTTGCCAAGCAGTGATGAAACAGAGTTTAAGGTAACCAAGGCCTATGCAGAGGAAAAACTCTCCTACGAGACCATTAAAAAACTGAAAGCCGTTTCGTAGCCTTACCCTGCCTTTTTTGTGACCTGCTCCAAAAGATCTAGACAGACTTGGGCAATTATTTTCTCATCAGAGTATAGGCGATGGCCAAAATTGGGGACAACACTAAAATCCGCCCCTACCCTTTTTGCCCAGTCGAAATCTGGTTTGAACTCATCATACTCGCCAAATATCAAATTCTTGGGAACATCCGGGCTTTTATCCTCCAATCTGATCCTAGTGGCTGACAGGGCCGTCAACGATTTCACGGGAAGTCCCTTCAAGGCTGCTTTCCACACAATGGTCCCCCCTGTGCTAAATGCCAAATAATGAGCCGGCTTGGTTTCCTTTTTGAGCAAATGGGCCACTGCGGTATCAATACCATCGGTTACGAAGGCCCTGTGTATGTTTTCTTCTGTGGAAACGGGAACATCCAGATTTCCCAACTGTTGACAGTCGTGAAAGGTGATGTCATAATATTGTTGTAGATATCCGAAATAGGATGCGATCCAAAGTCCTTTTTTTGCCCCCCACATGTCCGAGACAACGACAAGTTTTTCTGCCATGATATTTACTGGTTTATTGTTTTGTCAAGATTTGTTGGGGAAATTTCATCATTTACCATAGAATAACCTTTTTTATTTGTCCAAAAGAAACGTTTGTTCGATAAAGCGTTCAATGGTACGAAAACGTTTTCGTTGATGAAAAGTAAACTGTACGGATTACAGGAAACGGTTTATGGATTGCCAATACCCTCACAATTCAACCCCGTGAATTCAAAATCTTTTTCCAACGGAAATACCTCCCCATGGTACCAGTTCAAAGGGATCGTCGTTAAAAATAATGGGGCTGAACGTAATCTTTAAAAAGCTCTTCTTGCCCTGATAATATTTTCTGTATCCAATGGCAGGAAGCAAGAAGCCGATAGCCTCATCATCTTCCCACCCCGTAAGCAACACGGTGTAGGTCATCCCCAGTTCCAAATAGTTGCCCTTGTTCAAATCTTCCAGATAGTACAACCCCGTTGGAATACTTAAGCCGGTATACCAACCCGCATATAACCCCAGTCCTGCCCTAAGGTTTAGGTGCGAGCCTTCAAAGAACTGTCTTTCATAATTAATCGATAAAATAGGCCCAGCACCACCCAGTTCGCCATAGACAAGATTTTCCTGCGCTGCTGCAAAGGCGGTAAAGAGTACGAAATAAGCTACGATGATATTTTTCATGACCAATAAATTTTGATTATCGATCACAAGCTAGCCCAACACATTATATAAAGAGTCCAAAATTATCCATCGTGGACATATCAGGACAAATCAACACCTCGATCACTCCTAAACTTCAGAGGTGATTCACCGGAAATTTTTTTGAACGAGGCATAAAAAGCTGATTTTGAATTGAATCCACATTCGAGCCCTATGGAAACAATCGTGTAGTGGTCATATTCGGGGTCCATTAAAATTTTTTCGGCCGCTCTAACTCTCATTTTGTTGATATAGTCAGAGAAATTATCCCCGGCATGGTCGTTGATGGTTTTGGAAAGCTTGCTGGTTCCCATATCAAGTTCCTCGGCCAACCCGTTCAAACTCAACAAAGGATCGAGGTACCTTTCATTGGAACGGACATAGTGGTCCACGGATTCATAGGTGTCTTGGTATTTGGACTCCATTTCTATGGTATCCAATGAACTTATCTTCCTGGATTTTTCGGCCAAATGTGCCCTTAAACTTATCCTATCCTTCAAAACCACATATTGAAAAAAACCTTGGTACCCGACCCAATAAATCAGCAAAGAAGAGAAAAATCGTAAAGGATAATAACTGTAGAATGGATTTTGATTCTCGGACAGGGTGTTGACCACCACGGCAAAAATCCAAAAAAGGAAAACCATTCCCCCTAACCGTAAAAACCATTTTATCCAATTCAGGTTATCTAATTTTAAGATTGTTGGATATAGATTTTGATAGTTGAATACCAATCTTATGGATTTGAAGTACAGGAAAATTGAATAGGATAATGCCACAATATCTTCAACCAAATTATAATTTCTGATCCAGGTCACCGGCACCAAATTATTTTTTACCAAATAGATCACACCCAGTTTTGCCGAAATGGCCAGCACAAAAAGAGCCAATGACAACCGTACAAAAGGCCATCTTTTCTTTTCGATCTGGAGATAGTAGACCAGAAAGGCATAAAATGATGGAACAATCAGCAAATACCAAGGGAAAACAAAATGGCCTTCCAAAAAGTCCTTGAAAAACAACTGTTTTTGCAGCAACCACGTCTGAAAATTGTTCAGTGATAAAAACAGGACAAAGAGGTTTAGAAAAATTACCTGCAATTCTATCTTTCTGCGCAACAAAAAGGTGCCTATCACAAAAAGAAAACCATGAATTGCCCCGATAATCAGAAAAAAATCAAAGATTACTTGGAAACTCATGGGGTTATGGTTTTGCGGAATGTTTAATTCATCTGGAGCAGTTCTTCAAGATAGTCCCGATCATTGGATAGCCTGGGTATCTTATGCTGTCCTCCCAACTTGTTCTTGGACTTGAGCCAGTCATGGAAAAGGTTCTTCCTGGCCACATGCACCTTCGGCATCCGTAGCGTCATGTTGTTGTATCGCTTTGCCTCATAATCCGAATTCAAAGATTTCAGGGCATTGTCCAAAAACTCCGTGAAGTAGGCAATATCCTTGGGCGCTTTTCGAAACTCAATGATCCATTCGTGCCCCCCCTTTTCACTCCCACTCATAAAAATGGGAGCCGCGGTGTAGTCCATGATCTCCGAATCGGTCTTCTGGCATATTTGTTTCAGGGCCTCCTCTGCGTTTTCAATGATCAGTTCCTCCCCAAAGACATTGATATGATGCTTGGTACGCCCAGTTATTCGTATGCGATAGGGGTCCTTGCTGGTAAAGCGGATGGTATCCCCTATCTTGTACCGCCATAGACCTGCATTGGTAGTGATCACCATGGCATAGTTGATCCCAATTTCGACATCCCAAAGGGGAATGGCCTTTTCTTCACTGCCTGTGGAATCCATGGGGATGAATTCATAAAAGATGCCATAATCCAACATCAACAGCAGGTCCTCGGAGTTATTTCGGTCCTGTATCCCAAAAAACCCTTCCGAAGCGTTGTACGTTTCATAGTAATTGAACTTTTTTCTGGGCAATAGCTTCTTGTACTGGTTCTTATAGGGGGTGAAACTCACCCCGCCATGAAAGTATACCTCCAGGTTTTCCCAAATTTCGAACAAATGGTTTTTCCCCGTTTTTTCCAATACCTCGTTCAACAACACCAACATCCAAGAGGGTACCCCGGCCAAACTGGTCACATTTTCATGGATGCTTTCCTCAATAATGGCCTCCAACTTTGATTCCCACTCGCTCATCAAGGACACCTTATTGCTTGGTGTACTGCTATATTCTGCCCATAGGGGCATGTTGTCTATCAAAATGGCGGAAAGGTCGCCAAAGAAAGTGCCATTGTCCTCATAAAGTTCCTTACTGCCTCCCAAACGAAGGCTTTTGCCCGTGAACAATTGGGAATTTTCATTGTTGTTCAGGTATAGGCACAGCAAATCCTTGCTCGATTTATAGTGACAATCCTCCAGTGCCTCAGCACTCACGGGGATGTACTTACTTTTGGCATTGGTGGTTCCACTGCTTTTGGCAAACCATTTTATGTTGGTGGGCCAAAAAAGTTTTTGTTCGCCCCTACGGGTCCTTTCGATCAACGGGGCTATTTCCTCATAGCTCACAATGGGCACCCTATTGGTAAAATCTTCATATTTGGGAAGGTCATTGAACCCGTATTGCCTCCCTATCATGGTATCCCTGGAAAAATCAACCAAATACCGCAACACCTCGTTCTGAACATCCAAAGGATACTTCAGGAACAACTCAATTTGATGGTATCGCTTTCGCAACAGCCAAGAAGCGATGGAATTGAATAATGGTATTGGCATTTTAGGTATATTTAACCAAGAATATAGTTTGGTGCAATAGCTAAAATAGCTTTTCTGGCATTCATTTTCAAATCAGTAAAAAAACACTTGTCCCAGTATGCTTTACGAAGGAGTTCTACGCAAGATGCAGACCGAAAATGGCAATCCCATCCAATACTTTTTGGTCTTTGAAAACGATTTTCTGAACATGAACCAAGTTTTGGACAAGGAACTGCAGATCGACTTCATAAAATACCAATGCCTGAGCTGTGGACAGGACAAACCCATATACCGACAAGGTTTCTGCAAGACCTGTTTTTATGAGACGCCGGAAGCCGGGGAATGGATCATGAGACCGGAGCTTAGCACCGCCCATTTGGATAAGGAAGACCGCGATCTGGAATATGAAAAAAGGATACAGTTACAGCCCCATGTCGTATATCTGGCCAATTCCAGCAATGTGAAGGTGGGAGTCACCCGAAAATCGCAGGTACCCACCCGGTGGATTGACCAAGGGGCACATGAGGCCATAGAAATTGCCGAAGTACCCAACCGATATTTGGCCGGGATAACAGAGGTGGCCCTAAAAGAACATGTGAGCGATAAGACCAGCTGGCAAAAAATGTTGACCAACCGTTTAGAGGATGTAGATCTGGTGGAATGGAGGAACAGGTTAAGGCCCAACATTCCCAGTGAAGCGGCACAATATTTTATCGATTCCAAGGAAGAAACGCATCTGGAATTTCCGGTTTTGCATTATCCGGAAAAGATAAAAAGCCTAAACCTTGACAAAACCCCCAGCTATAAAGGAGTCCTCAAGGGCATTAAGGGCCAATATCTCATCTTTGGAGACAATACGGTGTTCAATGTACGTGGCAGCGAGGGGTATTATGTGGGATTAAGCATACATTGAAATGGAATAAACCACACTAGCTCTATTCCCCATTTCCAAAAGTTTAAAAGATTTATATGGAGGGAAGTCTTTCTTGGGTCATTCTGGCGGCACACATTGCCATACTCCTATCCATTGATTTTTTTGTGCTCCATAAAAAGGACAAGAGGTCCAGCATGCAAAAAGCAATTATTGAAACCCTCTTTTTTGTCTGCAACGCTTTCCTGTTTGCCGGAATCATATATTGGCTCTATAAAAATAACCTTGTCAACAACATCAATAACCTTAGTCCGTATGGCAGCGTAATAAAATATATTACGGGCTATTTGATTGAATTATCGCTGAGTACGGATAACTTATTTGTGATCGCGATAATTTTCGCAGCGTACAAAATTCCCAACCAATACCAGCATAAATTGTTGTTTTTTGGCATCCTCGGTGCCATTGTGTTCAGGGCCGCCCTAATTGGGATCGGTCTGGTATTGATTCATAAAATTCATGGAATAAACATTCTGTTCGGGATATTTCTCTTGTACACAGCATTCAAAATGTTGAAAAAAGAAGAAAAAAACAACCTGGAAGAAAATAAGGGAATCGCCAAATATTTCAACATATCGAAGAAACTGGACAATGGTCACTTTAGGACCGTCATCAATGGCAAGAAAGTTTTTACAGCGTTGTTCGGGGCATTGATCACCATTGAATTTACCGATGTGCTCTTCGCCTTGGACAGTATTCCAGCGATATTTTCCGTAACCACGGACCCTTTTCTGGTTTTCAGTTCAAATATCTTCGCCATAATGGGATTGCGATCATTATATTTCTTCCTGGCCAACATGTTGGAAAAGTTCCAATATTTAAAATACAGCGTTTTTTCGGTCCTGATCTTTGTAGCGCTAAAATTGATCACAGCAAATTGGATTGAGATACCCGAATGGTTTTCATTGCTGTTCATTGGAATTTCCCTGGCATTGGGAATATGGATTTCAATACTGAAAATAAAGACCGATATTCGTTAATATATAACCTCAACCAACCAAACCCAATGAAAAAATTTCCCAACGCCTTTGTCATCATCATAGCGGTCGCAATTTTCGCTTGGATGCTTACCTATATCATCCCCCAGGGGGCCTATCAAAGAATGGTCGATGAGGAATCTGGCATAACCAAGGTGGTCAACGATTCGTACCACCCTATCAACTCCGAACACCTTTCCGCTTTTGACCTGTTATTGTCCATCCCCAGGGGGATAGCCGGGAGGGCGGAAACCATTGTGCTGATACTTTTGATCGGGGGATGCTTTTACATCATTGAAAAGACCGGAGCATTGAACCAAGGCCTGGGGAAATTGGTGGAGCTATTAAAAGGAAAGGAAGTCCTTGCATTGATCATTATTTCGGCACTTTTCACCGCAGGTGGGGCAACCATTGGAATGCAGGAAGAGATTGTTGCCATGATACCCATCCTGCTGCTTTTCGGTCGTAGTTTGGGGTACAACACCTTTGCCACGCTTGCCATGAGCTTCGGTTCTGCGGTTTTGGGCAGTGCTTTTAGCCCCTCCAATCCCTTCTCGGTCATCATTGCCCAAAAAGAGGCCGGACTGCCCCTGCTTTCCGGCAGCGATTTACGACTGATTGCGCTATTGATTGCCTTTGCCCTTTGGGTATTGTATTTGATCCGGTATACGAACAGGAACCGCATTGAAAAGATCAAAATGCCTTCGGTAGAGGGTTCATCCAATGTAAGGGGCCATATCATTCTCACATTGCTATGCCTCACCTTTGGCGTGGTAATCTATGGTATGCTGTACCGGGAATGGGGTTTCAACGAGATGTCCGCTTCCTTCTTTGGTCTTGGCATTGCATCCGGATTGATCGGAAAAATGAGCCTCAATGAAACCGGGGAGTCCTACGTATCGGGGTTCAAGGAAATGATCTTTGCCTGTATCATTCTAGGGCTGGCCAATAGCATTTCATTGATCCTGAAGGAAGGTATGATCATCGATTCCGTTGTTTATGGACTTTTTGGTCCATTGCAATATCTTTCTCCCGCTGCCTCTGGCGTAGTAATGATGGTTTCCCACTCCGTTCTCCATTTTCCGCTTCCCAGTTATTCCGGTCAAGCGGTATTGACCATGCCCATATTGGTGCCCCTTTCCGATCTGATCGGGCTATCTAGGCAAACCTGTGTGCTTGCCTACCAATACGGAGCGGTCATGGCAGATATGGTGGTTCCCACCAATGGGGCCCTTATGGCAGTTTTGGCCATCTGCAACGTTCCCTACAATAAGTGGCTCAAATTCATTTTAAAGCCCATGTTACTGCTATTGCTGTTGGCATCAATTACAATTATTGTGGCCGTGGCCATTGGCTATAACTAATCGCAAAAATCAAGAATACTATACTTGGACTATGCTAAAATTCTTTAGAAGAACCAGAAAAAAATTAATAGACGATAAAAAAATCGGCAATTATCTCCTATATGCCATCGGAGAAATTGTACTGGTGGTTATAGGCATCCTGATCGCTCTCGCCATAGATAACAGCAACGATAACAGAATCAAACGGGAAAAGGAACAAACGTATCTTATCGGCCTTAAAAATGAATTCGAGACCAGTAAAATAAAACTGCAAGAATTGATGAGGTACAACAAAAACAGCTATGAAGCGGCCAAAAGCATCATGGGTTTCATGGACAGCGCCACCTCCCCTTCCGAGACAGAACTTTCCAAATTGTTCGCCGATGCCTTTGCCTATGATATCTTCTTTAACCCCAACAATTCCCTGTTGAATGAAATGATCAACTCGGGCAGTCTAAAGGATATCTCCAATGACACGTTACGTATGCGTTTGACCAACTGGGTGGCCAACATCGACGATATTGAAAAACAGGAACATATGCTGGATGATCAGCGCAATAAAGTCATCGATATGTTCCGACAGGAAGGGCATAGCATCCGTACCATATTGGACCATACAGGAATGTTGTCACAATTGGGCATTCCCATAAAGGAAAACCCCATCAGCAACAAAGAGGTTCTTCAGTCCGTTGCCTTTGAAAACAACATACTGCTTTTCATTATCACCTGCCATGGTCTGGAAACTGAACATTACCTGCCGTTGCTGGAAAGCCTCAATTCTATTCTGGCATTGATCAATTCAGAGATTCAACCTTGACAACTAGTTCTTATCTTTTTCTTCTTAATTGAAAAGATGGCAGAAGTTTTTCGGGGACAACATCATTCCATTTACACTTCCAACAATGGAGGGCAGGCATTGCTACACAGTTTAATCCAGATCTCTAAAAAAATTGGTTCAAATCCCCCAATTATCAAGATCAGGACTTTTTTGGAACAACAATTGAAAAAAGGACATGGCAGTTTTTCATTAGACCCGAAATTAGACTTTCCCGAGGCCCTGAAAGACCAGAACACTCTAAAAGCTTTATTGACAGTAGTCAAGGCCATGGGACATGAATTGACAAAACCAAACCCCAATTTACCATGGGACATCGATTGGCATCGGGAAATCCGATTGCGTTGGTTGGCCAAAATGGTCCAGTTTTACAAAATGGTGACCGACTTAATGCCAAAAGCATCCCTCGTAGCCAGCAATTTGGAAGTTTCCCTTGATGAGGTCGATTCCACCCTTTTTCGGTACTATCTCCACTCAGATTATTACAAGGAGCTGTGCAGACGATATCCCAAAAAAAATGTCGCCCAAAAGTTGGATTTGCTAAATCGGCTCATCCCTATCATCAAAGTCTTTCCGGATAAACGGGAAGAATTGTTGCTCCGATTTTCAGAACGTGCCGAACTTTTTATTTCCCAAGGAAAAAACAAAAAAGCAGTCCAGGATATGAAGCAGTGCATTGCCTTAACCCGTGACCCTATTGAAAGAGGTTTGTTCAAGGAATACGTCGCCCAGTTCCAGTAAATCAGTTCACCGTATCCTTTTTCTTTTTGCCCAAAAGACCGCCCAAAACAGATTTTGCCGCATTCTTTACGGGATCTTCCTGCTTTGTTTTGGTCGAGTCGGTTTTGGTATCCTTGGTGCCTCCCAATAAATTGCCCAAGGTTTCCTTTACACCGTCCGATTTTGTGCTGGTGGAATCGCTTTCATTCTTTTTGAACACGTCCGTCAACAGATCTTTGGCCTTGTCCTTGCCTTGGTTCACCAATTTTTGCTTCTGGATCTCCACCAACTTAGTGGTAAGGGTCTTAACCCCTGAAGACAAGTCCGTGGTCACCGTAGGACTGGTAAAATTGCCCGCTATATTGGCCGTAACAGGAATGGTCACTTCTTTCAAGCTCTCATCGTTCATTTGTGCAATGAGCTTGTTGACTTCAGCTCCCAGATATTTGGCCGGTACATCCAAAGTGGCCTTGTACTGCATTTGCTTGTCAAAGGTGTGGCTTCCATCCACATTGATGGCAATGTCCTTATATTTTACGGTGAACGGTTTCACTTTTACAGTGCCATTATCAAAGCTCAGAGCTGTTTTAAGGCCCTCCAAATCGATTTCCTTAGTGCTCAAAAAGTCCAGTTTACTGTCCAATGCGGACAGCAAGGGAGCTTTTTGGGTATCTACCTTGGTGGACAACAGTTCGGCCAAAAGATTTCCAGAAATGGTGGCCAAATTGGGCGTAAAATCATCCTTTAGATTCCCTGCAATCTTGATATCGGAATTGAGTTTTCCCTGAAGTGCACTGGCCAGGGGCGTCAATGCCTTAAACAGTTCCAGGGCTGCAAACGATTCTCCAATATTGAAATTGGCCATCCCCAGATCCATGTCAAAGGTAGAGGTCTCCCCTTTGGTGGAAACAGCTCCCGTAACGCCCAAAGTGCCTCCAAATAAATCCGAAGTAAGGTTATTCACCGTAGCGGTCTCATCTTTGATGATCAACGTACCCTTTACATTCTTCAGTTTTAGGTTATCGTACACCACTGTATTTGCCGTGGCATCAACGGTACAGTCCAAAAAGGATGGTATCTTGATGCGCTCCTCTACGCCAGCGGTTGTGGTTCCAGTATCCTCCACAGCGGTTTCCTCGACCATAAAATCGTTGAGGGCAAAAGTATCGGAGGCCAGTTTGAACCTTCCCTCCACATTTTCATCGTTGAACATGAAGCCCAAAAGGTTCGTGAGTGTCCCCGTGGCGTCAAAATCGGTGCTTCCCGTTTTTCCCTTGAAGGCATTGAGTGAAACGGTCTGTGGGGTAAAGGTGACCGCTGCGGTGCTCACCGCAACAGGGTGTTTCAGCTCTCCGGAGGCATATTCAAACCCAGACAGCTCGGCCTTGCCCGTAGTCTTTGTGTTTTGGTATTGCTTCTTCTCCAACGATGCCATATCAAAAGCCGTGGTTACATCGGCATTCAAGATACCCTTCAGGTTATAATCGGAAGGAACCGGATAGGCCTGTGAAATATTGGCCAGGTTGATGCGTCCGTCCATGTGGGCATTCACCTTGGTATTGCCCATTAACTCCGTAATATGGGCATTCAGGTTAAACTTATCCTGATCAATGGTGAACGATAGTTTTTTGATATCCACCGAAGTGTCTTCCGTGATTCCGGTGGTATTGTTTATTTCGGTATCAATGAAGACATTCTGTACCGATTTGGGCAGGTTGGGATACTTGAAGGAGGCGTTCTCGGAATTTATCTTGATGTTGAATGCAGGGATATGTTCCTCGTCCACTATACCCTTGAACTGCCCATTGACCTCAAAGTTTCCAGTGGTTTTTACCTCTTCAATATTCTTTGAATAGGCTTCTGGAATCACGGCCAAAAAGTTCTTGAAGTCCGAGGATGGGGTCTTGAACGTGATATCCACTTCCTGGTTATCCTCGTTGACCTTCACAAATCCGTCAAAGACCAGATCCAACTGGTTCACCATGGCCTTGTTCTCCAAAAAGGAATACTTGTTTTCCTTTAGGTCGATATCGATCAGGGCATCCAAAAATATCTTGTTGTTGTTCAGGTACTTGGTGCTGTCCATTTCAAAAGAGACCAAGGCATCGGTAAGGGTCTTCAATTCGGATTTTTCCAAGGAAAGGTCCCCCGTTCCCGAGTGGTTCATCTCGGTGATGGCCAACCGCATGCCACCGGCCAAATCTTCATAGACAATCTCAGAATTGGTGATCGCATAGGAATCCATGGCCAGGGTAAAATTGTCGTCAGATTCCGCAGAAGCCTCAGAAGATGGATCCTCTTCCTCTTTGGCAATATCGTAGTTGGCATTTTCATCCGCATCCACTTTAATATGGAGCTTTGCGCGATCTATGTTGAGGCTTTTGATGGTAATGGGTTCTTCTGCACTCTTGAACAGTTCCTTTATGGACATGTTAAGGGCCACCTCTCCCGAGGCAAACAAGGTGTCTCCCTCAAACGGGGCCTTGTTCACCAGCGAAATGTTCTTCAATTCCACATGGGCATTCGGAAAATCTTTGATCAAACTGAGTTTGGCCTCATCAAAATCCAAAGTGGCATTGATGCTGTTGTTGACCTTGTTCTTGATAATCTCCGCTATTTTGCCTTCCAAGAATAGGGGAACGGCAATGATGAGGGCAATAAGGGTCAGTAGGGTTATGGCGGTAATCTTTAGGACTTTTTTCTTCATAATTTGGGATTTTACAACAAATTAAGGAAGAAGCTATCAATCCAACATAATCTCCTCCCCTATTTTTAAGTTAAATCTTTTTCTTAGGATATATACGAAAAAATAGAGAAAAGGGGTGTCCAAAAGTGCTATGATAATCTTAAAAATAAAACCACTTACCACCAGCCCGTAAAATTTGTCCCAGGGCAATACCCCAAAAAGGCACAAAAGGCTCACCACGGTCAAGGTATCCACAAACTGGGAGGAAAAGGTGGAGAAGTTGTTCCTCACCCACAGCATTTTACCCTGTGTCACCCGTTTCCAGAAGTGGTAAATGGAAATATCGATATACTGCGCAAAAAGATAGGCCAGCATGGAAGCCAAGACCCCTAAGGGAGATAACGCAAAGACTTTTGAAAAGGCCGCATCATCCACAGGCGATGAGGCTATGGCAGGTGCATAATTGGCGATCAAAATAATCCCCATGGAAAAAAAAGAGGCGAAAATACCCGCAGTGACCACTTGATTGGCCTTTTTCTTCCCATAAATCTCAGAAACCAGGTCGGTGATCAAAAATGTGAGAGGATAGGGAAGTATCCCTACCGAAAGTTCGAATAAAGGGGCACCAAAAACCGTGATGTCGCCAAAAGGCTGCCAATAAAAGAATTTTTGAAAGATTAGGTTTGACACCACCAAGGAGGTGATGAAAAGCCCTCCTAGATATAGGTATATGGAAAACGCGGACTTCTTGTTTTTTGACGTCATCCGGTTACTTGATGTTTAGGCTGAACGGCATTTTGGCCTGGATCCCTTTTTGCTGGGTGAGTTGTTTCACTTCTTTCAACAATTGGTAGGCTTCGGTACCGATTTCTTCTTGGATCAATTGTTCTGCAACATTGGTCTTTGCACTGCTAAAATTCTCCATGAACCGTTCAAAATCCGATTTATATTTGGGGTATTTCCGGATTCCGTAGGATTCCAGTCCCACCATTTCCGCAGCGGCCGCAATGGCATCGTCCAAACTGCCCAATTCATCCACCAACCCATTGTTCTTGGCATCCAGACCGCTCCATACCCTACCCTGGGCCAGAGAATCCACTTGGGCAACGGTCATGTTCCTGCCAGCGGCCACACGCTCCAGAAAAGTTTGGTAGGTATCCTCAACACCTTCCTGCACCGTGGTTCTGAACGTATCGCTCATGGGCTCAAAAAGGGAATAATCCACAGAATTTTTGTTGGTTCCCACTTGTTCTGCATTGATCCCGATATTTTCTGATAGTTCACTGATGTTGGGGATGGTCCCAAAAACCCCGATGGATCCCGTAATGGTGGTAGGTTCCGCAAAAATTTTGTCGCCCCCTACCCCTATGTAATAGCCCCCGGAAGCCGCTACATTGCCAAAAGAGACCACAACTGGTTTTTTCTTTTTGGCCAATTCCACCTCACGCCATATAATATCGGAAACCAGGGAACTGCCCCCTGGAGAATCCACACGGAACACAATGGCCTTGATGCTTTCAGTTTCGGCGGCCTTTTGCAGGGCACGTACCACCAACCCTTGCCCGAGGTAATCCTTTCCGCCCTCTCCGTAATAAATCTCTCCTTGGGCATAGATGACGGCCACTTTTTCCTTCCCAAAATGCAGGTTTCTTTTGTCCGCCAGCTTCACGTAGTCCCTAAATTTGACATAATTGAGTTCATCATCCTCTGCCATACCCATCTTGTTCTTCAACAAGGTCTCATATTCGTCGAAGTGCAGGGCGCCATCGATCAACCCGGAGGCAACTGCATACTTGGGATTTCTCCCTCCCAAGGTATCCGCAATCCTGTTTAGATCATCCGGGGCAATGTCTCTTGAACTTGAGACCTCATCTATGATGGAACTCCAAAGAGAATTGATCAGCTCCTGTATCTGGGCACGATTTTCAGGGCTCATGGTATTGGACAAAAAGGGTTCCACGGCACTTTTGTACTTTCCGTGGCGCACCACCTCCATTTTTATCCCGGTTTTTTCCTGCAGCTCCTTCAAATAGAGCACTTCTGCGGAAAGCCCCTTAAAATCCATGGCCCCAACAGGATTTACATACAGCTCATCCGCCACACTGGCCACATAATAATCCTTTTGGGTATAAAAATCGGAATGGGCATAGATGAACTTGCCCCCTGATTTAAAATCCATCAAAGCTTTCCGTATTTCCTGCGCCTGTGCCATTCCTGCCTGTAGAAAGCTTGTGGTTAGGCTTATCCCTTCAATATTGGGGTCGTTCTTGGCAATTTGTATGGCGTGTATGATTTCGTCCAATCCGATCTCATCATTCCAAAATCCTGCAAACGGATCGTTTTCATCCTTCCCGGTATAATCCATAATGGGTTCCGCAAAGCTCATTTCCAGAACGGAATTCTTTTTTACCACGACCCCATCATCAGCCTGGCTCATTAAGGCCAGAAAAATGAAAAACATGCCCATGATCAATCCGAATGCCACCAAGCATCCCAAAATTGCAGCCAAGAGATTTCTCAAAAAGTTCATTCAACAAAAATTTTATTCCGCATCAAATATAACCATTGTTGCTTTGTTTTGTTTACTTTGTTCCTTTGATCATGGGTCCAAAACAGCAGGCATATCTTTCTTTGGGAAGCAACATGGGCAATCGGTATGCCTTGTTGCAAAAGGCCATTTTTCATCTCAAAAAAAGAGTGGGTGAGGCCAATACCGTTTCCAACGTGTATGAAACGCCTGCCATGGGCTTTGATGGTGATGATTTTTTAAATGCCTGTGTGCAGTTGGAAACAGAACTTTCCCCAGAAAGACTCCTGGAAACCATTTTGCAGATCGAAAAGGATTTTGGGCGCGACCGCAAAGAAGGGGGATACCAGTCCAGGACCCTGGATATTGATATCCTGTTCTATGGAAAGGAAGTCATCCATACCGCTATTTTGGAAATTCCCCACCCGCACATACAGGAACGGAATTTTGTGCTGAAACCCTTGGCCGACATCGCCCCGCAGTACTACCATCCTGTCTTGAACAAAGATATCAGAAACCTGTTGCAGCAATGTAAGGACCGCAACAAACCAAAAAAAACAAAGCATAGGCTGTTCAAGGACCGATCGGAGCTTTTCTCGCAGTTGCAATTCATTGCCATTGAAGGCAACATTGGTGCGGGCAAAACCACCTTATCCAAAAAAATTGCGGAGGATTTCAACGCCAAGTTGGTTTTGGAGCGTTTTGCCGACAACCCCTTCCTTCCCAAATTCTATGAAGACCAAACACGTTATGCCTTTCCTTTGGAAATGTCCTTTTTGGCGGACCGATACCAACAGTTCACAGATGACACTTCGCAGTTTGACCTTTTCAAGAATTTTATGGTGAGCGATTATGACATCTTCAAATCTTTGATCTTTGCCAAGATCACCTTGCAAGCGGATGAGTTCAATCTGTACCGAAAGGTCTTCAACTTTATGTACAAGGAGGTGAAAAAACCGGAAATCTATCTATATCTCTACCAAAATACCGAGCGTCTTCTGGAAAACATCAAAAAAAGGGGAAGGGCGTATGAGCAGAATATCAGTGCCGACTATTTGGAGAAAATCAACCGGGGATACATGGACTTTTTGAAGGCGCATTCCAACCAAAATAGTATGGTTCTGGATTTGAGCGAGTTGGATTTTGTAAATGATCCACGCGATTACGAAACCATTTTGGAGCGGTTGGAAGACCGTATGCTTTCATCAATTTTTTAAGAGAATTTTTAGAAAATGTTTGCATATAACGAATGGTTTTATTTTATTAGCCCTCTCTAAATGGGAAACTAACTAACTCAAACTATATATCAAGCCCTGATGAATCAGGGCTTTTTTAGTTCTTGGAACTTAGTTTCGACCAAATATCCCACACCACAATCCCAACACTTACAGAAATGTTCAAGGAATGTTTGGTGCCAAATTGTGGAATTTCCAAGACCTTGTCACACGCGTCCACCACTTCCTGCGAAACCCCTTTTACCTCATTGCCGAACACCAGTGCCAAGGTTTCGTGGGCACTTGCCCCAAAATCATGGAGCATGATGGCATTTTCCGCCTGTTCCACTGCAACGGTGGTAATATTATCACTTTTCAATGCGTTGATGAGTCCCAAAGTGTCCTTTCGATATTCCCAATCCACACTTTCCGTGGCCCCCAATGCGGTTTTCCGTATGTCCTTGTGGGGAGGGGTGGCGGTAATGCCACAGAGATAGATCTTTTGCACCAAGAATGCATCGGCAGTGCGGAACACGGACCCAATGTTGTTCAAGCTGCGGATATTGTCCAGCACAAGGATGATGGGTGTCTTTTCTGCCTCTTTGAACGCGGCCACATCCAATCGGTCCAGTTCACTGTTTTCTAGTTTTCGCTTCATATTTTTCAACGATTGTCCCCAAAATATCAACAAAAATTTTTGAAGTATCTGGAAAACGGTACTTTCGTTACAACCTCAGTTTGAACAAAAATAAAGGAATCCCGTCGCTTTGGCAGCCAATAACAAGACAAAGAAGGTTACTCCATTGATGCAGCAGTACAATGCCATCAAGGTAAAACACCCCGATGCGCTATTGTTGTTCAGGGTGGGCGACTTTTACGAGACTTTTGGGGAAGATGCAGTGAAGGCCGCCAAGATCCTGGGCATTATCCTTACCCACAGAAACAATGGCGGTGACAAGACCGAACTGGCCGGATTCCCCCACCATTCCCTCAACACCTATCTGCCCAAATTGGTAAAAGCGGGCCAACGTGTGGCCATTTGTGACCAGTTGGAAGACCCCAAGATGACAAAGAGCATCGTAAAGAGGGGGATTACCGAACTGGTAACGCCCGGAGTGGCCCTCAATGACGACATATTATCCTCCAAGAGCAATAATTTCCTATGTGCCCTGCATTTTGGAAGGAACAAATTGGGGGTTTCCTTCTTGGATATTTCCACAGGGGAATTCCTAACTTCGGAAGGCTCGGTGGAGCAGATGGACAAATTGCTCCAAAATTTTGCCCCCAATGAGGTTTTGGTCTCCAAAAACCATAAAAAGGAGTTTACGGACCTATTCGGGAACCAATTCCACAGTTTCTTTTTGGAGGATTGGATCTTTCAGGAAGATTACGCCGTGGAAAGCCTTACCAACCATTTCCGCACAAAAACCCTTAAGGGTTTCGGCATCGAACACCTCAGCCAGGGCATCATTGCCTCAGGTGCCGTCATGCACTATCTGTCCGAAACGCAGCATAGCCGTTTGCAGCATATCAGCAGCATACAGCGGATCGCGGAAGAGGAATATGTATGGATGGATCGATTTACCATCCGTAACCTGGAACTCTACCATTCCACCAACCCAAATGCAGTTACCCTACTGGACATCATAGACAAAACCCTTTCGCCCATGGGCGGAAGGCTCCTGAAACGTTGGTTGGCCCTGCCGCTGAAAAATATCGAAAAAATTCGCCAACGGCATCAGGTGGTCTCCTATTTAATGGCCGAAGAAACCCAACTTGAAAAAGCCCAACACTGGATCAAACAAATGGGCGATCTGGAACGACTGATCTCCAAGTTGGCCACTGGAAAAATCAATCCCAAGGAGGTCATCCAACTCAAAAACTCCCTAGAGGCCGTTGTTCCCATTAAGCAATTGGCCCTGGCAAGCCCCAATGCTTCCTTACAATCCATCGGGGAGCGCTTGGATGCCTGCAATATGCTTCGGGACAAGATCAAGGAAGTGCTCCGTGAGGAGGCTCCCATCAACCTCGCCAAAGGCAATACCATAGCCCAAGGGTATTCCGAAGAACTGGACGAACTGCGAAACCTGGCCTTTTCCGGCAAGGACTATCTGGACAAGATGCTGGAGCGGGAAACGGAACTCACCGGGATCACTTCGCTCAAAATTGCCTCCAACAATGTGTTCGGGTACTATATTGAGGTGCGCAACACCCATAAGGACAAGGTACCGGAAAGTTGGATCCGCAAACAGACCTTGGTGAATGCGGAACGGTATATTACCGAAGAGCTCAAGGAGTATGAGTCCAAAATATTGGGGGCTGAAGAGCGGATCCTTCAGTTGGAACAGCAGCTTTTTGAACAACTCTTGATGTGGATGCAGGAATACATCTCCCCGGTACAGCAAAATGCACACCTCATAGCCCAATTGGACTGTCTCTGTGGATTTGCCCAGTTGGCCATGGAAAATGATTATGTGGCCCCCGTGGTGAACGAATCCACCCAATTGGACATCAAGGAGGGCAGGCACCCCGTTATTGAAAAACAATTGCCATTGGGTGAAACCTATGTGGCCAATGATGTGTTGTTGAATCGCGAGGAACAACAGATCATCATGATCACGGGCCCCAATATGAGTGGTAAATCTGCCCTGTTGCGCCAAACGGCGCTCATTGTCCTCTTGGCACAAATGGGAAGTTTTGTGCCCGCTTCGGCCGCCCATATCGGAGTGGTGGACAAAATCTTCACCCGCGTTGGGGCCAGTGACAATATTTCGATGGGGGAATCGACCTTTATGGTGGAAATGAACGAAACGGCTTCCATCCTCAACAACCTCTCTGAGTGTAGCTTGGTACTTTTGGATGAAATCGGTCGCGGTACCAGCACTTATGATGGTATTTCTATAGCCTGGGCCATTTCGGAATATCTCCATGAGCATCCTTCCCGGGCCAAGACCCTTTTTGCCACGCATTACCATGAGCTCAATGAAATGACCACCACTTTTCCACGCATCAAAAACTACAATGTCTCCGTAAGGGAATTGAAGGACAACGTGCTTTTCCTACGGAAGTTGGTGCCCGGCGGCAGTGAGCACAGTTTTGGCATCCATGTGGCCAAAATGGCCGGAATGCCCCAGCAGGTACTACAAAAAGCCAACAAAATCCTCAAGAAACTGGAAAAATCACATTCCAGTGAAGAGATTACGGATAAGTTGCAGGCTTCCCAAAACGAGATGCAACTCAGCTTTTTCAACTTGGACGATCCCCTTTTGGAAGAGATCAAGGAAGAGATCCTGCATCTGGATATTGACACCCTAACCCCAGTGGAAGCCTTGATGAAATTGAATGAAATCAAACGGTTGTTGACCAAGAAGAAAAAAGCCTCTTCCTAAAAAATTTCTTTCTATTTTATAGAAATGTATTAAATTTGCATCCGCACTTAAAAAAAGTGTTGGTTCTTTAAAATGCGAAAATAGCTCAGTTGGTAGAGCATCACCTTGCCAAGGTGGAGGTCGCGGGTTCGAATCCCGTTTTTCGCTCAAAACGCTGGTTACCAGCGTTTTTTTGTTTAGGTCCAGCTCGAGTGGTGGAATTGGTAGACACGCCGGACTTAAAATCCTGTGGCCATTTTGGCCGTGCGGGTTCAAGTCCCGCCTCGAGTACTAGATGCAAAAGCCGAACCCATTCGGTTCGGCTTTTTTGTTCGTGAGCTCCACGGAAAGTTCTTTTCCAAAGGGGGAACGGACAAAACTACCCAGGCCGAAAAGGCATGGTGGCTTTTATTTCCAAAAGTACGCCAAGGGACTCACCGAAGGTAATTCTCGCCTCGAGTACAGTTTAGCCGAGATTTAAATCTCGGCTTTTTATTTGCCTCAATAGCTCAAAACCTTGTCAATTCCCAATATTCCGTGGTGTCTTTACCCTCCTTGGTTCATATTTGTTTTGCATGAACAGCAATTGGTCCCATCATATAAAAAGTGCGGAGGAGCTTATTCATCCCGTAACGAATCAACAGGATTGGACATTGCTGCCCTTACACTTTGCCAGCTTACCGTGGCCAAAGCAATCAGCAAGGCAATGGTTCCCGCCAATGCAAAGACCCACCAGCTCACTTTGGTCCTATAGGCGAACCCTTCCAACCATCTGTCCATGACATACCAGGAAATGGGCACTGCCATAATAAAGGCGACACCGACCCAAGTCACAAAATCCCTGTTCAACATGGTCAGAATCTGGGCAATGGTGGCCCCATTCACTTTTCGGATCCCAATTTCCTTTTTTCGTTGTACCACGGTATAGGAAGTGAGACCAAACAGTCCCATGGAAGCAATGATTATTGCTAGGACCGTAAAAATCCGAAAGGCTTCACCGAAGGCCCTGTCCTCATTGTACTGTGCCTCAAATTTTTGGTCCAAAAAAGCGTAGTTAAAAGTGCTGTCCGGAAAGAGTGCTTTCCATTTACTCTCAATTTGAGAGATTGCTCTGTTCATTCCCGCAGTGGACAATACAGATTGGTCCATTTTCACGACTATATTTCTGCCCGTGTCATTATATCGGAGCATCATAGGTTCAATCCCAGTTTTCAGCCCAAAGTGGTGGTAGTTTTTGATCACACCGGTAATCATCCAATCCGCATCCCAAAATTTTACCGTCTTGCCAATGGCCTCCTCCATATTGGCAATGCCCATATGCCTTACAAACTGCTCGTTCATGACGATGTTGTTGCTATTCCCCTGGGGAGTTTCTGCAAAAGGTTTCCCTGCGATAAATTCGAGGTCCATCATTTCAAAATATTCGGGACTAACCCCATAGTTGTACCAAACCCGGGAATTGTCCCTTGTTCCATCGGGAAAAGTAATGCCCACGCTGGAACTGAGTTCATCATACCCTCCACCGGGATAGGTCTGGACCAAGGCAGTGTTTTTGACGAAAGGGAGATCCTTCAGTTCGCCTTTCAATATTCTTCGGTCTTGCAATATGAGCGAATACGGTTTGTTGTCCATAATTGTACCATTGATGGCCATAACTTGGTCCAGTTTCGCACCAATGGGTTGATTTTGTAGGTATCCAATCTGCTTGCCTACCACAATGGTACCCACCAATAGGACCATTGTGGCCAAAAATTGGCCCGTGATGAGCCCTTTCCTAATAATCAGACCACCCCCAGATGCATGGATTTTTCCCTTTAGCGCCTTAACTGGCGTATATCGGCTGAGCAAATAGGCTGGATACATTCCGGCCATCACAGAGCCCAAAAGGATAAAGCCAAAGATGGGTAGGAGCTGTCCCAAATTGGAAAGGTCCATGCTCAATTCTTTATGGATATAATTGTTGAACTTTGGTAAAACACCCAAAACAATCATTAGTGCCAACCCAACAGCAATGGCATTGAGCAGCAAAGATTCCAGTAAGGACTGAAGTATGATCTGCTTTTTTTGCGCGCCCGCTACTTTGCGGATACCTGTTTCTTTTGCTCTTTCGAAGGATTTGGCCGTAGACAAATTTACGTAGTTGAGCCAAGAAAGGATAATAATTATGAAGGCAATGGCCAACAGGAAGCGTACCCTGCTCGCACTACCATTGGTCTCAGCTTCAAAAGGTTTGTCCGAATGTAGGTGGATAGCTTCCAAAGGTTCAATATTATGCCTTTCAAAAGGCAAGCTCTCTACCTTGAAATCCATCACCTTTTTTTTCAACAGACCTGCATCCGTGCCCTTTGCCAGTTTAATGTAGGTGAACCGATTGTTTGAATTCCAATTGGGCTTGGCATCCTCTGGAGTCAATATCAGGGCGGTAGCATATGAAATCAAAAAATCATTCTTCATATGAGTGCTGGATGGTGGATCCTTCATAATCCCATTGACCGTATATGAATGGGGGCCATACAGAACAATCTCCAATGACTTTCCTATGGGATCAGTATTCCCAAAAATCTTCTTGGCGAGCGATTCGGTCAATACAACGGTAAAGGGATCCCTTAAAACGGTATGGGTGCTCCCGACCAACAATGGATAGTGAAAGACATCAAAGTATGAGGGGTCGGCCAACGCCCCACTTTCACCATCAATAGGAGTATTATTATATTTAAAGATAACATCGGACCGATACACCAACCTTACATATTCCTCTATTTCCGAAAATGACTCTTTTAATGTTGGGCCACTCAGATTATAAGCCTGTGCATCACCGGGAACAAAAGCACCGCTTTCCGTATAGTCCATATATACCCGATACACGTCTTCAGAGCCTTCAAAAGTGTCATAATCGTACTCATAATCCACATAGAGCATGATCAAGATAAAGGAAGCGACTCCGATGGCAAGACCAAAGATGTTGATAAAAGAATAGAGCTTGTTCTTAAGGAGATAACGTGTGGCTATTTTGAGAAATAAGTTATACATGGCATTTGTATTTGATGGGCCTTTTTGCCATAGAGATGGAAACTATCTGCAAAAACTTTGGTTTACCGATAGCCAAATCCATACCAAAAACCTACTAGTTTAAAAAACAGTAAGTTATAGATATGCTTTTGCACTGTATTCCGCAGAAGTGTTAAATTATTTTACGCAAAGTGTCCAGTTTTTAAACACGCTTCTTAACCTCTTCTTCTTTGATTCCAGATCCATTTTGCCATGCGGGTTCAAGTCTCGCTTCGAGTACTTTTAACCCTGTTAATCAATTGATTTTCAGAGTTGTTTGTTTTAATAAAGTCTACTTGGAGTATCCATTTATCAGTTTTGTATAAAAAATAGTTGAAACCAATATCCTTAGCACTGCATATTATCATATACAAGAATTTTGATGGCACCGGCAAACATTTGTACCGTTTCATCCAATCAAAACAAATTAACGCTATATTTAATAGAATGTTAATCAGTTCTGATGACCCTGTTGCTCTTTGTTGTAGGCGTTGGAATTTTGCAGGCATTTCTACTTGCACTATTTATCTGTTTCCACCCCAAAAGTGAACGCTCGGTCAATCTTCATTTAGGGCTTTATATCATTTTCACCAGTCTTCCATTGCTCATACCCATTCTGCAGCGATATTTGTCGTGGCAATTCCTTCTCTTTGTGGACCCTTTTTTGTTGTTGATCGGTCCATCCCTATATTTCTATGTCCGCAGCTTTCGGGAAAAAATAACCTGGAAGAAGTCGTTGCCACATTTTATCATCTTTGGGCTTTTCATTGTATATGACAGTTACCTGTTCCAAAAAATGATCCTTCAATATCCCTATTCCCATATTGTGCCAGCGGAGATACCCCATACGTTGTCGGTCATCGTACGTGTTCCGGTGAGGACCGCCCAGATGGTGGCCTACTATTTTTTGGTAAGGGGCGCTTTGAGGACCTATCAAAAGTCGATTCAAAATCTGTACTCCGAGACCAGCAGGATCAACCTGTCATGGGTAAGATGGTTGAACAATGGATATTTGTTTCTGGTGTTAAATGGACTGGTGTTCTATATTTTGATCTTGGGATTCCCAGACAAATTTGGGCTTTTCATCGCCATTAACCTCGCCCTCGTAACGCCTTATATCTATGGGGCAACCTATAAAGGAATGTCCCAACCAACGTTATGGCAGCTCAAATCTGGGCAGGACAAGGATATTGTGCTGGAGGAAATCCATGAACTTGAACAGGCAACGGGCCTGGAAATGGAAAAAGAGCAAAAGGAACAAAGGCAATTGCTCCCACCGGAGAAACTCAATGAAATTGCTTCACAGATCATTGAAAAAATGGAGGAGGACAAACTTTATCTGCAAAGTGAGCTAACGCTCAAGGATCTGGCGGATGAAATCAAGATTCCATCCTATCAGGTGACCCTTGCCATCAACGAGGCCATGAAAAAAAACTTCTACGACCTGGTGAACGGGTACAGGGTGGAAGAAGCGAAAAGTCTTTTGACCGACTCCAAAAGTGGACATATAAAAATATTGGCCATTGGGTACGATTCGGGCTTCAACTCAAAAACCACCTTCAATACGGTGTTTAAAAAAATCACGGGATTTACCCCGACCGACTTCAAAGAACGGCATAGAAAAGCCTTGGAACAGGCCCTCTAAGTACCAAAAACTAAAATTTTCCCGGCTTTACACCCCTTTCAAAACGGCTTAAAATAGGCCGAAAGGCACCATTTTGCCCTTTTCAGGTTCGGATTTTATAAACGGAACCTCTACTACGTTCGGATTGTCCAATCCGAACCGTTCCAAAAAATCACCCCAATACATTTGCCAAAAATTTAATCACCCTACCGGGCAAAAAATCATAAACCAAAATGAAAAAATTATTGATCATCGCGTTACTGGCCTTTTTCGCAAACGGAACCGTTTCATATGGCCAGACGTATTCACTGCAAGACGTGGTCCAGATTGTTCTAAAAAACAACAAAGAGATTGTCAATGGAATGCTCGACGTCTCTGCCACTGATTACAAAATCAAAGAGGTAAAAAGCGCCCTGCTCCCAAATGCGGAATTCAATGGGAAATCCATGTACTACAAAGACCTACCGGCCCAGTATGTACCCTCGTCCACTTTTGGGGGACCTGAAGGAACCTACAGCAAGGTAAGCCTCAACATGAAGCAGAACACCTCCGCAACGTTCCAAGTCACGCAAAACTTGTTCAACAAAAGTGTCCTGATTGGATTGAAGTCGGCAAAAACCGCCCATCAGGCATCCCAGCTTTCTGAAAAAATGACCGAGGAAAATGTGGTGTATGAGGTAATGTCCACATACTATAGCGTACAGGTCTATCAAGATAACCTGGATCGATTGAACGCCAACATTGCGAATCTGGAAAAGACGGTCGAAATCAACGATGTGCTAAGGAAAAATGAGTTGGTGGCGGACAATGTACACCGAAGGATGTTGGTGAACCTTGAGAGCCTGAGGAACGAGAGGGAAATCCAAACGCTTCAATTGCAGCAGTACATCACTTATTTGAAATATTTGATGGACAAGCCCATTGAGGAAGAGTTGACGGTCATGCCCTTTGACTACTCCAAGGAATTGAAAATCTTTGATCCAGCCGACATCAGTGAGCGGTCCGATCTACGCCTTCAAAAGGCGCAAGTGGATCTTGCAAAATACGATGAGAAGCTGGTCAAGTCAGGTTTTTATCCAGTGCTCACCTCATTTTACTCGGTCGGATATACCGGATTTTACGACGAGTTCGCCCCTTTCAAACAAATCAATGACGATTGGGTCAAAAACAGCTATTTCGGCCTGAATTTACAAGTTCCACTATTCGATGGTTTCAAGAAGCGAAACCAAATTCACCAAAAGAAGATAGAGGTCCAAAAGAATACAAACCTATTGGCGATGATGGAGCTGAAGGCCAACAAGGAATTGAGGGATGCACAATTCAACCTGAGCACCAACAAAAATCTGTTCATAAACAACCAACGGAGCTTGGAACTGGCAGAATCCTTATTTGCAAGTGCACAAGGTGAATATGAAGGTGGGCTCACATCGGTCACCGACCTCCTCAACGCCCAGAACGACCTTTCAAATGCCAGGAACAACTACAGTGCCGCCTTGCTTAATCTAAAATTAGCCGAATTGGCCGTGTTGAAAGCCAATGGAACACTTTTATCAAACATAGAACAATAAAAAAAACAAACAATCTAAGAATCTAAAATTATGAAAACCAGAATTATCATTATCGGAGCTATAGTTGCAATCATAGTATCGATTGCATTGAAGCTCAATGCCAACAAAAAGGAAGTGGCGGAAAACGTCTACCGCCCAGACCTTAAAAAAGCGGTCCTGGTCAAAACGGCCAAGGTAAACCAAAAAACACTGAACAAAACCTTTACCTACACGGGTACTTTTGTACCCCTACGGGAGGTCATGATCGTGCCCCAGGTAAAAGGACAAATAAAGCAACTTTATTTTGAGGAAGGCGATGTGGTGAAGAAAGGGCAACCTTTGGTCCTAGTGGACGATGACATACTGCAAGCGCAATATGTTGCCGCCGAAGCCAACTACACCATTTCCAAGCGCAACCTTGAACGCAACGAAACCGCTGCCACAAGCGGGGGCGTGAGCAACATCCAGCTAGACAACTACAGGCTGGGCCTAAAGAATGCCGAATCAGAATTAAAGCAGCTGAAAAAGCAAATTGAATGGAGCCATATGACCGCCCCTTTCACCGGAACCATTACACTGCGCGATGCAGAGATAGGGATGATCGTTGACAACAAAGCCCTGGCCCGCATCACCGACCTAAGCAAGCTTAAACTTGAGATCGTTGTACCGGAAAAGGAAATTGTGCTGTTCTCCGAGGGAGATGAAGTAGCGGTCCAAACCGATATCTATCCAAGCCAAGAACTCGAGGCCAACATAGATTACATCTCAAATCGGGCTGATGATTCACATAATTATACCGTGAAAATTGTCATTGAAGGCAGCAGTGCCCCATTGTTGAAATCAGGCATGTACGGCACCGTATTGATAGGCAGTGAAAGTTCTGGGGAAATGGCCGTGATACCCCGTGCCGCCCTGTTGGGATCTGCCAAAAATCCACAGGCCATTGTGGTCAAGAACGGAAAGGCAGTAATACGGGACATTAAAATCGGAGGTAGCAATGCAGAGGATATTGTGGTGGTTGAAGGTCTGCAACCCGGTGAAACTGTTGTGACCAGCGGCCATATCAACCTTTCCAACGGATCGAACGTTGAAATTTCAAATTAACAAACATTAAAATTCCATATTATGAATTTAACGGAAATATCCATCAAAAGACCCTCGATAATCATAGTCATCTTTTCTATTTTGATGATTGGGGGATTGTACTGCTATTCCACGTTGCGGTATGAGCTGCTTCCTCCCATGGAGGTCCCTACCCTAGTGATAACGACCCCCTACCCAGGTGCCTCACCTGTTGAGGTGGAGCAATCTGTAACCAAAAAAGTTGAAGATGTAATCTCGGGACTAGATCGGGTAAAAAGTGTTCTGTCGCAATCGTATGAAGGCGTATCGGTGATTCAGGTAGAATTTTCGATTGGTACTGATACCGAATCCAAAGAACAGGAGGCCCAGCGTAAAATCAACAATATCCTAAGTGACCTTCCAGACGATGTGGAGTCCCCATCGATCTCGAAAGTATCACCAAGTGATCGACCCATTCTTGAATTGTCCATAGTCTCCAAGACAGATGCCCGGAAATTGTATGACCTTGTTGAGAATGAAATCCTTCCACAGATCCAACAGATCGAGGGAATTGGAGAAGCACGCTTGATAGGTGGCCAGGAGTTTGAGGTTCAGGTTAACGTGAACCAGGACAAACTTGTCCACTACGGATTGTCCATCTCCCAGGTGATCAATGCCATTAATTCTGCCAATCTTGAATTTCCAACGGGAAAACTAAAAACCCGCCAAGACCAGATGACCGTCAGAATGGTCGGAAAGTTTGGCTCTATCGACCAAATCAGAAAACTGGTCGTGACCACTGTCCAAGGCAGCCCTATCCGAGTTGAAGATGTGGCCGAAGTGGTGGAGGGCAGTAAAGAACAACTTGTGGTTAGCCGTTTTAACGGTCAAGAAGGGATTGGCATAAGCATTAAAAAACAGAGCAATGCCAACGCGGTTTTGATCAGTGAGGAACTTAGGGGGAAAATCGGGGCCATTGAGGAAAAATATAAAGCAGATGACGTGAAAATCATTATTGCCGATGACACCTCCGAGTTCACTTTGGAAGCTGCCGACGCGGTAACCCATGACTTGATCATTGCCGTTATCCTTGTGGCCGCTGTTATGTTGCTCTTTTTGCACAGCATCCGCGATTCGTTGATTGTATTGGTTGCCATTCCCGCATCATTGCTGTCAACCTTCATCGCAATGTATCTGTTTGGCTACTCGCTGAACCTAATGACCATGTTGGCCATGTCCTTGGTCATAGGAATTCTGGTGGACGACTCCATTGTTGTCCTGGAAAACATCCATCGCCACTTGCACATGGGCAAAAATAAAGTTCAGGCAACCATTGATGGACGAAAGGAGATTGGATTTTCAGCAATGGCCATCACCATGGTCGATGTGGTGGTATTTGCACCGATAGCCATGATCAATACGGTCATTGGCGATGTTCTGAGGCAATATTCCGTAACCATTGTGGTGTCCACTTTGATGAGTCTTTTTGTGTGCTATACACTGACACCATGGCTTGCATCCCGGTTCGGCCAAGTTACCCACTTGAATCCAAAGAACCTGTTCCATAGATTCTTATTGGCCTTTGAGGGTGTGATAGAAAAAACCATAACCTGGTACACGCGACAGCTCCGCTGGGTGCTAAACCATAAAATGATAACCATCGCGATAGTAATCGGAGCATTCGTTGCAACGGGGGCCATCATGAAAATGGGCATTTTGGGCCAAGAAATGGTAGCTGCCGGTGACCGGGGGAAAATTCAATTGAAATTGGAATATGACAAACGTACAGCCATTACCGAGAACAACATCCAGACCCTCGAGATTGAGAATTACCTGTTGTCACAGCCAGAAATCCAATCTGTATTTTCAAATGTGGGGGGTGCCAGCACCTCAAGCGTTGTGGCCACCATTGGCAGTGAGAACAAGACCGAATTGACCGTAGGGCTTGTACCGGTCCATGAGAGGTCCCTAAGTTCAAAAGATCTTATGCTTCAAATCAAAAAGGAACTGGAGGAACATTATCCCGGTCTTAAAGTCAATACCGTCGTCATTGGTATTACGCAGTCCGAAGAACCCATTCAGCTTGTGTTGAACAGTGAGAACAAACAAGAACTGATGGAGGCGGCCGAAGAGCTTTCCGCAAGGATAAAGGCCATGCCCGGCGCCAATGACGTTTCTGTAAGTGTTGAGGAAGGAACCCCGGAGTTGAGTATTGAGATCGACAGGGAAAAACTGGCCCAACTTGGCCTCAGTATCGATAAGGTGGGGTCAACCCTTCAAAATGGATATTCCGGGAACACAGATGCCCAATACCGGGTTGGCAATAACGAATATGACATCAACGTAAAGCTTGATGAGTTCGATCGCAACAATCCAACGGATGTTGAGCGGATAACCTTTGTGAACAACAGTGGCGAACAAATAGCATTGAGCCAGTTTGCCACCTTAAACCAAAGCAACGGCCCTTCAATGCTCGAAAGGAAAAATCGAAGAACCTCCGTCACCATCAAAAGCAACGTACTGGGCGTGACCTCTGGAACCCTTGCCGAGAACATTAATAAGTCTTTGAAGGAGAAACCATTGCCAGCTTCTGTTGAAACACATTGGACCGGTGATTACGAAAGGCAGACTGAATCGTTTGAAGCCTTGGGATTGGCCCTTGCCGCCGCATTGTTATTGGTATACCTGGTCATGGTTGCCCTGTATGACAACTTTATCTACCCCTTTGTTGTACTGTTCTCGGTCCCGGTTGCCCTAATTGGCGCGCTCATAGCGCTCAACCTGGCAATGAGCACCATGAGCATCTTTACCATGTTGGGCATTATCATGCTCATTGGTCTGGTGATGAAGAATGGAATATTGATCGTGGACTTCACAAATCAGAAAAAGGCTGAAGGGCACGACTCCTTTAACGCCTTGATAGAGGCAGGAAAGGCGCGTCTTCGACCCATTTTGATGACCACAATTGCAATGGTCATAGGAATGATCCCCATTGCCATGGCCGAAGGCGCGGGATCGGAATGGAAAAACGGATTGGCCATCGTGATGATAGGCGGGCTTCTGTCTTCGCTTATACTGACAGTTTTTGTGGTGCCGATCGTGTACTACGTGGCCGATATGCTAATCTTAAAATTTCAGAAAAAATCGGATTCGAAGAAAAACAACAAGGCTTCCCTTGAGGCAACCACAATTCAATACGCAAATAATTAAACAACAATTTTAACACAAAACAACATGAAAATTTTTAAACGCACACAAAGATCAATACACCTGATGGTGGTAACCATTACCCTGTTGGGCATGGGGCTGAAAGCTCAAGCCCAAATGGACAGGGACGATATGGCAATAACGCTGTCCCTTATTTCAAAATCCAAAAAGGCAACCATTTGCAATTATCTGGAGATTGACCAAAGTCCCAAATACCAAGGGTTTTGGAAGGTGTACGGGGAATATGAATCCAAGCGCAAGGCCATCATGGTCCACAAACTTGAACTTCTTGATGATTACCTAAAGAATTATTACATCCTGGACGATGCCAAGGCATCCAGGATAACCATCGAGTTAATGCATACCGATCAGCTTATTGGCAAACTGGACGGTCATTATTTCAAGAAATTTCAAAAGTTGTTGGGCGGGCTGCAGGCAACAAAAATATTTCAGATAGAAAATTTTATGCAGACGGCCATGACCGCCAATATTCAATCCAAAACCCCAATAATTGGAGAGATCGAGAAACTGTCCAGACTGCAGCACAATTAAAATTCAAACATTTAAAAACAAGAAACGATTAAAACAAATTATTGAACATTAAACCATTAAAAATCATGAAAACAAAAAACAAAATCTTGATGTTGGCATGCCTTATATCAATGTCGTGTGGGCCAACACTTAAAATCAGTTCAGATTATGATAAATCAGCCGATTTTAATACGTACAGCACCTACAAACTCAATAAAGTGCTCAACACTGGGGTGATCAATCAGTTACAGTTAACCCGGATTGAGAATTCCATAAAATGGGAATTCGGCCAACGAAATCTTAAAGAGAGCAATTTGAATCCCGATTTGATAATCAATCCGGTGGCTGTTTTGAAAGATAAGAAAACCATTTCCTTTGATGCCGACGATTATCGTGTTGGAGGGATTTATAGGCCATATCAAGTATGGGGAGCCCCTACCCACGCTACCATCCGGGCAAATGACTACAGGGAAGGCTCTTTGTTGGTCGATGTGCTCGATGCAAAAAGCAAAAAATTGGTGTGGACGGGTTTGGTATCTGCCGATATTACCGGCCAACCAAAAGATTCGGACAAGGCTATCAAAAAGGCCATCTCTAAATTGATGAAGGATTTTCCAATACCCAGCATGAATCCCCAATCAAAAAATTGAAAACTGGAACAGCCCATATTTTATAGAAAGAGTTAGCTAAAAAGAATTGTTCAGCAGAAACAAAGGAGAAGGGACTATGTTAGATTTTACAAATAAGAACCACAAATGGATTTTGATCCAGATATTGGTATGGGGTATCGGAAAACTTTTGTTTCTCAGCATCAAACTTTGGGGGTTTCAGGAAAACCAAATGCAGCACGTCAACATCAATTTAGGCGTGCTGCTTGCGGTGGTAACGTTCTCAGGATTTGTGGATGGCCTATTTTTTGGGCTTATCGACACCGCGCTTGATAATCGGTTTCAGCACTTTTCCCTGTTCAAAAGGTTGGCCATTAAATGTGTTTGCAACTTGGCCATTGGCCTGTTGTTCACTTTTTCGCTGATCCCAACCATAATCGGCCATTCGTCAGGGGAAGCTTCCAATATTGTAATCGCAAATCTGGTCCCCTCAAATGTGCTGATGATCACGATATACATTTTCATCATCACTTTTTTACTGCAACTGTTTAAGTTGGTATTTCAATGGGTACTGGTGAATAATTTTTCGGAGTTGATCTCACTTCAGCAAAACGGAGCGGAAGAGGACAGGATCTTTATTTTCTTGGACATGAAATCCTCAACAACGATAGCGGAAAAGCTTGGGCCGGAAAAATATAGTCTCTTCATCAAGGATTGCTTCAATGATATGATAAAGTCATCCGAAATAACAGGTGGCGAAATTTATCAATATGTAGGGGATGAGGCCATATTTTCATGGTTGGCCAAGGATGAAAACTTTCGGCATGCCGTGTACCACTTTTTTTCATTTCGAAAGAACATACAGTCCCGCAGTGCATATTACATGAAACAGTATGGGGTTGTTCCCCAGTTCAAGGCAGCCATCCATCATGGAAAGGTGATCAGGACCCAAGTGGGCACTACAAAACGATCCATAGCATTTCACGGCGATGTGGTGAACACATGCTCAAGGATACAAGGGCTCTGCAATCAACTGAATTGCGACCTATTGATATCCGAACCTGTTGCCAATAGACTTTCAGAACTATATCATATAAAAAATGAAGGGCAGTTTGAATTGCGCGGTAAAGATTTGGGCGTGAATTTGTTCAGTGTAAATGCCAACTGACCCAATTTTTGATTGAAAAACCATAGCATCAATACTAATTTGAACATGATACTGCTCTTTAAAAGAAACAGACAACGATCGGCAACCGAACTCAAAATGAGCAAATATTTCTTTTATGCCGTTGGGGAAATAGTGTTGGTTGTCATAGGGATTTTGATCGCCGTTCAAGTAAATTCATGGAGGGAGAGCAAGGTTGAACAAAAATGGGAGAAAACATACATAGAATCTTATAAAAAAGATCTAATTCTGGATATTTCAGAGCTGGAACGCTCCATATATATCATGGATGGCGATCTACAATCACTGTTGCGGCTGTCCTATCGGATTTCTTCTGAAGCAGCTACGATAGATACTTTGATCTCTGTTTTTCGAAACGAATTGAATGTATATTTTAACCCGGCAAACAGTGTAAACAGCAAGACATTTGAGAGGATCAATTCGACCGGCAATTTGGATTTGATGGATCCGTGGTTAAGGGATGCAATGATCGAACACAATTCAAAACAGCTTCATATATTGAAAATAGTGGATGACAACTCCAACCTTTACCTACAAACGATGTCAAGAATGGGTGGCATGTACCCTCTTAAACCTAAATTTGATGCCTTTGGAAAACCGCTGTTCATCAAAAGAAATGGGGCCATGGACATAAAATTTTGGAACAGTATCGATCAGCCAAAATTCATAGGTGACCTAAATGGCCTCCTCAACAGCAAGATCCAGATGGAAAACAATGTAATAGGCGTTAGAAAAATGTTGCTGGAAGATACCAAGGTATTGCTGAAGAAGGTGACAGCGGCCTATTCAAAAGACTAATCCCCAAAAAAACCGCTCAATACGGCATTCAAAACAAAATCAACTGCTCCCGTGGGTATTCCGAAAACCAAGGTGTTGAATCCTTGTTTTTTTTTGTTCAACCATACCTAATCGTTTACAATCTTCCAGGCCAAGCTTGGCAAAAAGAAAGCAATTGCGGGAAATAATCGCATCTTAACAATGGTTGCGATCGCCTTTCCTTTTTCCAATTGCGGAACGATGGTCTCTACCAATGCTGCCGCGTCCATCATTTTTTCATCCCTGTCTACCGTCATCCCTGTATCGGTTACAGGAGGAATGAACTCCACCACCTTAATATTGGTTTTCCTAAGTTGGTACCGCAGGCCTTTGGTAAAATTCCGCATGCCCGCCTTGGTGGCACTATATACCAAAGCGTTTCCCTTTGGAAATGCACCCAATCCAGAAGTGGTGTTCACGATCATGGACGCCGTGTCCTTGGTCAACAATGGGAGCAACAGTTGCGTAAAAAATATTTGGGACGATAGATTGATCTGTACTTCCGCATAAATTTTCTCCGCTTGTGGCAGCGATTCTTCCAAAAAGTAATTGTACTGCACCCCCGCGTTGTTGAACAGAACATCCAGTTTTGGAAATGTCTTTTCCAGTTTTAGGACCGTATCCTCTATTTGGTCTTGGTCATTTAGGTCGCACAATAGGGTTTTAAAGCCCAATTGTCCCAATTCATGGAGCTTTTGGGGATTCCGCCCCATCAGGATCACAGTATTTCCCTTATCCTTTAGGGTTCTTCCCAATTGTTCCCCAATTCCAGAGGTTCCACCGGTAATCAATATGGTTTTGTTTTCCAGTTTCATAATGAAGGTTTTTTATCCGCCACAAAAATCCATAAGCCCACAAACCTTCACATTAACATAGGTTAAGCATTTACCCATCTTTACTAAGTTGGGCCCGTATTCGGCTCAACTGTATTGGGGTAATCCCCAAATGGGAGGCAATGTGGTATTGGGGAATCAGGTTTTCCAATCCTGGATATTCCTTCTGGAACAATAGATAATTGGTAGTGGCATTGTTGGTGACCATTCGTATTTCCTGCGCTTCCTTTTTGATCCACATATCCTCCAGTACACGGAGCAGTAAGGACTCCAAACAACGATGTTCCTCAAAAAGATTTCGAAACTCTCGGTAGGAAAAACGATAGAGGGAACACTTGGTCAACGCTTGAAAGGAAATTTTGGCAGGCTCATTGGAAATTAAGGCGGTCAACGCGGTGGGAAACATTCCTGGAACAAAAAATGTTTTGTTGTATTCCGTGCCATCGGCATTGAAGAACACCCGAACCACACCTTCAACCAATACGAAACAATCGCTTGCCCGGTCACCTGACCTGACCAAGTATTCATTTTTTTGGAACGTAATGGGCTCCATCAAATTTTGAAGGTCACTTTTGGCCTTTTGGGTCAAGGGCAAGTACCGATCAAAAGCATTGAGCAAATCCTCCAGTTCCATAGGGCGTTGTTTTGGCCATCCCTACAAGATACGGATTCCAACACTAAACCATGGACCAACAAAAAGTAAATGGTTCGAAATAATTGCTCGTACCATTACCAAAAAATCTTGCAAAAGAATACCTTTATATCCATTGAATCACTTGCATGAACCTGATTGATGGTGTAAAAACTGCCGAACTCAAAGTCTCATCGGAAACTAGGGAACTGAGCGACTTTGTGAAAGACCCAAGCAAATCGTTGGTGGATAGACTCGAGAGTTTTGAGGATATCATCAATATTGAGATCGGGGATACTTCCATGACCCGGGCCAAGTCCCTGGAACGCGAATTTGACATCCGCCAACTATACATTAAATATGAAGGTGATAACCCTTCGGGAACACAAAAGGACCGTATTGCCTTTGCCCAGGTGTATGATGCCATCAGACGTGGATTCGACACCATCTGCCTGGCCACCTGTGGCAATTATGGGGTGGCGGTGGCCTTGGCCGCCGATTTGGCCGGATTACAGTGTAAAATTGCCATTCCTTCCAGCTATCACACCGAGCGCATCAAGGAAATGGAGACCTTATCCGCCACCATCCTACGGCTGGATGGCAGTTACGAGGAAGTGGTCATAAAGGTCAGTGAAATGGCCCAAGAACATGAATGGTACGATGCAAACCCAGGTGGTGCCAATACGCCCCTGCAAATTGCATCCTACGCCCAAATTGCCAATGAAATTGCAGATGATCTTGGAGATGCCCCTGAGTATTGTGCCGTACCCGTATCCAACGGTACTTTGCTTGCCGGAATCTACCGTGGGTTTGCCAGTTTGTACAAAAGGGGCAAAACCTCTAGGGTTCCCAAGATGATCGCTGCTTCCTCCACCCACAAAAATCCCATCATACAGTCTTTTAATAAAGGATTGGACCATTGCCAGGACCTACAGCCAGAAAAAGTGAAGGAAACGAAATACAATGAACCCTTGATCAATTGGCACAGCTTTGATGGTGACGAGGCATTGTACGCTTTGCGACAGTCGGGAGGTGAGGCCTTCAATATCAGTGATAAAAAAATGCGCGATATGAGCACCTTGCTCCTAAAAAAAGAGGGGTTGCGTATTCTCCCGGCATCCACTGCCGGTTTGATCGCCCTCTTGGAACTCAACGAAAAAGTAAATTTTGAACCCAATCGGTTCGTAGCAGTGTTAACGGCCAAATATTAATGTCCATGAAAAAATTCTTTGACGGTAAAGCCCTGGTGTACTGTGAAGGGGCGTTCAATACACCCAACGGAAAAACAGCCCACGGGCTTGTTCGGTTCACAGAACGATATGAGGTAGTGGGTGTTCTGGACAGTAACTATGCCCATCAAGATGCAGGAACCGTGTTGGATGGAAAACCAAAGAACATTCCCATATTTTCCGACATTGATACAGCGGTCGAGGTCCTCTCCCAAAATCACCAAGAACCCGATCATTTGGTCATTGGTTTGGCCCCTGATGGTGGCCGTTTGCCAAAATCCGCCAAGGAGACCATTAAGAAGGCGCTGAAAATGGGATGGAACGTGGACAGTGGTTTGCACGACTTTTTGAGCAACGATCCAGAACTGGTGCAACTGGCCAAGGAGAACCATTGTACCATACGCGATGTGCGCAAAACCCCGGATAGGGACCATCTCCATTTTTTTACGGGTGATATTGAGAAAGTGGATTGTATGAAATTGGCCGTTTTAGGGACCGATTCTGCTTTGGGAAAGCGAACCACTTCGTGGCTTCTGGTGCATGGATTCAGGGATGCTGGTTACAAGGCCGAGATGATCGGTACCGGACAGACTGCTTGGATGCAGGGAGCCAAATACAGTATGATCATGGACAGTTGCATCAACGATTTTGTTTCCGGCGAAATTGAACATGCGGTGGTAAGCGCCTACCGTACTGAAAATCCAGATGTAATCGTCATCGAGGGACAGGGCAGTTTGATGAACCCGGCCTACCCCGGTGGATTTGAGATTTTGGCTGCCGGCAGACCCGATTATGTCATTCTTCAACATGCGCCGAAACGATTGGAATATGATGGGTTTCCCGGTTACAGGATGCATTCCATCCAAGAACAGATCAATGCCATTCAGGTCATTTCAGGAAAGGAGGTCATTGCCATCACCGTGAACCATGAGAATATGGAACCTTCCGAAATCATTCCCGCATGCAAAGCCCTGGAAAAAGAGACAGGGCTACCCACCTTTGATGTTCTGGCACATGGAACCAATGGCCTGATCGAACTTCTCAAGACAAAACTAAAGCAATGACCATTACCCATATTAGCTATGAAAGGCTGGAGTTGGAACTCCTAATGCCCTATACCATTGCCTATGAGGAAATTTCCAAAGCCACAAACTTTATCCTAAAAATAGAGACGGACAGTAAAATTGTTGGATATGGCTGTGCTGCGCCAGATATATCCGTGACCCATGAATCTGCCGAGGATGTGGAAAATGCAATTCGGCAAATCATCATTCCGCATCTGATGGGGAAAAGCCCATTCATGAACTCACTCATCCTTGATGAACTTGGCGCCCTTCTTGCCCACAAATCATCGGCGCTGGCCATGGTGGACATGGCCCTTTTGGACATTAAGGCCAAAAAAATGGAAGTCCCCCTCTACCAATTTTTGGGAGGGTACCGCAATGAGATAGCCACAAGCATCACTGTGGGTATACTTCCTTTGGAAGAGACGTTAAAAATGGCATCCGACTATGTTGAACAAGGCTTTTTCATATTGAAGATCAAAGGAGGGCTATCCTTGGAGGATGACATTGGGAAAATGATGAAAATACGTGAACGGTTTCCCAAAATAAAACTCCGATTTGATGGAAACCAAGGGTACTCGGTCCAGGAAACCATAGACTTTGACAACGCCGTAAAGAATTTGAACATCGAAATATTGGAACAACCCACCAAACCAGGGTTGGATGAACATCTGGGACAGGTAAAACATGTTCTGGAGATGCCGATCATGGCCGATGAAAGTTTAAAATCGGTAAAAGATGCTTTCAGGCTGGCCAAAAACAAAAGAATCGACATGGTAAACATCAAGTTGATGAAAGTTGGGGGTATCCGTGAGGGAATGCACGTAAACGCCGTGGCCAAGGCCGCCCATTTGGAAACCATGATAGGCTGTTTGGATGAATGTAGCCTGGGGATTTCGGCAGGATTGCATTTTGCCCTTTCGCGCCCCAACATCAAATATGCAGATTTGGATGGGCACCTTGAGTTCAAGAACGACCCCTTTTCAAACCTTTTCCATCTAAAAAAAGGTATCCTTCGGCCTACTGAAAAATACGGTCTTGGACTTTTGGATTGGTAATACGGCCTTTCCACATGCCCCAAACACTATATTTCCCATTTTTTTTGGCGCAGTCGGTGGTTCGCCCATGGGCAATGACCCATTTTCGTTTCACCCAGTGCTGACCTAGGTCATTGCTGGGCCAAATTTACCCACTACATTTTTACAAACCATAAATCTGTAGGGGTCAGTGGGTTGAGCTAGATCATTGCATGCCTTATAGTACGATTATAACTTGCTTCGATTTTAAAATTTCCAATGAGATGAGATGTAATGTTATACCCCTAGTGTTCATGTTTCTGGGAAGCATGGCGCTTTTTGCACAGGACAAAGATCAGGCCATGGATCAAGACCGTGATCAGACCCGTTTGATGATGGTGGACGGAGACCTACTCCAAATTCGAGATAGAGATCAACTCCGCATTCAAGATAAGTTGGTCCTTAACGATGGTACCGAACTATATGCAGATGGAACTTACTTGGTACCGGACCGTGATCGGGACAAAGATAGAGATCGCCTTCAATTAAGGGATGGCGAATGTATGGATATGGATGGTGTAATGTACCGTAACGAATATCAATATCGCTACAAAGTACAACAAGATAACAAGGGATTGAACCAAGGTCAGATCCGCAACAGGAACCAAAATAGATACTTTGTGATGATGGTGGACGGTGAGGCCATGCAGATAATGACCCGCTCCCAAGCACGTTTGCAACAACAAATGAATCTTGGCAACGATATGGTGGTCAATCCAGACGGTTCGTACCAAAACAGGGACCGCAGACAACTTCGTTTACAGGATGGCGAATGTTTGAACATGGACGGACAATTGTTCAAAAACCAATATCAGTTCAGAAAAGAATATGTGATCAAACACATGCCACAGAAAAAGGTGATGAAGAAAAATCCCCTTAAAAAATCTGCAAATAAAAAAGGGAAAACAAGCACCCCATAAACAGATGTCGGCCCCGCTCCAAGGAGCGGGGCCTTTCAATACAAAATGAGACCCATGAAACGTTTGGCCCCAATTTTTATGTCCGTAGTTTTATTGCCTTTACTGGCAATCGCACAACAAGACAAGAAGAGGACAACCGATGAAAGACGGTCCTATGTCCTCACCGATGTAAGTTTTGTCAGTGATGCCGTGTTCATGGGCCGACGGGATTCCATTTCCGCCCCATACCTATTACCCTCCATCGGTTATTATGATGGCTCGGGTTTTTATGCCGATGCCTCACTTTCCTACCTCACCCGTTCCGAAGAAGGCCGCGTGGACCTTTTCTTGCTGACGGCCGGTTTTCGTTTCGAATCCAAAAAATGGGAAGGCTATTTCTCCGCCACCAAATACTTCTACAATGACAAAAGTTATGCTGTACAATCTGGGGTAACGGCGGATATCACGGGAAGCTTGGGCCATGATTTCAAGGTATTCCATTTCTCGGTGCTTGCCAGCTCCTATTTCACCGAAGAAGGTGAATCAGATTTTATTTTGGGAGGGACTGTAAAGAAACTTTTCAAGACCATGGATGGCAACCTGCACATAACCCCTTCGGTTTCGCTCTATGCAGGTTCGCAAAACTTTTATCAAGAATATTACCAGAGCAATAGGTTGGGCAACCGAAAAGGAAAAGGGCAAGGTGGCAGCGACATTGCCATAACCGAAATTGTTGTAGAGGAAGCAAAAGGTTTCAACCTTTTGAGCCTTGGTCTTGGGCTTTCTTTGGATCTTTACCACAAGAATTTTATCTTCTCTTTGTCCCCTGCAGTTGCCTTTCCACAGAATCCGTCCACTATCACAACCATGGATGCCGTTTTTGAGGAAGATTTGGAGACTACTTTTTACACAACCGTGGGAATCAGTTATTGGTTCTATACTTCCAAACAAAAATCTAATCCTTGATTGCTTCAGGCACAGCGACCTCAACTGAATCCAATACAACTGGTCGCAGTGTCAAAACCTCTTCCAAAAACTTCTCGGTTTCCCTTTCCACGGATTCCAAGTCCTTTGAGGTGATATAGGAAGTCATTACGTGGTCTCCCGCATCGGGAAATGCCTTTTTACGCTTTTGGCCTTCGGGTGTACCCAATTCGTCAAACATCTTTAGCATGGCAGGTACGGACACTACCTTATCCTGAATGGAATCATTTTGATAGAAATATCCCATAAAAACCGGTTGGGTGACTTTTTTGAAGGTCTCTGAAACCATGGTATAGTCAATTAAGGCCTGCAAATGGGTCAATGCCTCTACCCTATACTTGGTGGTCCAGTATTTTTGCTTTTCCTCATTGGCCTCAAATTCGTGGTAATCACTCTTCTTTACCGCCTTGGCCAGTTGAAGTCCCCAATGGCCCGTCAGTAGTTTGGCATTCTTGTCATAAATTTCAATGTTGGGGGAATACAATAACAATGCGACAATATCCTTGTCTCCACCGGCTAGGTGCAATCCCAATGTACCGCCTGTGGAAGTGGCCATGATGATGACTTTATTCCCTAATTGTTTGGCTACTGCAATGGCTTCTTTGGCAGAGTCCAGAACTTCGTCCGCAGTCAGGTTCAACATGGCTTCCTGCTCATCCAATCCATGGCCCGCCAACCGGGGCAGGTATAGGTTGCAACCATATCGCTTGGCCATATTGACATGCAATGGATGCCCTTCCATTTGGCTGGCAGACCAGCCATGTAAATAAACAATGCTGTGCTCCGTCTTGGCAGGAACACTGTCAAACCAAACTATGCGCGCCTCGTTGTTGGGCTTAATGTTGGTAATGGCCTTTTCCTTGCTGTTGATCCATTGTTCCAACTGTGCCAAATCTGAACTTACGATGGGTAAGCTGGTATCCAAATTGGGTTTTTCCACTTTGGGTCCTAAAAAATACACCAGTACCAAGATGGCCAACAATAGGAGTAGGCTCTTAAGGATTTTAGAGAGTAGTTTCATGGGAGTTTTTTGAATTTGTTCTATCCTGTGGGGCAATGTTTTATGGAGTGCCATAAATATACTATTTTAGGAGACGTACTTTTACTTTTCATGACAAAACTGACAACGCTCCTTAAAGCCCTTGGTCCAGGGTTATTGTTTGCTTGTATGGCCATTGGCACATCGCATTTGGTATTGTCCACCAAGGCCGGGGCACAATTCGGCTGGGTAATGGTCATTCCCATCATATTAGCTAACCTGTTAAAGTATCCTTTCTTTGAATTTGGCATCCGTTATACCTCTGTGACCGAAAAAACCTTGATTGAAGGGTACCTGAACATGGGGAAAAAATATCTTTGGATCTACGCTTTTGTCACTTTGATCTCCACATTTACGATTTTAGCCGCATTGTATGTGGTGACCGCGGGGCTGTTGATGAATATCTTTAAGATTTCGGGGATAGATACAAGTTATGTGGCGCTTGCCCTTTTTGTATTCATCGGTTTGTTGTTGATCATTGGAAAGTATCGCTTTTTGGAAGGCTCACTAAAGGCCGTGGTGTCCATTTTGTTCGTGGCCCTGCTCATTACCACGATCTTGGTCCTGCAAAAAGGCCCGGTACCAGGTGCGGAGACCTACCAACGACCTGTAATTTTCAATGAAGCGGGAATCCTTTTTTTGATAGGCCTTATAGGATGGATGCCCACTGCTGTGGAGGCATCGGGGTGGGTAAGCCTCTGGACCATTGAAAATCGCAAGACCATGAAGGAAAAGCTCCCCTTGAAACTGTCGCTCCAAGAATTCAATTTGGGTTATTTTTTAACGGCACTCTTGGCGGTCTTCTTTATGATCATAGGATGGATGACCTTATACGGCACAGGTACCGAGCTCAGTGGAAGTGCCGTGGTCTTTGCGGACCAGGTAGTAAGCCTGTTTACCGTGCATATTGGCAATTGGGCCTACATTTTGATTGCCGTGGCAGCCTTTGCCACCATGTTCAGTACTTGCATGACCGCCCACGATGCAGTATCTAGGGTGAGTATAGATGTGCTCAAAAAGCTTTTCCCTGAAAACAAGGCCTTTAAAAGTAAAAATGCATTCAGCATCACAGTTGTGCTCATGATTTTGGTGAATTGGGCGGTGATTGCCCTTTTTAGTGCCAACATGGGCCAGTTGGTGGCCTTGGCCACCTTTGTTTCCTTTGTGTTTGCGCCACTTCTCGGCTGGATGAACCTAAAAACAGTTATGGGCAAGGATATGCCAGGCCCCTATAAACCAAGAATAGGGCTAAAAATATTGGCTTATCTGGGAATGGTATTCCTTTCTCTCTTTGCGCTGTACTATTGCTGGGTGCTCTTGATCTGACCTTAATCAAAAAGTACGTTGTCGTTAAGGACCACTACCAACGACCTTTGGTTTTGCTGGTGCAGAAACTCCAAACAGAATACCCCATTGGTACAATTGTTCAGGATTTTGTCCTCCCCATATCCTATGGAGTATAGAATAGTGGTATTGGGCACTCCTTGCTGGATCAGATATCGCTTAATGGCATCGGAACGGTTTTGGGTAAGTGTAAAGTTGGTACTGGTACCTCCCCTACTATCGGTATAGGTCTCTATCCGTAGTTGAACGGATGGGAAGAGCTTTACAAACGAGACCGCCTTGTCCAGTTCCGTCTTGATTTGATCTGTTAAGGTGGTTTGATCTTTTCCAAAAAGGAATTTATCCATTTTCACCACCGTCTGGCCTTCTTTCTCTTCCACCAAATCATCATACAACGCAACTTCAATGGGGAATGGCTTATTTTCCAGAGCATTCAGATCTTCTTCCGTAAAATGCTTGGTATAGGCTGAAAACCTATCTTTCGATGCTTCCAGCACCACTTCCTTTTCCCAAGGAACCTCCAATCGGTAGTTGCCTTCTTCATCCGAATAGGTTTCCGCCAACAGTGTTCCATCCATGTCCATCAATCTGACCGCCATCTTGTCCACAGCCTTGGATCTATCATACGATTTGACGACCCTTCCTTTTAGGGTAATGGTCTTCAGGCCGGGTTTTTCATCCACCTTGAATCCGTAGATATCGTCCTTCCCTTTTCCTCCGGGTCTGTTGGAAGCGAAATAGCCCAGCAAGCCTTCCCCTTCGTTCCGCATGATCAAGCCAAAATCGTCCTCAGATGAGTTAATGCCCTTGCCCAGGTTGATGGGAATGCTAAAGCTTTCCCCCTCTATATTGGACTTATAGATATCCATTCCCCCAAGTCCATAAAATACATCTGAAGAAAAGTAAAAACTGTCTTCGAAGATATATGGGGCTATTTCATTACCGGGAGAATTGATCCTTGGGCCCAGATTGATCGGGGCGGACATAATCTGACCATTATTGGTATACACGTAGTAAATATCTGTACCGCCATAGCCATCCTCAAAATTGGCGGAAAAATAAAGTTTTCCACTTTTTTCTTCATAATAGGGATAATAGAAAGAAGTGCTGAGGTCTTTCAGCAATAACCGAAATGAGCCATTGATGGGCTGCATGCCAATGGCCAGGGCATTCTTGCCATTGTCGTCAAACGCCAACCCGCCCTTTTCGGTATTGGACAAAACATAAAAAACACTGTTGAGCCCCTCCGAAAAATAAGGTGTGGCCTTGTGGTAATTGGAACTGGGGATTCCCGCAAAAACCTCTACGGACGCTATTTGTCCATTGGGTTGAATATTGGCCCCATAAATGTTGAGATACCCTTCCCCGGCTGGCTCATATCTGTTCTTTTTATCGAATGTCCTTGCACTGGAAAACAACAATTTCCCTTTATAGAATGCGGGGGAAAAATCGGTTTGTGGGCTGTTCCCGTCAAGATTGAAAATTTGATACTGCATATTTGGCTCCGCAGCACTGTTCCCCAATAAATGGTTGTTGAACTCTATGTTCTCCAAAAACTCCTTACGGAAGCTGGATGACATGGTAGCCAAAAAGGCATCTCTCCTGTCCTTATTGGCAGTTTTTGAGAGGCTTTGCAACATTTTGTTCAAGTGATGGTTGCCCATCAGGGAATCTTGCTTGTAGATTTCAAGGTAGGCGGTCGTGGCCTTTTCAAAATTGTTGGTCTTGAAATAGGAATCCGCAAGGTTCAAATATTGTTGTTTTGACAAACTGCCCTCTGCCATTTGCGCCTCATAGGCGTTGATGGCCCTTTGGTATTGGTACTGGAAAAAATAATCGTCTCCCTTGGATCTCTTTCCTTGGGCAAAACAGAAGACCACTCCCAGAAGAGAGGCGAACAGAATGGAGAATAATTTTTTAGTTAGGTACATGTTAGAAAAATCTTGGGGAATCTATCTGTTTTGGTTTTCCTTTTAACTTCGCGTCCTTGCTCTTAGATTTGGTATTTCCCGATCCAAAGCCGCCCCTTCCGATGTAAAATTTAAGGATGGCCTCATGGGAGCCTCCACTGTATTCTCCCAAACCATTGGTGTTGTAATCGTAGGAATAGCCCAAAAATAATGCGTTGGATATCTGGAAACCTGCCAAACCACTTACCGCGTTGTCAAAACGGTAGGAAGCACCGATGGTAAGGGCATCGATGAACTGGAAGTTGGCGGACAGGTTAATGTTGATGGGGGAACCTTCGAGATAATTGATCAAAAATGCGGGCTTGAATTTGGTGCGATCTGAGATTTGAAATACATACCCCCCAATGGCGTTGAACTGTATATTGTCCTCCACTATGGTGGCCACTTCATCATCGTACAGCCCCGAGGTCAAAAAATTGGGTGCGGAAAGTCCGAGATACCACTCTTCTTGGCCATATAGGAACAGTCCGGCGCCAATGGTAGGATAAAAATTATTGTAGTTATCCCCCAATACTGCATCATCCGAAGGATTTTGCAAAGTGCCTTTGGAGTAATCCAAATTTAGGCTGGACCCCCCTGCATTGAGGCCAAAAGAAAGTTTGGTATCCTCCGAAAGGCTAATTTGATAAGAGTAGGATACATCAATGTAGGTTTGGGTAGATGGTCCCAACTGATCGCTTACAATATTGACCCCCAATCCCATTTTTTTATTGCCAAAAGGAATGTTGGCACCCGCACGGATCGTGGTCGGTGCCCCTTCAATATCGACCCATTGGGCCCGATAAAGGCCTGCAACTTCCGGACTCTCCACGGTTCCCACATAAGCTGGGTTAAAACTGCCAATGTTGTACATGTACTGGGTATACTGGGGCTCTTTTTGGGCCTGGGAAACGTCCACACAGCCCAATATCGCCACTAGGGTCAATCCAAAAATCCGTAAACCAATATTCTTTGGCATTTTTTAGTTTATCTAATGATTTGAATCCAGCCTTTGATCACTTCCGTACTGTCGTCGTTCACATCCAGATCCAAAATGTAAAAATATGTTCCTTTGGGCAAATCGCCATTGCTTCCCGTTCCGTCCCAAGAGCTGTCGTAGCCATCCATTTCAAACACACTGTTCCCGTAGCGGTCAAAAACCTCGAATCTATTATTGGGAAACTGGGTATGTCCCACCAATATCAACCTATCGTTTTTTCCATCCTCATTTGGAGAGAAAATGTTGCAGATGGTTCCTGGATCTTCACATTGACTGCGATTGACCTGTACGGAAACCGTTGCACTATTGTTCGCGCTAACACCATCCGATGGGAAAGATGAAGCCAGGGTCGCCGTATTTTGCAATTGTCCCGAATTGACCACTCTCACCGTTATCTCCAGGGTGACACTCTCCTCCGCTCCCAACTCGGAAATGGTCCAAGCCCCTGTAGTTTGGTCGTACTCGCCTTTTGAAGCCGAATGTGACTCGTACTGGAATCCAGCCGCCAAAACATCGTTCACCACAATATCCAAAACCTGATCCATGGTAGTATTTTCCAAAGTGATGGTAAAGACAATGGGGTCATTTAATAGTGGTTCATCGTCGTCCACTTCCTTGGTAATGGCCAAGTCTATATCCTCTGGGTTACAATCGGGGGTCAAGAAGGGATCACAACCATCCAAGGGATCGGTGGCTTCCTCGGGCACTGCCGTTGTGCTTGGGTCATCCACGACCAGCACTTCCTCGCCATCGGTAAGGCCATCCCCATCTGTATCTGGATTATTGGGGTTTGTGCCCAAATCTGCTTCTTCCCCGTCGGTAAGCCCATCGCCGTCAGTGTCCACAATGCAATCACTTACAGAAATGGTTACTTGAACCGAAGTATTGGTACAAGGGGCCACAGCCCCATTTGTGGTGTATTTAAAAACATAACTGCCACTGGCCAAGCCTTCAAAATTCACACTGTTGCCCGCTCCTATGGTAAGACTGCCACTGGACGGATCGGTTATGATGGTCCAAGTACCCGGGTCTTCCCCTGTCAGTGTATCATCCAAATCAACCGTAGTTGGACCTCCATTGCCCACCACGTTGCATGCAACAGTATTGGTGGGCGTTCCTGCAGAAGGTGTATCATTGACCGTTGCGATAACTTCTACCCTTGCTGTACTACACCCATCCTCCTCAGCTTCCACAAAATAGGAGGTTGTTGTGGAGATGGAAGGAGTAGTAAACGAAGTTCCGGAACCCAAGATGATGCCCCCCGTTGCAGCAGCATACCAATTTAATATGCTACCATCACTGCTTGTGGCCATCAAGGTCACCGTGCCGGGACCACATCGTTCACTGCCAGTTGTGGAGTCAACCGTAGGGGTAACATTCCGAACCAAGGATACAGTAAGTGCAGGGCTGGCACAGTTGTTGGCAGCGTCATAGAAGAAGCCAACATAAGCTCCTGGAGCATTGACCAAACTAGGTCTATGTGCGTCAGTATCCAACAAATCATCTGGATTTGTACTCCAGGTCAGTACACTTCCCGAAGGAGCCGTACTGGTAACATAGTCATTAAGATCCGCCAAGACTTCATCACAGAATTCCGTAGGTTCAGAGGTATCCAAAACAGGTGCATCGTTTCCGGCATCACAGGGAATGGAACAATCCGTTACGGTTACTGTAAGATTTACACTTTGATTGGTACAGGGAGGCGCAGCTCCAGTTGTAGTATATGTAAAAGTGTAAAAACCTAAAGGCTGCCCATCAAAATCTACATTGTTGCTTCCATCAATAGTTATGGATGCTCCTCCAGGCGCAGTGGCCAATGCCCATGTTCCTAAATCAGCCCCGGTTAGTCTGCTGTCCAGATTTACCACAGTATTCCCATCCGAAGCATTGCTACAAACTCCAATATTATTGGTATTCCCTGCATTGGGTTCTTGACTTACGGTCAACGTCAACATTACTGTATTTGGACTTGCGCAGCCGTTTAAATCATCATAATGAAAACCGTAGTAGTTACCCGCAGCGGTCACTACGCTCGAAACCAAATAAGCCCCGGTTTGGCTGGTATCCGGGTTTGTGGTCCACCTTAAATCCGTTCCTGCAGGCGGAGTACTACTCACGTAGGTATCCAAATCTTGGCTGAAAGTTGCCAAATCATTTACACAAAACTCGGTTACGTTGGCGTTTAAGGTTGGTGTCGTACTCCCTGCAAAACAGGTTTCCTTCGCTGCCGTATCCGTTGCGGGTGTTCCCGTGCCATTTACATTTGTCAAAATAACGCTTAAGGTCACCGTACCATTTCCAAGACCACTTAGATTAATTCCAGAAATGTTTTGAGTTGCTAAGGTAACTGTACCTGAGCCAACAACGTTGGTTCCACCACCATCACTACTAAAAGTGTAGTTGTATGTGGCATTGATTTCTGCACTGGCGAATGTAAACCCTACCGCATTTTCATTGGTTTGGTTTATAGGGTCCTGATTGATACTCACCGAATATCCAGAAGGGATTGTTGTGAGTTTTATCGCTGTATCAGTAGTTTCGGGTCCCTCAGTTCCCAAAACATTGGATACTATCACCCTAAGTGTAATAAGGCCATCCGGTAAACCGCTTAAATCTATATTTGATACGGTCCGATTTGCCGTAAGTACCAGCCCGCTTCCGGTTACCGTTGCGACATTTCCATCACCGGCACTGGTAAACGTATAATCAAAAGAGGTTAAAAAAGTGGGGGCCCCTGCAAAGGAGAAACTTACATTATTTTGGTTAGCAGAATTAATTGGATCGTTATTGATTGTCACCGTATACCCAGATGGCTGCACATCATCTTCACTGGCTATGGTCACCGTGTCACTAGCAGGTGTTCCCACGGTGTATCCCGTGCCCGTGGCAAGGGTAACCACCACCGTCTCGTCCAATTCTGTAAGTGCATCGTCTATGGGATCAACAATAATTATAGCGCTTGGTTGGCCGTTTGGAATAGCAACACTCCCCGAAAGAGCAGTATAATCGCTATCAGGGGTTGCATCTCCTCCCACAGTGTAATTGACAATAATATTGGCCCCCGTACCATTCACAGCACCTAAACTGACGGTAAAGGTACCCGTGGTATCACCAAGCTCTGTGGCCGTGTTGTCCGTGGCCACTATGGTCGCAACCGCAACATCGTCGTTGGTGATCGTGCCAAGGCCCGTGCCATCGTTTATATTTCCATAAGTGCTCAGCACCACCGTGAAGTCCTCGTCGAGTTCCACCGACGTGTCGCCGTTCACCGTCACTACGATGTCCGTGCTAGGGGTTCCGGCCGTGATCTGCCCACTGCCCGAGGCAGCAACATAATCACCATCTGCTGTCGTGGCAGTGCCGTCCGCCGTGGTGTAATCAAAGTCTATGGTGGACGCCGCGTTCCCGCCCCCGTCAACGCTCACCGTGAAGGTGAAGGTCGTCGTCCCGGCGTTGCCCTCCGCCTGGGTCACGTCCGTGATGCTGATAAAATCTTGTCCAAAACCAAAACTAAAAACAAAAAGTGTAAGCAGTAAAAACAGCATCCTTCCTTGTCCATAGCTGGAAGAAGATGATAACAAGGTTCTTTTAGGGAAGGATAACATTACCTATTCTATAATTTTCAGTTTCGCTCTTTTTTTGTCATGTTGGTTGGTGATTTGGGAAGACTCAATATTACTAAAAAACAAAACAACGCCCCAACTTTTACGGCTTAAATCAACGTTTCTCGGGTGAAATACCCAACAGGTAAGAAAACCCCTATTTTAGACTTCTGCGGAAGCGGTTTCGGCCTCGGAATCAATCTTTTTTACCAATCCCTGCAACACCTTGCCAGGACCCACTTCCACAAAGGATCTGGCGCCATCCTTGACCATTTGTTGCACACTTTGTGTCCATTTAACAGGCGCCGTCAATTGTAGGATCAAGTTCTTTTTGATCTCCTCCGCATCCGATACGGCCGTGGTGGTGACATTTTGATAGATGGGGCAACTGGGCGTGTTGAACTGTGTGGTTTCTATGGCGGATGCCAGTTCTTCCCGCGCCGGTTCCATCAAAGGTGAGTGGAACGCTCCTCCCACGGGTAGCAGCAAGGCCCTTTTGGCCCCTGCCTCCTTTAATTTTTCGCAAGCAGCATTTACGGCCTCTACCTCCCCAGAAATTACCAATTGCCCTGGACAATTGTAATTGGCAGGCACCACAATGCCATCCGTCTGTTCGCATATCCTTTCCACCACGGCATCATCCAGTCCCAACACCGCCGCCATGGTACTGGGTTTCAGCTCGCAGGCTTTTTGCATGGCCATGGCCCGTTGTGAGACCAGCTTCAAACCGTCTTCAAAATTCAGGGTGCCATTGGCCACCAAAGCGGAGAATTCGCCCAATGAATGGCCCGCAACCATATTTGGCTTAAAACTTTTCCCAAGTACTTTTCGCAAAATCACGGAATGGAGAAATATGGCAGGTTGGGTAACCTTGGTCTGTTTCAAATCCTCGGGACTCCCCTCAAACATGACATCGGTAATGGGAAAACCCAAAATTTCATTGGCCTGCTCGAACATTTCTTGTGCTTCGGGATGATTTTCATAAAGATCCAATCCCATTCCCACAAACTGTGCGCCTTGCCCGGGAAAAATATATGCTTTCATGTAGTTTAGTTTTTGAGTGGTGCTAAAGTAGGGATTATTATCTGATGGTATTTTGGGTTGTTGGATTGCTGGACTTTTGGATTTTTGAATCAGCGGATTCTCATTCCTCTTTGAACCAACTGGAATAGGTTACATAATTATTGGCTATCCTATCTATTTCCCCAGAGCTCAATTCTGGACTTACCTCCTTGATCTTGCGCGCTGGCATCCCGGCATAAATGCTACCTGCCTCCACATGGGTACCGTGGGTAACCACCGCTCCTGCAGCAATTATGGAATTGCTTTCCACCACACAATCGTCCATGATGATGCTTCCCATACCGATGAGCACATTGTCCTTAACCGTGCAGCCATGCACAATGGCATTGTGCCCAATGGAGACATTATTGCCAATGGTGGTAGGGGATTTTTGATAGGTACAGTGGATCACGGCCCCGTCCTGCACATTTACCTTGTTCCCCATTTTAATGTAGTGTACATCGCCCCTGATGACCGCATTGAACCATACACTACATTGATCGCCCATGGTTACCTCGCCCACGATGGTGGCGTTTTCGGCAATAAAGCAGTCTTTCCCTATTTCTGGAGATTTCCCCCTTACGGATTTCATGATCATATCTATTCTTTTTGATTCCACAAAATTACACTAATGAAGCTTGAAAATAAGTGTTTTCAAAACATCTCGATAGCTCCTTCTACTGCGCTCAGGATGACAGCTCGATGTGAAAACCCCAGTGTTTAGGGGAGCCTACTGAAAATATGCCAACAATTCGGCTTTTTTTGAAGCGGAAACAGACAATTCCTTACCATTCGAAAGCACCACGCTGCCCCCTTTTCCCTTTTTATATCTTATCACTTCGGCCACATTGACCAAATACGATTTGTGGATCCGGGCAAAGGGATAGGATTGCAAGGCATCCTCGAAATATTTCAGGGTCTTGCTCACCACTATCTTTTTGTGTTCCAAATAAATTTCCGTGTAATTATCATCCGCCTTGCAGAAAAAGATATCCCCTACTTCCAAGATCTGAAACCCGTCTTGTTGGGGAAGGGTGATCTTTCCCTCTGCCTTGATGGGCCTTGTCTTTAGCACTTGCCCTTCCAGGGCATTTTCCTTTTCCTTGATCTCCCTCACATACTCCACCGCCTTGATCAGTTCATCTATATTGATGGGCTTCATCAAATAATAGGCGGCATGGTGGTTGAGGGCATCCATGGCGTATTGATTGTACGCTGTGACAAAAACGGTCTCAAAGGAACGATCTGGCACTTTTTCCAAAAGATCAAAGGCATTGCCAAAGGGCATTTCCACATCCAAAAACACCAAATCCGGCTGCTTTTTTTGGATCAATCCCAAGCCCTCCTCAATATTGGCCGCCTCACCCAAAAGCTTGACCCCATTGCAATATTTCACCAGATAGTTCCGAAGGATTTCCCGGCTGTTTGCCTCATCTTCCACAATGATTGCGCGTAGTTCCATCAATCTTTTTTAAGTTTTAGGGTGACCTTGGTCCCGGTTTTGTCATCGTACAGGTCCGAAATGGTCACATCCACTTTATTCTTGTACATCTCGTTCAGGATCTGGATTCTTTTTTTAATGTTGCCCATTCCCTTTGATTTTTGCTTCTTCTGGTTGGATGTCTTCAATTCTGCGGACTTTTTTCTTCCGATGCCGTTATCCATAATGGTTATCTCCAACAGATCATGGGTAAGCTGTTGTACGCCTATTTTCAGGAATCCTTTTTCCTCTTTGTAGCGCAGTCCATGCCAAATGGCATTTTCAATATACGGTTGCAACAACATGGGTGGAATCTGAAACGCTTCCACGTCGAGTTTTTCATCCACCTTGATCTCAAAATCAAATTTGTCCGAAAAACGGGAATGTTCCAATTTCACATACAGTTCCAGAAGCTCCAACTCCTTGGATAACGGGATAAAATCCTCTTCCGAATTTTCGAGGACACTGCGCATCAAAATGGAAAATTCACTCAAGAAACGGTTTGCGCTTCGTTCATCGCTCTTGGCAATGAAATTGTTCACCGAATTGAGTGCGTTGAAAATGAAATGTGGGTTCATTTGGGTCCGAAGCGATTTCAGCGCCAACAGGTTATTGGCCAATTTCTGTTGCTTGTTGCTTCGGTAATACAGAAAAGCGGTCAAGGCCATGAGCAAAATTCCAAAGGCCAAGGAATAGATGATCCATTTTTGCCGTTTACTGGTTTCTTCGAACAACTGCTGTTCGGTAACGGCCAAGCTGTATTTGCTCTGCGAGAGTTGGCGCTCTTGCTCCAAGCTGGAGATCCGGTTCTGTTTGTTGGCGATTTCTCGGTTTAATCTAGCCGCTCTGGAAATTTCCTGCTCTTTTCGGATATAGAGGCTATCCACCACGGTTACATAAGCTTGGTAGGATTCCAAGGCCTTGGTAAAATCCCCTTTGTAACGATACACTTCCGAAAGTTTGCGGGTGGCATCCTTTTGTACCACCAAATCATCATCCTTGTTGGCCTCTACGATACTTTTCTCCAGATAGGGAATGGCTTCGTCCAATTTATCCTGTGCGATATAGGCGTTGGCTATTTTGTAATTGATGCGTTGCGATGTAATGGTATCCGGGGTGGAAACGCCCTTGTTTTGTTCGGAACTTACAGCTCCGCCCAATTGTTGTAGTTCGGATAGGCTCTTTTTACGTAATTTGATCTCATCCTCATACCTGTTTTTTTGGTTGTAAAAGTCGGCCACTTTCTCATTTTCCTGAATCTGTCTTTCTGGGGCCACCTGTTTGGAAAGGCTGAGGGAATTGTTGTAGAAACCTTCTGCCTCTATGATCTTATCGTCGCTGGCATATGCGTCCGCAATCTTGGAGTTTAAATCGATGACTTTGGGAGAAACCTGGTTCTTTTCAGCAACTTTGAGGCCCTCATGGTAAAATTCCAGTGCTTTTTTCAAGTTGGACAGGCCTTTGTTGGCGTCGCCAAGTGCCTCAAAAAGTTCAATCCTTTGGTAAGGCACCATATTTTTGACATCCAGCAAAGGAGTCAATACGGTTTCCCCTTTTTCAAATTCACCGTTTAAAATGTAGGCCCTGCCCAACAAAATTTTTATGCCATTGGAAGGCCTTGCGGCAAGGGCATCGTTGAAATTGGTTATGGCCAAGTCATATTGCTTGTGATAGAGGTAGATTTCACCTAGGGTGGACAGGGATTTTGATAGTTCAGTTTTGTTGCCCTGCGTTCCCAAAGGCGCTATGGACTGTGCAATGAAATCGATGCTCTTTTGCAGGTCTGTCTTTTTATAATAATTCGCGGAATCCAGAAAACGTTGATGGTTCATGGTGCTCCGGGAGCTCACTTTTTTCTCTCTTGCGGAGCTTCTCTTGGGCTCATAGCCCTGCACCAAGACATCAATGTCCTCATCGGATTTGATTTGATGCCGAACTGTTTCAAAATCAGGACTTTCCACTATCAGGATATCTCCCACGGAAGCCCTTATGTTAAATTCTCCCAAACCATTGGTGGTGGTGTGCCTCCCTTTATCCGTGGAAACCTGGACCCCAGAAATCGGTGCAAAGTTCTCCTTTCCCTTCACTGATCCCTTAAGTTCAAATTGGGCATCGTTGGGGTTTACCTGGGAAAAACCAGTGTAAAACACCACTAAAAGGAGTACGGTTATGTATTTCTTAAGGTCCATTTCAAGACGAATGCTTTGGTAAACTTAGTTCATCCTAAGCGTATTAAAAAATGGCTTTCTCAAGAAAAAGGGCTTAAAACAGCCTCAATGTACCGCTTTACAAATTCAATTGTGCCATTCACTCATTCTGATGTCCACTTCCCTCATTCTCCATTTTTATTGAAAAAAGTTGGTCCTAGTTTTAGCCCATCAAATATTAGCAATGAAAAGATTTTCACATAAAAAGTTCTCGAAGCCGGTTAAAATCCTGTCACTTATGTTTTTAGTGTTGTTAGTCTTCGGAATGATACATGAGTACACTGAAAAAGCCGAGCAACATCCAATCCAATATCAAAACAATATTGTGTTTATGGAGGAATCTCCAATTCAATTGGAAAAAAGAAATTATGCCTCTATAAAATATAAGACAATAAATCCTACCTCTTCAGTATACATTGACCAGAAGTACGAAAAAATTGCTGACGTCCATACCCTTTCCAATCAATTTGACCAAGATGAAATGAAAGTGAGAGATCAAATTCTAAAGGTCAAGGGGTTGATTCAGTATGAAAACAAAAACGGCAATAATGGATATCGAAAAATGGATTTGGTAATCGGAGTTCCTCCAAAAGATTTCGACAATTTGTTCCAAGGGCTGACACAGATTGGAAAAGTTCATGAAAAGCAAATTACCAAGACCGACAAAACCAATGAGTATAATGAATTGAATGCCCAAAAACTGTCTCTGGAAAAAATTAGAAACTCTTTACTCGATCTTAAGTCCAAAAGCGGAAAAATAAGTGAATATATGCTTTTAGAAAATCGAATCTTAGAAATTGAACAGCAGCTTCAGCAGCTTGGTGTAAGTCTTGGAAATTTTGATGATGAAAATGAATTCTGCACCATAAAATTTAACCTCGCCGAACACTCAATAATAGCCATTGGCCACTTTCAGCATTTCAAAAATGCTCTGGAATGGACCATTATCACCTATTTGAAACTAATAAGCATTTTGATATTAATATCTCTGCTTGCCTATCTATTAGTAATAATCATTGAAAAATTAAAAATTATTAAATCATGAAACATTTGAAACACCTTTTAGGAATAGCACTCTTTACCTTGACTGCTGGAACTATGTATGGTTGCAACCTCAAGGCAAAAGAACCACAAACTACCGCGCTGCTCACAAAGACCATTGCGGAAAAACCTGCCAAGCAATATGTAAAAATTGCGCTGTTACTGGATACCAGCAACAGTATGGATGGCCTCATCAACCAGGCCAAGGCCCAATTATGGGATATTGTGAATGAATTTACCCATGCCAAATGCGGAAATGACGACAGGCCTTCCTTGCAGATAGCGCTCTATGAATATGGAAATGACAATCTATCTTCAAACGAAGGGTATATTAGACAGGTCATCGGTTTTAGCGGCGATTTGGATGAAATCTCCGAAAAACTGTTCTCCTTGACCACAAACGGAGGAGAGGAATACTGTGGCCAAGTCATCCAGACTTCACTAAAGCAGTTGGATTGGGGCAAAAATGCGGATGACCTTAAATTGATCTTTATCGCTGGCAATGAACCCTTTACCCAAGGCAAATTGAACTATAAGGATGCCGTGGCCAATGCCAAGGAAAAAGATGTGATTGTAAACACCATTTTCTGCGGAAACTATGATTTGGGCATTTCCACCATGTGGAAAAATGGAGCCGTTTTGACCGGCGGGGAGTATATGGCCATTGACCACAACCTGCAAGTGGTACACATCAACACCCCATATGATGACGTTATCATCAAGCTCAATTCCAAATTGAACAACACTTATATCTCCTATGGCTACTTGGGCAAACAGAAGAAAATGCAACAAAGCGTACAGGACAGCAATGCTGCCGAAATGGAGGCGGGCGTAGCGGTCAAAAGGTCGGTGAGCAAGAGTTCCAGATTGTATAAAAATTCGCAATGGGACTTAGTGGATGCCATGGAAGATGATGAATCTGTATTGTCAGAATTGAAAGAAGAAGACCTCCCTGCGGAGTTGAAGGGAAAAACGGAAAAGGAGATCAAGGCCTATGTGAAGGACATGAAAGCGGAACGTGAAAAAATCCAGCAAGAAATCAAAGCATTGAATGCCAAACGTGAGGCCTACATTACCGAAAATCAAAAAGAAGAGAAGGGCGAACTGGAAAATGCACTGTTATCGGCCATTAAAAACCAAGCCTCCAAGAAAAATTATAAGTGGGATTAGTTAGTTCGGTGATAATTTCATGTAAGTGTCACATCGAGCGTAGTCGAGATGTCAAAGTAGTTCTCGACTGCGCTCGAACTGACATTCAATAGGGATAGTATCAATTATTGGCTGCCGGACAATAGCAGTCATAGCGTTTGCCATCATCGCTCTGTCCAAAGTCATATCCTAAAGTTATCTGATGGAATCCACCATTGTCAAAACGGATATCCCCAGATTGGTAGGAGTAGTTATAGGAGAATAAAAACCTATTGTAGTTGATGCCAATGATGGGCGTGAACAACTGCAAGCGCTGTTCGCCAAAACTACCGTTGGATTGGAATTGGGCGCCATCAAAGCTCCTACGGTAGGAAAGACCGGCCCAAACAGTCCCAAAACTTACATCTTTATAGACTTTTGCATTAAGGTCGACCGTTTTTTCACGGGTGAAATCGGTCATTTGAAACAATATGGAAGGTTCTATACGGGTTTTCTTCCCAAAGACGTATCCTACGGAAAACAGGTACCTTCTCAGATTGTCAAATTCCGCAGCACTGTACAAATCCCTACCACTGCCCAAAAGATTCAATATTGCGGCATGGGCATAGAATTCAAACAAATTGTAGGAAGCTCCCAAGTCAATGTTGAAATAACTGGCCGTGTTCTTTACCCCGGTCACCACTGGATCGGGGATCACGGATCTAAATTCCGTTTCGTCCAAACTGCTCAATATCACCCCTGCGCTCAATCCCAATGACAATTGGTTAAGGGTCCTGAAATCCCCTGCCAATTGCAGATGGTGCGCATAGGTTCCCTTAAAACCTGTTTGGGAGTGGTACCCGTTGGAATCATTGAAGAGAATGGCCCCGATACCGCTACGCTCTCCAACCCTGGAATTGATGTTCAAGGTCTGTAAGTTCGGCGCCTCATCCACACTGAACCACTGCTTTCTGGCCGTAAGCCGTATTTTGGTGCCCTCGGCAATTCCCGCCATGGAAGGGTAGACGAGATAGTAGTTATCCGCTAAATAATCAAAATATACCGGTATTCCTTCCTGAGCCTTGCCAATCAGCCCAAAAAACAGGGTTAAAATAAGTGAGGTTACATAACGTCTCATGTGACGATTTTGGGCTAAGGTTTAGATTTTAAAGGTAATCAAACATTTAGATAACGGTTGAAGCAATACATTATTATATATTTTGCTCTTGAGATTTACTATTGGTATTTTTGTGGTAAATATTCGCCATGAAGGAATACAATATCACCGTCGTTGCCACCAACAGCCCCAAAATCCTCAAGTTTGAGACCAATCACTTTTTGGTAAAGGGCAATTATGAGTACAAAAACATAGATGAGGCCAAAAATTCGCCTTTGGCCCAGCAACTTTTTTATCTCCCATTCATCAAAACCGTTTATATCTCTGGGAACTTCATTGCACTGGAACGTTTTGACATTGTGGATTGGAGCGATGTAAAGGACGAGGTGGCCCAACAATTGGTGGAATATTTGAACGTCGGGGAGCCCATAGTGCACGAGGAGCTTTCCCCAAAAAAACAGCCCATTACGGTATATGCCGAGGTTACGCCCAATCCGGCCGTAATGAAATTCGTATCCAACAAACGCATTGTGCCGGCCTCTTATGAGTTTAAGAACATTGACGAGGCAAAAGATGCCCCGTTGGCCAAGGAGCTTTTCCATTTTCCCTTTGTAAAAGAAATCTTTTTTGATGAAAACTACGTGTCCGTCTCAAAATATGAGGTTGCCGATTGGGACGAAATCACCATGCAGCTTCGGGAATTTATCCGCGATTTTCTGGCCGACGGTAAAGAAGTGGTCTCCGAAGAGTCCGTTCAAAAAGCGAAGCAGGCCGCTGAACAGGTAATCCAAACCCAATATGACGACACTTCCAAACAAATCATCGATATCCTGGAAGAATATGTGAAACCGGCCGTGGCCAGTGATGGCGGCAATATTTTGTTCCAATCCTATGAAGAAGGGAGCAAGACCGTAAACGTAATCCTCCAAGGTGCCTGTAGTGGTTGTCCATCATCCACATATACCTTAAAAAATGGTATCGAGACCATGTTGAAAAACATGATGGGCGACAAGGTCAACGAGGTGGTTGCCATCAATGGTTGATTTAACGCCGATCAAGGCTTTATTGTCCCCTTTTTTTGTTAAATTGAATAAATTTAAAAATCATTGATCATGGCAGTATTAAAAGTTATCGAAGTATTGGCTAATTCCGATGAAAGCTGGGAGCAAGCTGCAAAAAATGCACTGGAACACGCTTCCAAATCGGTAAAAAATATTCGCTCAATTTATGTCAACGAACAAAGTGCCACTGTAAAGGATGGCAAAATTGACGACTATAGGGTTAACGTAAAAATCACATTTGAGGTTAAGTAAACCTTGGAAAGCAAACAAAAATTGCGCCAAGAGTTGGCGCTTTTTTTATGTTCAAAAATATTAGTATGCTCAAAAAACTCACCGTAGTATCAATTCTCTTGTTCCTAACCCAAGGGTGTACCCAAAAAACGAATAACGTGACCCACAAACACACCAATGACCTCATCCACGAGACCAGCCCCTATTTGTTGCAACATGCGCACAATCCGGTAAATTGGCATGCGTGGAAGCCCGAGGTGCTCGCGCTCGCCAAAAAAGAGGATAAGCCCCTACTTATCAGCATTGGGTATGCGGCCTGCCATTGGTGCCATGTGATGGAGGACGAATGCTTTGAGGACGAGGAAGTGGCAAAAATGATGAACGAGAATTTCATCAACATCAAAATTGATAGGGAAGAAAGGCCCGATGTGGACCAAATTTATATGGATGCCATCCAAATGATGTCCGGAAATGGCGGATGGCCCCTCAATATTGTTGCCCTGCCCGATGGCCGCCCCTTTTGGGGCGCCACCTACGTTCCCAAAGAAAACTGGGTGAAATCGCTGGAGCAGCTGTCCAAATTGTACAAAAATGACAAATCCAGGGTCATGCAGTACGCCCAAGATCTCTCTAATGGCATCAACGCCATCAATCTTGTGGAGAACAAATCAAATTCAGGGATTTACAGCCTAGATCGATTGGATGCCGCCGTTGTACAATGGTCGCAATATTTCGATAATTTTTTGGGGGGATACCGACGTGCCCCAAAATTTATGATGCCCAACAACTGGGATTTCCTGTTACACTATGCCACCACCAATTCCAAACCAGAACTGATGGACCAGGTCAATACCACGTTGACGAGAATGGCTTACGGAGGTGTATATGATCATGTAGGTGGTGGATTTTCAAGATATGCCGTGGATACCACCTGGCATGTGCCCCATTTTGAAAAAATGCTCTATGACAATGGGCAATTGGCCAGCCTGTATGCAAAGGCCTATGCGGTAACCAAAAATGAATTGTACAAGGAGGTGGTTGAGGAAACCATCGGTTTTGTGCAAGAAGAGCTAATGGATGAAAATGGTGGATTTTATTCTTCTTTGGATGCCGACAGTCTGGACGAAAACGACGAGTTGGAAGAAGGTGCTTTTTACGTATGGACGGAAGACGAACTTGCCCAACTCCTTGGAACCGATTTCGGGATTTTCAAGGATTATTACAATATCAATTCCTATGGCCTCTGGGAACATGGCAACTATGTGCTTATCCGGGACAAGGACGATGCAGAAATTGCACAAAAACATACTATTTCCGTAGCTGTCCTTAAGGAAAAAATGGAAAATGCCCTCAAAATTCTCAAGGAGGCAAGAGCCAAAAGGGCAAAGCCCAGATTGGACGACAAAATCCTTACTTCCTGGAACGGATTGATGCTAAAGGGACTTGTGGATGCCTATCGATATCTGGGCAATGAGGAATACCTTGCCCTGGCCCTTAAAAACGCCAAGTTCCTTGAAAAGGAAATGATCAAAAAAGATCACTCCCTGTATAGAAACCACAAAGATGGCAAAAGCAGCATCAATGGATTTTTGGAGGATTATGCCACGACCATCGAAGCCTATATTGCCCTCTACGAAGCGACTTTCGATGATAAATGGCTCAACCACGCCAAATCGCTATTGGATTATACAAAAATTCACTTTTTGGACCCAGGATCCGGTATGTTCTTCTTTACCTCGGATGAAGACCACTCCTTGATCAGAAGAAGTATTGAGACCAATGACAATGTGATTTCGGCATCCAACTCCATCATGGCCAAAAATCTGTTGAAATTCCATAAACTCTATCCGGAGGAAGGGTATGGTGATATGGCACAACAGATGCTCAAAAATGTTCAGGAAAACTTTGACCAAACCGCACAAGGTTTTGCAAACTGGCTGCATTTGGTGCTCTATGAAAACCAAAATTTCTATGAAATAGCCGTTGTGGGCGATGCGTATAAAAAGTTGGGCAAGGAAATCGGAAAAAACTATCTTCCCAACAGTATTTTGGTGGGCTCCAAAAAGGAAGGTCCCATCGATTTGTTGAAAAACAGGGATGTTGAAGGGGAAACCTTGGTCTACGTCTGCATAGAGGGAACCTGTAAACTACCGGTGACCACTGCAGAGGGGGCCTTGGAGCAGATAAAGTCCTTCAAGTAAGAAAGCCGTAGCTTTCAAGAACGTTTTTTTGAATTTAAGGGAATATTATTTAGTGTATCCCCAAACCCGATAACACCTATGGAACAGTTTCAAGATTACCAGGAGTACATAGACAAGGCCGTGGATTGGACCGTAGGCGTATTGCCCAACCTTGTTCTGGCCACCGTAATTTTTGTGGTCGGGCTTTGGGTCATCCGCTTCATCAACAAATTGGTCAGAAGGTTTTTTGCCAAAAAGGACTACGACGAAACACTGGAATCCTTTCTCCAGAGTTTTATCAGTGTTGCCCTTAAGGTGCTGCTATTCGTCTTGGTCGTAACCCAATTAGGGGTAAAAACGTCCTCTTTGGTGGCCATGATCGGTGCCGCCGGTCTTGCCATTGGCCTGGCTTTGCAGGGGTCTCTGGCCAACTTTGCGGGCGGAGTGCTGATTCTGATCTTTAAGCCTTTCAAGGTGGGCGACTGGATTTCGGCACAAGGGGTTGATGGGACCGTAAAGGAAATATCCATTTTCAATACCAAGTTGACCACCTTTGGCAATCAAGTGGCCATCATTCCCAACGGGCATTTGTCCAACGGCAACATTGTCAACTACAACATGGAGGATATTCGCAGGGACAAGTTTGACGTAGGGATTGGGTATGGTTCCAACATCAAACAGGCCAAGGACATCTTATTGCAAATATGTGCCGAAAGCCCAAATATTTTGATGGAGCCAGCTCCCGAAGTCTACGTAGGTGATCTGGGCGATAGCTCGGTGAACCTTACCCTACGGTTTTGGGCCAAAAATGAAGTGTTCTGGCCAGCGCATTTTTATGTTGTTGAAGAGTCCAAACTTCGTTTTGACGAAGCTGGTATCGAAATCCCATTCCCGCAAAGGGTTGTCCACCAAGGAAATTAATCCTTCTTTTTGGTCTGCAATACAAAATCCTTAAGGTAGAAGGGCTCAAAATAGGCGACATCCTCAAATTGCCCAGCTTGGTATTTTGCAAAGGCAATGGCAGCCATTTCCCTAGCGGATGGTATCACGGAAACATCAAAATGAAAATTGGGATGGTGGGACAGTATATCCTTGCACTTTTGAGCCCCACTGCCCACAATATGGACTTTTTTATAGGTGCTGAATTCCCCAAATGATGTCTCATTGATGATTTCTGCCTTCGTTTCACGGATTTGTTGATAATCGGCATCGAACACAGCAGAATAGACTTCCATACGCCTGGCATCCAAAACGGGGATGATGACTTCATTTTCCATAGCCGTTATTTGACTGGCCATACTTTCCAAAGTGGGAACGGAAATTAGGGGCAAATCCAACGAAAAACAGAGTCCTTTGGCTGCGGAAACCCCAATACGAAGTCCCGTATACGATCCCGGCCCCTTGCTGATGGCCACGGCATCCAAATCAGAAAACGATAAGGAAGCCTCTTGCAAGGCTTCCTTTATAAAAATATGCAACTGTTCTGAATGCGAATAATCAACGGCATTGTTTTCCTTTACACAAACAAGTTCATTTCCATTGGAAATGCTGACGGAACAATTGGTGGTGGCTGTTTCTAAATTAAGTATCCTGACCATAGCGGCCACAAAGATACTGGTTTGATTCGAGCCCAATCAAAAATAGTAATTGCAGAACATTGATTTTGGGCAGGTTTTGTTTCCCATGCGTCGCCCTGAACTGGTTTCAGGGTCCCACCCAAAATGAGATGCTGAAGCAAGTTCAGCATGACATCACTACTATATCCTAGTTTAATGAAATGGGAATGCCAAAGTAGAACTCCAATATCTTCAACCGGAAGATATAATCGTATTTGGTCCTGATCACGTCGGCTTCCGCATTGTCCACCCGTGCCTGGGCCTGGCTAAAATCAAAGGCGTTCATCAAGCCTACATCGTAACGCTCCTTGGCATAGTCATAGGCCAATCTTCTGGCTTCCAAAGTTTTTACCGCTGCTTCATAGGCTTTTTCAAAGGTGCTTACATCCACATAGGCCTGCTGGATGTTGGACTCCAAGTCCAATTTGTCCTGCTCCAACTGCAGCTTGGCCTTTTCCAAATCGATTTTAGACCGTTTTACATTGTTTTTTGCACTCCACCCATTGAAGATGGGAACGTTCAGGGTTGCACCAAAAGAGATACCGTCAAAAATCCAGAGTTGGTCGTTGAAGCTGGGCTTATACGTGCCTCCACTCCCATCAGGAAGCTCTGTTGCATCTGAATAACGGGTTCCGTACTGAAAAAATCCTGATAACGTTGGGAAATAGGCTCCCTTGGCAATTTCCACATCTTTTTCGGCGATTTCCACGTTGGATTCCGAAAACTTGATGTCGTTTCTAAAGGTCAATGCTTTGTCAAAAATCACTTTTGCCGAATTTTTTAAAATATCCGATGGAGGAATTTGGAACTCTTCATCCGCAATATCGAAATTCTCGTAATCCGTAATCTGTAGCAATTGGGCCAAACTTACCCGTGAGATCAATACGGCACCTTCCCCATTGACAATTTGCTGTTCTTGATTGGCCGCCGTCGCTTCAATCTCCAAAAGATCGCCACGGGGAAGCACTCCAGATTCCACCAATTCCTTGGTGCGTTTAAGGTCTTGCTCGGTGACAGCGTACTGGGCCCTGAACACTTTCAATTGCTCCTTACTGGACAGCACTTGAAGATAGGCGTTGGCCACGTTCAATTTAATATCATCCTTAAGGTTGTCCACCCTATATTGACTGGCAATGGCATTCAACTTGGCGCGCTGCAACTGTTTGATGTTCCGTAGTCCTCTAAAAATATCAACGTTGGTACTTATACCTCCGTTCATATTGAAGGTTGTGGAATTACCTGCTGTTCCTGCAGGTGCATTGGTCGTACTCACAATGGTAAAACCTGTGTTGCTGGAAGCGCTTACAGATCCGTTCAGATCGGGCAAAATGTTCCCCAAGGCATCGGATTGGTCCAATTTTGCGTTTTCAAGGTCCAATTCAAACTGCTCAACGGTCAAATTGTTCTCCACGGCATACTCCACACATTCCTGTAGGGTCCATTTTCGCATTTGCGCTTGCGACGCGAATACAATAAACAACAGGAATATGATGGTCGTTACTCTACTTTTCATTCGTTTTTTGATTTTGGTTGTTATTTGGATCTGATATCCTAATTGGATTCTTCACCTTCTTCTAAGCCTTTTTTGAGGGGTTCGGTCTTATTCCATTGCTTCACCTCATCATTTTCGTTCAAACCCGAAACAATTTCCACATTTACACCATCCGATATCCCTATCTCTATATCCCTTCTTTCAAACTGCTGTTCACCCGTTGCCACTTCTACATAAGGTTTGTCCGTTTGCTTGTCAAACTGGAGCAATGCCTCGGGAATCACCAAAACACTATCCTTTTTCTCAAGGACCAAGGATGCATTGGCACTGTAACCAGCACGGATCATGAAATCATCTTCCACGGTTACGTCACCCTCTATCTTAAACTGTACGGCCCCAGACTCTTCAACACCTTTTGGTGCGATGAACTTCAACTTTGCATCGAACTCTTTGTTCTCAATGGCTCCCAAACTGATCTTTAAGGGCATTCCTATTTTAAGCTTTCCAACTTCGCCTTCATCCACTTTTCCTTCAAAAATCATCTTTCCTAAATCTGCTATTGAGGCAATGGTGGTACCATCGTTAAAGTTGTTACTTTGGATGACTTGATCTCCTTCTTCCACAGGAATCTCCAAGATGGTTCCGGTAACGGTGGCCCTAATATTGGTATTGGCTGAGGCTGATCCGCCGGCAGAACCCACTTTGATGATCTGGTAATCGGACTGGGCATTTTTCAATTCCTGCACGGCTTGATCGTATTGTAATTGAAGGTTGTTGAAATCCTGACTGGAAATCACACCTTTTTCAAACAACACCTTGTTCCTGTCGTACTCAATCTTAGTGTTGCTCAAGGCTATCTGTGCATTGCTGACCCTACCTTTGGCCTGGTTCAGGGACTGCTCATTGGGTACAACCTTGATCACCGCAATAAGATCGCCCGCCTTTACCTTGGCCCCTTCTTCCAAATAAATTTTATCAATGATTCCGGAGATCTGCGGTTTGATCTCCACTTCATCCTCGGGTATCACCTTTCCTGTGGCCACAGTTTTCTTTTCTATGCTGGAGATGAAAGGTTTATGGGTTTCGTAGGTAATGGCTGATTTACTGTTCGATTTTATGAAAAATACAGCTGCCCACATGGCACCTAATACCAGTACTCCAAGGCCTACCCATTTTAAAATTTTCTTCATTTTTGTTGATTATTTAGTTCTTATTTTTCTATTCTTCGCGCAATGCATCAATTGGTCTTATGCTCACCGCCCGCTGTGCGGGAATCAATCCGATAAGGGTGCCCAACACCACCATCAACAGCATGGCCCCCAATACATAGGGTACCGGCACTGTCGGATTGGTATATGGAAAATCGATGTCTTGCGTGAGGTTGTTCACCAAACTCAAAACGGCGGCCCCGAGTATTATCCCCATGATCCCGGCAACAAGGGTAAGGAATACGGATTCCAGAATGATTTGGGACCTAACTTCCCGAGGAGTTGCCCCCAACGCTCTCCTCACCCCCAATTCTTTGGTCCGTTCCTTGACCGAAATCAACAGAATGTTCCCAATACCGATGACCCCAGCCAAAATGGTGGCAATACCGATTACCAGCGACAAGAATGTCAATCCGCTGGAAAAGCCCATGATACGGTTGAATATTTCTCCCAAGTTGAAGGATCCAAATGCCCTTTCATCCGTAGGATCCACACGGTGTATGCTTTTCAGAATCGATTTTACATCTTCCTCCACCTGTACCACGTCGGCATCATCATACGCAGCTATGGAAAACCACCCCACATTTTCACCCGTGTTGTAGAGTCTTCTGTAAGTTGTAAAAGGGATGAAAATATCGCTGTCACTTTCAAAACCTCCCCCTGGAACAAACTTGTGAACCCCTACCACTTGAAAATAGACATTGTCTATCCGTATGTAGCCGCCAATGGGATCTTCGTCTTCCTCAAAAAGCTCCTTTTGGGTGCGCTCACCAATTACACATACCTTTCTTGCCTGTTCGATATCCTCGTCGTTGATGAACCTCCCACCATTATAGATTTTCTTGGTGGCAATTTTGGTAAATACTGGGAAATCGCCATATACATTGTAATTCCCTGATTTTTGACCCCTTACGATCAATCCGGGGGCATCCCCAAAAACACCCCTTACATTCCTCGGGGCTATATATTGTATTTGAGGTATTCTGTTCTGCAACACCTCTGCATCATGAAGTTTAAGCTGCAATTGCCTGCCCGTCTTAAATCCATCATAGGGCTTGCTGGTGGTCTGTGCCCAAGCAAACAGGCTGTTCATCGCCACACTCTCAAATTGTTTTTCAAAACCATTGTCGAGACCCTTTGCCGCTCCGGACATGGCGATATATACAAAAATCCCCCACAAAACCCCAATAATGGTAATGATGGTCCTTGTCTTGTTCTTGCTTATGGAACCAAAAATTTCCTGCCAAGTATTTCTATCGAATAAAAATTTCATATTACTCGTCTCTTAATGCTACAATAGGTTTAATACGTGCTGCCTTTCGCGCAGGAACATATCCAGCAATAGCTCCAAAAACAATGAGTACTATTGTGGCAAATATGGCAAACCCCATATCTATGTATGGATTCTTGATGAAAAAATCCTCCAATTTTTCACCCAAGGACCCCAAAAGCCCAACCCCAATAAGCATCCCCACAAAACCTGAGATGGCGGTAATAACGATGGATTCCATTAAAATAGTTCCGATTACCGCTTTTGGAGTGGCTCCCAATGCTTTCCGTATACCCAACTCCTTGGTCCGTTCCTTTACCACAAATACCATGATATTGCTGATCCCAATGATTCCCGCAATAATGGTCCCCAGCGCAAAGACGGATGAAATCAAACCAAGGACCACGGCAAACTGTTGGTTTTGTTTGTACTGATCGGCCACGTTCCGGATAAAAAAGCCATTTTCATCCTTTGGGCTGATGTATTTTTTGTCCTTTAGAAATTTTCTGAGGCTAGCTTCAAACCCCATGGCCCCCGCATATCCAATTTCCGGTTTAAAGGCCAGAACTATCTGATCTATCTTGTCATTGCTTTTCTCCAAAAGCTGCCTTGTGGTGTAGGGCATGTAGATGAGCCTTTCTTCATTGTCGCCCCCATCATCCTGAAATACGCCTACCACTTTAAAGGCACTGCCGCCCATATCCACATATTTTCCAATGGCATCCTCTCCCTTAAATAGGTCCTTTTCCACCAATCTGCCTATCACAATGTTCTTGGCCTTGTCCTTAATGTCGGACTCGTTCAGGTAACGCCCCTTCATGATGATGGTCTTCTCATTGAACTGGTGCGCAGGTCCCACTGCCCTATTGGTGTAATTGTTGGATTCCTCCTTGTACTTGACCAGGGAACTTCTCGTAATTCGAGGTGTGATATACTCCAAGAACATGGGGAAGTTCTTTTTGATGTCCGCCAGATCCGAATTGTCAAACTCTATTTGCCTGTTGGATTTGTAGCCTTTATAGGGTATGGTGGTCCTTCCACGAAAAATATAGAAGGTATTGGTGGCATCGTCATTGAAAAATTCGTCAAACGTGTTCTGGAGACCATTGGTAAAGCCCACTAGGATGACGACGATAAAAATACCCAAGGCCACGGTAAAGCCAGAGAGAAAAGTCCTTAGCTTGTTCTTTTGGATGGTCTCAAATATTTCTTTCCATGTATCCCTACTGAACATATTCCGATGCCCTTACTTGTTTTACTTTTTTGTCCTCCACGATCACGCCATCTTTCAACCGCACGATACGTTTGCACATATTGGCTATATCTTCTTCGTGGGTAACCACCAAAATGGTGTTCCCCTCATCGTTGATCTTTTGAATCAGATCCATCACCTCATAGGAAGTGGTACTGTCCAATGCCCCGGTAGGCTCATCCGCCAGCAATACCTTGGGTTCTGCCGCCATGGCCCTGGCAATGGCCACCCTCTGTTTTTGTCCCCCAGAGAGCTCACTGGGCAAATGTTCTGCCCACTCTTTAAGCCCCACTTTTTCCAAATAATGGAGTGCCTTTTCTTGGCGTTCCTTACGGGGAATCCGTTGGTAATACAATGGCAACGCCACATTTTCAAGGGCGTTTTTATAATTGATCAAGTTGAAGGATTGAAAAACAAAGCCCAAGAACTTGTTCCGGTATTGGGCGGCCTTGGTCTCGCTCAAATTTTTAATGGGCACACCATCCAAGGTATACTCCCCAGAATCAGCTTCATCCAACATTCCCAAAATGTTCAGCAAGGTAGATTTTCCAGATCCCGAAGATCCCATAATGGCAACAAGTTCTCCCGCTTCAGCCTTAAAATTTATCCCCTTTAATACATGAAGGGAGTTGCTTCCCATTTTATAGGATTTATGAAGATCTTTGATTTCTATCATGATTGGTGCTATTAGCTATAGTTCGACTTGGCTCCCGCAATAGGACCCACAAGTTGTTAAATTGTTACAAGAATTATTGAAATTTTTTGTTAAATCATCAATTGGACTGCTCATCTTTCTCAATGGTATTCCATACTTTGACCTTGTCGTTTGGATCGAGTCCGGATTTCACCTCCACATAGATTCCATCACTGATGCCCAAAGTCACGTCCCTACGTTCAAATTGTTGTTCGGCGGTCTCAACCTCCACATAGGGTTTCTTGGTTTCATCATCGAACTGTATCAAGGCTTCCTTGAGGGCCAACACACTGTCCGCCCGTGCCAGGATTATGGAGGCATTGGCACTGAGGCCGGCCCTTATGAATACAGTGTCCTGTTTTTTCAGTGTACCCTTGATCTCAAACTGAATGGCCCCGTTCTCTTCTTTCCCTTTCGGGGCGATATAGTCCAGCACAGCATCAAAGACTTGGTTTTCAATGGCCCCCACAGTGATTTCCAATGGTAGGTCCTCCTTGATCCTTCCCACTTCCGATTCATCCACCTTGCCTTCAAAAATCATTTTTTCCACATCCGCAATGGCGGCAATAGTGGTTCCTTCATTAAAGTTATTGCTTTCAATGACTTGGTTACCCACCTCAACAGGGACTTCCAACACCATTCCGCTCACCGTAGCCCTGATCAAGGTATTGGCCGCATTCTTGTAGCCACTTGTAGTTCCGGTCTTTACAATGTCAAAGCGCTTGTTGGCCGCATTGTAGGATTGCTTGGCTTGGTCATAGCTTACTTGGGCCCGTTCCAGATCGGCTTGCGAAATAACCCCTTTGTTGAAAAGGGACAACTGTCTTTCATAGTTGCGCTTTTGGTCGTCCAAATTTATTTTGGCCTCATCAATGGCATTTCGGGCATCGTTCAATGCATTCAGGTTGGGCACCACCTTTATCTTGGCCAGCAGATCTCCCGATTTAATGTAATCCCCACCTTCCACATAAATTTCTTCTATGACCCCAGAAATGTTGGGTTTGATCAGTACTTCCTCCAAAGGAAGAATGCTTCCTGTGGCCACTGCCTTTTTTACAATGTTCTGCTTGGTTGGTTTTTCTGTTTCATACTGTACAGGGTCCTCTGCGTTTTTTTGATATAGATAGTACATGGACCCTCCAAAAATGACCACAATGAGCACTAGGATGACAATGGTTACCGATTTTTTCATTTTGATGTATTATTTGATTTTGATTGATTTATTCTGTTCGCAGGGCTTCTATGGGCCTAGCCCTAATGGCACTGTTGGCCGGAATGAACCCTGCCAACAGCCCTGAAATCATTAAAATGAGCATGGCCCCGCTTACCACACCAACACTTACGCTTGGGCTCATGAACATATCCACCGGACCAACACTATCCAATAATGAATTAATGCCATAAATGACCAAAGAGCCCAAAATGATGCCCACCATTCCTGAAATGATGGTCAGAAAGATGGACTCCATGAGGATTTGCTTCTTTATGGACCAAGGCTGTTCACCCAGTGCCCTGCGTATCCCTATTTCCTTGGTGCGCTCCTTGACCACGATGAGCATGATGTTGCTTACCCCGATGATGCCGGAGAGCAATACCATGATACCCACAATATAGGCCACGCCCTTGAGGGCCCCAAAAAGGCTTTCCACCCTATTGAACTGCTCATACAGGTCAAAATAACCGATGGCCCTGGTATCTTCAGGGTGTATTTTGTGCCTTTTTTTCATTTCCTTGATGATATCATCCTTGAGCACGGATATGGAACTCCCATCGTGCGCCGTTATGGCCATCCAACCCACATCCTCACCCCTATTGAAGGCCTGCGAAAAGGAGGTAAAGGGCACAAATATTTCTTTTTGGGCCTCTTCCCCGTCACCATCATTGCTGTTCTTTTTATAGGTGCCTATCACCATAAAGTTTACCCCTTGAATCTTGATGTAGGAGCCCAGGACCTCCTCTCCCTTCTCATAAAGGTCATTTTTTACCCCTTGACCGATGATGGCCACTTTTCTTTTTTCCTGGATGTCGTTATAGTTGATGAATCGACCTGAGGTAACGGTCATGGGGTCTTGGTTGATGATCTCTGGGTAATCCCCATACACATTGAAGGCCCCTGTACGTATACCGCGCACCACGTTGCTGCCGCCCCTGAATCCGTCAAGGCGATTTCTGGGCGAGATAAACCGGAGGTGGGGCACGTTGTCCTTAATGGCCTGCACATCCGATACCTTGAACTCAAAGCTCCTGCCCTTGGGCAATCCCTCATAGGCCTTGGTGGTACTCCGTGTCCACATGAACATGGTGTTTGTGGCGATATCCCCAAAATCTTTCCGGATGCCATTTTCCAATCCCTTGCCCGCCGCCAAAAGCACAATCAGGATAAAAATGCCCCAACAAACCCCAAATGCAGTGAAAATGGTGCGCCACACATTGCTGGTGAGCACTTCCAAGATTTCCCGCCATCTATCCTTGTTGAACATGACTCGATTTTTTTATCCTTGTATCATTCATCACGCAGCGATTCTATGACCTGTACTTTGGCCGCTTTCCATGCTGGCACAAACCCAGCCAAGGTCCCGGCCAGAATAAGGACCAACACCGTGGAAAAGGCCACATTGAAATTGACGGATGGGTTCACAACATAGTCCACTTCAACATTGGGGCCCACCACCTCCAACAAGGCCATACTGAATATCAATCCTGAAAATCCTGAAATTGCCGTGACAAAAATGGATTCCTGTAAAATCATTCCCACTATGGACCAAGGCTTGGCTCCCAACGCTTTTCTAATGCCTATTTCCCTGGTTCTTTCCCGCACCACAATGAGCATGATATTGCTTACCCCGACCACTCCCGCAATGATGGTGCAGATTCCCACGAACCAGAAGAACATTTTAATGTTGCCCGTGAGCCCGTAGTACCGTTTTGCCTCTTCCATGGCACTCCATACCTCCAAGGCACCATTGTCGTCCGGTGCAACGGTATGTGCCTGCTGAAGATAGCTCCTAAGGTTGTTCTTGAAGTTTACCGCCTGGGCCACGGCCTCATCAAAGTTTTCCACCGGTGGCAGGGTATAAGAGATGTTGCTCACCCTATTGCCTCCGTTGAATATACGCTGGGCAGTGGTAATGGGAATATAAATGCGTTCTTCCTCACGTTCTTCCATTTCCTTAAAGACCCCTATGATCTTAAATGGGATCCCTGAAATTTCTATAAATTCCCCTATGGGCGAATCCACTTTGGTGAAGACGTCTTTTCTGATTTTTTTCCCGATAACGGCCACTTTGCCGGTGGAAACCTCATCTTGGTAATTGATGAACCTTCCTTCCACCATACCGGTATTTTCTATAAATTGAAAGTCTCCAGCAACGCCCTGAACCCCATAGACCAACGCCTCCTTGCCATAGTTCACATTGACCCCTCCCACAAATATCCTCGCCGATTCATATTCAATATCGTCTTTGAACATGGAGCTGGCGGTCTCAACATTTTCGTTGACAAATTGGATCCTTCGGCCTGGGTTCAATCCCTTATATTCCTTTGAAGTAACCCCTGGCCAGGCCCAAACGCTTGTTGCGGCATCTTCTTTGAATTCCTGTTCGATGCCATTTTGCATGCCTTGGCCAAAACCCAATAAGATGACCAAGATAAAAATCCCGGACGCTACCGAAAGTCCTGTTAAAAAGGTGCGTAGTTTGTTCTTCCTTATGGTGTCAAATATTTCCTGCCACCTTTCGATGTCGAACATAGGCTAACATTTTTTGATTGATGAGATCTAAATATGCGTGCCTATAAGATAACGTTTATGTATTATTGTTACACTTTTTAGGGGAAAAACTTTATATGAAGGATTGTTCAACCCTTTAGTTTCTCATCTTCCTATATATGAAATAGAAAAGTCCCGCCACCAATATGTAGGGAATGGCCATAAGATACACGATGCCATTATTGATTCCTTCGGCGGTGCTCCCATCAGCCTCACTTTCCACCACTGCCCTACACATGGCGCATTGGGCATCCATTGCTTGTGGCAAGATTAAAATAACCATTAGGATTATGGGAAACTTGTATTTCATGGCAAAAGTATCAATACTGATAAAAAGGCGAAATCATCAAATAGACCACTACCCCTGTCACAGCCACGTACAACCAAATGGGAAAGGTGAATTTGGCCCATAATCTATGGTTCACAAAATCTCCCAAATAAGCTTTTGAATAGGTAATCAATACCAAGGGGATGACCGAAATGGACAGGACAATGTGGGTCAGCAATATGAAATAATAAAGATATTTTACAAAACCCTCCCCTCCATAAATTGTCGTATCCGATGTCATATGATAAGCGACATACATGATCAGGAACAAAGCGGACAGCACTATACAGGTATTGATCAATTTTTGGTGCAGTCGTCTTTTTCCATTTTTTATGGCCACTACTGCCATGACCAATAGAATGGCCGTCAACCCGTTGATCACCGCATATATGGGCGGCAAAAACCAAAGAGGTTCCACATTGGGTATTTTGTAGGCAAACAGTAATACAACCACCAAAGGAATGGCAATGGATATTACTGTAATCCATTTATTGAACTTTTTTTCCTGAATTGAAAATTGCTCCATTATTCTGCCAATAATTTTTTAATGTCCTCTTTTAACATGGTGATCTGCTGCGCTTCTCCCTCATCATTTACACCCTGCTTTTCCGTGATGGTGCCGCGGTAATAAATCAAAGGGTTTCCATGTGCGTCATCACGGGAGCGAATATACCCATTTTTGTCAACCACCGCGAACATTCCCGAGTGCTCAAAACCCCCTGGGGCATCCTCATCCTCATTGGCCACAATATAGAATCCTTCCTGTGCCAATGCATAGATTTTATCCTGATCTCCGGTCAGTAAATTCCAATCTTTGTCCGTTATGCCATATTTGGCGGCATACTTTTTAAGCACGGATGGAGTATCATATCTTGGGTTGATTGTAAAGGATGCTACACCAAAATCCTCGTCCCCCTGAAAAGTTTTCTGGAGTTCCACCAAGTTTTTGGTCATTATGGGGCAGATTGTGGGGCAGGTGGTAAAGAAAAATTCCACCACATACACTTTCCCCAGATAGTCATCATTGGAAATGGGCACACTGTCTTGGTTCATAAAGGAAAAGGGTGGCACCTTTCTTTTTTTGCCATCGCTTATGACAAAACCCAAACTTTTATGGATGGAACCCACACTCATGCGGTCATTCTCTACCAGGGTTCCCTGTTTGGCCTTTTTGGTGATCTCATTTACGGCAAAGATCCCAAAGACCAAAATAACGGCCGAAACCCAAACGTAGGTATATTTCTTTTTCTTATTGGCTCCTGTTGGCATTGTTCTTCTTTAAAGCGAGTCGATATTCAGCAAGGATAATCTTGACATCATCCTCCATTTTATTGTTCAAATCAGCAACGGACGCTGTGTTGAAACCATACTTGACCCCATCGTCCTCATCATCGTTCCTGCCCCTTAGGTTCCTGTCTTTGTCAATAATAAAAACGTAAGGGGTGGACAGGTCACTGTCCAGTTCCAAATTGGTCCTAAGTGCTCCAAAAAGATGTTTGATATCGTCTTCGGTCCCGTATACAAAATTCCATTTGTCCGTATCGGAGAGCTGGTGCAATTCCTTTTTCAAGGATTCTACCTTGTCCTTATTTCCTTCAGGCACGACCATGACCATCTGAAAATCATTGAAATCCTTGAAGCGCTTGTATATTTTTTGGTTTAGGTTGAAGGCATTTCCTTCCTTGCGGTCCACTTCATTTCCCAAAAAGCCCAAAATCGTGATCTTGTTTTCCAAGGTTGCCCCACCGTCAAAATTGGCAATATCTGGAAGCTTTTCGGTGAGAATGGGAAGATTCACGAACTTATTAACCCCCGAGGCGAAAAACAAGTAGGCCACCAGAGGAAAGACAAAAAGGATCACTAAAACAAAAACCTTTTTCATGGAAAAATGAATTGTACAAAAATAAAAAAGACGGTTGGGAAACCGTCTTTTCTCTATGTTAATACTTTTCTACAGATTCCAAGTGACAAAGCCTTCCTTGTACACATTGTAGATGTAATCCGCCTCAAAAAGGAGAATGAAAATCAAATAACAGATCAAGAAAATTGGCGTCCATACCACGGCCCTTCTCAAGGATTTCCTCTCATCCCTAAGGTGCATGAAATCCCAAGCGATATAATACGCTTTTATCAGGGTCATGATGATGAACATCCAGTTCAGGACTTTCATCCCCAAAAAGTGGTTGTGTGTCAACACCCGTGGTTTTGTGATCCCCAGACCAACCTCTATGGCGGTTACAATGGAAAGGAATATCAATACGCCCCAAATTTTTTGGGTGTTCGACTTAAATTTTAAAAGTCCTCTAAAAATTTCGAGTTTATGTGCGTGTGCCATTTATAAAAGGAGTGTTTTATACCAAATAAAAGAATGTAAATACGAATACCCAGACCAAATCCACAAAGTGCCAGTAGAGCCCAACTTTTTCTACCATTTCATAATGTCCCCTTCGCTCATACGTGCCCAAAATGACATTGAAAAAGATGATGATGTTGATCACCACTCCCGAAAATACGTGGAAACCGTGAAAGCCTGTGATGAAGAAGAAGAAGTCGGCAAAAAGTCGGCTTCCATATTCGTTATGGATAAGGTTTGCACCTTCCACTACCTGTGTGGCCTGCGCAAGTTTGGCCAAGGATTCCTGTCTGTCCAATATGGTCTTATGGCCTTCATCGTCTATTTTTTCGGTCCTGATCAGGATATTGGGAGTGGCCTTGAAACCTTCCACCACCTCATTCAACGAAAAAGAAGTCTTGTACCCTTCTTCCTGAAACCAAATTCCTTGGTTCTTCAAGTGTTTTACCCTTTCTTCAGGGAGTGTCTTGGCAAAATCGGCCAAAGCCACACGATGGCCCTCCGTATCCACAAACTGCAAAATCCTACCTCCCTTGGTCTCCAACGCCCCATGATCCCCTTTGATGAAGGTTGCCCATTCCCATGCCTGTGAGCCAACGAAAATGGCACCGCCAATAATAGTAAGGAACATATACAGGATAACCTTTTTCTGCATCATTCTATGTCCCGCATCCACAGCAAGCACCATGGTCACGGAGGACATGATCAGAATAAAGGTCATAAAAGCCACATAGTACATAGGGTAATTTCCATGGAAAAAAGGCACGTGGGTGAACACTTGGTCGGCAATGGGCCAAGTTTCAATGAACTTGAACCTTGAAAAGCCGTAGGACACCAAAAACCCGGAAAAGGTCAAGGCATCCGAAACAATAAAAAACCACATCATCATTTTTCCATAGCTAGCGCCCAAGGGTCTGTTTCCGCCTCCCCAAACGCTCTCTTCTGTACCGGTAGTCACCGTTGCATCCATATATTAAAGCCGTTTTAATAAAACTTTCACAAATTTACACCTTTTGATGTATTCGAAAAGATAAAGTTGAACGAAAACCGTCCCCACAAAAATTTATTTCACGAAATACATAAATAATATCAAATACACCCAAAGAAAATCCAAAAAATGCCAAAAGGTTGTACCCAGTTCCAGTCCCAACATATCTCCAGGCATGTATTTTCCCCTCAACTGTTGCACCAACACAACCAACAGAGAAATGAGGCCCACCACAACATGGAGAATGTGCACAGCCGCTATCAGGAACACGTATGACATCTTGATATTGCTGGTTGGCCCGGTAAAATAGTATCCGTTCTCCAGCATTTGTGAAAATCCATAAAACTGCAGCGCAATAAAGGTGATGCCCAGGGCGAAGGTGACCAACAGAAAAACAGTCGCCTTCTTTTGATCATTCCTCCGTACCGCCTGCTTGGCAAAAAAGTACGTGATGCTGCTAATGATGATGATGGCCGTGCTGATAAAAAATGCCCGGGGCAGCTCCAAATCGCTGATCCAATCTTCACGCTTGCTGCTCACTATATAGGCACTGGTCCAGCCGGCAAAGCCCATGATCAAGCTCACAATGCCAAACCAAAGCATCATCTTTTTGGACCTTCGGTGTTTCTCTTCTTCTGTTCCCTGGGTTAAATCCATATGCTAACTTATAAACTTATCTACTACGTATACTATCTGAATCAATGAAATATAGGTGACGCTTGCCAGCATCAGCCTTCTTGCGGAGGCATTATCCCTCTTTTCATATAATTTGAAGGCAAAAAAGAGCATTGCCAATCCAGAAATCAAAACTATGGCCATCCCAAAAATGGACAAATGCAACCTACCGGTAAATCCAAAGGCCGGCATAACGGAAATGACGATCATCCAGATGGTATAGAGGATAATCTGTAGTGCAGTGCCCGCATCCTTTTCTCCTGTGGGCAACATTTTAAATCCTGCTTTTTTATAGTCATCGTCCAGCATCCAGCCCAAGGCCCAGAAATGTGGAAATTGCCAAAAAAACTGTATCATGAACAAGGTTCCGGGCTCTATACCGAAATCATTTGTGGCGGCCACCCAACCCAACATAAAGGGAATGGCCCCGGGAATGGCCCCCACAAAAACCGAAAGCGGGGTTTTTGTTTTAAGTGGTGTATAGACACTGGTATACAGAAATATGGAAATGGCACCGAACATTGCGGTTTTGGGATTTAGGATATACAATGCGATCACTCCCAGCAAGGTCATTACAATGGCAATGGCCAATGCCGTTCCCGAAGACATGCGCCCTGAAGGTATGGGACGGTCCTTGGTACGGCTCATAAGTGCATCCAAATCCCTTTCAATGACCTGATTGTAGGCATTGGATGCGCCGACCATGCAATAACCACCAAAAGCGAGGAGAACTAGAGAGAGCATATCCAATTGATAGGCACCCAAAAAATATCCCGCAATGGAAGAAAAAACCACACTGATCGCCAGTTTGGCTTTGGTTATTTTCTTGAATTCAGAAAAAATCAAGGACAGGGAATTGCTTTTTACGGAATCTACAGCAGATTTCATCCACAAATATGATTGGCTGGCAAAGATAACGTTGGCAAGGTTGTTTTCCAACCATCAAAGGATTTTAATGCCAAATTCCAGCATGATCGACATAGATGTACAAAAGGTCCAACCAAAAAAGCCCTGACGTTTCCATCAGGGCTTTTCCAAATTCCTGCCGCAACAGGAATCATATTTTTTATTGTAGCTTAAAGGTAATCGGAATACTGAATGGTACCTTTACAGCTCTACCTCTTTGTTTTCCAGGTGTCATTTTTGGAAGTTTTTGGATGATGCGCAATGCCTCGGCCTCCAAGTTTTTATCCGGTCCACGCATTCTGATATTGCCAATGCTTCCATCTTTCTGGATAACAAAAATTACGTTTACACGACCTTGGACTCCCATTTCCTGGGCAATTTCTGGATACCGGAAATTTTTTCGGATATGGTCTTGCATCATGTCCTGAAAACATGCTTTTTTATCTTTTGCCCCTTCGCAACCGGGGAAAACAGGCACATCCTCAATTACGGCAAATGGAACTGAAATATCCTCATCGACCTCTTCCACTTCAACATCCTCAACTTCCACTACCTCTTCTTCCTGGCTGGTTTCGGTGGACTCGATCACAGTTTCCTGTACTTCTTCCTCATCCTCAACAACTTCTATTACCTCAGGTGCAGCTGGCGGTGGCGGTGGCGGTGGTGTCTTGATCTGCTCGGTCAAGGGAACTTCCTCATCCAATTGATCTTCCACGTTCAAGGCAATGTCGTAATCGTTGCCCCTGTCATATTTTTTCCACTCCATGGCTCCATAAACCAACCCCAAAACAGCTGCCAACCCTATCACGAAGTAGAGCGAACTGTTTCTTCCCACATCTGCCTTTGGATTCTTTTTTAGTTCCATTTTTTTGATTTTAGTGTTTGCTAATTTAATTATTAATTGATTAAATAAACAATTAAAATTTCCATTTTAACGGCCTTTCTTTAGAAAAATACCACCAAATTAGGCCAACTCCTACAATTGCACCAAAAGTATTGGCCAAAACATCGCCCAATTCTGCCTTACGGTCCTCAGTGAACGTATATTGCAGTACCTCAATAAATATGCCATACCCTATGGCGGCCACTACTATATTTTTGATGGCCTTGCCAATCGCAATATTGCCTTTGGTGCGTTCCCGCAAAAAAAGACATCCCAAAATTGCGAAGACCGTGTAAAACACAAAATGCGTGATTTTATCGGCATAGGGGATATTCAACTTCCCTGCATCCAAATCCATTCCTGAAAAAGAAAATAAGCTGAGCATTGTAATGAACAGCACCCAGCTTATGAACAATATAGTATACTTTTTTTGTTCAAGCACCTATTAATGCCTTGTAATCCTCATCGCTCATCAACTCCCCAACTTCCGAGGCATCGCTTATTTTTATTTTGATCATCCAGCCTTCTCCATAGGGATCGGTGTTAACTTTTTCAGGTTCATCTTCCAAAATTTCATTGAACTCGATGATTTCACCACTGAGGGGCAAAAAAAGGTCTGAAACCGTTTTTACCGCTTCCACGGTTCCAAAAACTTCCTCTTTGTCCAAGGTCTCGTCCACGGTCTCCACCTCAACATAGACAATGTCCCCCAATTCTCCCTGAGCGAAATCGGTAATACCTACGGTTGCTATGTCCCCGTCTATCCTTACCCACTCATGGTCCTTGGTGTACTTCAATTCTGATGGTATGTTCATGACAATAATTTTGAATTAGTCGATTGGCAAATGTAATTGATTGAACATAGCTTTTCAAGTAAACTTGAAAACAAAATTTGAACAAATGAAATGTAGCTTTGGGCCTGCTTTTCCGAAGTCGCGACCTAGTTGCCAAAATTATACCTGAGGGTAAATCCTGTATTGATGGTAGTTTGGGGGAATGCCGTGGACACCGCAAATTGCGAGAAGGAATGGTCATAGAAGAATAGGGCGTTCAAGCTTTTGCTAAGGGCATAGTCAGCGGTAAACTTAATCGACATCAATTTTTGACCGGAGGTAATCTGGTTGTTGTCGATATCCAAATTGCGGATGATGGTGATATTATCCCGAAGCGACAGATCTGCCTTTAGGTTCAGATCTCCCTTCAATCGGGTCTTCTCCCCTCCAATGTTGGTCACAAATTTCACATCCTTGAATCGGTATCCCAATCCAAGCGTATATTCCTTACCGTTGATCTCCGTCAACAGATTGTTGTCGAAACTCAAGGAGAGGGTCCTATCGGTCCGTACCTCGGCCAAGAAGCTGAAGGAATTCTTCATTTCAAAATCCACGCGCATCAAGGGGTTGAACTGATCGGTGAGCACCACATTGTTGATGATGTTCTCTGGAAGATAGTCCCCGTTTTCTGGATCAAATGTGGTGTTCTGCCTTTCCAAGTTGGTCTGGAATGAATTGATACTATAGGCCGCACGGTATCCATGGCCCAATGAAAAACGTTTGAATTTGCTTTGGAACCATTTGTTTTTCATCAAACCTGTGTATTTGATGTTCCAATTGGGAATGGGAATTTGCCTAAAGGCATCCAAATTTACCCGGTTTACATCCTGCCCTGTGTAGGCAGCAAAGAAGGCCGGCAACAGCACCTCTTGCTGGGTCTTTCCATAGCGTTCCGGAAACCCATCTTCATCCAAGGTCCCAGGGTTTTGCCCTCGGTCAGAGACCAACCTATTGGCAATGGTAATCCGGTTTTCCTTGAACTTTTCAAAAGCTTCTGAATTAAACTCATCACTCTTGCTGAAAACCGTACCGATCATCACTGTGGATATGCTGAAGTTTCCAAAATTGTTCCCCAAAAGGTTGACGTATTCAAACTGTCCATTGCCCAACTGATCGATCCTAAAATTCTCTTGATAACTGTTGGATATTTGCCTATCCGCAGTTAGGTCAATTGTCAAATCTGGGGTAGGCTGCGCTGTGGCGGTAATGTTCAACTGTTTGTTGGAATTCTCCATATACTGCGAGTTGAACTCGGGGAAGGTGGTCAACCAACCATTCCTTGCGGCCTCAAAACGCACATCGGCCTGACTTCCAAACACAAACCCCAACGTGGGGCGGGTAGTACCGATAAATCCTATGGACTGGGTATACCCTGGCAATACCTTACCATTGTTTTCGCTGTAATTTACATTGACCCGTTTAACCATGGTCACAATGTCCACCAAGGTGTTGAAGGCCTTGCTGGTCTTTTTGGGGGCCTTTTCATCAGCACCATTTGCTGGATTTCCTGCCTTGTCCCTGCGTACGGCAGCTTGGGTTGCAGTTACCTTTCCATCACGTTTTTTCAAACCCAGAAAATCATAAAAGCGCTGCATGCTCAGGTTAGCCGTTAGGTTATGGGTACCGGCGTTCTGCACAGTGTTGATGTTCTCTCCTGCCACCTCTATCAAGGCGTCGCCTCCCCGTTGCCAGTCAAAATTGCTGGTATAGGTGTACTGTGCATTGATAAAATTGAGGAAAGGGAACTTGCTGAAGGGCAACTCATAGTTCAATTGCATTTGCTGGGCGTGCCTGTTGGGTTCCCCAATGTCAAAGAATCCGTCCCAGAGGTCCAATGCTTGGTTTATTCCAGAATCTGGGTCATCATCCACATTGAAATAATTGCGGACAATATTATTGTTGGATGCGGTCAGGTTCAATCGCAAGGACTTGGTAATGCTGTAATTTAAGGCGTACTGCCAATTGAAGAGGTAGTTGCGCTGTTGCAACAGGGGCAATTGCAGGGCGTCCACACCAGGTTCCAGAACATCCCTGAACCGTTGCTGGTTAAAGGAACGATTGTAATTGGCGTTGACGGATATACTCGTAGGCAATACATTGAAATTTAAATCCTTTAGCCACTGCCAGTACCTACTCATGAACACCGAGTCCTTTTTGGCAAAAGGCGCCACTTGGGCAGGTTTGAAATTATGGTTGTACACAAAGCCAGTGGTCACGTTTTGGTCGCGCAGTTCGGCGATTTCAAAATCACGATGATTGGTCTCGTTATAAGAATAATTGAAGGTGAAGTTTTCAATATCGAAGAAATTCTCCTTGGCTTCCTCGCCTCTATTTTTCCGAACTCCAATCAGGTTGATACTGGTCCTTTTGGTATAGTCCTCAGCCTGTTTTTCAATGGTCTCCGCTTCTTCGGCGGTGGTAGCCGCAGCAATGCGGTCCTCCAGTTTTAGGTCGTCATAAACGGGATCGAACTCGGGAGTGACCAAGGTCTCGGAAATGCCATAATTGAACGGCAATTGCAGGTTCCATTTTTTGGGGAACAACTGGCCCACGTTCACATTGGTGACCACATCGTAAGAAATGGCATCTTCCCTGGAGCGTTCATTGGGCATTTGGTCTATGGAGCCAAACCCAGAGGTACTTTTGCTTCCTGTTGCGGTCACATTGGCAAAATCGGCCATGTTTGCATCCAAAGCGGCTATGGCGGCCCATCCCCCATTATTGTCCAAACCAGCCAAACGAAGTTCATTGAACCAAACCTCTCCACGGGCGGGCATGTCGTCAATGTTCTTTACCCCCACCATCATACCACGGATGCTTCCCAAAGAGGGATTTCCCCGAATTCCGATACGCAAGGTTCCCAAGGTCCTTGGGGCAAATTCGTTTACAGCTACGGCTTCACCATCCACTATCTCATAGTAATTGATGGTATTCAAGGTCTGCTCTGCAATACCTTTGGATTTTACTTTGTTCAAATCGCTCAAGGCAATGTCAATCTGGTTCACATCGGGCCAGATCTGATCCGCCGAGGTTACATTGAACGGGGTAAACTGAAGTGGAAGTTCTATCTGGTAGAAGTTCTCCGAAAAATCCGTTCCTATCCGAAGGAAACCGACCAACGGGGTATCATCATCAGAATAATCCCCATTGAGAATCTTCTCTGCGTGCATGAACATTTTGATGCGTTCGTACTGCCGCACATCCATGTTCACATTTTTGAAAACGCCCCTAGCATCCTCCGGTTCCAAGTTCTCCACTACAAAGGAGAGGGATTGTTCGTTCTGGCGGATGATGGTGTTGTTGTTGTTCAACTGTTCCCGTACCACTCCTGGGGGCAGTACATAGGGGATGGGCTGTCTGCCAAAATTCTCCTCAATATTAACCGTATTCACGTCAGTTACCGTGCCATCATCAGATGGATCGTTGTCCACATCGGGCTGCAAGGATTTGGTATAGGTACGCCAATCCCCTCGAACCAGATCCAAGGTGGCAAAACGAAGTATGACATCATCCGTAAATCCGGTAAGGTACATCCGCATAAAACTAACGGACCTAAAGTCTGTGATCCCGCCCACTGCATCCGTAAAATCACTCAACGGAATCTTGTACTGGATCCACCTTCTGTTGAGTTGGGTACCGTTGGGAAGCGTTGGCGTCTGGCCTTCCCTGATATCCGTTACATATTCATCATCTATGGTGGTATTGGGCTTAATCTGGATGCGGTATTCGTAGTAACTGTTCACCGTGTTCATGGTAAGGTCACGGTCTATATCCTCCACATCGGGCAAGGTGGTGGAGCCCCTATTCGTATTGGTCACTGCCACGGGCGAGTTACCATCGGGGTTGTTAAAATCCAGATAGCGTTCCAAAATGCTACCCTCCCTGTTTAAATAGTATTGATAGTTGTCCAAAGCGGGATCCTCGCTGGGTCCGTTGTAGATGGCCTGTTCTTCGGTATCGTTCAAACCATCCAACCCTACATCCTGCAAGGCCCTGTTGGCCTCATCGGCATCAAAGGCATAGACCAGGGACTGGGTTGAGGGCACCTGCCCCCAAATGGTGGGCCTTGGCACTTCATTATTGGTACTTGCCGGCAAGCCATTTTCATATTGTTTACGACCATCCCGTAGGATGTCCTCTGATATATTTCCCAAGTTCAACACCAACTCACCCACATTGGCATTGTTGGTCTGGCCATCCACATAGGGATCCAAGACCCAGAACTGCACAAATTCCACATTGGATTGTTCAAAATTGGTACTGCTCAAGGGGCGCATGATCCCGGCCCATTTATCATCCGCGGTTTCGGCCCCAAAGTTTGGGTTGGCGTTGTACGGCCCTTTTTGATTGGGATAATACACAATGTCCAAAGTACTCTGTACTTGGGTCTGTCCTTGGGCAATATCGGTTTCCGTGAACACCTCATCAATAAAGACCCTACGAGTAGCGTTCAGGGAAATGTCATTATCGGAAAGTCCGGATGGACGTTGGTTGGTATAAAAAATAGGGTCTATGGTGTACCACGACATCTTTGCGCGCTCATAGCCCACATCAATATCGGTGCGGTCTTCCAAAAACTCGACAGGCGGACTCGCCAAGGTCCAACCCAAGGACGAGCGAATATCGATCAAAGCCTGGGCTCCCTCAAAATCATCAAGATAGGTTGTGGTTTCCCCTTGAAAATCCGCATTTTTTGGTGAATTGGGTTTTAAAAAGGCCACTTCACCACGCAAGGATAGATTGGAGGGCACATCTGTATCAATATTGGGCAATTTATTGGCCAATCGTGTCAAGAAGGGAATCTCAGTGCTGAAGTTTCCGTTCAATCCAAAAATGGTATTGTTCACGGGCTCCACCCCAAAATTGGATTTTTGGGTGAGCGGACGCTCATTGAGGTTGAGGATGGTCCCTCCCAACAAAAAATTCTCATTGAACCTATGTTCCACATTCACCCCCGTGAATCTTCGGGTCTGCTGGCCAAAAACGGCATTGTTCTCCACGGAAATATTGATCGGGGTGTTGGAAGCCGCCAAACTGGGATCCAAAATCTGTACAGTTCCCGCTTGATAGTTTACGGTGTAGTCTATCCCTTCCTGCAACTGGCGTCCACCGGCAGTCACACGAACCGAGCCACGGGGCACATTGAACGCTCCGATGGGGATACCGTTGTTTCCCTGGGACTTGTATCGACCCTTGATCTGAAAACGGTTCTTTTCCGCATCCTGCAGGGATGCCGCCTTGGTCTTGGCATACATGTTTCGGAACACATACCGTTGTTGGTTGACATTGTAGCCCTGGTCGTTTTCAACATCATAGACACCGCCACCCAATTCTTCGAACAAATATTCCCCAAAAGGTTCCACTTTGGTGAAGATGATCCGTCCAGATTGGGGATCGACGGTAATTCCTGGAACATAATCAAAGAAGCCATCCCCACCCGGTTGTATATCGTTATACACGTTTAAGCGGTCCAAATTGAAGACACTGAGCAGAATCCTATCTTCCAAACCTGCTGGCCAACCCACATTGGGATTCACGGGTGTTATATAGTTTCTAGGCGTGGGGTCCGAATATAGAATGTTGAGCTTGAAATCTTCCTGATCCAATTGAAAGGCACCCGTGGAATAAATGTTCTTCATCATCAAATCCCAAATGGGATCTTCCACATTGGTGATGTTGCTCTTCAATAACTTAAGGATCAACGTGTTGTTCTCAATAATGGGATTGATTCCCCCTGATACGGTGGTCGCATCCACACCGCCATTGGCAAATTCCCCAACTTGGTACACTTGCCCGTTCACGGTATACTGAAAAGCCACCCCCAACACCTCATCGTTGCTCAACCGTTGGTTCAAGGAAATGTACCCCAATTGCGAATTAAATTGATAGTCCCTTCCCTGCTCCAATTTCCTGGCATTTTCCAAAATGGCATAGTCAAACCCTTGGTTTACCTGATAGCCTGGGATGTTAAATCCTGCTTCCACCGTGGCAATGTCCCTAATGGATTGGGTCAAGGCTCCGGTCCCTATTTGGTTGGGGTCATAATCATTGGCGGCATTTTGGGGAAATCCGGTCACGATGGCGGCTGGGTTAAAGAACCCGGCCGGATCGCCGTTGTTGAGTCCAATACGCGTTTTATTTTCCAACGCTTCCCCCAAATCCTGGATGGCCACCACATTCCGTACATTCAATGTCTGCTGGTTTCGGTTGGTCACCCATACTTCCAATCTTGTAATCTGGACCTGGCTTCTGATGAAAGGGTAATTTGTCAACGCTTGATCATAGTTGTCCCTAAAGTACTGTGCCAAGAAAAAGTGCCTGTCCTCATCATAGTCCAAAGCGGTCAACGAAAACTCGTTCAAGGTTCCACCGCCTTGAGCCACCACGGTGTTGTTTTGGGAACGTTGTTCAGAAAAGACAGCGGTTACCGTGGTCTTTCCAAATTGTAGCTGGGTCTTTACCCCAAAAAGGCTTTGTGCCCCCGTGATCAAGGAACTGTTGAGGGGCATGTTCACATTTCCTATCTCGATCTTGCGGAGTATGTCATCTTCGGTTGGGGTGTAGTCCAATTTCACCAAATTCTGAAAATCGAAAGTGGCCTCGGTATCATAATTGGCGGTCACCTGCAGTCGTTCCCCTACTTTTCCCAATAAGCTTAGGCTGATACGTTGGTCAAAATCGAAAGATAGGTTGGTACGGTTTCGTGGTGACAATGCCGGATTATCGTTCTTTTGCCACAACACACCCAAATCCATGGCCACGGAACCTTGCGGAATCACCTCTATGGTGTTACCCCCAAAAATGGATTCAAAAAAGTTGCTGTTGACATAAAAGTTGGGCAATAGGTTCTTCCGGGCTTCCTCACTTCCTTCCTTTCTTCCCGTAAACGCATCGATTTTTTGTTTGAAGTAGGACTTCATCTGCTCTTTCCTAACCAATTCGTAGTACTGGTCGGGTGTGAGGATCACTGGGTAGTTGATATTGAAATCACCAATACTTTCCGTGTAAATGTAACGGTCCGTCTTGGGGTCATAAGTGTATTTGGCAATGATGCTATCGGGGTTCTCCAATATCAAACGTCCAAGCTCTACCCCGGTCGATATGGAGTCCTGAACTTGTTCATTGGTCTCCTGACCCATCGAAGTGGCGAATGTCAGAAAACAAATAAAAAAGAAAAAGTACTTAAAGCTTGGTTGTTTAAGTATTGGTTTTGCCCCTCTTTTCAAACTAGTTACAAATTTTTCAGCGCCAATTTTATAATGTTCTCAACGCTTAGTGAAGGATCTTGGGACAGTACCTTGTCCACAACCTTTTCAGATTGTCTTCTTACAAAACCAAGAACCTCTAATGCAGATAACGCTTCTTCTTTGCTTGTATTGTTTGATTGAGGGGAAACTTCGCCCATATCGTAGACTTTTAAAATCTTGTCCTTTAAGTCCAAAATTACCCGTTGTGCCGTCTTGGCCCCTATCCCCTTGATTGCCTGTATTAAAGGTACGTTTCCATTGGCAATGGCATCCCGTATTTCTGTGGGCGATAACGAGGACAACATGGTTCTTGCGATGCTGGAACCGACACCCGAGACGGAGATCAGCAACCTAAAGACTTCCCGCTCGGATCTTTCCGCAAAACCGAACAAAGTGTGCGAATCTTCCTTCACCAATAAGTGGGTATAAAGTTGGATGCTTTCCTCATCCTTCAGTTTGGAAAAGGTATGCAGGGAAATGTTCAAAAAATAACCTACCCCATTGCATTCCACAACAACATAGGTTGGGTTTTTCTCTACAAGTTTTCCTTTTAAGTGGGTAATCATACGTCCGGTTTTGGATGGGGGTGGTTGAAACTATTCTCCTTCTCTGGCCTTTTTGCGTTTTTCGCGCTCCTGGGCATCAATTACGGCCACCGCGGCCATATTCACCATTTCGTCCACACTGGCACCCAGTTGCAGGATATGCACGGCCCTTGGCAGACCCAGCATAATGGGCCCTATGGAATCTGCCTTGTTCAAGCCTTTCAAAAGTTTATAGGTGATGTTGGCCGATTCCAGGTTGGGAAATATAAGCGTGTTCACCTTTTTACCAGCCAGTTTGGAAAATGGAAAGTTGTTGTGGCACAGCTCCTGGCTCAATGCAAAATCGGTCTGAATCTCCCCATCAACCACCAAATCGGGGTTCCTTTCATGAAGGATTCGCACAGCCTCTTTAACCTTTTGCGCATTGGGGTGATTGGATGAACCAAAATTGGCGTAGGAAAGCAGTGCCATAACGGGATCAAAACCAAAAGTTGTGGCCACATTGGCTGTCATTTGGGCAATTTCCGCCAATTCTTCCGCCCCGGGATCGATATTGATGGAGGTATCCGCCAAAAACAGCGGGCCTCTTTCCGTGATCATGATGTTTACCGTGGAAGCATTTTTAACGCCTTTGGCTCGACCCAGCACTTCAAACACAGGGCGCAATACCCTAGGGTATGACCTAGAGTATCCTGAAATCATTCCGTCCGCATCGCCCTCCATGAGCATCATGGCTCCAAAGTAATTGCGTTTGCCCATATTGACACGGGCGCTATATCTTGTTTCCCCTTTTCGTTTCCTGGATTCCCAGAGTTTTAGGGCGTACCTGGTCCTCATCTCACTGAACTCATCGGACCGGGGATCGATAATGGGTACTTCGGCATCAAAATCGAGTTCCCGTTTTAGGTTTTCAATGGTTTCCTTGTGTCCCAGTAAAATGGGTTTGGCAATACCCTCATCATGCACAATCTGGGCTGCCTTCATCACATCCAAGAGCTCTGCTTCAGCAAAAACGATTCGTTTTGGGTTCAGTTTTGCCCTGTTGTGCAGCAATCTCACCACCTTGTTGTCATTTCCCGATCTTTGGTAAAGTTCCTCCTCGTATTTCTCCCAATCCTCAATGGGTTGCTTGGCCACGCCACTGTCCATGGCGGCTTTGGCGACAGCTGGTGGAATTGTGGTGATCAATCGCGGATCAAAGGGTTTTGGAATGATATATTCCTTGCCAAAGGCCAGTCTTGTGGTATCGTACACTATGTTGACCTGCTCTGGAACGGACTCCCGGGTCAAATCGGCCAACGCTCTTACGGCCGCCATCTTCATTTCTTCATTGATCTTGGTGGCCCTTACATCCAAGGCTCCCCTGAAAATGAACGGAAAGCCCAATACATTGTTCACCTGATTGGGGTGATCGGACCGACCCGTGGCCATAATGATGTCCTTTCTTGTTTTACATGCCAAATCATACTCAATTTCTGGATCAGGATTTGCCATGGCGAACACAATGGGTTTTTTGGCCATGGATTTGAGCATTTTTGGGGAGAGGATATTGGCAATGGAAAGTCCAATGAACACATCGGCATCTTTCATGGCCTCCTCCAAGGTGTCTATTTTTCTGTCTGTGGCAAATTCCTTTTTTTCCTCGGAAAGATTTTCCCGATCGCTTCGGATGACCCCTTTACTGTCCAACATCACAATATTCTTCGGATTTGCCCCAAAGGCTTTGTACAATCGGGTACAGGAAACCGCGGCAGCGCCCGCACCACTGACCACTATCCGCACTTTTCCGATTTTCTTGCCCGTAAGTTCCAGCGCATTCAACAACGCCGCCGCAGAAATGATCGCAGTTCCGTGTTGATCATCGTGCATTACGGGAATATCCAATTCTTCCTTTAAGCGTCTTTCGATCTCAAAGGCTTCGGGAGCCTTTATATCTTCCAGATTTATTCCCCCAAAGGTGGGCGCAATGGTCTTAACGGTCTCAATGAATTTGTCCACATCTTCGGTATCCAGTTCAATATCTATCCCATCGATATCCGCAAAAATCTTGAACAAAAGGCTTTTACCCTCCATTACGGGTTTTGATGCTTCAGGGCCAATATTGCCCAATCCCAAAACGGCCGTACCGTTTGAAATTACCGCTACAATGTTCCCTTTTGCGGTGTATTTGTAGACATCATCCTTGTTCTTTTCAATTTCCAGACAGGGTTCCGCAACCCCTGGGGAATATGCCAATGCCAGATCCCGTTGGGTAGCATAGGGTTTGGTGGGGACTATCTTGATCTTGCCCGGTTGTGGCTGTGAGTGATATAGTAAAGCTTCGCGTCTTTGTTTTTCCTTGCTCATACAGTGGACTATGAAAGGTCAAATTTAGGGCATTCCATAGTTATAATGGAATATCCATGACCGTTTTTAGCAGTTATGCCCAGGTCTGCCTTCTCTATGGAATTTCTACATCCATTTCGGAATCCAGTTTGTCCTTGGGCAAATTTAATTGCATGGCCAGCAATCCTGCGATTATGAAGAATACCCCTCCAAAGAGTATGGCATTGACGGCATTGTTGTTCATCAGGTTTTTGATGATAGGCCCAAAGCTGACCGTTTGGATCAGCATGGGGATTACGATCATCATGTTCACAATGCCCATGTATACGCCACGTCGTTCTTCAGGGATTACCTTGGACACCATGGCATAGGGGATGCCCATCATGGCCGCCCAACCGATACCGAACAAAATCATTGGAGCCAACAACATCCAAGGATTGCTGATATAGGGCATACTGAGCATGGCAATTCCCGTGAGGAGCAAACAAAGTACATACACCAATTTGGATCCTATTTTTGATGCTATGGGTACCAGGGCGAGGGCAACCAACATGGTCACCAGATTGTATGTTCCGTTCATCAATCCCGCATGGCCCAACGCCTGTTCCGACAATGATTGTATATGCTCTGCAAACGACATGTCTTGGGTGCTGATTTCGGCACCTCCTTTAAAAGAGGCCATTATGGAATCGAATCTTTCATAATCTTCATTGGTTATGCCATACAAACTACTTCGCAGCATGGGCGGCATAAATTGCCAGTATACGAACAGTGCATACCATTGAAAGAAATACACGGCGGCCAGTTTCCATAAAAATCCTGGCATGACGCCAATAGCCTCGGCCGCTTCAATCAATGGGCTCAACGTGTCTCCCAATTTTTTGATGGTTTGATTTCCTTCATTCCTTTTGATCATCCGATAGAGAACGAACAACCACACAAAAGCGAACACCAGTACAATGATTACCCAAAGATTGATGTTGTCCCACAAATTTGGGTACAGTTCAGCCGATAAATAACCCAATAAAAGCGGCACGGAAAAAATGACAAAGAGCACACTCAATATCTGAACAATGGGAGCGGGGGTACCCTCATTGTGTTTTTTGATTTCTTCAAACTCTTCTTCCGTGGGAGGAATCTCAGGAGTCTTCCAAACTGACCACATGACGGTTCCAATGGATGCCAAGGCACCTATAAAGAAGGAATAATATACCCATGTTGGTATAGAAGAGGTTGTTTCTGCAGCGGTATCGAAGAGGCCACTGGTTTCCACCGAAGTGCTGAACCAGTGTTGGAATGCAAACAACGATAAATTGGCCAACGTGATCCCTGCCCCAACAAACAAACTCTGCATTTGGTATCCGAATGTCAATTGGCTATCGGGAAGCTTGTCCCCTACGAATGCCCTGTAAGGCTCCATGGCCGTATTATTGCCCACATCCAAAATCCATAAAAGCCCTACGGCAAACCATAGCTCCGGACTAAATGGAAAGGCAAACAGGCATAGGCTCGCCAATATCGCCCCGATCAAAAAGAATGGTTTTCTTCTACCTCCCCATTTTGGCGACCAGGTTTTATCAGAAATGGCCCCGATTATGGGCTGGATCAACAACCCGGTAACGGGACCCGCCAGATTCAACAGCGGCAACTCGTCATGATGGGCCCCTAAAAATGAAAAAATTGGACTTACCGCAGTCTGCTGCAGGCCGAAGCTAAATTGGATTCCAAAAAATCCAACGTTCATGTTCCAGATTTGCCAAAAGCTCAATCTGGGTTTGTTGATCTTGATCATTCTTTGAGTTTAGATGGTTATCGCCTGGCAATCCATGATATTTTGATTCCATCAAATTTTAGCCCTTGATTTTGAGAATATCACAGTTTGAATCCTATCCAATATAGTATTTTTAATTATCCCCTTAAAAAAACTTAACATCAAATCCCTTTTCGACTGTGGCGAAATCGTTATAGTTGGTCCTTTGCTTTTAAAAAATCGATGTTTCGTTGCAAGCCTTTATATTGGGTTCGCTTCACCGCAGATTTCTTGAAGATTTTTTGGAACACACCCTCCGTAATTTCTTCCCAGTCTTTCTTGTCCATGGACAATAGTTCTGGATGCGGATTGAACAGGGGTTCTTGATGTGGTTTTGAGAAACGGTTCCACGGGCATACATCCTGGCACACATCACAGCCGAACATCCATTCATCAAACTTTCCCTGGAATTCGGATGGAATCGCACTTTTCAGTTCGATGGTGAAATAGGAAATACATTTGCTGCCGTCCACCACATAGGGCTCCACAATGGCCTCGGTAGGGCAGGCATCCATGCAGGCCGTACAGGTACCGCAGTGGTCCGTGACAGGGGTGTCGTATTCCAGTTCCAGGTCCACGATCAATTCAGCAATGAAGTAAAAAGAACCTACCTGTTGGGTCAATAGATTGCTGTGCTTGCCCATCCAACCCAGACCACTACGTGCCGCCCAGGCTTTGTCCAGAACAGGGGCAGAGTCCACAAAAGCTCTTCCATGTACTTCCCCAATTTCATCTTGGATGAAGTGCAGCAAGGTTTTGAGCTTATCCTTTATCACAAAGTGATAATCGGTTCCATAGGCGTACTTTGACATTTTATACGAGTCCGGATTTTGCTTTTGGGAAGGATAATAGTTCAACAACAGCGAAATCACTGATTTCGCCCCATCCACCAATTTGGTGGGATCCAAACGTTTGTCAAAATGGTTTTCCATGTACCGCATTTCCCCATGCATATTCTGGTTGAGCCACTGCTCTAGTCGAGGGGCCTCTTCCTCCAAAAATTGTGCTTTGGAAATGCCACAAGACAAAAAACCGAGGCGCTTGGCTTCGGTCTTGATCAATTGTGTATGTGTTTCAATTGGGTTCAAACTAAAACAACCCTCCTTGTGTTCCTCCCTTTAACTTTCCGAGATGTTTATAGGCCAGCTCCGTTACTTCCCTACCGCGAGGTGTCCGCATGATGAATCCCTGTTGGATCAAAAAGGGTTCGTAGACCTCTTCAATGGTCTCGGCGCTTTCGGACACCGCAGTGGCCAATGTGGTTATGCCCACTGGGCCGCCCTTAAATTTATCGATAATGGTACTCAAAATCTTGTTGTCCATTTCATCCAGCCCATGGGTATCCACATTAAGGGATTTCAGTCCAAATCTGGAAATCTCGAGGTCGATGTTGCCATTTCCCTTGATCTGGGCAAAATCCCTTACCCTGCGCAAAAGGGCATTGCAGATTCTGGGCGTGCCCCTGCTTCTTCCAGCTATTTCAATCGCTGCTTCCTGGGTAATGGGAACTTTGAGTATCTCTGCGCTCCGCTCCACAATAGTGGAAAGCAATTCGGTATTGTAATATTCCAATCTACTTTGGATTCCAAATCTCGCCCGCATGGGCGCCGTGAGCAGACCTGATCTTGTGGTGGCCCCAACAAGGGTAAACGGACTTAGGTTGATCTGAACGGTCCGGGCATTGGGGCCCGTCTCAATCATGATATCTATTTTGTAATCCTCCATGGCAGAGTACAAATATTCCTCCACAATGGGACTTAACCGATGTATCTCATCAATGAACAGTACATCCCGTTCTTCCAAATTGGTCAGCAAGCCGGCCAGGTCTCCTGGCTTGTCCAGAACAGGTCCTGATGTAACCTTGATGCCCACACCCAATTCATTGGCCAAAATGTGTGCAAGTGTGGTTTTCCCCAAACCTGGGGGCCCATGAAACAAGGTATGGTCCAAGGCTTCGCCTCTTAGATTGGCGGCCTGTACAAAGACCTTCAGGTTTTCCAAAACCTGTGCCTGACCCGTAAAGTCATCAAACGTAATGGGCCGTAAAGCTCTTTCAATATCAAGCTCTTCCTGGGAAAAATTATCGGCGGTTGGGTCTAAGTGCTCATTCATCTCCTAACAAATATAGTTGAAAAGCCAATGTAGCTGAAACCATTTTGCTTAAATGATCATTCCACCTTTTTGATGAGCTGTGAGGTGTCCATAAACTCCAAAATGGTGATCTTGGGATTTCCATACAGATAGGTCCTTGAGTTTCCCTTGGCACTGAGCTCCAAATCCTGAAAGGCATTGATGCGGACATTGGCCTCATTTTCCACGTTGGCCTTCACGGTACCGGCTTCCATTTTTTCACCTTTGTATTTTGCATTTCCAGTGACTGTGGTCTCAACCCTTTGGGAGGTTCCTTCAAAGGTAAGGGAACCATTTCCTGCCAAATCCACCAGGCTCACTTCATTCACCGCATAGATATAGGCCTGCGCCCTATTGCTCACACCAACGTTCAAGGAATCCACATCCACATTGAAATCACCCTGACTCATATCTTCCAGGTTGATGTCCATTACACTGGCAGTGGCCTTAATGTCCAATTTGGTATCGTTGAAACCATCCACAAAAAGCTCATCGCTCTCTATGAGATCTATGGTAACAATGCTCCCCTCCTTTATTGTGATCGCCCTTAAGTCGGTATAATTGACAGTGATGTCAAACTGTTTTTTGGCCGTTACATCATAGTACGAACTGATGACCAAAGTGCTGTCCTCCACCTTAAACTTTAATATGTCTATAAGATTGTCATCGGCAATGACCTCGTAACCCGGGCCAAAGGATTTCTTCAAGACGATGTCCAGTTTATCAACGAGTTGAATGGCATTGAAGGCCGGCAATTCCTCACTGACCTGGGTCACAATCCGGCTACCTTTAATTTTGGGCTTTCGCTGCGCGGCCAAAACCATGGGGAAGACCATCACTATTAGAACAAGAATTTTTTTCACGGTATTGTTTTTATGGGGTGTTGGATTAAAGATATTACAATTAATGGTAACAATGACAGTACCCCAGCCCACAATCAAAAAACCCATCCGGTTGGATGGGTCTTCGATTTTTTATAATGTATCAGTGGTTGAGCTCTTCCTCGTTTTCCTGAAGCGGAATATTTTGAGGGACAAAATCTTGACCCGCTATGATGTACTCACCATTTTCATGGGTCTTGCTATAATCGTAAGCCCAACGGTATACATGTGGAATCTCGCCAGGCCAATTTCCGTGCATATGCTCCTGTGGCGCTGTCCACTCCAAGGTGTTGGAACTCCAAGGGTTTTGGGGACCCCGTTTTCCATAGAAAATACTGCTGATGAAATTGTAGACAAACACCAACTGGGCAAGCCCTGCCGTGATGGCAAAGATTGTCATCAACACTTGAACGTTGGTCAGTTCATCAAACATAGGAAACGCGGTGTTTTGATAATAACGTCTGGGTACACCGGCCATACCTACAAAGTGCATCGGGAAAAATACCCCGTAGGCACAAACCGCAGTGATCCAGAAATGGACATACCCAAGGTTCTTGTTCATCATTCTGCCTTGGAACATTTTCGGGAACCAATGGTATACCCCTGCAAAAAGCCCGTACAAGGCCGAGATACCCATTACCAAGTGGAAGTGCGCCACCACAAAATAGGTGTCGTGCACGTTGATGTCCAAAGTGCTATCTCCCAAAATAATACCCGTCAAACCTCCGGTGATGAAGGTGGATACCAACCCAATGGAGAACAACATGGCGGGGTTCAACTGAAGGTTTCCTTTCCACAAGGTTGTGATATAGTTGAAGGCTTTAACCGCAGAAGGAATCGCTATCAACAATGTTGTAAAGGTAAACACAGAACCCAAGAACGGATTCATTCCGGAAATAAACATGTGATGCCCCCAAACAATGGTGGACAGGAAGGCTATGGCCAAAATGGAGGCGACCATGGCCCTATACCCAAAGATGGGCTTTCTGGCGTTCGTGGACATGACCTCGGAGGTAATCCCCAACGCCGGCAACAGTACAATATACACTTCTGGGTGTCCCAAGAACCAAAACAAATGCTCAAAGAGCACTGGTGAACCTCCTTGATAGTGCAATACTTCGCCTTGGATAAAAATATCGGAAAGGAAAAATGAAGTTCCAAAACTTCTGTCCATAATCAACAACAGCGCAGCGGAAAGCAAGACTGGGAATGAGATCACACCGATAACGGCTGTCACAAAAAATGCCCAGATGGTCAATGGCAGACGCGTCATTGACATTCCTTTGGTCCTAAGGTTGATGACCGTTACGATATAGTTCAACGAACCTAACAGGGACGATGCGATGAATATGGCCATGGATACCAACCAAAGGGTCATACCTGCACCAGAGCCTGATTGTGCCATGGGCAATGCACTCAACGGTGGATAAATGGTCCACCCCGCAGCAGCGGGGCCAGCCTCAACAAACAGGGAAATCACCATGATCACAGAAGACAAAAAGAACATCCAATAGGACAGCATGTTCAAAAATCCTGATGCCATATCCCTTGCACCGATCTGTAAAGGAATCAATAGGTTACTGAACGTACCGCTCAAGCCAGCGGTCAACACAAAGAATACCATTATGGTTCCGTGGATGGTCACCAACGCCAAATAAATATCGGCATCCATGACACCATCGGGGGCCCATCTTCCAAGGAGTGCCTCAAAAATAGGGAAGGATTCCCCAGGCCATGCCAATTGCATTCTAAACATCAATGACATCGCAATACCAATGAATCCCATAATCAGACCCGTAATGAGATACTGCTTGGATATCATCTTATGGTCTTGACTGAAGATGTATTTGGTGATAAAGGTTTCCTTATGATGATGTCCGTGATCTTCGTGTCCGTGTTCGTGTCCAGTAGCTGACATAATCTCTCTTTAAATTTTTTAGTGTACGTTCTTTTCCTAGCCTAATTATTCCGCGGGGGCCAAAGTTTCCTTAAAGGTTGTTTGTTCTGCCATCCATTTGTTGAATTCTTCCTCGGTCTCCACCACGATCTTCATTTGCATGTTGTAGTGTGATTTTCCACAGATCTTATTGCAGAGCAGTAGATAATCAAATTCCCAAGGGTCGGAATTAGGTCTGCCTTCGGCGGCCCATTTTGCGCGCAGGGCATTGGTTCTTTTTACTTTTTCGACCACATCTGGGTTCAATCGCATTTGTTCCGTGGTCACTGTTGGGGTGAATGAAAACTGTGTGATCATCCCTGGAACACAGTTCATCTGTGCCCTAAAGTGGGGCATAAATGCCGAATGCAGTACATCTTGCGACCTCATTTTAAAGTTTACCTTACGGCCAACGGGCAAATGAAGTTCCTTGACGATGACATCGTCCGAGGCATTGGGGTCCGATTCGTCCAGACCCAGAACGTTGGCCCTGTTAATATCGATCAGGCGAACATTGGCGTCCCCCAAAACATTATCCGCACCCCCATAACGGGCCGTCCAGTTAAATTGTTGGGCGTAGAGTTCCACGACCAATGGGTCATCGTCCTCGTTTATGTCCATGATATTGGTCCAAGTGTACAATCCCCAAAGGATCAATCCTGCCAATACAATGACAGGGATAATGGTCCATATGAATTCCAAACGGTCGTTGTCTGCAAAGAAGAGTGCCTTTTTTCCTTTTTCGCCACGATATTTATACCCAAAATAATGTAACAGTGCCTGGGTTATGGTCTGTACAAAAAAGATGATCCCAAAAGAGACCCACATTAACTGATCGTATTCCCCTCCATGGGCGGAAGAAGCCTCAGGCAATAAAAATTTCGAATACTTGGCAAAACTAAAAATGGTGATCCCATAGATAAAAACCAGGAACCCAAACATGAGATACCCATTGTATTTGTTATCGGAATCGTTCGCTATCTCTGCGTTCGTAGCTGTTTTAATCTGTGACAGTTCAAAAATCTTGGTCATTTGCCAAATGGCTATTGCCACCAGTACTAAAACAGTCAATGTTAATAATGCAGTCATCGTATATCTATCTAAGACTTAATCGTATTAATAATGAAATTGTCTACTCTCTTCAATAAATGGATTCCGTTTGGGCTGCAAGGGCGCTTTGGTCAATGTGTTGAAGACCCAGAACACAAACAATCCTCCAAAAAACAGTATACCGCCAATTTCAGGCAATCCTATATGCCATTGATCCCCTACAGTGGCTGGCATCACCATGTTGAAAATATCCAAATAGTGGCCCAATAGCACAACTATACCGGCCATAACCACAAACCAATTCACCCGTTTGTAATCGCTGTTCATCAACACCAACAACGGGAACACAAAGTTCATGGCCAACATACCGAAAAATGGGAATTTGTAATCTTCGATACGGGTCACAAAATAGGTGACCTCTTCAGGAATATTGGCGTACCAAATCAACATAAACTGTGAGAACCATAGGTAGGTCCAAAAGATACTGATACCGAACATGAACTTGGCCAAATCGTGAATATGGCTGTTGTTCACATTTTCCAAATATCCTCTGGATTTCAGGTAGATGGTCACCATGGCGATAACGGTAATGCCCGATACGAACATACTGGCGAACACATACCATCCGAAAAGGGTGCTGAACCAGTGTGGGTCCAAACTCATGATCCAATCCCAGGACATCATGGACTCGGTCACCAAATAGAAGACCAAGAACCCTGCGGACCATCTAAAATTCTTTACAAAGTTGGAATTGTCATCAGACTCGTCCTGCGCCAAGGATAGTTTTCTTGAGTATTCGCGATAGAAAATCCAACCACCCAAGAAAATGGCCGCCCTTACCAAAAAGAAGGTGGGATTTAGGTACCCGGCCTTTCCCTGCAATAATCTATCGTGGGCCACCACGTCGGAATCCATCCAAACAAACATATGGTTCATGTGCATGACGGAAAGTACCAAGATCACAAATACAATGATACCCCCAGGAACCAAATAGGCTGTGATCCCTTCCATGACCCTGAACAAAAGTGGCGACCAGCCTGCCTGCGCAGCTCTTTGAATGGCATAAAATGCCAGTACTCCCAAAGCTATCATGAAAAAGAAGAAGGCTGCTACGTAGAGTGCGGCCCATGGCCTGTTCTGTAATTGGTGCAACAGATGCTCGTCGTGCGATGCATCATGGGAAGCTTCCTCACCGTGTGCAACACTTTCTCCGTGGCCTTGAGACCCCCCATGATCTTCAACAGCTTCGGTATGGCCACCGCCATGACCACCATCCTGGGCAGCCACGATGGCCTTGGCCTCTTCCACAGTTGAGGGTGCGGACACAAAACCAATTGCCAAACAAATAACCCCAAGGGCCATGGCAATGAAAGATCCTATCTTAAGTCTATTTGAAAAGGTATACATAGTTTGCTCTTATCCAATTATTTTGTTAGGTCTTCCTTTAATTTCATCACGTATTCGGACACCTGCCACATCTCCTCTTCATTGGCGAACTGGGATGCGTAGGATCCCATGGAGTTCAATCCGTAATAAATGGTGTGATAGGCCGTTCCTACGGTGATATTTCTAGCAGCATCGGCATAGCCGGGAACACCCAATATTTTTTCTCGCTTCACCAAATTGCCCTGCCCATCTCCTTTGGGTCCATGACAAATGGCGCAGTAAATGGCATACAATTCGGCTCCTTTGGCCAAGTTTTTCTCCATGTCAAGAGAATCCAATGGGCTGGGGTTCAATCGTGCCAATTCCTTGCCTTCGGGAGTATTTTCAAATTCATAGGGCATGTATCCCCTGGAAATGGTCCCTTCAACAGGTAACATGGCCTCCGTTCCATCTGGGAACAGTCCATTGTCCACCCTTTGATAGGTTTCATATCCGACGGGTTCGTACATATTTGGCATGTATTGGTAGTTTGGACTGTTCTTATCCGCACAGGAAGCTGCAAACAGTACCAAGGCCAAAACAACACTTATTTTACCTAATTGCTTCATATTTTTAAGACTCCTTTTCTGTAACATTTATTTCCACAGCTCCCGTTTCCCACAACAAATCGGTCAGTTCCTTTTCGTTGTCATGCACCCCTATTTCCATCAAAAAATGGTCATCGGTGGTACGCTTGTCAGGATTCTCCGCCTTTTTGAAGGGCCACATTTTGCTTCTGAGATAAAAGGTGATCACCATCAAGTGGGCGGCAAAGAAAACTGTCATCTCGAACATGATGGGCACAAAGGCCGGCATGTTTTCCAAATAGCTAAAGCTGGGCTTACCTCCAATATCCTGGGGCCAATCCTGAATCATGATATAGTTCATCATGACAATGGCCACGGTAAGTCCCAAACATCCGTACATAAAGGAAGTTATCGCAATCCTGGTATCTGCCAATCCCATGGCCTTGTCCAAGCCGTGCACTGGGAACGGGGTATACACTTCCTCTATATGATGGTGCTCTGCCCTTACTTTTTTTACGGCATGCATCAACACATCGTCATCGTTGTATAGTGCCTGAATAACTTTTGATGCCATAACTATTTCTTCTCGTTTAATTTTTTAGCCTGTCCTGCCCAATCATCACGCTGTGCCCTTCCTGGGAAAGAGCCCGTGATGGAATCCAACAGGTCATATTCTTTTTTGGTCATTTTACTTACCTGGGCGAAGGTAAAAATGCCTATTTGGTTCAAGGTCTGTTCCATCTGTGGACCAATGCCCTTTACTTTTTTCAGATCGTCCGGGGTTTCCTTTTCGGCATCAAATGTACCGATGGCCCCCAACAGGGAAGAAACCTGTGCCTGGTCCGCTCCCTGTTTTTCTTCTTTTTTAGCCGCTGGCTTTACCTTTTTCGCTCCGCCTTTTGATGGCATTTCATACAAAGGTTTGCCCGCTTCGCGCAATTTCTTGAATCGCTCTCCCGAAGCTTTCAAAATGGATTTCACCTCTGCCTGTGCAATCACAGGGAATGTTCTGGAATACAACAGGAACAGGACAAAGAAGAATCCCACGGTTCCGATGAAAATCCCGATGTCCACAAAGGTTGGGGAGAACATGGTCCAAGAAGAGGGCAGGTAATCCCTATGCAATGAGGTAACGATGATCACAAAACGCTCAAACCACATTCCTATGTTCACCACAATGGAAATGAAGAAGGAGAACATGATACTGGTACGCAGCTTTTTGAACCACATAAACTGTGGAGAGAACACGTTGCAGGTCATCATGGACCAGTAGGCCCACCAGTAAGGACCTGTGGCCCTGTTCAAGAAGGCATATTGTTCATATTCCACACCAGAGTACCATGCGATGAACAGCTCCGTGATGTAGGCACAGCCCACAATGGAACCTGTTATCATGATCACGATGTTCATCAACTCAATATGCTGTACAGTGATATACGCTTCCAGATTGCACACTTTTCTCATGATGATCAAAAGGGTCTGCACCATGGCAAATCCAGAGAAAATGGCCCCGGCAACGAAATAGGGCGGGAATATGGTGGTATGCCATCCTGGAATCACCGAGGTGGCAAAGTCAAAGGATACGATGGTGTGTACGGAAAGTACCAAAGGTGTTGCCAAACCGGCCAATACCAAGGAAACTTCCTCAAAACGTTGCCAATCCTTGGCGCGTCCTGTCCAACCAAAGCTCAACAAACTGTATATTTTCTTTTGGAAGGGTTTTATGGCCCTGTCGCGGATCATGGCGAAATCGGGCAAAAGACCTGTCCACCAGAATACCAAGGAAACCGATAGATAGGTAGAGATCGCGAACACGTCCCAAAGCAGTGGGGAGTTAAAGTTCACCCATAGCGACCCAAATTGATTGGGAATGGGCAATACCCAGTAGGCCAACCATGGACGTCCCATGTGGATGATGGGGAACAATCCAGCTTGGATCACGGAAAATATGGTCATGGCCTCAGCGGAACGGTTGATCGCCATTCTCCATTTTTGCCTGAACAATAACAATACCGCCGAAATAAGGGTTCCTGCGTGACCGATACCCACCCACCAGACGAAGTTGGTAATATCCCAGGCCCAGTTAACGGTTCGGTTTAGACCCCAAACCCCAATACCCGTGGAAATGGTATAAATGATACATCCTAGACCCCAAAGGAATGCAGCCAGTGCAATAGTGAACACAATCCACCATTGCTTATTGGCCTTTCCCTCCACCGGACCAGCAATGTCCACAGAAACATCGTGGTAACCTTTATCTCCAAGTACTAAGGGCTTTCGAATAGGTGCTTCGTAATGCGACGCCATAATTTATCTTCTAGTTACTTCTTTTATATTGATTAAGCCTCGTTGGTGTTTCTGACCTTGACATGGTAGAACACATTGGGTTTTGTACCCACGTGCTCCAACAAGTGGTACATCCTATCATCTTCCTTCAACTTGGCAATCTTACTTTCTTTATCGTTGATGTCCCCAAACACCATTGCCCCACTACTACAAGCCGCGGAACAGGCAGTTTGGAACTCGCCATCCTTGATGACCCTTCCATCCCTTTTGGCATCCAAAATGGTCTTTTGGGTCATTTGGATGCACATGGAGCATTTTTCCATCACCCCTCTGGATCGCACGTTCACATCTGGGTTGATGACCATTTTGCCCAAATCATTGTTCATGTTGAAATTGAACTCGTCATTGTTGCTATAAAGGAACCAGTTGAACCTACGCACTTTATAAGGACAGTTGTTGGCACAATATCTAGTACCCACACAACGGTTATAAGCCATATGGTTCTGGCCCTGTCTACTGTGCGAAGTGGCCGCCACGGGGCATACCGTTTCGCAGGGAGCATGGTTACAGTGCTGGCACATTACAGGTTGGAAAGCCACTTGCGGATTTGCAGCGGCATGTTCCATTTGTCTGAATCCATCCAATGAACCTTTGTCTCCCCAGAGACCTTCCATGTTTTCCTTCTTCTCATTGTCCTGTTCAAAGGCTTCTTCCGAAGAATAATATCTATCAATACGCAACCAGTGCATGTCCCTTGAACGGCGAATCTCCCTTTTACCCACCACAGGAACATTATTCTCGGCATGGCAGGCTATGACACAGGCCCCACAACCGGTACAGGCGTTCAAATCGATGGACAGGTTAAAATGGTGGCCGATGGAACGATCAAACTCATCCCAAAGGTCCGCATCCGGAGATGTAACCGGAATTTCCTGATGGTTAAAGGACACTTCGGGCATTGGGTTCCATTCGTGATGGTCCTTGGTATTGAAGATTTCCAAAGTGGTTTCCTTGATGATATCCCCTCTACCCATCAATGTTTTTTGTTGTTGCACACAGGCAAACTCGTGTTCCCCTTCAGCCTTCTCCACAGAGACAGATTGTACGTTCGAGAAGTTCTTGTATAGGGTATAGGCATTGACCCCTGTTGCCATTTCGGCCTGCATACCGGCCTTTTTGCCATATCCGAAGGATAAACCGATAGTTCCCACCGCTTGGCCGGGCTGTATGATCACAGGTACATTCTCCAATACTTTTCCATCAACGGTCAAGTTGGCATAGCTACCGTTCAAACCTCCGTTGGCCACCATAGGATTTTCAAAGCCCCATTGTTCGGCATCCGCTTTGGAAACCGTGACATAGTTGTCCCATGACACCCTGGAAATGGGGTCGGGAAACTCTTGCAACCATGGGTTATTGGCCTGACGACCATCTCCCATACCAACCTTGGAGTACAAAACCAACTCGGTACCGCCACTGGTCGCGTTCACCAAGGAACGGATAGCGGACGCTATCGGGACTATGCTGGTTTCGGTCTCATTTGTTTCAGTTTCATCGGAAACAACGGCAGGCTGCACTTCTTCTTCCGAAGGGGCCGGTGCCACAAAAATACCATCCTGCAAAGCCTTGTTCCAAGCTGCTCCTTGAAGGATATCTGTATTCCAAGTTTCCTTGATGTAATCGTAATATGTTTTTTCGCTGCCCATCCAAGTCAACAAAGCTGTCTGGAACTGTCTGGTGTCAAACAATTCACGGATGGCAGGCTGCATCAGAGTATAGTGTCCCTTTTTGAACATTCCATCGCCCCATGATTCCAGATAATGGGAAGCGGCGGCCACATAGGTCGATGCTTGTGCCGTTTCGTCATTATTGAAGGCAAATGCAACGGAAACATCCACTTTTCCAAGCCCTGATACGAACTCATCGGCATTGGGCAACGAGTAAACAGGATTTACCCCGTCCATGATCAGTGCCCCAACACGGCCCGCATTCATATCGGCAATCAATTTGGCCACTTTTGCAGTGTCTCCTTGACGTGTATATTTAGGATTTTCAGCGTCGAACGCTTCGCTGGCCAATAATTGGTTGATGGCCAAGGCAACGGTCTGTGCATTGACATCATTGAGTCCAGTGACCACTACGGCCTTGTTTCCAGCTTTTTTGATCTGGGCGGCCACTTGCTCCACGGCCTCATCCACATCCGAAGTTCCTCCGCCCACGTTACTGCCGTTCAATTTGCCATACAGTTTGGCCAAGGCAATCTTTTGCTGGGTAGGGGTCATGGGATAACGGGTATCCGCATTGGCCCCTGTCAAGGACATATTGGATTCCAACTGGATGTGCTTGGACATTTTTCCATGCTTGGGCACACGTCCTTTGGCATATCCACTATCGTAACCTCCCCCTTGCCAATCTCCCAAGAAATCGGCACCGAAGGAAACGATCAAATCCGCTTTTTCAAAATCATAATCGGCCAAAGCACGTTTTCCATGGGCGGCGTTGAATGCATTCAGCGCGGCATCCTCGGAAATGGCATCATACACTACATGGTTTACATTTTCTCCATATGCAGCTTTGAATTCGCCGATCAATTTATCGGTAGATGGGCTGGCATAGGTCTGGGTCAACAATACAATCTGCCTGTTGGAACCCTTCAAACTTCCCAATTTGGCCTTTACAGTGGCGTCCAACACTTTCCATTCAATGGGTTCGCCATTGGCCATGGGCCCTTGGACCCTCTTGCTATCGTATAAGGTCAACACAGATGCCTGCACCCTTGCATTGGCCCCACCGCTTATCTTGGCATCGGTATTGTTCTCTATCTTGATGGGCCTACCCTCGCGGGTCTTCACCAAAATGCTGGCAAAGTCGAAACCATCTGCGATGGTGGTGGCATAGTAATTGGCAACCCCAGGTACGATACGGTCTGGTTGCACCACATAGGGAATGGATTTGTGCACTGGCCCTTCACAGGCAGCCACTGTGGCAGCGGCAGTACTGAATCCAACATATTTTAGAAAATCCCTTCTGCTGGTGTTCGAGGCCGACAAATTTTCCTTGTCGCCCAAAAATTCATCCACGGGAATCTGTTCTGTAAATTCGTTTTGTCTTAGCGCCTCAACAATGGAATCGTTCGGATGTAACTCCGCTTCGCTCTTCCAATATTTTTTGTTTGATGCCATACGATATATCTGAGATTATCTTCTTTTTATTCTTAATAGTGACATTTACCACATTCGATACCACCCATCATGGCAGCGGTCAACTCCTCAACCCCGTATTTTTTGGAAAGTTGTTCATGGATGGCCGCATAGTATTCGTTGCCCTCCACTTTGACATTGGTGGTACGGTGACAGTTGATACACCATCCCATGGTCAATGGGGAAAACTGCTCCATCACTTCCATTTCCTCAACAGGTCCGTGGCAGGTTTGACACTCGATTCCTGCAACACTAACGTGTTGTGAGTGGTTGAAATAGGCAAAATCTGGAAGGTTGTGTACCCTCACCCACTCCACAGGTTGGGTCTCGCCAGTGTACTTTTGGTTTTCTTCGTCCCAACCCACTGCTTTGTACAGTTTTTTGATTTCCCCTGTATAAAATTCGTTGGTATACCCGTTTGCCAAATCTTCGGCGCTCGGCCCCTCAGGATTCCCCTTGTATTCGTAAATGGATTTGTGGCAGTTCATGCATACGTTCAATGAAGGTATGCCGGAAGTTTTTGACACCCTTGCAGAGGAGTGGCAATATTTACAGTCAATTTTGTTGTCACCGGCGTGTATTTTGTGCGAATAGTGAATGGGCTGCACAGGTGCATAGCCTTGGTCAACACCGACCTGCATCATCCATCCATAGGCAAAATAGGCACTGGCCAACAGCAAAAATATAGAAGACACCAGTACCAGGAACTGGTTCTGGGCAAAGGCCTTCCAAATAGGGGTACGCTTTTCAGCTTTTTCTTTTTCAAGGATGACGCCATTGGCTTCGGCAATACGGTGCAAGGTCTTGTTAACCAAGATCAGCATGATCACCAAAAGGCCAAAAATCAGCGCCAATGCGCCTAAAATCATTTCATTGGATATTCCGCCAGAGGATTTGCCCCCGTCATCGGAAGCCGTTGTGGCCGTTGCAGTGACCGGAGCCGGTGGAGGCGCTGCGGTGTAGGCCAAAATATCGTCAATATCCTGGTTTGACAACGTGGGGAAAGGTGTCATTGCCGCTTGGTTGTTCTCAGCATATATTTTGTTGGCATAGGCATCTCCCGAAGCGATCACCCCTGGACTGTTCTTTACCCAAGCATAGATCCATTCTTTGTCCAATCCGGCATCTTCCGACAGTCGAGATTCCACATTGGCCAGAGCAGGTCCGGTCATTTTACGGTCCAGGGCATGGCATGCGGCACAATTCTGATTGAACAGCTGCTTTCCCTTTACAGGGTCGCCCCCAGCAGTGGCAGCTTCTTCTTGCGCATAAAATGATGTGGAAAAAAGTAAAAGAGAAAGACCTAAAACTTTAGAAAATAGATGGCGGTATAAAACCTTTTTCATATTCACGAAATTTCTATCGAAATCTTTGGCACAATTATTTCTGCTGATATTGAGAATATTAGCATTTTAATGCACCAAAATTGGTGACAAAAGTACGACATAGAGTGATTTTTTGAAATGTTAAGGGATTTATAATATCTAATTTATAAACATTCTAAATAATGACGGTTCGCCGTGTTTAAAACATAAAAATTTACATTTGTACACAGACGAATTTGAAAAGTATCGGCACCTTATGAAAACTTCCATATTCATTGCATTTCTGATAGGTTTTACCGTTGGGGTCTCTGCCCAGGAAGGTACGGTTTCCATTAAACAGGATGCCAAGATCGACGAGCTCATAAAATTGTATGCCGAGATCCATTCAAAGGCTGAATTTTACCAAATACAAGTTGGGTTTGGAAGCTACCAAAAGGCCCAGGACCTCAAATCGCAAGTGGACATTGATTTTCCTGGATGGTACTCCAAAATTGAATTTGAATCCCCCACCTATCGCGTCCGATTAGGCCGGTTCAAGACAAAGTTGGAGGCTGAACGGAAGTATTTGGAAGTGCGGAAAAAATATCCGGACGCCATGCTCCTGAAACCGGAAAGTGAATTCAGATAAATAAAAAATCCCACAACAAGTGGGATTTTTTATGGTTTCATTCTCTTATCAAAGTTTTTTCTTGACCGCTACTTCTTGGAAGGCCTCTACGATATCGCCCTCCCTGATATCATTGTAGTTCTTGACCTGCAGTCCGCAGTCATATCCCTTGGCAACTTCCTTCACATCGTCCTTGAATCGTTTCAAGGAAGCCAGTTCTCCTGTAAAGATGACCACCCCGTCCCGAATGAGACGGACCTGGGAATTTCTGAACACCTTTCCGCTGGTCACCATACATCCTGCAATGGTTCCCACTTTGGAAATCTTGAAGGTCTCCCTGATCTCTGCATTACCGGTAACCTCTTCCTTCATCTCTGGAGACAACATACCTTCCATGGCATCCTTAAGATCGTTGATGGCATCGTAGATGATGGAATATGTCCTGATGTCTATTTCCTCCTTGTCGGCCACTGCTCGGGCATTGCCCATCGGCCTTACATTAAATCCAATGATGATGGCATCTGAAGCGCTTGCCAACAATACATCGGACTCTGTAATGGCGCCAACACCTTTATGGATGATGTTTACCTGAATCTCATCTGTGGACAGTTTCTGGAACGAATCCGTCAATGCCTCTACAGAACCATCCACGTCTCCCTTAAGGATAATGTTCAGTTCTTGGAAATCCCCGAGGGCAATTCGTCTACCGATCTCATCCAGGGTGATATGTCGCTGTGTCCTTACGGATTGCTCACGTTGCAACTGTGCCCGTTTGGCAGCAATTTGTTTCGCCTCTCGTTCATCTTCCAACACATGGAAACGATCCCCTGCCTGTGGCGCACCGTCCAATCCCAAAATGGAAATCGGCGTTGCCGGGCCCACACTCTTTACACTCTTGCCGCGCTCGTCCTGCATGGCCTTTACCTTACCGCTGCAAGTTCCCGCCAACACATAATCGCCTATGTTCAAAGTCCCGGTTTGTACCAACACGGTGGATACGTATCCCCGGCCTTTGTCCAAAAAGGCTTCCACAACGGTACCCGAAGCCAAACGGTCTGGGTTTGCCTTCAACTCCAACAACTCGGCCTCCAACAGTACTTTTTCAAGCAGTTCCTTGACCCCTTGACCAGTTTTGGCGGAAATGTCGTGCGATTGGATCTTACCGCCCCAGTCCTCGACCAAAAGGTTCATGGCAGCAAGCCCTTCCTTGATCTTATCCGGATTGGCCGCTGGTTTATCCACTTTATTGATCGCGAACACAATGGGGACTCCCGCTGCTTGGGCATGGCTAATGGCTTCCTTGGTCTGCGGCATGATGTCATCATCCGCGGCGATCACAATGATTGCAATATCGGTAACTTGGGCACCACGGGCACGCATGGCCGTAAAGGCTTCGTGACCTGGTGTATCCAGGAATGTTATTTTTTGGCCATCATCCAATGTAACCCCATAAGCGCCAATGTGTTGGGTAATGCCCCCGCTTTCGCCTGCGATCACATTTTCTTCCCTAATGTAATCCAACAGCGAGGTCTTACCGTGGTCCACGTGGCCCATTACGGTCACAATGGGAGCCCTTGGCTTCAAATCTTCCGGGGCATCTGCCTCTTCTTCAATGGCCTCTTCTATTTCGGCGGTGACAAATTCAACCTCATACCCAAATTCTTCGGCAACAATGGAAAGTGTTTCGGCATCCAAACGTTGGTTCATGGTCACCATGATGCCCAACGACATACAAGCTGAAATAATTTGGGTTGTGGATACATCCATCATGGTGGCCACCTCATTCACCGTCACAAATTCGGTTACTTTGAGGATTCTGCTCTCCAATTCTTGTTGTTCAAGATCTTTTTCGGTCTGTTGACGGTGTTGATCTCTTTTTTCCCTTCTATATTTGGCGCCTTTGCCCTTTCCTGATTTCCCCTGAAGTTTCTCCAGAGTCTCCCGTACCTGCTTTTGTACTTCTTCTTCCGTGGGCTCAACCTTGGGTATCAAAGTGCGCTGACCACCCCTTCTGCCCTGCTGGCCATTATTGCTGGGTGGCCTGTTGTTGGTGGGACGTCCATTGCCAGGTTGTGTATTTTTGCTGACAATGCGCTTTCTGCGCTTTTTTCTATCAAAAGCCCCATCGGCTGATGTATCATCATCCTTCTGGGAGTCTTCTTTCTTCTTTTTGGGCTTGTTGAATTGCGAAAGGTCAATTTTATCCCCTGTAATTTTTGGTCCGCTCAGCTTTTGATATTGGGTCTGAATGGTCTCGGGCTCCTTTGGTTTTTCCGGTTGTTCCTTTTTAGGTTCAACCTTTACCTCAATAGGGGGCTCTATTTTGGGGGCTTCTTCTTTTTCTACAATTTTGGGGGCTTCTTCCTTTGGTTCCGCAACCTTAGGGGGTTCTTCAATTTTGGGCGTTTCAGGTTTTTTGTCCAGATCGATCTTGCCAACCGTTTTGGGGCCGGTAAGTTCTGCCTTTGCCTTTATTACCTGTTCTGCTTCCCTTTTTTCCCTGGCAATCCTTCGTTCTTCCTGTTCATGTTCCATTTGGATCCTGAGCGCTTCCTTCTCTTTGCGCTTCTCTTCACCTACTTCCTTGGAAGCCACTTTTTTGCTCTTGTCCGTTTGGAACTCATCCAACAGTACTTGATACACTTCGTCCGAGATCTTAGTGGTAGGTCTGGCTTCTACATCATGCCCTTGTGAGGCCAAGTAGTCCACCGCCCGATCTAGTGAAATGTTCAATTCCCTAAGAACCTTGTTAAGTCGTATTGTTGGATTGTCTGCCATAAATTGTTTTTGCTTGCGCTAAATTCGCTGCTAATATATAGTTTAATCTTCAAATTCTTCCTTGAGGATGCGAACCACATCAAGAACGGTCTCTTCTTCCAAATCCGTTCTTTTTATAAGATCCTGTACATCCTGCTCCAGAACGCTTCGTGCTGTGTCCAGTCCAATTTTCTTGAACTCATCGATCACCCATCCTTCTATTTCATCGGAGAACTCGGTCAATTCCACATCTTCCTCCACTCCTTCACGGAACACATCAATCTCATAACCAGTAAGTTGTCCTGCCAAACGAATGTTATGCCCCCCTCTACCAATGGCCTTGGAGACCTCTTCTGGTTTTAGATATACCTGGGCTGTTTTCTTTTCGTCATTCAATTTAACGGATGATACCCTGGCAGGGCTCAAGGCACGGGTCACCATCAACTGTGGGTTGTTGGTCCAGTTGATGACATCGATGTTTTCATTGCCCAGTTCGCGGACAATGCCATGGATACGGGACCCTTTCATCCCCACACAGGCCCCGACCGGGTCGATCCTGTCGTCATAGGAGTCCACGGCCACTTTTGCCTTTTCTCCCGGGATGCGCACCGCTTTTTTAATGGTGATCAACCCATCGAACACCTCTGGAATTTCCTGGAAGAACAATTGCTCCAAGAAAACAGGGGAAGTCCTTGACATGATGATGGTGGGTTTATTGCCCTTGAGTTCCACACTTTCAATGATCCCACGTACATTGTCCCCTTTTCGGAAAAAGTCAGAAGGAATCTGCTTTTCTTTTGGAAGAATGATCTCGTTCCCCTCATCATCCAACAAAATAATGGCCTTGTGGCGGATATGGTGCACCTCGGCGGTATAAATTTCGCCCTCAAGATCCTTGAATTGCTTGTATACCGTTGTATTATCGTGCTCGTGGATCTTGGAAATCAGGTTTTGGCGCAATGCCAAAATGGCCCTTCGTCCCAAATCTATCAACTTTACCTCTTCAGAAACATCTTCCCCTACCTCAAAATCAGGTTCTATCTTTCTGGCTTCGGAAAGGGAGATTTCCTCATTGGGATCTTCCACTTCACCATCTTCCACAACCACACGGTTTCTCCAAATCTCCAAATCCCCTTTATCTGGGTTGATGATGATATCAAAGTTCTCGTCCGAACCAAACTTTTTCTTGAGGGCACTTCGGAAGACTTCCTCCAAAATGGCCATAAGGGTCACCCTGTCAATAAACTTATCGTCCTTAAATTCCGAAAAGGATTCGATGAGCGCTAGGTTTTCCATTTTTGATCTACAATTAAAATTTTAATACAACTTTTGCTTCCTTGATGTCAGAAAACGCAATATCCTGCTTTTTCTGTACTATAACTTTTCCCTTGCCAACGGCTTTGGGCTCACGTGCCTTCCATTCCAAGGTAATGCCATTTTCAGTGGTCTGGGCCAAGATGCCCTCCAGTTCCCCGGCATCTGTCCTGACCTTTAGGTTTCTGCCTATGTTCTTTTTGTACTGACGCGGCAAATGTAAGGGAGATGTGGCCCCGGCGGAGGTCACCTCCAAAGAAAAATCCTCTTCCTCGCGGTCCAGGTTGTGTTCAATGGCCCTACTGATGGCCATGCAATCTTGAAGATTCACCCCATTGTCGCCATCCAGAACAACCCTGATGGCATTGTCACCTCCAACTGTAAAATCAATCAAAAACAAGGATGGATGTTCTTCCAAGGCCCTGTTCAACAATGATTCCACTCTCTCCTTAAACATAAAATCAAGTAATAAAAGAGGGGACCAGAAGTCCCCTCATGAATACCTTTATATCCGTTCAGTGGTGCAAATATACGACATTTAATACTGCTTGTGCAACTCTTGGGGCATAAAACATTGTTTTACTGGAAAATGGAACGCCCCAGCAAGGTGAGACCCTCCTATTCCACGACTAAACATACCTTTTGGTGCATTACACAACAATTATTTTCTGCTTGTCCCAGTCCAGTTAGTTTTGTAGGCTCAAAGTATTGGTATGGATTTGGTTTCTTTTTGCGCACGACTGAAAACAGGTTATGCCGTTAGGCAGTTGCTTGTTCTCATTTTCTTTTTGCAAGGAACTTTTTTGACGTTCTCACAGACCACGATCTGGAGTGAAAACTTCAACAGTTATGCCGATGGAACCACAAATGGAACCGCAACCGGACCATCTGCCACCACTTGGACCACCAATAACTCCGGCAGGCTCGATGTGCGAAGTGGTGTGATCCGTGGCAGAAATTTGGATGCGGAGAGCACCTGGCAAACAAGCTCCATCAACATATACGGTTATACCTCGGTAAGCTTCAGTATGGATGTGTCCGTGAACAATGCCAGCCAATTTGAAATGGGAACCGATTATTTCATCGGGGAATATAGAATCAATGGTTCTGGCGGATGGACCCAATTTGAAAATGCCTCAGGAGATTCCAGTCCATCAGATCTATTAGATCCATCCTATACCGTTAACTTGCCCACAACAGGCTCAACATTGGAAATCAGGGTACGGATGTACAATGACAGTACCAACGAACATTATTATATTGACAATGTCCTGGTTCAAGGCACCCTGCCCTTTTGTTCTGGGGAGGTGGACTTTGAATTTTACGACAGTGTTCCTTCGGGCAATTCCGTGGACAACATCCCCACTACCGGCGCATTGGGAACAGGGGTTTACACCAGTTTTGATGTGGATGCCCTCCAAAACCAGGAAGATCCGGGGGATACGGACACATTCAGCATTCGATACAGCGGCTATATCCAAATCAATACTGCCGGTTCCTATACGTTTTATACTTCATCGGATGATGGATCAAAGCTTTATATTGATGGGGTCCAAGTTGTGAGCAACGATGGCTTACATGGAAACCAAGAACAATCGGGCTCCCGAACATTGACCACTGGTCTGCATGACATTACCGTCCTCTTTTTTGAAAATGGTGGCCAGGAAACCCTGACAGTGCAATATCAGGGACCTTCCATTTCCAAACAAAATGTGCCTTTTTCCATTCTATACTCCAATTGTGGTTCGGGGTCTTCGGATCTGGATGGGGATGGCATTGATGATTCCGTTGATGTTGATGATGACAATGATGGTATCCTGGACACTGATGAATGCGCGGGTGCCATCAACTGCGCCTCCGTTGACACCGATGGTGATGGATTGCCCAACTACCAAGATCTGGATAGTGATGGTGACGGCATCCCCGATAATGTTGAGGCACAATCCACTTTGGGGTACACCGCCCCTTCCAATAGCGATTCTGATAATGACGGTTTGGACAATTCTTATGAAACCGGCGGGACTTTCTATGTGGATACCGATGGTGACGGAACCCCCGATTTTATGGACACGGACAGTGATGGGGATGGGCTCAGCGATACCAATGAAGCGGCCCTGACCTTATCGGGCACCGATAGTGACAATGATGGATTGGACGATGCCATTGACGGCACCACGGGCTATGACGACCCCGGGGGTACTATTGATAATCCGCTCAATGCCAATGGCGGTTCAATGATTCTCCCTGATTCTGATGGCGATGCGGCCTCTGGGGGTGATTTGGATTATAGGGATGACACGGTCGATACCGATGAACCTCCCTCCATTTCGGCAACGGGCGATCAGGTATTCTGTCCAGGAAACACCATTGCCATTACGGAAAGTGTGTCCATCACTGATCCAGACGATACCACTTTGGATGCCGTCTATATTCAAATTACCGGAAACTATGATAATTCTGGAGACCTATTGACCCTTACGGGCACCCATCCAAATATTACCCCAAGTTGGGATGTTTCCGAAGGAAGATTGACCTTGACCGGACCCACTACTTTGGCAGAGTTTGAAACCGCCATCAGTGCCGTGGTCTTTCAAACCACCGCAACAGTCTCATCCGGCGATACCAGAACATTTTCCATTGTGCTCGACGAGGCCAACTATCTCGCCGCCACCGGCCACTATTATGAATATGTGCCTTCCTTGGGGATCACTTGGACATCTGCAAGGGATGCCGCTGCATTGCGAACCTTTTATGGTCTACAGGGCTATTTGGCCACCATTTCCATTCAAGACGAATCAGACCTTTTGGGATCACAAGCTCCCGGTGCAGGTTGGATCGGGGCGAGTGATGCCGCATTGGAGGGAGATTGGTATTGGGTCACCGGGCCCGAAGCCGGAACCTTGTTCTGGAGGGGTGGTGCTGGAGGTACGGCCTTCGACTATGAATTCTGGAACGCAGGTGAACCCAACAACAGCGCCAATGAGGATTATGCCCATATCACAGCGCCAGGTGTAGGGTTACCAGGATCATGGAACGACCTATCCAACACTGGAGCGGCCAGTGGCGACTATCAGCCTAAAGGATATTTGGTAGAGTATGGAGGTATGGTCGGTGATCCCGCAAGCCCAAATTTGGCTGCCACCACAACCATTACCGTGGATGCCACCGCACCAACGGCCAGCAATCCCGCTCCCATCTCGGTGTACTGCAGTGCCGATGTCCCCACTTCGGATGTTACGGTTGTTACCGATGAGGCCGACAATTGTGATCCAAGTCCAACCGTTACCTTTATCGGTGATGTGAGCGATGGAGGGACCAATCCCGAAATCATCACACGTACCTATAGAATCACCGATGCAATGGGCAATTCAACAGATGTCCAGCAAACCATAACCGTTACCCCTTTTCAGATAACCACACAACCCAATGACCAAACCGTAATTGCGGGCAACAACGGTAATTTTTCCGTGGCGGCAAGTGGTACGGATACCTATCAATGGGAAGTAAGCACCGATGGTGGCTCCAATTTTAACCCAATAGCGGATGGCATGGATTATTCAGGAACGCAAACGGCCAACCTCACCGTGAATGCTCCCGATATAGCCAAAAATGGATATCTGTATCGTGTAGTAGCCTCCAATTCCTCGGCTTCCTGCACTGCCATTACCTCCAACAATGTACAATTGACGATAAAAGTAGGGACTACCATTACCAACCGTAAAATCACGTATAGGGTCAACAAAAATTAAAAGACACGTTTGTCAGTATATCCCCCCAACAAAAAATCCCAGCAAAATTGCTGGGATTTTTATTTGCAGTTACCCTACCAAGGGTGGTTGATCATTGATAAAGGGTTGATGGTAGTACCGTCTGCCCGTGGCCTTGTACATTGCATTGGCCAAAGCTCCCATGATAGGGGGCAACGAAGGTTCACCCAATCCTGTAGGGTCTATCCCATTGTCCACAAAAAAGGTCTCGATCTCTTTGGGTGCTTCCATATTCCGGATGAGACGGTACCTATCAAAATTGGATTGATCAGGTCTGCCCTCTTTAAAGGTCATCGCACTAAAAGTGGCATGGCCAATACCGTCCACAATACCGCCTTCAATCTGGTTTTTGGCACTCAACGGATTGATAACGATTCCACAATCAACGGCACACCAAACCTTGTCCACCTTGGGCACATTGTTGTCCATCGAAACATCCACTACTTGGGCCACATAGGAATTATGGCAGAAATAGGCGGATACACCTCTTGATTTTCCATTGCTTGCACCGTTCCAATTGGCTTTTTCCTTCACCAATTTAAGTACCCCTGCATAACGCTCCGCATCGTAGTCATTTTTCTCAGGGTCGCCTACCGGGTTGTTGATGGCCCTCTCGAACAACTCCAAACGGAATTCAATGGGATCTTTTCCCGAAGCCTCGGCAACCTCATCCATAAAGGCCTGTTCCGCCCCTGCAATAAAATTGGAGCGGGGTGCGCGCCATGCTCCCGTGGTCACATTGGTCTGAAGGCTATGCTTTTCCGCCAAATAGTTATCAACGGCTCCCGCAGGAAAACGGTTCTCGAACACCAAATCATCATTGGTTCCGGCTCCCCTCACATGCCATGCGATCAGGTTTCCATTTTCATCGAGACCAGCTTTGTAGCGCACTTTGTACGAAGGGCGATACGTACCTTGGGTCATGTCGTCCTCACGCGTGTACACCAACTTCACCGGAGCTTGTAATTTCTTCGAAATCATGGCAGCTTCCACCGCAAATGTTCCATAAAGTCGACGGCCAAATCCTCCACCCATTCGGGTCATCATGATATCGATTTTTTCCGCAGGCATTCCCAAAACGGAAACCAGGGTTTTCTCCAAGTACTCAGGGGTCTGTATTGGTCCCAATAATTCTGCCTTCTCCGGTGTTACATGGGCAAAGAAATTCATGGGTTCCATGGTATTGTGTGCCAAAAACGGGGCACTGTACTCACTTTCCACAATTTTTGCGGCATTCTTGAACGCTTTTTCCACATCACCATCCATGCGGGCTGGATTCTCCGGGGCCTTGTTCAATAATTCGTTCAAGGCCTGATCGTGGTATGCACTGCTTTCAAGAGTGGACGCCCCCTCCCATTCCACGTTCAATGTCTTTTTGGCCTGCATGCATTCCCAAGTGCTGTTCCCGACAATCACCACCAACTCTGGAATGGCACCACCATCGGACCATTGCAATTCGGCACCCTCTGGGTAAACGGTGATCGGGAATACATCCTTTATGCCCGGCATGGATTTTACGGATTCCACGTCCATGGACTTGTACTTCATACCAAAGGCGGGAGGATGCACGATCATGGCGATCAGCATCCCTTCACGCTGGACATCCAGACCGTATAAAGGTTGCCCGGTCACAATTTTTTGACCATCCACGTTCTTTCGGTCCGTGCCGATTATTTTAAAATCCTTTGGGTCTTTCAGGTCAACTTCCGCTGGGACTTCAATTGCTCCAGCAGCTGAGGCCATTTCGCCATATCCGGCCGACTTACCGCTTGCTTTGTGATACAGCATTCCTTGTTCTGTGGTGATTTCGTCCACGGGCACCTGCCAAACCTTGGCCGCAGCCTCTTTCAGCATTTGGCGTGCCGTGGCACCTGCCATGCGCAGACCTTCCCATCCTTGTCTTATGGATTGGCTGCCTCCGGCCAATTGCCGGGTAAAAATATCCGTGTTCAAAGGGGCTTGTTCCACTATTACGTCTTTCCAAGCCGCATCCAGTTCTTCTGCCACGATCATGGGCATGGCAGTCTTCACGTTCTGGCCAATTTCTGGATTGGGAGACATGATGGTCACCAGACCGTTATCCCCTATTTTAAGGAAACCATTGATCTCAAACCATTCCTTGGGCATTTCCAAGGCTGCCATTCCAGCGGCTTGTCTGGGTTTGCAGGAATTCAGCCAACTGAAGCCCAGAACAAGACCGCCACTTGCCAAGCTAGTGTTCCTGATGAAAGCACGTCTTCCTATTGTTGTCTTTACGAGTGTCATTGTTTGTCTTTTATTTTCTAGGTAGATGGTTTATGATCCTGCTGCAGATTTCACGGCTTTCCTGATCCTAAGATACGTACCACATCGGCAGATATTACCGTTCATGGCCATCTCGATCTCCGAATCTGTGGGATCGGGGTTCTTTTTCAAAAGCGCTGCCGCGGTCATGATCTGCCCTGCTTGGCAATAGCCACATTGGGGTACGTCTTCTTCCATCCATGCTTTTTGGACCGGGTGGTCTCCATGTTCCGAAAGCCCTTCGATGGTGGTCAATTCTTGGTTGCCAACTGTCGCAACCGTAAGCATACATGACCTGACCGCCACGCCGTCCAGGTGAATGGTACAGGCCCCGCACTGTGCTATTCCACAGCCGTATTTTGTTCCGACCAATTTAAGGTGGTCCCGCAATACCCAAAGTACTGGTGTGCTTGGGTCAACGTCCACTTCCTGTGTTTTTCCGTTGATGTTTAGTGTAAATGTTGCCATAATCAAAAAATTCCCTTGAAGTTATGAATTTTTGGAGACACCCATTTACAAAAATCAAACACTGGTAAAAGATTAACATAAAATTATCCAATGGATAAACCCCTCGGCAGAAATTAGGGACAAGACATAAAGCTAAAGGACATCGGATTGGCTTTAGGGCAACACGGACAGCCGAGACCCACAAAATAAAAAACCCGCCATATGGGCGGGTCGTGCATTTCTCGTTGGCCTACTAGGACTCGAACCTAGAATGACTGAACCAAAATCAGTAGTGTTGCCAATTACACCATAGGCCAGTACCAAAAATGCGCTGAAAATTGATTCAGCTTTAGAGCGTGCAAATTTATAACAAACTTTGGTTTCGGCAAATAATTTCATCAGAATACAGGCTATTTTTCCAAAAGTGCGCTGTTAAAGCTTTTGCAAAAATGGACGACCTTCTCTTCGATATTTACTAAATTCGCCACAACTTGGTTAACAACCACCTTTATGTTTGCAAAAGACTTCAAAAAATGGGATACCATCTTAGGGTGGGTTTCCTTCGCCATAGCCTTTATTGTTTACGCCCTGACGGTTGAGCCCACAGGAAGTTTTTGGGATGCTGGGGAATACATCACCACATCTGCCAAATTGCAGGTTGGGCACCCTCCGGGAGCTCCCCTCCTCCAAATGATCGGTGCCTTTTTTTCCATGTTCGCTTTTGGTGACAACTCCAAAATTGCATTGATGGTGAATTCGGTTTCCGTGGTGTCAAGTGCCTTTGCGGTATTGTTCACCTTTTGGACCATCACAAACCTTACCCGTAAATTGATTTCCATCGATAAGCCGATGACCGACAGCAAGGCCATTGCCATTTTTGGGAGTGGGTTCGTAGGTGCCCTTGCCTTTACCTTTTCCGATAGTTTTTGGTTCAATGCCCTAGAGACGGAAGTCTATGCTTCTGCCAGTTTCATCATGGCCCTTTTACTTTGGATGGGCCTAAAATGGACGGACAATTTGGATGATCCCAGGGGACACCGTTGGCTATTGCTCATCTGTTTTGTGATAGGGCTTACCTTCGGGATCCAGTTTATGGGCTTTTTGGCGATACCCTCCATTGGACTGCTGTTCTATTTTCAACGATACAAGCACACCAATATCAAGAATTTTTTATTGGCCAATATTGTGGTCATTGCCATTTTGATGTTGGTCTATAAATTTTCACTGACCTATGTGTTGAAGCTTTTTGGTTGGAGCGAAGTGTTTTTTATCAATGAAGTGGGAATGCCCTTCAATTCAGGGACCATCATCATGGGGCTGCTGTTCATAGCCGGCTTCTATTTTGCACTTCGATACACCCGAAAAAACAATTTCGCCACCGGAAACATCATAGTGCTCTGCCTGATGTTTTTGATCTTGGGATTTTCATCCTGGCTCATGCTGCCCATAAGGGCCAATGCCAATACCATCATCAACGAGAACAATCCGTCCGATGCCCGTTCCCTTTTGGCCTATTACAACAGGGAGCAGTATCCAGGGGTCGACAGTCCTTTCTATGGCGCCTATTATTCTGACTCCTTTGCACCTCCCGGAGAGGACAGGGATGACAGCCCCAAATATGAAAGGGACGATACATTGGGCAAATATGTCATTGTAAACCATTACAAAAATGCCATTCAAGGGCCCAACGAAAAGCATGTGGGTATACTTCCTCGTATGTGGAGCGACCAAAATGCCGAAAACTATATGCGCTATTTTGGAGTGTTGAACTTTCGCATAAAATCTGAATATATCTCCAATAATGACCTTAGGGAAGCCGTGAACCAGTTTAAGTCCGTGCACAAGCAAGGGGAACTGGATACGGCACAATACATTCGTTTTTTGCGGGAATTTGGAGAGTACATAGAGGTGGATCCACCCACTTTAGGGCAGAACCTCCGCTACCTTTTTGAGTTCCAGTTTGGCTACATGTACACCCGCTACTTTATGTGGAACTTTGTGGGCAGGCAGAACGATGTACAGGGAAGGTATGATGATAACGGGCATTGGATCAGTGGAATTGGGTTCGTGGATGCGCTTCAGTTGGGCAGCCAGGAAAACTTGCCCCCGGAATGGAAGAACAACAAGAGCCGGAACACCTATTTCTTCTTACCCCTGCTATTGGGCATTCTTGGCATTGTTTTCCAAGTTTCCAGAAACCCAAGGCATTTTTGGGTGCTGTTTGTCTTTTTCCTCTTTACCGGAGTGGCCATTCAGTTCTATACCAACCCCTATATCTTTCAACCTAGGGAAAGGGACTACTCCTTGGTGGGATCCTTTTACATCTTCTGTATTTGGATAGGCATTGGGGTCTATGGCCTGTTCGACGAGTTCAAAAAGCTGTTGTCCGCCAAGATAGCGGCTCCGGTGATAACAACATTGTGCCTTTTGGCCGTACCGTTGTTGATGGCCTTCCAGAACTGGGACGATCACGATCGTTCCGGTCGCTATACCGCACGTTCCACGGCCAAGGCCTATCTGGACTCCTGTCAGGAAGATGCCGGCGCCATTTTGTTCACCATTGGCGACAACGATACGTTTCCCTTATGGTATGCCCAAGAGATCGAGGGCCATAGAACGGATATCCGTATCGTGAACACCAGCCTGTTTGCCACGGATTGGTACATTGACCAAATGAAACGCAAGGCCCATGATAGTGATCCAATTCCTTCCCAACTTACCCATGACAAGTACCTCTATGGCACAAGGGATGCGGTTTATTTTCAAGGAATAACGGATAGCCGTTGGGATATCAAGGATTTTATGAACTGGATCGGGAGCGATAAACCACAGACCAAGTTCAGGTATTTGTTGGAAAAACGGGGGGCCGACCTCAGTGAATATTCCGAGAGCAATCTGGACATTGTGTACTATCCCACTAACAAGATCAGGATTCCCGTCAACAAACAGAATGTGCTGGAAAGCGGACTGGTCAAAGAAAAAGATTCCGCTTTGATCGTGGATTATATCGATATAGACCTTCCCCAAAGTGCGCTGCCCAAAAACAGGATATTGATGCTGGACCTTATCGCCAACAATGATTGGAAACGGCCCATCTATTTTTCCGGTGGAAGTTTTGACAGTGCCGAATACATTTGGATGAAGGACTACCTGCAATTGGATGGACTGGTCTACAAATTGGTCCCCATAAAGACCAAAAACAAGAGTTCTTTTGAAATGGGCCGTATCGATACCGATCTCATGTACGATATTGTCAAAAAATGGGAATGGGGAAATTCTGGCAGCGACAAGATCTACCATGATCCCCAAACACGGTCGCAGGGATTGTCCTTCAGGGGCAATTTGGCGCGGTTGACGGAGGCTTTAATCGCCGAGAACAAAATAGACAAGGCCAAGGATGTCATCAATATAGCCATGACCAACATGCCCGTGGAATATTTTGGTTTTTACGCCTTTGTGGAACCCTTTGTGGATAGCTACTACAAAGTTGGGGAAACCGAAAAAGCCCGTGAGCTCTACGAAAAATTGAAAAAGATATACCAAGACCGTTTGGAGTATTATGCCGGGATCCCTTTGGATGAACAGTATGACAAAATGGAGGATATCTTGGCGGATATGCAGGCCTATCGCCGGAACATCGACATTCTTATTGACAATAGGGACAGGGATTTCGCCGAATCCGAAACTTTGATCTTCAACGAGTATATCGACAAATTCTCCCAATTCATGGGAAGCGATGAAGATACCTTGGAAGAACCTATGGGCACAAACCCCGATCTGGAAGACTCCATACCTATGGATACCCTTGGGGCCGAACAGGACTCAGTGACCGTGGAACAGCAATAAAAAAGCGAGGTGAAAACCTCGCTTAAATATATTCGTTCAAGATGCCTATGAGTGTGTTGGCGTCCTGTTCCCCACTCTGCCGCCAGACCATTTCTCCTTTTTTGTAGATCATCAACGTGGGCAATCCCTTTATACGCAAAGCCTGCGAAAGTTCTTTGTTCTTGTCCACATCAATCTTGATTACTTTGCCCTTATCACCAAGGGCGGCGGCTACATCGCGCAAAACAGGGTGCATGGAAGTGGACTGCTCGTTCCACTCTGCATAAAAGTCCAACAATACAGGGACGTTTAAATCAATGAGTTCACCAAACTTAGACATGTGTATTCTTAGTTTTACCAGCCAAAAGTAAGAAAATTTGTTAAAGTTTTACATGAAGTCAAAGCTTTAGCCCATTGACCCTCGTTAAATTCAAGTTAAAGCTATATTACTAAAATCGATTTCTAACATCTGATCCCATACCAAGTCCACAAAATAACCCGCATATCCAAAATGGAATTTAGGCCCTAGATCATTTGGTTTTGGATATCGGTGATAATATCGGTGATATTTTACTATAAAGTTTGCAGGAAAATAATTATATTTAAGGCACTCCCCCATTGCGGAGGCAATCAAAGTCAACGCCTCCATTCTATTTTCGGTTTTTTGTCCTTGTTTCACGGTACCATGAAGAAATTCTATTGTATTCTTTTCTGTGCGTTGCTTCACAATTTGGGTATGGCCCAAAATTCCGACATAAGGCCAACTGTAGATACGCTTCTATTGCAAATTGACAAACTGGATGAACACATTGATACAAAGCATTTAAAACTGAATTTCAAAAAGTTTCTGTTCCTATTGAGAAATTACGAGGAGGTTGAGCGAAGCTTTAAGGGAGAGATACTATTTGGGTTGAATGGCATTGAAGTTGACAACAGTGAACAATTTGTGCTCAGAACCGGATTTAGCCTAAGTAAAGGCACATATCCTTTTGAATTTGAACTATCTGCCGACATACAGGCGCAGACCACAAATGGGGTGTTCAAGGAAACGGTATCCAAAGTTTCAATTTCCTATGATTACCATTTCAATGATAACAATCCTTTGAACACTGAAAGTTATCTTTTTGTCAATAGATCCAACAACTCATTGCTGGGCATTGACCAACGTTATGAAATAGGAGGTGGCATCATTTTTAATGCGTATTCAGGTCGGACAAGAAAATGCGAGGATCCCAAGATCAAGGATAAAAAAATTTTAAAAAGACGTCTGACCGAAGAGGGGTTTAAAAATTTGAGCAAAATTTGGGGCTATGATAATGATCATAAAATCATGTCCGAAAAAGATTTTATGACCTGCGATAGTATCTGTACACTCAAAACGTTCATTAATAAAGATCAGCAAACGAGTCTTAAAGAAAGTCGGCAGCGTTTTGATTACATCAATCGAAAAAAATACAGCAAACAAAGATTGCTTTTGCTGTTGGGGCTAAACTACGAACTGGAAAAAACCGCGGAGGAACTATCCCTTTATTATAGGGATTCATCGCGAACCCAATCTTTTGAGCCCACCAATACCTATAGGCTTGTTATAAGGCCGGGCTGGCAAATAAAGGGAAGCAATTACTCTTTTTCGATCAAACCCTATTTTAAATTGGGATTGCTGGAGAATTTGACCAATGAGGTTCGAGAAGGCATCTACTCCGATGAAAGACTGGACTTTTGGGTTGATGTCATCAGCAAGTTCACCTTCGAATTCACCAAAAACATTGCCCTTGAAATTGCACACAATTATTTTTATGACCATGCCCCCAACAGGGCATTTTTCAATATTGCCGGGCCTGGGGAACCTGAAGATTATAGGTTGTTTGAAGCGGAGAAAAAATTTACGTCCCTGACCTTTGGTTTCAAATATAAACTCTAAAAAAGAACATTTTGGAAATCGATATCACCAAATATAATAAGGATTCGCTGAAATTCATTTATGATGAAGGGGTGGAAATGCTTGAACAAACCTTTAAATCGTATCGCGAAGTGATTGCCAAAAGCTATACCGCTCTAGGTATTTATGTTACGCTGGGCACATACTGCACAAGTCAGATTTTGAGTGGATCCAACGAACCGTACAGGATTCTTTTTTATATGCTGGTTGGGTCCATGTTGCTCTGCTTTTTGGTATTGTTCAAAAACTTAATGCCTGGTTCCATGGAAATGCTGGGGGTAAAACCGGATAGACTCATCCATTCCTATTACGAGAAATTACAAAACAACGATGATCAGATCAAGACGTACTATAAAGTCAGGATCAGAGACCTGAATGCCGCCATCGAAAAAAATAAAATAGAAATTGATGCAAGGACCAAAAGGTTCTGGCACTCTGTGACAACCGCTATTGCCTTGACGGTATGCGTATTAGTGATTTTTGTGACCACCATATTATAGAAAAGTAACAACGTACGCTGTTTGGAAAAATCCAAGCATATTATGATTCTCCCTTGACATCGTCATCGATTGAATCCTCAATTGGAATCAAAAGCGTGTCCCACGTATCAGTTGTTTTTGGCGGCTCCTCATCACCTTTATTTTTTTGTTTTTCAGCCATGATCAAAAAGTTGTTTTTCACCGGGAATCCGCAAGAAGTTACAAAACTATTCTTAGATACAAATGGTTGGCTGTCTATAAAATGGGTTTAATTTGAACTTTTACTCAAAAGCATAAAACCTCACCCAATCAATTTCCATTTCTATGGGTAGGTCCGCAGGTTCCACTTTGCCCACCCAGGTGCCTCCCAACTGCATGTCCAACAACAGATAATGCTCGCCATCGACATAGGGAAACTGTTCTTCTTTATCGGTGGTAATTCTAGGGTACGAAAAAGTTCTCGTACCGTTCACATAGAACACCACGCTATCTTGATGTTTTTCCACCGCATAGGTATTGAAGCCATTTGGGTCAATGATAGCGGTGCCAAAATGTTTTGGATTGTCCTTGATGTTTAAATTGATGGTGTAATGGGAATGAACGGTTTGGTACACAATACTGTCATAGTTTAGGTGTTCCATGATGTCGATTTCACCTCCACCCGGATATTTTTTCCCTTGACCCAACATCCAAAAGGCCGGCCAGGCACCTGTTGCATGATTAAGTTTGGCATGGACTTCCAACCGTCCCAGCCCAAAGCTTATCTTGTCCTTGGTATAGACCCCGCCTGTCAAGTACTTGGAAGTATCGCTTGCAACGCTGGTATTGTTTATCCCTCGAAGCACCAATTTTCCATCCCGTAGGGCATAGCAACTGTCAAAATCGCTCATATGACGGTTCCAGTCTGAGCCGCCTCGGGGTATCTTGGACCAACGTGTGGTATCAAAGGAATGCAACTGGTCAAAATTCTCTTCCCAGATCAATTTGGGCTTTTTGGTCGCATCCGACCCTAGAAAGGAGCCCAACAGGACCATTAACAGGAGAATTGATGCAATCTGAAAAGTTTTTAAAAAGGTCTTTGAAGCTTTCATGGACGGACTAAAAAATTACGTTTTAGGCTTATAAAGTTATGCCTTAGTCTCGATATGACCGAACTCGCAATTTTCAGGCTCAAACCAACCCCTTCTTCTTCAAGGTAATCACGGAAATCTCTGGCCAAATGCCCACCCGGCCCGGGTATCCGATAAACCCAAAGCCACGGTTGACGTTGATGAACTGTCCCAACTCTTTGTAAAGTCCGGCCCAGTACTTGTAACGCCATTTCACAGGACTCCATTTTACCCAACCGGGGATTTCCACCCCAAACTGCATGCCGTGGGTATGTCCGCTCAAGGTAAGGTGGAAGTGGTAATCGTCGTGCAATACCACATCTTCCCAATGTGAGGGATCGTGGCTCAACAATATTTTAAAATCATCAGCGGAAACACCTTCCTTTGCCTTTTGTAGATCGCCCGCTTTCTTGAAGCCGCCCCTGCCCCAGTTTTCCACGCCGAGCAGGGCTATTTTTTGGCCATCGCGCTCCAAATATCGGTTGGAGTTCAAAATGAGGTCGAACCCAATGTTCTTTTGCAAGGCTTTCAAGTCCTCCAAGTTTTGGGCTTTGGCCTCTTCGGTCTCCCAAGTGGTATAATCCCCGTAATCATGGTTTCCCAAAATGGAAAATATGCCATCCTTGGCTTCCAAACGCGCAAAAACATTTTTCCAAGGTTCCATTTCATCAGTGCGGTCATTGACCAAATCCCCAGTAAAAAAAATGACATCACTCTGCTGCGCGTTGATCAAATCAACGCCATAGGCCACTTTTTCATGATTGTCAAAACTGCCACTGTGCACATCGGAAATCTGTGTGATCTGGTACCCATGAAAAGCTTCGGGCAGATCATCAAATTCCAATTCGTATTTCAGCACTTGGTAATTGTATTTTCCGCGGTACATTCCATAAAGAAGCGCTCCAAAAGGAATGGACGCCAGCCCCACCGCTAAGGCACTGATAAACTTTCTGCGGGCCGGGAGATGTCCAGTTTCCGGATGCGAAAATCCTGAAACCTTATTGTATACAAAGGCAAATCCCCTAACAATATCCTCCAACAACATAAAAGACCCCAAGACCAAACCCAAAAGAAAGAAGGCAAAGAAAATCCCTGCGGCCACGGCCACGGAACCCCGGAACCCATCTCCTGGGGTATACGCCAATACCTTTATGATCAAGAAGAGCAAAGCACCCAGAAAGAGGACTGCGTAGGCCCAATGGGCCCATTGACTCCTGAACAAAGTCCTAAAGGCCTGAAAGCCATAAATGGCCATCACAATATATATTAGGGAAAGTACAATTACGAAACGGGGCATAGTGGCTTTTTTGCAAAATTACTGCTAAACAGCTGAAATAAAGGCCATTTTAAATTTATTTAACGGTCTGGACAATTTGACGCACCACCTCCGTATTTGTTACGGCGACGTTGTCCTCGACCCAGTGTTTGGCAGAATTCATGTTGATTTTTTTGGCGACGTCTATATAATTTACAAAAAAAGTTCCAGAAAGATGGAGGGCCTTTAAACCAACGTCCTTAAATTTTTGGGCATTTTGTGGATTCACGCCTCCCCCGGCCATAATGGTCATTGGGGTTTTGGATTGCCACTCTTTTAGCAGTTCGATGCCTTCCAACGCGGTGTTCTGCATTCCGGAGGTCAATACAGTGTCCACTCCGAGGGTCTCCAGCATTTTTAGGGCGTATTCCGGGTCCGAAATCCAGTCGAAGGCGCGATGAAACGTAAAATGCAAAGGCTTGGAAAGCTCCACCAACTGTTTTGTACGTTCCACATCCAATGAAAAATCTTTCTCCAACACTCCCGAAACGATGCCTTCCACACCCATTTCCTTACAGTTTAGGATATCGGCCTTCATCACCTCAAATTCAGCATCGGAATAGGTAAAATGTCCGCTGCGGGGCCGTATCAGAATATGGACGGGAATGGTCAATTTTTCTTTCACCAGCGCCAACAGCCCATTGGAAGGCGTTATCCCTCCCACGGCCAATTCCGAGCAGAGCTCAATCCGGTCGGCCCCGACTTTTTGGGCGTTCAGTGCCGATTCCAATGAATTGGCACAAACTTCTACAAGCATATTACTATCTTTAAAAGCTAAATTAAACAACCCTCCCATGCAAAGACGTAAATTCCTTAAAAATTCCGGTCTAACCACGGCTGGATTGCTATCCGCACCCGTACTGGCCTCCTGCAAAACCGAAAACAAACCTGAAACCGCAATGACAGACCCTACACCCATAAGGCCCATTACCGTATGCACCTGGAACTTCCACAATGCCACCGCCAAGGCTTGGGAGGTACTTAGCTCTGGGGGCACTTCTTTGGATGCCGTGGAACAGGGCGTCATGGTTGAGGAAGCCGATGTTACCAACGAAACAGTGGGTAAGGGCGGTAGGCCGGACCGTGACGGCAACGTAACTTTGGATGCCTGCATCATGGACAAGGACGGCAATTGCGGATCGGTGGTCTATCTTCAAAATATTGTGCACCCCATTTCTGTGGCCAGAAAGGTGATGGAAGAAACCCCGCATATCATTTTGGCGGGCAAAGGCGCCGAAAAATTCGCTTACGAGCAGGGCTTCAAAAAAGAGGATTTGATGACCGAAAGTACCCGTAAACAATATGAGGAGTGGTTAAAAACTTCGAAATACGAGACCACCATCAACATAGAAAACCACGACACCATTGGCATGTTGGCCATTGACAAAAATGGAGACATTGCTGGGGCCTGTACCACCAGCGGTATGGCCTATAAGGTGGCCGGTCGTGTAGGGGACTCACCCATTATCGGGGCCGGCCTGTTTGTGGACAATGAAGTGGGAGGTGCCACTGCCACAGGAGTTGGCGAAGAAGTCATCCGCACTGTGGGCAGTTTTTTGATCGTGGAACTCATGCGTCAGGGCAAGAGTCCACAAGAAGCCTGCGAAGAAGGTGTAAAACGCATTATGAAGAAAAATGAGGGCCGCAAGGATTTCCAGATCGGGTTCCTTGCCATCAACAAAAATGGGGAGACCGGCGGCTACTGCGTACATCCTGGATTTACCTATCGGGAATACACGGAAAAAGGGCACGAGAACCGGAATGTGGACAGCTTTTATGAATGAGAGACAAGAGCGCTTTGCTATTAGAGACAGGATCGCTCCGCTCCTAGACTCAAGAACAAAGACTATCTTGTTTCCAGATTCTTGGCTCTTGGCTCCTGACTCTTGACTCTTGGTTCTTGCCTCTTGAAATCTTGGTTCTTTTAAACCGCAATTCGTACTTTTAATCCCCATCATAGTTTATTGAACATTGTTAATTGATAACTGAACAACATGTCCGACCAAAAACGACTTTTTCTACTGGATGCCTACGCCCTAATTTTTCGCGGTTATTTTGCCCTCATCAAAAATCCGAGGATCAATTCCAAGGGAATGGACACCTCTGCTATTTTAGGGTTCGTAAACTCCCTTTTTGATGTGATCAAACGCGAACAGCCCGACCATTTGGCCGTCGCCTTCGACAAGGGAGGCAGTGTGGAGCGTACCGAGCTTTTTGAGGATTACAAGGCCAATAGGGATGAAACCCCGGACGCTATCCGCATTGCCGTGCCCTATATCCAAAAAATATTGAGGGCCATGAAAATCCCGGTGGTGGAGTTGGAAGGCTATGAGGCCGATGACCTTATCGGTACTTTGGCCAAACAGGCCGAAAAAGAGAATTATAAGGTCTTTATGGTCACCCCCGACAAGGATTTTGGGCAGTTGGTCAGTGAAAATATTTTTATGTACCGTCCCGCCCGATTAGGGAATGGCATAGAGATTTGGGGTATTCCCGAAGTGCAAAAACGCTTTGGGGTGACGCGTCCAGAACAGGTGATAGACTACTTGGGGATGATGGGCGATGCCAGTGACAATATCCCAGGGCTCCCCGGTGTGGGCGAAAAGACCGCTAAAAAATTTCTGGAGGATTTCGGTTCTCTGGAGGGATTGCTGAGCAACACGGACAAGCTTTCTGGAAAGATGAAGGAAAAAGTGGAGGAAAATGCCGAGTTGGGCCGATTATCCCGGAAATTGGCCGAAATCAAGACCGATTGCAATGTGACCTTCCATGCCGAAGATTACGAAATGTGTCCTCCCGATTTCGAAAAAGTACAGGAAATCTTTGAAGAATTGGAATTCCGGCGCCTGAAGGAACAGTTCATCAAGTTGTTTTCCGGGGAAGTGGACCCTGGAACACCCGTAACCAGTACCGAAACCGCCAAACAGGAGGCCAAAGTGGCCGGTAGCGGGCAGTTTACCCTTTTTGGCGGCGACCCTACCGAGGCCCCTGCCACCATCAAGGACATCAACGGTAGAAAGACCATTGCCGATGTTCCCCATTCTTACCAAGCCATTCAGGAGGGGGTGGGCCTTGACCTGTTCATGAAAAAATTGATGCAGCAAACCTCGGTCTGTTTTGATACCGAGACCACCTCCATCAACCCGTTGGAGGCTGAATTGGTAGGTATCGCCTTCAGTTGGGCCGATGGCAAGGGGTTCTATGTCCCATTTCCAGAAACAAGGAACGATGCCATGCCCCTGATTGAAAAGCTGCGACCTTTTTTTGAAGCCGAGACCATTGAAAAAATTGGACAGAACCTGAAATACGACATCAAGGTGATGCTAAACTATGGCGTGGACGTCAAGGGCAAACTGTTCGATACCATGTTGGCGCACTACCTCATCAACCCAGATATGCGGCACAACATGGACGTACTTTCCGAAACCTACCTCAACTATACCCCGGTTTCCATCACGGAACTCATTGGCAAAAAAGGGAAAAACCAATTGAACATGCGGCAAGTGCCCTTGGACAAACAAACGGAATATGCCGTGGAGGATGCCGACGTTACCTTTCAATTGGCGGAACGTTTCAGGCCCGAACTCAAAGAGGCCCATACCGATAAGCTTTTTGAGGACATTGAGATTCCCCTTCTCCGGGTTTTGGCCGATATGGAACGTGAGGGCATTAATCTGGATGAGGATTATTTGAAGGACCTCTCCAAGGAATTGGAGGCCGATATCAAGAATCTGGAAGCCAAAATCTATGAACAGGCCGGAGAGCAGTTCAACATTGCCTCTCCCAAACAATTAGGCGATATCTTGTTCGAAAAGCTAAAGTTGGTGGACAAACCCAAAAAGACCAAAACCGGTCAATATTCCACGGCGGAAGATGTGCTTTCCTATATGGCCAAAGACCATGAGATCATCAAAAATGTACTGGATTACCGTGGACTCACCAAGCTGAAGAGCACCTATGTGGATGCCCTGCCCAACGAGGTGCAAAAACACAGTGGCCGGGTACATACCGATTATATGCAGACCGTGGCCGCTACCGGCCGTTTGAGCAGCAACAACCCCAATTTACAGAACATCCCCATCCGTACCGAACGGGGTCGGGAGGTTCGGAAAGCCTTTATCCCCAGAAACAAAGACTACGTCTTGCTATCGGCGGATTACTCCCAGATAGAGTTGCGCATCATTGCCGCCTTGAGCGAGGAAGATACGATGATCTCGGCCTTCAAGAATGGGGAGGACATCCACGCCTCCACGGCATCCAAGGTGTTCAATGTGCCCATAGACCAAGTGACCCGGGAACAGCGTAGCAATGCCAAAACGGTGAACTTCGGGATCATCTATGGGGTGTCGGCCTTTGGGTTGAGCAACCAAACGGATCTGAGCCGCACGGAGGCCAAGGACCTTATCGACACCTATTACAAGACCTATCCCAAATTGCGCAACTACATCAGTGAGCAGATAGATTTTGCCCGTGAGCATGGCTATGTGCAAACGGTGTTGGGACGCAGAAGGTATTTAAAGGACATCATTGCAGGCAACCAAGTGGTGCGCGGGGCCGCGGAACGCAACGCGGTGAACGCACCCATACAGGGTAGTGCGGCGGACATCATCAAGATCGCGATGATCAACATCCACAACAAGCTTTCCGAAGGAAAGTATAAGACGAAAATGCTGTTGCAGGTACACGATGAATTGGTGTTCGATTGCTACAAACCCGAGCTGGAGGAAATGAAAAAACTCATCAAGACCGAAATGGAACATGCCTATACCCTAGCGGTGCCGTTGGAGGTGGAAGTGGGGGTGGGCGAAAATTGGTTGGAGGCGCATTGATGTTTAACCCGCCTTCTGAAAATATCATCAACGATTATGTGCAATTATCGGGTGCCCTAGACAAATACTGATGAAACCTTCCAAAACCATACTTCCCATCATTGTGGTATCGCAGTTCTGTTGTACCTCGCTTTGGTTTGCCGGGAATGGTGTACTGCATGATCTGGTCGTAAATTTTGGCCTTACGGAAGGTGCCGTTGGTCATTTGACCTCAGCGGTCCAGTTCGGGTTCATTATCGGGACATTGCTCTTCGCCATATTGTCCATTGCCGATAGGTTCTCTCCCTCAAAAGTATTTTTATCCTGCGCCCTCTTGGGAGCCTTATTCAATCTGGGTGTAATTTGGGAAGGTAACGGTTTGGCAAGCATTCTTTTATTTCGATTTTTCACGGGATTTTTTCTTGCGGGGATATATCCCGTAGGGATGAAAATTGCCGCAGACTATTACGAGAAAGGGCTCGGCAGATCACTTGGTTTTTTAGTGGGAGCCTTGGTGGTCGGCACCGCATTCCCCCATTTGTTAAAAGAGATGACGGATGCCTTTCCATGGAAATCTGTGTTGATCGCCACCTCATTTCTCGCAGTCCTGGGAGGTGTATTGATGGTAAGCATGGTCCCCGATGGCCCTTACCGAAAACCCAGTCAGAAACTCTATTTATCCGCTTTTTTAAAAGTGTTCCAGAACCCTAATTTCCGTTCAGCGGCCTTCGGGTATTTTGGACACATGTGGGAATTGTATGCCTTTTGGGCCTTTGTCCCCATCATCTTAAAAACGTACAGTACAGTCCATTCCGCCATAACATTCAACATTCCATTGGTGTCGTTCCTGATCATTGCCATAGGCGGATTGGCCTGTGTGTTGGGTGGATATTTGGCACAGGCCGTGGGAACCAAACGGATAGCGTTCATGTCACTACTCCTATCCTGTGCATGTTGCTTGGTTTCTCCGTTGCTATTTGCCCAAGCGTCGGAAATAGTATTTGTGGCTTTTTTGCTTTTTTGGGGCATGGTGGTTATTGCTGACTCCCCTTTGTTTTCCACATTGGTCGCCCAAAATGCCCAACCGGAAATAAAAGGAACCGCACTGACCATAGTCAACTGTGTAGGTTTTGCCATTACCATTGTCAGCATCCAATTGCTTACCGGAATACGGGGCCTCACGGATTCCAACAGCATTTATAGTGTTTTGGCCCTGGGTCCTATTTTGGGATTAATGGCATTGTCCTCAAAAAACAAAGAGGCTGCGCCACACAAAACCTAAATCACCTCTCCCAACAAAATCCCACAAAATATTATCTTTAATCCAAGGCTAATCCCAACCACACCACAAATGAAAACGTTACAACTCCTCTCCTTGTCATTGACCTTCTTGGTATTGATTCGCTGCGGGAATCCACAGCCTGAAGCTACCGAGACCCCTGAAACCGTTGCCAACGAAAGGGAATTCTACCAACTCAAGGTATATTCGTTCAGCTCCGAAAATCAGATTGCCATCACGGACGAGTATCTTCAAAATGCCTATATCCCCGCGGTAAAAAAACAGGGCATTGACAAAGTTGGAGTGTTTAAATTCCGTACCCACGAAAAGGACACCGTCCAAAAAACCTATGTGCTCCTTCCTTTCAAATCCCTTGATCAACTTTTGGAGTTGGACCACAACCTCAATGCAGATACCGAGTATTTAAATGCCGGCAGCGCGTATATAGATGCTTCCCACGACAACGCACCCTACGCCCGTATCGAGTCCATCCTATTGCAGGCCTTTACCGATATGCCCCATATGCAGGTTCCGAATCTGGAAGGCCCACGCTCAGAACGCATTTACGAGCTGCGCAGTTACGAATCCCCTACCGAAAAATTCTACTGGAACAAAGTGGATATGTTCAATGCAGGTGGGGAAGTAAAGCTCTTCGACCGGTTGGGCTTCAATGCCGTGTTTTACGGCGAGGTGGTTTCGGGGTCCAAAATGCCCAATTTGATGTACATGACCACCCATGCCGATAGGGTCACTCGGGACAAAAATTGGGAAGCTTTTGTGGATTCCCCCGAATGGAAGGCGTTGACCGCCATGCCGGAATACGAGAACAACGTTTCCCATGCGGATATTCTTTTTCTATATCCAACAGAATATTCTGATTACTAATGGATTAACCTTGTTTTTGAAGTTTGTGTGATGCCTTAAAATTTTCGCAAACGAATCCAACTATTTTATACCTTCATTTTATGTTTTTAACGTACATAAAATGATACATCCACATACAGAATTAAAATTTATCAGCAATGAAATTGGCTACGGCGTAGTGGCCACCAAATTTATACCGGCGGGGACCATCACCTGGGTACTGGACAAGCTGGATCGGGAATTCACGCCGCTTGAATTGGAGCAAATGGACCCCACGTACCAAAACATTCTGGACACTTACACTTTTCGGAACAACATGGGCAACTACATCCTCTGTTGGGACAATGGACGGTACGTGAACCACAGTTTCAACTCCAATTGCTTGACCACCGCCTACGATTTTGAGATTGCCATCCGTGACATACAGTCAGGTGAGCAACTCACCGATGACTATGGCTACTTGAACATTTCCAGCCCTTTCCGTGCCGTGGATGAGGGCACCAAAAGAAAAATCGTATATCCGGACGACTTGCTTCGGTATTATGAGGTGTGGGACAACAAAATCAAAAAAGTCTTTGGAAATATCGTAAAGCTGGAACAGCCCTTAAAACCCATTTTACCCAAAGGTATGTGGCCCAAAATAGAGCAAATTGTGCAGGGAAAGGAAGCCATGGAGTCCATCCTCAATAATTTTTACAACGGGAATGGCACGGAAAACTATGGATAACATATAGTTTCCCCTATAGGAAAATAAAATGGCCTCCGTGGAGATATTTGGAGAAAAATTTGTAAAAAAGAATTAAAAAAGGCGCCGAATTTGGCGCCTTTTCTTTTCATACTGTTCGTTTTTTAGTTCCCAAAGCTGTTCGCCAATCGAGGTTTTGGATTCTTGTTGGTAAACACATCCATAAGAGGTTTCAAGCGTCGGTTCCATTGGAACGGGGCAAAATCGAACCACAATTTAACTTCTGGGGCCTCATTGCCTTCAATGTGCAAGCCATTTTCAATGGTGAATTCCAAACGATCAAAATCGTTGGCGGACTCTTCCACACCGTCCCTATAGGTAAATCGGTTGCCGTTGTTCGCCAGATAAAAGCGCAAAGCCGTATAATTTCCTTCGGGAAGCGAAACCACACTTCGGGACCGTAAAAAATGTCCGGAGGAGATTCCTCTGAAGGTCACCGAATTTTGACCTGGAAAATTCGCAATATGGTGCTCATTGCCCTCTGCATCGACCGCAGAAAACCAAACAATGTTCAATTGCATTTCAGAAACTTTGAGGGCCGTGGCGGCCTCATTTTTCAAAATCAACTCTTTGATAGGCATTCCAGTTTCCGCCCAACGCCCAAAAAGGTCAAAACTAAAGGGAACGGTCTGCCATTTATTTGGATATACTTTCTTATTTTTCATAATTCGTGCAATTAAAAATTACAGTGCAAAGTTGCAATGGATTGTGGACCCATGCTTCCTTAAATTTCACCAGTTTCTATGCTATATTACCCCAAATGGCATATTTTGGTCTTTTTTAAGTTAAAATTTTACAAAAATTGAATTTTGGACTGTTGCGCACCCAGAAGAAAAGCTAGATGAAGTTCAACTATATCTTTCTACTCTTGGCCTTGGTGGCAGAGATCATTGGCACCATCGGAGGTTTTGGATCTTCGGTGTTTTTTGTGCCCTTGGGCAATTTTTATTTTGATTTTTACTCGGTTTTGGGCATGACCGCCCTATTTCATTTGTCCAGTAACCTCAGTAAAATATTTCTCTTCAAAAAAGGGCTGGACAAAAAGCTCCTGTTGTACATTGGGGGCCCATCGGTATTATTTGTGATACTGGGGGGATTTTTGTCCAAGATGGTCAAAACCTCGGCACTTGAAGTTATTTTGGGGGTATTCTTGGTCTTGTTCAGTGTATTGTTCCTCATCAAGAGTGAGATCATTGTCCTTCCCAATAAACGGAATGCCTTGTTGGGGGGCACACTTTCTGGGTTTTCGGCTGGGCTTTTGGGTACGGGCGGAGCCATCCGGGGGCTTACCATGGCCGCCTTCAATTTGGAGAAACACGCGTTTATCGCTACCTCGGCCTTTATCGATTTTATGATCGACTTTTCCCGAACCTTTGTCTATTATAACAATGGGTATATCCAGAAAGAAGAATTCTATTACCTGCCCTTTTTGTTGGTCATTGGTCTTGTGGGTACTTATTTGGGCAAACGGATTTTGGTGCATATTCCGCAGGAAATTTTCAAAAAACTGAGCTTGGTCCTGATTCTGCTCATCGGTTTGACAACCCTGGTGCAATTGGCCATTGGGTCTTGGTTACCGCACTAATCCTGTAATGGTCCTTTTAAAAGATTTCCTTTGAATATCCTCAATAAGGGTAAAGTCTGGTGGACAACATTTTTTGTCAACATTTTTATGTTCATAAATTTTTAATCGATTGATTATCAATTATTTAATACTATTTTGGTGTAAACTTACTGACTTTTATCATATTCCATATTTCCTATTTGTGCCTAACTTTATCCTTTCACTGCCCCTCCGGTTAAACAAAAAATCATTTTCCAATGCAAGACACCAAAGTCCGTTCCCAAAAAAAAATCTATTCCCAAGATGAAGCGTACCAAGCTTCCCTACACTATTTTAAGGGCGATGACCTAGCCGCCATGGTATGGGTCAACAAGTATGCCTTAAAAGATTCGCAGGGCAATATTTATGAAAAAACCCCGGATGACATGCACCTCCGGATAGCTGGTGAAATTGCCAGAATTGAAAAAAAATACCCTAATCCATTGACGGAACCGGAGATTTATGATCTCATCAAAAACTTTAAATATATTGTTCCACAGGGAAGTCCAATGGCCGGTATAGGCAACCCGTTTCAAATTGCATCCCTGTCCAATTGCTTTGTGATCGGTACCGACGGCGGTTCGGATTCCTATGGTGCCATTATGAAGATAGACCAAGAACAGGTACAACTCATGAAACGTCGTGGAGGGGTTGGCCATGATCTTTCCCATATTCGTCCCAAGGGTTCCCCTGTGAAGAATTCTGCATTGACCTCCACAGGACTGGTGCCTTTTATGGAACGCTATTCAAATTCAACCCGAGAAGTGGCCCAGGATGGTCGAAGGGGCGCCTTGATGCTCTCAGTGTCCATCAACCATCCAGATGCGGAGGACTTTATCGATGCCAAAACCGAGCAAGGCAAAGTGACCGGAGCGAACATTTCAGTCCGTATTGATGATGATTTTATGCAGGCCATGGAAAGTGGGGGAAGCTATGTCCAGAAATTTCCCGTTTTCAGCAATGACCCCAAAGTAAGCAAATCCATTGATGCCAAACCTTTGTGGGACAAAATTGTGAACAACGCATGGTTATCGGCAGAACCCGGTATTTTGTTCTGGGACACTATCATTCGGGAATCAATCCCTGATTGTTACGCTGACTTTGGATACCGCACCGTTTCCACAAATCCATGTGGGGAAATTCCACTTTGTCCCTACGACTCCTGCAGGCTCTTGGCTATAAACCTTTTTTCCTATGTTGAAAATCCCTTCGCAAAGGAAGCCACATTCAACTTTGATCTTTTCAAAAAACATATCGCTTTTGCCCAGCGGATAATGGATGATATCATTGATCTGGAACTTGAAAAAGTGGATGCTATTTTGGACAAGATCAATAAAGATCCAGAACTTGAGGAAACAAAAACCGTAGAATTGAATCTTTGGAAAAAGATACGCCATAAAGCCTATGAAGGGCGTCGTACAGGAATAGGCATCACCGCAGAGGGCGATATGCTGGCAGCCCTAGGATTACAGTATGGTTCTGAGATCGCGAATGAATTCTCCATGGAAGTACACAAGACCATAGCTTTGGAAGCCTATAGGGCCTCTGTGGAAACCGCCAAGGAACGTGGGGCCTTTGGCATTTACGATGCCGAATTGGAAAAGGATAATCCGTTCATCCAAAGACTGCGCAAAGCGGATGAGAAATTGTATTATGAAATGTTGGAACATGGCCGTAGGAACATAGCCCTGCTTACCATAGCACCAACCGGCACCACCAGTTTAATGACCCAAACCACTTCTGGTATAGAACCCGTCTTCCTACCGGTATACAAAAGACGGAGAAAGGTGAATCCTGGCGATGGTACCGCCAGGGTCGATTTTGTGGATGAAGTTGGGGACTCTTGGGAAGAATATGTTGTTTTCCACCATAGATTCAAGCAATGGATGGAAGTTCAGGGAATCGATACGGACAAGAATTATTCCCAGGAAGAGTTGGACAGTCTCATAAAAAAATCACCTTATTACAAGGCAACATCCAATGATGTGGACTGGATGAGCAAGGTCCATTTACAAGGTGAAGTACAGAAATGGGTGGACCACAGCATCAGTGTTACCATCAATTTGCCCCATGATGCAACCAAGGAACTTGTAGGCCAATTGTATCTTGAAGCATGGAAATCGGGCTGTAAGGGCGTAACCGTTTATCGCGATGGTTCCCGCTCTGGGGTTTTGATATCCACAAAGGACAAAAAAGAGGGAAAATTGAACCCATTCCCTACCAAAAGACCCCAAGTTTTAGATGCGGATGTGGTCCGTTTTCAGAATAACAAAGAAAAATGGATTGCCTTTATAGGCCTAATCGATGATAAACCTTACGAAATTTTCACCGGACTTGCAGATGATGAGGATGGTATTCTCCTTCCCAGATGGGTCACAGAAGGATCCATCATTAAAAACAGGGATGAGGAAGGTTTTTCCCGATATGATTTTCAGTTCAAAAACAAAAGAGGGTACAAAACTACCATTGAAGGACTTTCCCATATGTTCAATCCAGAATATTGGAACTATGCCAAATTGATATCAGGCACCCTTCGCCATGGCATGCCCATTGAGAAGGTGGTGAACCTTATCAACAGTTTACAACTGGACAGCGAGTCCATCAATACTTGGAAAAATGGGGTTGCACGTGCCTTAAAACGCTATGTGGCCGATGGCACCTTGGCCAAGGGCGAAAAATGTGACAACTGCAAATCGGAAAACCTGATTTATCAAGAAGGCTGCCTTACCTGTAAGGATTGTGGTTCTTCCAAGTGTGGATAATTCACTTTGGATGGCCAAAGCACATGGGGTGTTGCCAATATGGTGATGCCCTTTTTTGTATTCCAACCACTTACTATTGGGATTCATAATTATCCCCAACTTGATCCAAAACCCTTAAAAAGGTCTCAAACTCCAATACATCCATGCCCTTTATGGCCAACTTTCGCAATTGTAGTGCGTGCGGTAAAACCGAATCGATGATTCCCTGGCCTTCGGTAGTCAGTTCCAGTTTATAGCGTTTCTGGTCTCCGTCAAAACGGGTCTTTTTGATCCATCCCTTACGTTCCAAGCCGCCAATTACCCTCGAGGTAGTGGCCCGGTTACGGAAGTTGCTACGTACAATTTCACGCTGACTGGCCTCCTCTCCCAATTCATAGATGCGGTGTAGGATGACCCATTGCTCAATGGTCATGTCCACTCCCAAGGCTTCGAACTTACGCAGATAAGCATCCTGTATTTTTCGAAGCACTAGATCCAAGTGGAGTCCAATGCCCTGTATTTCATCTATTTGCTGTAGCATATTATTGACCTATTTGTCATTTCCATATGAGTTCCGATGACAATCGGGACGATTGAGAAATCCCAATTTTAGATTTCTCACTTTCGTTCGAAATGACTTTCCTTTTTAATCAAATTTTTTAGTACGAAAACGCTTTCGTTATCCAAAAATAATTATTTTTGTTGCATTAACAACAAAATTGACTGAATTTCAAAAATATACGTGATTATGGAAACATCAACCCTCCCCAATTTAAAGGATAACAAATCAAAGGATTTTATGCCGATCAACGGTACCGATTATGTGGAGCTTTATGTGGGCAACTCCAAACAAGCGGCCCATTTTTATAAAACGGCTTTTGGTTTTCAGTCCTTGGCCTATGCAGGATTGGAGACAGGGTTGAAAGACCGGGAAAGCTATGTGGTGGTACAGGAGAAAATCAGATTGGTGCTTACCTCACCCCTACAGAGTGGCACTGATATCGGAAAACACATCGATAAGCACGGAGACGGGGTAAAGGTAGTGGCCCTTTGGGTGGATGACGCCACCTACGCCTATGAAACGGCCATTGCCAAGGGCGCCAAATCCTATATGGAGCCCAAAGTTGAGGAAGACAAAACTGGAAAGGTGGTCCGCTCTGGAATTTACACCTACGGGGAGACCGTCCACATTTTTGTGGAACGAAAGGACTATAACGGGACTTTCTTGCCAGGATTCAAGAAATGGGAGACCCCCGATTACAATCCAGCGCCCATCGGTCTGATGTTCGTGGATCACATGGTGGGCAATGTGGGCTGGAACAAAATGAACCATTGGGTCAATTTCTATGAGGATGTGTTGGGTTTCAAGAATATCCTTTCCTTTGATGACAAGGACATTTCCACAGAATACACCGCGCTGATGAGCAAGGTAATGAGCAATGGCAATGGGCGGATCAAATTTCCGATCAACGAGCCCGCAGAGGGCAAAAAGAAATCGCAGGTAGAGGAATATCTTGATTTTTATGAAGGCGAAGGGGTACAGCACATCGCGGTGGCCACCGATGACATCATCACAACCGTTCGCGCCCTGCGTAGTCGTGGTGTGGAATTCCTACGGGTTCCAGAGTCGTATTATGACGCCGTCACCAATCGTGTGGGCAAGATTGATGAGGATATTGCCCCGTTGCGTGAACTGGGCATTCTGGTAGATCGCGATGATGAAGGCTATCTCTTGCAGATCTTCACCAAACCGGTTGAGCCCAGACCTACCATGTTCTTCGAAATCATTCAAAGAAAGGGTGCAAAATCATTCGGAAAAGGTAACTTTAAGGCATTGTTCGAGGCCATTGAGCGCGAGCAGGAAATTCGAGGCACGTTACATTAATAGTTGTAAATTTTAAGTGTTAAGTTTTGGGTAATCCATTTTACTCATAACTCAGCACTCATAACTTAAAACCAAAACAATGCCTATCTATCATCGATTAGGAAAAATTCCCCTCAAAAGGCACGTCCAGTTCGAAAAACCGGAGGGTGGATTGTATTATGAGCAATTGTTCGGCACCATCGGCTTTGATGGCATGTCCTCCCTGCTCTACCATATCCATCGCCCTACGCAGGTAAAGGAAATAGGAAAGGCTTTGGATGTTAGTCCGAAAATAGCGGTGGAAAAAAACATCACCTCCAGAAAATTGATCGGTTTTGATGTAAAACCCAAAAACGACTTTTTGGAAGCACGTGAACCTCTTTTGGTGAACAGTGACGTACATGTTGGATTGGCCGCTCCCAAGAAATCCATGATAGACTATTTCTACAAGAACGCCGATGCCGATGAAATGCTTTTCATCCACAAAGGATCCGGTGTCTTGAGGACTTTTTTGGGCAATATCCCTTTTGAATATGGGGACTACCTCATCATTCCCCGTGGAATGATCTACCAAATTGAATTTGATACCGAAGACAACCGCATCTTGTATGCCGAATCCTTCCATCCCATCTATACCCCAAAGCGCTACAGAAACTGGTTTGGACAGTTGTTAGAGCATTCCCCTTTCTGCGAAAGGGATTATAAACTGCCCCAAGATTTGGAAACCTATGATGAAAAAGGGGATTTTTTGATCAAGGTGAAAAAACAGGGCATGTTGCACCAGTTGGTCTATGCCACGCACCCTTTTGATGTGGTCGGTTGGGATGGCTATAATTTCCCCTACGGATTTTCTATCCATAATTTTGAACCTATTACTGGCAGGGTACATCAACCGCCACCAGTGCACCAAACCTTTGAAACGGGGGCTTTTGTGGTATGTTCGTTCTGCCCAAGGCTTTACGATTACCACCCCAAGGCCATTCCCGCACCGTATAACCACTCCAACATCGATTCTGACGAGGTATTGTACTATGTGGACGGTGACTTTATGAGCCGTACCGGAATTGGACCAGGTTACATTTCATTGCATCCCGCAGGGATTCCGCACGGACCGCATCCGGGCACCTATGAAGCCAGTATTGGCAAGAAAAGTACGGAAGAACTCGCTGTGATGATCGATACCTTCAAGCCATTGATGATCACCGAAAATGCCCTCAAAATTGATGATGGCAAGTATTACAAATCTTGGTTGGAGTAAAATTTCAAGGTCATTTCGAAATGAGTGAAGCGATTGAGAAATCTGGAATTGGGATTTCTCACATTCGTTCGAAATGACAAAAAGAAAATAAGACCTTTATCATTCTCGACTGCGCTCGAGCTGATAAACAATAGATTCCTGCCTTCGCAGGAATGACATAAACGACACCGTATGATCATAAACATACCTGAAAACTCAGATTTTTCCATACATAACATTCCTTTCGGGATATTCTCGACCAAAGACAGAAGTCCACGCGCCGGAGTGGCCATTGGCGAACATATTCTGGACCTGGCCGCGGTGGCCGAACTGGATGTGTTCCATTTCAACACCGCTGTTTTGGAACGGGAAGACCTCAATGATTTTATCGCACTTGGAAAGGAGATTACCTCCAAGGTCCGAACCGATATCCAAGCTTGGCTCAAGGATGACAATTCTATTTTGGCCGGAAAACCAGAGCTTTTTGTAAAACAATCCGAGGCCCAAATGCACATGCCCGTGTGTGTAGGTGACTATACGGATTTTTATTCCAGCATTGAGCACGCCACCAACGTGGGCAAAATGTTCCGAGACCCTGAGAATGCCCTGTTGCCCAACTGGAAACATATCCCTGTGGGATACCATGGCAGGGCAAGTTCCATTATTGTGAGTGGGCGGCCCATTCACAGGCCCAAGGGCCAGACTTTGCCCAATGATGCCAGCACTCCGGTATTTGGACCCACGCAACGCTTGGATTTTGAACTGGAAATGGGATTTGTGGTCGGGAAAAATACCAAATTGGGCGACTCCGTATCCACCAAACATGCCGAGGACTACATTTTTGGACTGGTGTTGTTCAATGACTGGTCGGCCCGGGATATCCAAAAATGGGAATACGTGCCATTGGGTCCTTTCTTGGCCAAAAACTTTGCGTCGTCCATTTCTCCTTGGATAGTACCCTTGGAAGCTCTGGAGCCGTTTCGGGTAGCGGGACCCAAACAGGAACCCAAAGTGCTCCCCTATCTGGAATACGAAGGAGACAAAAATTACAACATCAATCTTGAAGTGGCCATCACCCCAGAGGGTGGAGAGGAAACCACCGTATGCCACAGCAACTTCAAATACATGTACTGGAACATGGCCCAGCAGTTGGCACACCACACCATTAATGGTTGCAACATTCATATTGGGGATATGATGGCTTCCGGAACCATCTCAGGGAAAGATGAAAACAGCTACGGATCTATGTTGGAACTCGCTTGGATGGGCACCAAACCGATGAAGATGAAAGATGGCTCAGAACGGAAGTTCATCAATGATGGTGACACGGTAACCCTACGGGGTTTTGCCAAAAAAGGCGATATTAGGGTTGGATTTGGTGAAGTTTCGACCAAAGTGCTTCCAGCGAAATAAAGAAAGCTTCAGATGTCACATTGAGCTGTCATCCTGAGCGCAGTCGAAGGAGCAGTCGAGATATGGCCAAAAACCAATTAAAGATTCCCGTTTTCACGGGAATGACATAACAACAATAATGATAAAGACCATAGACCCTAGCCTAATTTCCCAACCGGACCTCCACAGCATTCTTCTGACGGCTGTGGCGCCTAGGCCCATTTGCTTTGCCAGCACCATTGACAGCGAGGGTAATGTAAACCTGAGCCCCTTCAGTTTTTTCAATGTGTTCAGTTCCAATCCTCCGGTGATGATATTTTCCCCATCCCGAAGCGGACGTGACGGCTCCCTGAAACATACCCATCAAAATGTACAGGAAGTACCCGAAGTGGTCATCAATGTGGTGAACCATGCCATGGTGGAACAGATGTCGCTTTCCAGTACGGCGTATGACAAGGGGGTCAATGAATTTGTAAAGGCCGGTTTTACCCAAGTGCCCAGTGAAAAGGTGAAACCTCCCAGGGTTGGCGAAGCTCCTGTTGCCTTTGAATGCACCGTTACCGAAATCATTGAACTGGCCCAAACCCCAGGGGCTGGAAACCTTATCATGGTTGAGGTAAAGCTTATCCATATTAATGAGGACTACCTTACCGATGGCGTATTGGACACCCAGAAATTGGATTTGGTGGGGCGTATGGGCGGCAGTTGGTATATCCATGCCAATGGCGATGCCCTCTTTGAGATTCCCAAACCTTTGCGTGGTAAGGGCATTGGTGTGGATGCACTACCCAAGGGCATTCGGGAAAGTAAGGTGCTTACGGGTAACAATTTAGGCCGATTGGGGAATCTGGAAAGCCTGCCCTCTGTTTCCGAGATTGAGATGATGGTCGACAAAAAAGAAGTTCAAAATTTGACCCAAAAAGAAATCCATGTATTGGCACAGCAGATTTTGGAGCAAGGGGATACAAAAAAGGCGATGGCCTATTTGTTATTTGCGGAGGGTTTGTGAAAAATCTATTGCGGCTATATTGATATTTATATGATATGCCAAATTGAAACACTTGAAAAAAATCAACTTAGACCAAATATCGTATACGAGCATTCCAATAGAAATGCACTTCAGTGAGACTAAACAAAAATTGGCTACTGGAACCGCATTTATATATGAGTATAAACAAAAATCGTATCTGATAACAAATTGGCATAATGTTACTGGTTTGGATCCATTAACAAAAAAGCCATTAGCTAAACATGGAGGTATTCCTGATATTTTAGTATTCAAATTACAAATACAGAAAGAACCATATATTAAATGGGATTTCTTTTCAATGAATCTTTACAATGACAATCAGGCCGAATGGCTTGTACATCCTTTGCACAAAGAACTTGTTGATGTTGTGGCTATTGAGATTGAAAAAACTGAAGATTTTAAGGGTATTCTAAGACCAATAAATAAAATGAAACTTGATGATTTTAAATTAAGAATTGCTGATGAAGTATTTGTTCTTGGATTCCCATATTCAATTACTGGAGGAGGGTCTCTTCCTATCTGGAAAAGGGGTAGCGTTGCCACAGAACCCGACATTGATTACGAAAATTTACCGAAATTTTTTATAGATACTGCAAGTAAGTCCGGAATGTCAGGTTCTCCAGTTATATTTAGAAGATTTGGCGTACACGGAGCTGAAGATGGAATAATAAAAATAAGTTCAACCATTGGTGAAATTAGAGGTTTTGTAGGAGTATACTCAGGTAGATTAACTGGGAAATCAGAATTAGATGCACAACTGGGCATAGTCTGGAAAAAGGAAGTGATTGAAGAAATAATTAAAGGCAATTTAAAAGATGAAAGGACCTTTATTTGAAATTGTATAGCAGTAAAATACTTGCATCAATTGGTTTACTCAAGTAAGCAAATTCTATTTGATTAGAATTAACTTTAAAATACCGCGGTCAGTTTAAAGCCAAAAAATACTATCTCGAAAACCGTTTCTACGGGTAATGCCCAATCGTTCAAAGACAATGAAAAAAAGCATCGAATCTATTTTTAAACCCCATCTGGAGCCCAAGGAAGTATATAAGGGTGGCGAGAACATTCCCCCTTCGGATAAAAAAATCTATAAGCTTTCTTCCAACGAGAATCCTTTGGGAGCCTCACCCAAGGCAGTAGCCGCCATCAAAGCGGCCGCGGACCAGATAGACCTCTATCCCGATCAAACGGATATACGTCTTCGGGAGGCCTTGGTCCAAGATTTTCATGGAAAACTGTCCGTTGACCAGTTCATTACGGGCAATAGCGGCTCGGAAATCATCGACATGATCTTGCGGGCCTTTATCAACGAAGGGGATGAGGTCATGTATTCCAATCCCTGTTTTTTGCCCTATTCGGTATTTTCCAGATGGTATGGCGCCTTACAAGTTGACGTTCCTTTGTTGGACCCCAATTATGATCTGGATGTGGAAGGGATTTTGAACGCCATCACGGAACGAACCAAGGTCATCTTTTTGACGAGCCCCAACAACCCAACGGGTACTTATATCCCCAAACCGGTGCTGGAAGATTTTTTAAATCGAATCCCAAAAAACATTGTGGTGGTATTCGATGAGGTCTACCGCCATTTTGCCGATGCGGAAGACTACATTACCGCCCTACCCTATGTTTTGGAAGGTCATAACGTGATTGCTTTGAACAGTTTTTCCAAAACCTACGGTCTGGCAGGACAACGTATTGGCTATTGTTATACCACGACCACCATCGCCAACTATATCCGTTTGATCCACAAACCCTTTTTATTGCCCTTGACCTCCCTAGAAGCCGCCATCGGGGCCTTGAACGACTCGGATTTTATTGCCGAAACGGTAAAGACTGTTTTGGAGGGGCGAAAATTTTTGGCGAATGCCTTTGTGGAACTTGGCATACAATTCTGGCCAAGCCAAGCCAACTTTTTTATCATTGACCCTCCCCTGCCCGAAATGGAGTTTACGAACAAAATGATGGGAGAGGGCATCATGGTACGGCCTGTTTCGCAATTCGGTGCCCCTGGAAAAGCGAGGATCACCATTGGGAATCAAGAGGCGAATGAGGCTTTGGTGAAAGCACTTCAAAAAATAATAAACTTCCATTAAAGGACATAGACGTCATGCTGAATTCAATTCAGCATCCCGCCCAACAACAATGAGCCTGTGGAAACCTGAAACAAGTTCAGGTTGACCAGTTTCATAATGGATTCCGCATCAAGTGCAGAATGACAACTTGGGTTCTAAGACATCTCGACTGCTCCTTCGACTGCGCTCAGGATGACAGCTCGATGTGACAGTGCGTCATGTTGTCCCGATATCCATCGGGATTGTTCAGCATCTCAAAGAACCAATTCAGTTTACAGTACAAACCGGTAGGTCGCCTTTAACAGAAAAATATTCTGGGGTTTTTGCCCAAAAATATTATCCCCAAGGCTGGACAGAAGCCCTGCAGACGGATCCCCATCACGCGATACATCCTGAGACCATACCAAAAATATCTCCGATCCCGGAATGTATTCCCACCGGATGACCAGATTGGAGCGGAACTGTACAAAGGAAAAATCAGGGTTGTCAAAACTGAAATCCACGGAACCGTTCACATCTTCATCCACGGAGTAGACCCCATCCGCTAAAGAGATTTGGTCCATATCATACTGTGTATATCGATTTTCAAATTGCTTCGCCGTGGGATCCGTAATGTGTTTAAAGTTTGAATACCTGCCCCTGGAAATAAATGGTTGGCCCCAATACTGGATGGTCAGGTTGGGATTGATGGTATAGTTCAACCGGAAGGACATGCTCAAGGTACGCTGTTCAATCTCGCCATTGAGGTATCTCGGGGAACCGTTGACGTCGTCAAAATTGTCAATGAATTGCAGTTCGTCATTGTTGAGGCTCAACGATGGAAAGGCAGAAATGCGCAATGCATCTATGGGCTGATAGTTAACGCCTGCCTCAATGTAATAGGACCTATAGGAATTGTCCAACGCCTTCTGCCCGTTGTGGAACATGCTGAAACGCAGCTTTTTCCTATTGTCCGTATTGATGCTGTTCCAAAAGCTCACCCAAGGGGATAACCGCAACCTGGGACCTCCTCGAAGGGCAAAATTGGAATATTGTATGGGTGCATAGTTAAACCCTGCATTGGTAAACCAATTCCCTTTCCAGTTTTGCCAACTGTTGGTATTGAATTGCAAATAGTTGTGATTGCCATCAAAATCCCAAGCCGTCCAATGGTTATAGTTGATGCCCACGCGCCTGAAAGTGCTATCCGGTTTTAGGGTCTGGTATCCTATCCATGTGTAGTGGCGGATATCATCGGCCTGTCGTTGAAACCCGATATCGTTCAGTTCCAATTCCGGGGAACGCCAAGTACCCCCAGATTCAAACTTCCAATGGCCATTACCGACCTTGCCTATTTGAATGTTGCCCCCGGTCCCAGTGAGTGAGGTCCGGGTGGAATCCAAGGTAACGTGGCTTGCATCTACACGTTGAAACAAGTGGGTAATGGATTCTTGGGTGTTCTTGATGGCCTCTTCACTACCCGCCACATGGCTGAAGGTAACATTGCCCTCCACATACCAGTCCCTGTTGTTCCATTGGTGTTTAAAGTCCACTGCACCTGTAAGGGCCGATTTGTGCAAAAAGTCCAATTCTTGGGTCAGGTTGTCCCGATTGGTGGCCGTAAAAATTCCGCCCAAATACGAGTTGCGATTGTTGAAATCCTTTTGGAGCCTTCCCACAAAATAGTTGGTCAAGGGTTCCACCATCTCACGACGGCTTTCCCCTACCCCATCACTGATCACCGCATGTCGTTTGGCCGTTACACTTTCCAAAACGCCTATGGCCCATCCATTCTTTGTTTTACCACTGAACTTGGCCGCCCCAATGATAGGGGTATTGTCCGGCTGGTCCACGTACTCATCGTCGCTTGTATCCGGTGAGCCCTGTGGGCTTCTACCGATCCTTCGGGAATAAAAGATATTGTCGGAACCAAAGGTGTTCCCCGCTTCGGACTCAGAAAGATTAAAGTCGAAAATGTTCTTGTTCTCCACAAAGAAAGGGCGCCGTTCCTCAAAGAATATCTGAAAACCATCCAATGCTATGGCGGATGGATCCGCCTCAACCTGTCCAAAATCGGGGTTGACGGTAAGGTCTAAGGTCAGGTCGTTGGTCACTCCGATCTTGGCATCCAGCCCTGCGGTAATATCGCTTTCATTGCCATCCTTAAAAGGATTCCCATCTTCGGCTTCATAAACCTCACCACTGGTCACCGTATAGGGCTGGATCTCCAATTGTTTTTGGGGCTGGATATTCTTTAATCCGTGCAGTTCGCCAAATTCGCTGACCCAACCGGGGGTATCCACGGGCTTGCGTTGCCATACGGAACGCTCCTCCGCCCTGAATATTCGGCGGGTGGATTGCAAACCCCAGACCTGATTGTCCGTTGCCCCAAACTTTAATTGGCTTAACGGAATTCGTATTTCGGCCGTCCACCCCTCATCATCCACATGGGTCTTTGCATACCATATTGGGTTCCAACTAGGGTCCCAATTGTTCCCGTTGTTGGATATGAATTCATCTCCCTTTACCCCGGCCGCTGTGATGGTGAACGAAAATGCGGTACGCTGGTCGTGGTAACTGTCAATGTTGAACTCGACCCAATCGCCATCAAAACCATCACGTCTCGACAACCTTTTTACTATTTTATCAGGTTCAGCATCATAACAGCGAACTCCTATATATAAATTTTTATGGTCGTACACTATCTTGAACTTGGTTTGGTGGGTGGGTGCCGTATTTTCGTCCGGTTGCCACTCAATATAGTCCCCGCCCCATTCCACAAGGTTCCAGGCCAGGTCGTTCAACATGCCGTCTATTGTCGGTGGAACTTCCTGTCCCAACGCTTCTGTCACGTATATTTTCTTGGGAACTACCTCCGTGGAATCCTGCGCCCGCAGAAAAAAGGAAAATAGGAGTAGTGCAAAGAGAAGATTAAGTTTTCCCACTGTTCGTTTTTGATTTGATTAGTTGAACTAAAGACCCAAGAAAATTGGATCAGTTACACTATTCCTTTTTTTTATGCCTTTTTTAACAAAAGCACGGATAATTTTAGCCCCGTTTTCACCTTGATATGACCTAAAAACAAAAAGCAAAAAATATTCCCAATCAACCGTTTGTAATTCAATCTAATAATTGTACATTTGCAGCCCGTTTATCGGAATAGGTTTTCAAATCAATAATATTCTAGAAGTGGATACATTAAGTTATAAGACTATTTCTGCCAATAAAGCTACCGTTGACAAACAATGGTTATTGGTTGATGCTGAAGGACAGACATTGGGTAGATTTGCGTCAAAAGTGGCCAAATTGCTTAGGGGAAAATACAAGACCAATTTTACCCCCCATGTAGATTGTGGCGACAATGTGGTGGTCATCAACGCCGAGAAAATAAATTTATCCGGCAACAAGTGGGACGACAAGGAGTATTTGAGATATACCGGATATCCAGGAGGCCAACGTTCCGCCACTGCCAAGGAATTGTTGAACAAACATCCAGAGCGTATTATTGAAAATTCTGTGAAAGGTATGCTTCCCAAAAACAAATTGGGGGCTGAGCTTTTCAGGAACCTAAAAGTATATGTAGGACCGGAACATGGTCATGAGGCACAAAAACCAAAAGCAATAAACTTAAACGACTACAAATAAATGGAAGTGGTTCATAAGATCGGTAGAAGAAAAACTGCAGTGGCAAGAGTATATGTTTCCGAAGGAAAAGGAAACATCACTGTCAACAAAAGGGATCTAAAAGATTACTTTACCACGGCCCCTTTGCAATACAAGGTGAAACAGCCCTTTGCCCTTACAGATTCTGAGGATAGTTATGATGTGAAGATAAATGTATACGGTGGTGGGATTACCGGTCAGGCCGAGGCCGTCCGTTTGGCATTGTCCCGCGCCCTGTGCGAGATCAACGAAGAGAACAGGGGCATTCTTAAACCTGAAGGTTTGTTGACCAGGGACCCAAGAATGGTGGAAAGGAAGAAATTCGGACAGAAGAAAGCCCGTAAGAAATTCCAGTTCTCCAAACGTTAAGAATTACCGGTGCCTTTGCACCAAATTGATAAGTTCATTGAAAACCCTGAATGGTTTCAGGGTTAAATTTTTTAACCAAGTTGTCGTTGTTCCAAAAGGAAAAAAATCGACTTTTTGGAATTTAGTTTAGCATCTAAATGGATGGGGCGAACGTATGTGACCACCTGTTCATTGCTACTACAACGGAACGTAAACTAAGTACAAAAATGGCAAGTAAGATTGAAGTAAAAAGCTTATTGGAAGCAGGTGTGCACTTTGGACACCTAACAAGAAAGTGGAACCCCAACATGGCTCCCTACATCTACATGGAGCGCAACGGGATCCACGTGATCAACCTCTACAAAACAGCCGCTAAACTTGAGGAGGCCAATGATGCCCTCAAAAAAATCGCTGCATCTGGTAGAAAAATCCTTTTCGTGGCCACTAAAAAACAAGCCAAGGATATTGTCGCAGACAAAGTATCCAAGGTAAACATGCCCTACATCACAGAAAGATGGCCAGGTGGAATGTTGACCAATTTTGTCACCATCCGAAAAGCGGTGAAGAAAATGGCTTCCATTGACCGTATGAAAAAAGACGGCACCTTCAATACCCTTTCCAAGAAAGAAAGATTGCAAGTGGACCGTTTGCGCGCAAAATTGGACAAAAACTTGGGATCTATCGCAGATATGACCCGTTTGCCTGGAGCCATTTTCATTGTGGATACCATGCGCGAGCACATCGCCGTAAAAGAGGCCCAAAAATTGAACATCCCAATTTTTGCAATGGTCGATACCAACTCCGATCCAAGACCCATTGATTTTGTGATCCCAGCAAACGATGATGCCGGAAAATCCATTGAAGCCATATTGGCCCATGTAACCAGTGCCGTTGCAGAAGGCTTGGCTGAACGTAAAAGCGACAAACAGGACGAAAGAGAAGAAGAGGAAGAAGAAATGGTAGCTGCAACCATGATCGTTGACGAAGAAGATGACGATGTGGTAAAGTCCAAACCAGCCAAGAAAGCCAAACCTGAACTTAAGAAAGAGGAGGCCCCTAAAGTCAAAAAAGAGGAAAAAGTTGAGGTTGAGGCCGTAGAAAAAGTTGAGGCTGCAGAATCTGAGGACCTTACCAAAATTGAAGGCATTGGGCCAAAGGCCGCAGAGGCTCTGACCTCCAATGGCATTGGCACCTATGCAGCTTTGGCAAAGGCCGATCCTGATACCATCAAGGAAATTTTGACCGAGGCAAGTTCAAGAATGGCCCATTTGGACCCAACTTCTTGGCCTAAGCAGGCCAAAATGGCCGCTGATGGCAAGTGGGACGAATTGAAAGAATGGCAAGACAACGCCAAAGGAGGGGTAGAAGCCTAAGATTGATTTAACGTTGTCCTAAAACAAAACACTTTTATTGTGTTTTACTTTACATAAATATTAAAAGCATAGAAAATGGTACAGATTACCGCCGCAGAGGTAAACAAATTGAGACAGACCACCGGAGCTGGAATGATGGATTGCAAGAAAGCTTTGGTTGAAGCAGAAGGTGATTTTGAAAAAGCAATTGAAATCCTAAGAAAGAAAGGCCAGAAAGTTGCAGCCAATAGGGCTGATAGGGATTCTTCCGAAGGTGCCGCGATTGCAAAAGTAAGTGCCGACAACACCAAAGGCGTTGTTATTTCCCTGAACTGCGAAACCGACTTTGTTGCCAAAAATGAAAGCTTTGTGAAATTGGCCAACGATTTGGCAGACCTAGCCTTGGGCTTTGACACCAAAGATGACTTTCTTGGCGCTTCCTTCAACGGCATGACCGTAGCCGATAAATTGACCGAGCAAACCGGTGTTATCGGTGAAAAAATCGAGATAGGAAGTTTTAAGAAGTTGAACGCGCCTTTTGTGGGTTCATACATCCATGCGGGCAACAAGATAGCCACCTTGGTTGGCCTGTCCGCCAATGTTGATGGTGCCGCGGAAGCTGCAAAGGATGTGGCCATGCAGGCCGCTGCCATGAACCCTGTTGCCCTTAATGAGGAAGCTGTGGACCAATCTGTCATTGATAAAGAAATCGAGATTGCCAAAGAACAATTGCGCCAAGAAGGCAAACCGGAAGCCATGTTGGACAATATTGCCAAGGGCAAGCTACAACGTTTCTTCAAGGACAATACTTTGGTGAACCAAGATTTCATCAAAGACAGCAAACAAAGTGTGGCCCAGTACGTGAAATCTGTCGACCCAAATTTGCAAGTGACCGGTTTTTCAAGGGTAGCCTTGGGTTAATCCAAAGATATAGTCAATAAAAAAACGCCCCAAATGGGGCGTTTTTTTATGTGCACGTTCCAAATTTACTTTGATCTTATCAAAATATTGCCGTTGAACGTTTTGAACAACATTTCGGGGCCACCCCCGTTGATCTTGCCCCTTACCCATTGTTCAATCTTTACCTTATAGGATCCAGAGGATGACTTCTCGTTCATCTCGGGTTTGTTGGTGGAGACCACCATATCAAAATCCGTGAATATCTCACCCATATCCGATTTTGCCTTTACATCGGCCTTAAGCGAATTGGGAAACGTGACATCAACATCCCCATTAAGGCTGCTAAAGGCCATGTTGGCATCCTTGGTGATACTGTTGAAATTGATTTTGACATCACCGTTTACCGTATCCGTGGATGCGGAACCGCTCACATTTTCCAAAGTAATCCCTCCGTTGACATTGCTGATTTCCATCTCCCCATTCACTCCTTTGACATAGATGTTGCCTTCATTGACCGTGGAAAGCTTCAATGAAAAGTTTCGGGGGACCTTAACCTCAAGATCGGTCACTTGGTTCCATTGCTCGTTGATGATCTGGACCACATTGTTTCTCTCCTCCGCACTGATGCTCAAGGAAGCACTCTTTACACGCTTCATTCCTCGGTATTGCGGCTTAACATCATCGTGGTCTTTTTCTTTCCCAAAAGAGGCCTTTACGATGACTTCCTTTCCGTCATAACCTTCCACGGTTATAGATCCTGATATTTGATCGATGACCAGTTTCCCCGAATTACCAGGGTTGCTCAACGGAACAGTGAATAAATCAATGTCCTTTTCCTGTGCCAATATAAAATTCGTAACCAGCATCATTACCATAACTATTCTCTTTCCAGTGATTTTCATGACCTTATATTTTTTTGATGAATACATTTCCGTTCATGGTTTCAAAGTCAAAGTCCACTTGCCCACTGCCAATTTGCACCACGGGCGTGGCCTCGAATTTATATTTCGGTTTGTCCCTATTGCCCTTGTCTTTATCGGTTTTGACAAACTGTTTACTGATATCAAAATCCGTATACAGGTCCCCGTTCATGCTTTTAAAGGAAATATTCGCAGAAAGGGATTTTTGGTATGAGATATTGATATCTCCGTTCAAGGCATGGTAGCGCGAAGCATCCTTGGGATTTTCGGCATACGAAATGGTCACAGGACCATTGATGCAATCCGCATAGGTCTTTCCCATAATGTTGGTCAGGGTAATGCCACCATTGATATTTGCCGCCACCACATGGTCCCCTTTGGTGTTCTTTACCACTATTTCCCCATCATTTATGGTGCTCACGTTGATCGTGACCGAGCTTGGGACCTTCAATTTAAAGTTCAATCTGTGCTCATAGGGAATATCGTTATTGTTGCACCAATTGTAACTCAACCTATCCTTGTCAAAGTTGATGTAGGGAGCATCGGGATGGAAGATGATCCTTTTCGGCTCTTGAACGATCTCTAATTGAAGCTCTCCTTTTCCCAACTCCAAATCTTCGGTACTCTTTGCCATGATGGTCCGTTCAACCTCCACAATAACTTGGTTGCCCTGGTATCCTTCCACTTCAACGGAACCAAAAACATTTCTTACCACCAAAGTGCTCTCCACACTGTTGGCCAGCGGAATTTCCTTTCGGATCGTTTCCTTAAACTCTTTCTGCTGGGCCCTGACACCCAACGCCCCTACCCCTAGAAAAAGGCAGGCTGTAAAAATCAGCTGTTTCATTGTTTTAAAATTTGACTGTTCGTAATTTGATTTGAACCTATAGGTTCGATTGATAAATAAACTATATAATCGATTTGATACTGTTCTCTATTTGTTTCTTCACGGTGGTGTCCAGGTCTTTTTCCTTCAACAATTGTTTAAATGGCTCAATGGAAGTTTTTTCTTGGAGCGCCACCATAAGATTGGCCAAGGTTATCTGCAAAATGGGCGATTCTTGGTTCGGAATGGACTGCACCAGTCCTTGGCGCACCTCCGGTTTATCCACATAATTGGTCAAGGACTCTATGGCCGCCAACCTTACGTTCACATTGGAATCACTGTTCAAGGTCTGCAACAGTGCCTTGATCACGATCTCATCCACATCCTCAAACTTGTTGGCTTCACTTACCCCTTGCAATCGCTGATTGGCCGAAGGCTGTTCCAGTAAGGTCAAGACCAATTTTTGCCGCACATCGGCGGTTTCATCATTGGACACCACAATCTCTTTTGAATTGGTCCCGTTCGGTGGGCTCAAAAAGTACCCAAGGGCCAACCCAACCCCGAGCAGCAAAATCCCAAAGGCCCATTGGGGCCTATAAATCGATGAAAATCCTTCGACCACCGCATCCCAAAAAGTTTTCCGTTCCTTTTTCCCAAGTTCTTGGGACAACATTCCAAAAAAAGCCTCATCCATTTTTACCGAAGGTTCAGGCGCTCCCATGGTCTCCACCTTGGCCCACATGTCCACAAGTTCCTGGTATTGCCCATGGTATTCCGGGTTTTCGTCAAGAAATTTCTTAAAATCCCTCGCCGCTTCCTTGGACATGGTCCCCGCCATATATTCCATGTCCCGAATTTCAAATTTCTCCTGTTCCATCGCTATGCTGTTTCCAGTTGTAAAAAAATCGTTCTTAAATCTTTGATGGCCCGGTGTACCCTTACCTTTGCGGCCCCTTCCGTGCAGCCAAGTATCTGAGCTATCTCACTGAATTTTAACTCCCTGTACTTGCTGAGGAGCAAAATTTCCCGCTTTTCATAGGGCAAAAGGCTCAAGGCCCGTTTTACCAAAATGGCATTTCCCGTCGATTCGATGGCCTCGTTCAGGCCGTCCTCTCCCCCAGCTTTGATATCCTCGGGAGAAATCTCCCTCGAAATATTTTGCCGTGCCATTTTCTTGTGATGGTCATAGTTGACATTCTTCGCCATCCGGAACATCCATGCCGTAAAGGAACCCTCCCCCGTATAGGATTTTCTGTATTTCAAGATCCTCACAAACACATTTTGAACCAAATCTTCACTTTCCGCGGGATTGTTGCCAAGATTGTAGAAAAACCCAAAAAGCCTTTTCTTATGGCGCTCATAGAGCAGTCCCAACTTGTCCAAGTCTCCATTCTTGACTTTCATCATTAACACATCGTCGGTTATGTTTTGCAATTTGATTCTGTTTTTGGCCAGTTAGAGGATATACTTTGGTTTTCAAAAAAGGTTACAGAATGTAGGGAATTTTTGTTCATTTTATTCCTGGTCCGTACATTTTGAAGTGATTTGCCATAAATAATTTTGATTATTTTTGTCCGAACTTCAAGACACCTCAATGCGTTATAAAAGAATTCTATTAAAATTAAGTGGAGAAGCCTTGATGGGCGATCAGAAATACGGCATAGATGCCACGCGTTTGGCCGAATACGCCGATGACATCAAAGCAGTGGTGGAAAAGGGTGTGGAAGTGGCCATCGTTATCGGTGGCGGCAACATTTTTAGGGGACTTTCTGGAGCAAGCCAGGGCATGGACCGGGTACAGGGAGATCATATGGGCATGTTGGCCACGGTGATCAATGGTCTGGCCCTGCAAAGCGCCTTGGAATACCAAGGGGTGGAAACCCGCTTACAATCGGCCATAAAGATCAACGAAGTGGCCGAACCTTTTATCAGAAGACGGGCCATACGCCATTTGGAAAAGGGCAGGGTGGTCATTTTTGGAGGGGGCACGGGCAATCCATACTTTACCACAGATTCCGCAGCGGTATTGCGGGCCATTGAAATAAATGCGGATGTCATCCTGAAGGGTACCCGGGTGGACGGAATCTACACTTCCGATCCGGAAAAAGACAAGAATGCCACCAAGTTTGATTCCCTTTCCTTTAAAGATGTGCTCTCCAAAGGCCTTAAGGTAATGGATACGACAGCCTTTACCCTAAGCCAGGAAAACGAGCTTCCCATTGTGGTCTTTGATATGAACACAAGGGGCAATCTGATGAAAATAGTTTCTGGTGAAAATATTGGAACCGTTGTCAATATCTGATTTGGCATATGCTTTGATTCCCCTCTCTAAAATTTAAAATTATGGACGAAGAAGTAAAATTTGTACTTGATAGCGCTAAAGAAAGCATGGATGCGAGCATTTCCCATTTGGAGAAATCTTTGATAAAAATCCGTGCCGGTAAAGCCAACCCGGTAATGTTGTCCACTGTCATGGTGGAATACTATGGTTCCCTTACCCCTTTATCCCAGGTATCAAACATCAATACCCCAGATGCCAGGACCATTTCTGTGCAGCCTTGGGAAAAAAACCTTCTTTCAGAAATAGAAACTGCCATAATGAACGCCAATTTGGGCTTTAATCCCATGAACAATGGCGAAACGATCATCATCAATGTGCCACCGTTGACCGAAGAACGGAGAATTCAACTGGTGAAACAAGCAAAATCTGAGGTAGAGGATGCCAAGGTGGGCATTAGGAGTGCAAGGCAAGAGGCCAACAAAGATCTGAAATCTTTGGAAATCTCGGAAGATCAGCGCAGCAACGCCGAGGTGGACGTCCAAGAATTGACGGATTCCTATATCAAAAAGGTCGATTCCATGTTGTCCATCAAAGAAGCCGAAATCATGAAGGTTTAAACTAGGAACACAGCCCATCATTTTCTACCTTTGCGCCCAACAAAACCCAAATGGTAGCAAAGCTCACTAAAGGATTTTGGCCAAAGGTCGCAAGTATCATTCTACGCAACAGGGTTCCCATTCTGTTAGGCATTGCGGGATTCACGGTTTTCTTGGCCTTTCAATGGAAAAATATACAGTTCTCCAACACGGAGGCCAACATACTTCCCGATGACCATCCGGCCACCATACAATACAACGCCTTTAAAAAAGTTTTTGGTGAAGAAGGCAATGCGATCGTACTGGCCATTAGGGATACCTCGCTGTTCACCCCAGGCAATTTCAATCGCTGGAACAAATTGAGCAAGCAACTGGAGGCCTTTCCAGAAATTGATTTTGTGGTATCCACGGATAATCTCAAGGTCTTGGAAAAGAGCGACGACCAACAGTCGTTTGTGATGGAACCCCTCATCAAAAAGCCCTTTAAGACAAAAAAGGAAGTTGAAGAGCTCAAAAACCACCTTTTTAACGAGCTCCCTTTTTATGACAACCTTATCTATAATGCCAAAAGCGGCACCATACAGACCATTGCCTATCTGGACAAGGACATCATGAACACCGCTGTGCGGAACGAGTTCATCCTGAACGACCTTGGCGACCTGGTCCAAAGCTTTGAGGAAGAGACCAATTTGGACGTGCACGTATCTGGTATGCCCTATATCCGAACCTGGAACACCAAATCCATTGTGGACGAGATAGGGATCTTCATCCTAGCGGCCCTGCTGATCACTTCGTTGATATTCTTTTTCTTCTTTAGAAGTTTCAGGGCCACGTTCATATCCATGTTTGTGGTCATTATTGGGGTGATGTGGGCCTTTGGCATTTTGGGCCTTTTCAAATATGAGATTACCATCCTTACGGCGCTTATCCCTCCTTTGATCATTGTAATCGGGATTCCCAACTGTATCTTTTTGATCAACAAATACCAGCAAGAGGTCAAAAAACACGGCAACCAAGCCCTTTCCCTCCAACGTGTCATTTCCAAGATCGGGAACGCCACCTTAATGACCAACATAACCACCGCCTCCGGTTTTGCCACCTTTATCATTCTGGACAGTGCCCTGCTCAAGGAATTTGGTATTGTGGCCTCCATCAACATTATCGGAATCTTTATCCTATCCCTGTTGATCATCCCCATTGTCTACAGTTTCATGCCACTGCCCAAGACCAAGCATCTAAAGCACTTGAACAAGAAATGGATCGATATTTTTGTCAGTTGGATGGAACACATTGTGAGGAACCACAGAATTGCCGTTTATATCACGGCATTGGCCATGTTGGTATTGAGCATTGTGGGCATTTACCAAATCAAGATTACGGGAAGCCGCATTGAAGACCTTCCCAAAAACACACATTACTTCAAGGACATCCGCTTTTTTGAGCAAGAGTTTGATGGCATCATGCCCATGGAAATCGTGGTGGATACCAAACGAAAAAATGGTGCCGTAAAACCGGCAACACTGAAAAGGATGGATGAACTGGGTGAGGTCATTGAGGAAACCCCAGAGCTTTCAAAACCTGTTTCACTGGTCAATCTGGTCAAATATTCCAAACAGGCTTTTTATAATGGTATTCCCAAATACTACCAACTCCCGACTTCCCAAGAGAATACTTTCATTATGGATATGGTCAGCAAATCTTCCACAGATGACAATCTCTTGAAAAGTTTTGTGGACAGCACAGGGCAAATAACCCGTTTGACCACATTTATGCGCGATGTCAAAATAGAACGCATGGAAGAAATTGAACAGGATGTACGCCAGTCCATCGACAAATTTTTTCCTGCTGAACGGTACAATGTCTTCATGACCGGAAAGGCCCTCTTGTTTTTGAAGGGCACCCGGTATCTCGTCAAAAATCTATTGCTTTCACTGGCCTTGGCCATTGGGTTGATCTCCCTATTCATGGCCTATTTGTTCCGTTCCTTCAGAATGGTCGTCATTTCCTTGGTGCCCAATCTCCTCCCCTTGGTCATAACCGCAGGGGTAATGGGTTATTTGGGCGTCCCCATAAAACCGTCCACCATTTTGGTGTTCAGCATAGCTTTTGGGATTTCGGTGGACGATACCATCCACTTTTTGGCCAAATACAGGCAAGAACTGGCCACACATAAATGGCATATCAAAAGATCGGTCTATGCGGCCTTACGAGAGACAGGGATAAGCATGTTCTATACCTCCATTGTCCTTTTCTTTGGCTTTTCAGTCTTCATCATATCCAGTTTTGGGGGCACAAAGGCACTTGGGGGATTGGTGTCGGCCACACTGCTCTTCGCCATGCTTTCCAATTTGATCTTGTTGCCTTCCCTGCTGCTTTCCCTGGAGAGGAGCATTGCCAACAAAGAGGTACTCAAAGAACCCCAGATTGATATTTTGCCCCAGGAAGAGGATGGCGTTGGTGACAAATAGCGCTGGGACTGCCATAAATATGGCCGTTGCATTGTGTTCTTTTTTCATCAAAGACCTATCTTTACCGCTTAATTTACCAGAAGCTAAAAATGAAGTCTTATTCCATAAAAGAACTGCTGAAAAGGCAGCCTGTAGGAGATTCCGTTGAAGTAAATGGATGGGTGAAAACATTCAGGAGCAACCGGTTCATTGCTTTGAACGACGGTTCCACCATACATAACATGCAGTGCGTTGTCGACTTTGAAAATTTTGATGATACCCTGCTCAAACAGATAACTACAGGTGCGGCCTTAAAAATATCCGGAACCTTGGTGGAAAGCCAGGGAAAGGGGCAAAGTGTGGAAATCCAGGCCACGGATGTTTTTGTCCACGGCGTGGCGGATCCCGAGACCTACCCCATCCAACCCAAAAAGCATTCCTTGGAATTTTTAAGGGAGAAGGCCCACCTAAGGGTGCGTACCAACACCTTTTCGGCCGTTATGCGGGTCAGGTCTGCCCTGTCCTTTGCCATCCACAGTTATTTTCAGCAAAATGGGTTTTACTATATGCACGCCCCCATCATCACGGGATCCGATGCGGAAGGTGCTGGAGAGATGTTCAGGGTGAGCACCTTGGATGCCAAGAAACCGCCCTTGGACGAAAATGGAGCGGTAGATTATTCTGAGGATTTCTTCGGAAAAGAGACCAACCTTACCGTTTCCGGGCAATTGGAAGCAGAGACCTATGCCATGGGATTGGGCAAAGTATATACCTTCGGGCCCACATTTAGGGCAGAGAATTCAAACACTTCCAGACATTTGGCAGAATTTTGGATGATCGAGCCCGAAGTGGCCTTTTATGACCTGGACGCCAATATGGATTTGGCAGAGGACTTCATCAAATGGATCCTTCAATATGTTTTGGACAACTGCCAGGATGATTTGGAGTTTTTGGAAAATAGGCTCTTGGAAGAGGAAAAATCCAAACCACAGGATGAACGCTCCGAGATGAAGCTTATTGAAAAACTCAAATTTGTGGTTGAGAACAACTTTAAGCGGGTTTCCTACACAGAGGCCATCGATATCTTGAAGAACAGCAAGCCCAACAAGAAGAAAAAGTTCCAGTATGTCATTGAGGAATGGGGTGCCGATCTGCAGAGTGAGCATGAACGGTTTTTGGTGGAGAAACACTTTAAATGTCCCGTGATCCTCTTTGATTACCCGGCCAACATCAAGGCATTTTATATGCGTTTGAATGAGGACGGGAAGACTGTCCGGGCCATGGACGTCCTGTTCCCAGGCATTGGCGAGATTGTGGGAGGTTCCCAACGTGAAGAACGTTTGGATGTACTGCAGCAAAAAATAAAGGCTCTTGGCATCGATGAAAAAGAACTTTGGTGGTACTTGGACCTGAGGCGTTTTGGTACGGCCGTCCATAGCGGATTTGGACTTGGATTTGAACGTATGATCCAATTTGCCACGGGCATGGGCAACATCCGGGACGTTATACCCTATCCCAGGACCCCCCAAAATGCGGAGTTTTAAATTGAATTCTTACTTTTATAAGAAGGAAGATTGTAGTGCATCATGCTAAAACAACATCTACAGTTTAAGCTTTCCCAGAAACTGTCCCCGCAGCAGATCCAGCTCATGAAGTTGATCCAGTTGCCCACACAGGCCTTTGAGCAACGCCTGAAACAGGAACTGGAGGAGAATCCTGCCCTTGAAAGCGGAAAGGCGGAAAGCGAGACGATGGATGATGATTTTGAGGACACCTATGATGATACCTCGGACAGTGAGACCATAGCTGCGGAGGAGATCAACATTGATGACTATTTGAGCGATGATGAGATCCCGGATTACAGAACGCAGACCAATAACTACAGTCCTGACGACGAAGAAAAAAGCATTCCCTATGCAGCGGGAACATCCTTCAACCAACATTTGATCAATCAGCTCAACACCGTTTATCTGAATGACGAGGAATGGGCCATTGCCGAGTTCTTGGTGGGCAGTGTGGATGAAAGTGGCTATATACGTAGGCCGCTTTCGGACATTATGGACGATTTGGCCTTCACCCAAAACATCTATGTGGAGGAAGACAAGATAGAGGCCGTCCTTAAAATTGTGCAGGATCTGGACCCTCCCGGTGTTGCGGCACGATCGTTGGATGAATGTCTTATTATCCAACTGAAACGGAAAGAAAAAAAGCCCTCTGTAGAGTTGGCCATCGCCATCCTCGAAAAATCCTTTGATCAGTTCACCAAAAAACATTACGCCAAGCTCACGCAAAAGCACCACATCAGTGAGGATGAGCTCAAGGATGCCATCTCTGAAATTGAAAGGTTGAATCCCAAACCGGGAGGTTCATATGCCGAAAATACGCGGATGATCGAGCACATTGTTCCCGATTTTTCCATCAGGATCGTGGAAGGGGAACTGGAACTTACCCTGAATGGAAGGAATGCACCCGAACTACATGTTTCCAAGGAATATAGCAATATGCTGGAAGGTTATAAGAATTCCAAGGAAAAATCAAGGTCTCAGAAAGACACCGTATTGTTCATCAAACAAAAACTGGATGCGGCCAAATGGTTCATAGATGCCATCAAACAACGACAGCAAACGCTGTACATTACCATGAACGCCATCATGAACTATCAAAAGGAATATTTTTTGACCGGTGACGAACGAAAGCTCCGCCCCATGATCCTAAAGGATATCGCAGATCAAATCGATATGGATGTCTCCACGGTTTCCCGGGTGGCGAACAGCAAATATGTGGATACCCCCTATGGCACGAAGCTCATCAAGGATTACTTTTCCGAGGCCATGAAAAATGAACAGGGAGAGGATGTATCCACCAAAGAAATCAAAAAAATATTGGAGACCGTCATTGGGGAGGAAGTAAAGAAAAAACCGTTGACGGATGATAGATTGGCAAAAATACTGAAGGAAAGGGGATATCCCATCGCCAGACGTACCGTGGCCAAATACAGGGAGCAGTTGGGAATACCTGTGGCAAGGTTAAGAAAGCAAATCTGATGCGCCATTTTTTCCACATCGTTTCCTATATCTTCCATCCTCTGTTCATTCCAATTGGAGGGACCATCCTTTACTTTATGGTTACGCCCTACAGCACCCTTGAGATCCAAAGTGGGAACATACTCCCCATTTTCATCCTCACGGTGATCATTCCCATTATCTTCTTTCTTATCCTTAAGAATGTAGGTGCCATAAACTCCATTTTTTTACCCACGCTACGGGAGCGCAAGTACCCACTTTATATCAGTTGTATTTTGCTGCTGATGATCCTCTACAAGGTAATCCCCAACAACTACGTACAGGAACTGTTCTACTTTTTTGTCGGGCTTTTAACGGCCACAGGGGCCGCCCTCATATTACTTTTCCTAAAATTCAAGACCAGCATCCACTTGTTGGGAATGGGCAGCATTTTGATGTTCATGATAGCACTGAGCATCCATTTTGAGAAAAATATCACCTTGGCGATCAGTATTTTCATTTTGATGACCGGGCTTGTGGCCACCTCAAGATTATACCTGAAGGCACACAATATAGTAGAGTTGCTGATAGGTTTTTTGATTGGGGCGTGCTCCCAATTGATCATTCTGAAATACTGGCTATAGAATGTAAAAAATGACCCCGATGCGCAATACCCTCATGTCAATGGGATCACCGTTTTCGAGGGCCGTTCCATCTTCCAGGAGAGGGTTTAGGCCGTAGTAGGCATGGATGTTCCAGGTATTATAGCCAAAATTGAGTATCAGTCCGTATTGGAGGTCTTGGATGTCACCGTTTGAAAATCCAATGCTTTCTTCATCGGTCACCAGTCGTGACCTTCCAGAAAAGACGTAGCCCAGTTTCACCCCGGCATAAATCCGCCAAAATTTATATTCCTCAGGCGTTGAGGTCCGCCATCGCAATTCCAGGGGAACCTCAAGGGAGTGGGTGCCAAATTTGCTCCGTTTAATGTCCGAAGAGCTCAGCACTTCATACACAATATCCTCGCCAACCTTGCGGGCGGCAATATTGCTGTAGTATGAATTTATGGCGTATCCCACGCCCAGACCAAGCCCAAAATTTCTTCTCTTGTTGAGCGGAATATCCTTGATAACACCGGTCTGCAAGTTATAGGAGAGGTTACGTTGGGCAACATCGGCCGGCCTGCCCAGTAAAAAATTAAATCCCAATCCAATATAAAATTGATCTTCCAAGTACCTGCTGTCATATGTTTCTTCGTGATTTTCTTGGGAATGGGCCAACAAAGAGCAGAACAATATCGGTATAAGCAGCAATGGGTTTTTCATCTTGAAGCAATACATACTAAAAACAATCCAAATTACACATTTGGATTGTTTTCACCTTACTTTCCACCAGTTATTGATCATTCCAAAACGATTCCAAGGGGATACAAACAAAAAACGCTCCCAATTTAAATTGGGAGCGTTTTCCACTAAATCTAAGTTATTGGCTACCTCAAATTGTTGAAGGCATCACCCTCATAGGTCGTATAGTTGACCTTAAGGGCATTGACCTTTCTCAATTCTTGCTTAATATCGGCAATAAGACCCATATTGGCATCTTTATCAACCTTAAGCGCCGTAGTCAATACATTTTGTAGTTCCTGTGGCTTTTTGGCACGTTCCGCCAAAATATAAGATCCCACTTCTTCTACACTGGCGAACTTATCGTTCAATTGGATTTTTGGCTCTGTCCCAAAAACCTTTTGATATTCTTGAGTAGGTTTACCCACATAGATGTAGATCACCCGATCTTTTTTCTCCAACTTCTTAATTTCCGTTGCATTGGGAAGTGTGTTTTCAACCAATAGGGAACTATCCTTCATCGTGGTCACTGTCATAAAGAAGAACAGTAACATAAAAACGATATCGGGAAGTGAAGCGGTTGAGACCGCTGGCAAATCACCATCTTTCTTTTTCGTAAACTTAGCCATAACTGCTTATAGTTTTAATTGGTTGATGTTTCCGCTTCTGAAAGCTTCTGAGGAAACATATCTTGAATTCGTTTTACCTTGTCCTTTAGATCATCGCGTATCGCAGATGGAGTTTCTGGGTTTAGATACTCGGCCTCCATGACAGTAAAATCCCTTCCGTACAATCGTTGTGCTTCACGGTTCCTTAATTCGTTATATGCCCCCACAAGCTCGTTTTGAACGGTTATATAGGTAGCATATTTGGTCTCCCTGTCATTCTTCAATGATATGATGGCCTTTTCTGGATTATCCGATGAAGATTGGTCTTTTTTTCCCTTGCAATAATTGCAACTTCCATCCCCGTTGTTTTCAAGAAACGCCACTGCGGCTTTTCTCAATTTCTTCAAATCCATCAATTCATCTTCAACCAAAAGTTGTCCATTTTTATTGATGTTGACCGTGAAGATGTTCTTTTGCTTGATCACAACATCAATATCCTCTGGAGGGTCGATAGGGGGCAACATTCTATCCAATCCTGCATCTGTTTCAATGGTTGTGGTAACCAGGAAAAAGATAAGCAAGAGGAACGCAATGTCCGCCATGGAACCTGCATTTACTTCCGGAGCTCCTTTTCTTCTAGGCATAACTGACTGATTTTTTTACTTAACAAACATTTTCTTCAACCCTGGGAATATCATCAACACTACTGCAACGACGGTCAGGATAAAGAAAACATTCAATCCCATTCCTATGTTCTTAACAGTACCTTCGGTGGTTTCAATCCCCCTCTCGGACATGGTCTGGACCACAGCCGCATTATTGGATGAAAGTCCGTAGGAAATGGCTACGATAATGGCCAATCCCCCAAGGGCGAACAAGGACTTTTTTATACTTCCGGGTGTGGAGAAAAGCTTTTTGAACCCAAAAAACAATGCTGCCGCAACCGCGATCGCCAACAAAATGTACATGATTATGAACATGAAGTTCATGGAACCGCTGTTGATGGCCTCTGGATCATCAGCTGATGGCAAAGAGAACCAAAGAACGGCCGATATCAGTCCGATGGCAATGAGTGCTATTTTTACAATTTTATTCATGATTCTCGATAGTTTAAAATTTCGTACTTATTTCTTGTGCGCTGCCAACATATCAATCAAGGATATGGAGGAGTCTTCCATGTCATTTACGATACTATCGATTTTAGCAATGATATAGTTATAGAAAATTTGAAGGATAATGGCAACGATAAGACCGAATACCGTGGTCAACAATGCCACCTGGATGTCACCAGCGATCAATGAAGCACTCAAGTTACCCACTGCGGCGATTTTTTGGAAGGCCTGGATCATACCGATTACCGTACCCATGAACCCAAGCATCGGGGCCACAGCGATGAAAAGGGACAACCAAGATACGTTCTTCTCCAACTGTCCCATTTGGACACCTCCGTAGGCGACAACCGCTTTTTCAGCAGATTCCAATCCTTCTCCGGCCCTATCCAAACCTTGGTAATAAATGGAAGCAACGGGACCTTTTGTGTTCCTGCAAACTTCCTTGGCAGCCTCTATTCCACCGGAAGCCAAGGCATCCTCAACTTGCTGCTTAAGCTTGGCGGTATTGGTGGTCGCCAAATTCAAATAAATAATTCTTTCAATGGCAACTGCCAATCCCAAAATCAAACAAAGAAGCACAACCCCCATGAAGGCAGGTCCTCCTTGGATGAACTGTTCTTTCAATACTTGAGTGAAACCTTTGCTGGCTTCAGCGGCAGCCTCTTCTTGTAACATGGCTGCGGAAGCAGTTGTAGTTCCCAAAACAAACATTCCGGCAGCAGCCAGAGTAAAGGATATTTTTTTCATTTCGTTCAAACTTAAATTTAGTTAGTTAATAATGTTAAAGATATAAAAATTTTGTAATTGATAAATTAAAATACCTGGCAGAGAGGAAGGGATTCGAACCCTCGATACACTTTTGGTGTATACACACTTTCCAGGCGTGCGCCTTCGACCACTCGGCCACCTCTCTAATTACCTTGATTGGGCCGACCAATAAACAAAAAAATAATTAGTTATAGAAATTTGGTGCGTTAATTTTACTGCATTTCACCACGAAGGGGCGTTTCAAAAACGGTCTTGAACACCCTGCTTGAAATCTTGGTTCCCAACAGGTACATTGCCTTGGTTATGGCAGCCTCCGTTGTAATGTCCTTTCCGTTAATCATTTGCATCTCCCGGAGCTTTTCACTGGTCTGGTAATGGCCCATGACAACCGCTCCTCCTGAACATTGTGTAACATTGACGATGTGCAATCCGCCTGCAATGGCTTTTTCCAGTTCTTCCAAAAACCAATCATCCATGGGTGCGTTCCCCGCACCGTAGGTTTCCAAAACCAACGCTTTCAATCCATGGATTCCCAAAACGGATTTCAAAACCTGTTTGTTGAGTCCGGGGAACAATTTTAGAATCGCCACATGGTCATCCATATCCTTGTGCACTTTCAAGGATTTACTCTTGGATGGGGGCTTGCAAAGGTTGGCATGGTCCACTTTTAAGTGAACCCCGGATTCCACCAAGGGCGGATGATTGGGAGACGCGAAGGCCTCAAAATGTTCCGCGTTGATCTTTGTGGTCCTGTTGGCACGGTACAGTTTATATTCAAAATAAAGGCCTACTTCCTGCACCACAGGATGTCCCTTTTCCTGAAGGGCCGCAATTTCTATGGAAGTGATAAGGTTTTCCTTGGCATCCGTGCGCAAATCCCCAATGGGCAATTGGGAGCCTGTAAAGATCACGGGCTTGGCCAGATTCTCCAACATAAAACTCAGTGCCGAGGCCGAATAGCTCATGGTATCGCTGCCATGCAATACCACAAAGCCATCATGCTCCTCATAGTTTTCCTCAATGATGGAAGCGATCAAGGCCCAATACTTGGGATTCATGTTGGAGGAATCAATGGGCTTTTTAAAGGACACTCCCTTTAGGGTACAATCCAACTGGTCCAGTTCGGGAATGTTCTTGATCAGTTCGTCAAAATCAAAAGCACGTAAGGTGCCCGTTTTGTAGTCTTTTACCATCCCGATGGTTCCCCCGGTGTATATGAGCAGAATGTGGGTCTTTTTTTTCATGGGCTATATACCAAATACGTCCTTTGAATTTTCTGTGGTGATGGCCGCAATTTCTTCCGTGGTCCTACCGTAAATATGGGAAAGTTTTTCCAATACCTTTATTATATAAGAACTTTCGTTGCGTTTTCCCCGAAACGGAACCGGTGCCAAATAGGGTGAGTCCGTTTCCAGAACTAGATGTTTTAAATCGATTTCATGCAAAAATTGGTCGATTTTACCATTTTTAAAGGTGACCACGCCCCCAATGCCCAATTTCATATTGTAGGATATCGCCTTATGGGCTTGCGCCAAAGTTCCGGTAAAACAATGAAAGATGCCAAAAAGGTCCTCCCCTTTTTCCTGTTCCAAAACTTCAAAAATCTCATCGAAGGATTCACGGCAATGGATCACAATGGGCAGTTGGTACTTTTTGGCCAACCGGATCTGATGCACAAAAGCTTCCTGCTGTTGTGTCAAAAACGACTTGTCCCAATACAGGTCGATGCCGATTTCCCCCACGGCATAAAACTTCTTTTTGGCAAGCCATTCTTCCACCAAGGCCAGTTCTTCTTGAAAATTTTCCTTTACATGGGTGGGATGCAGCCCCATCATCAAAAAGACATTGTTGGGATAGGCCGACTCCAAATCCAACATGGCTTGAGTGTACGAAGAATCGATAGCGGGAATAAAAAAGCGCTCTACTCCAATTTCAAAAGCCCGTTGCATTATGGCCCTACGATCCTCATCAAAGGCTTCACTATACAGATGGGTATGGGTGTCGGTGATGATCATATCGCAAAAATAGACTTATCTTAGTTGTCCCAAAACTTTGTTGCTGTTTAACACCCCTAAAGTCCCCTCGAGGGGACATTTCAAATATGACCTCACTTAAAAAATTCCTCAAATCCAAAAGCTACACCAAAATTTCCCTGGTCTTGACCGAGACCAACCATTTTGAGATTTCGGCCAAGATCAATGGGGTCCCCGGTCGGTTTATTCTGGATACCGGAGCCTCCAACACTTGTGTGGGCATGGATAAGATCGATTCCTTTAAAATGGTCTCTGAAACCAGTGACATCAAAGCGGCCGGGGCCGGGGCCACCGAAATGGAAACGTTGGTCTCCTCCAAAAACAAAATCCAAATAGGAAATTGGAAAAAAACCCGGCAAAAAATTGTGCTGTTCGACCTTGTCCATGTAAACCAGGCCTTGACCTCGCACAATGCCCTTCCCGTGGATGGCATCATTGGCGGGGATATTCTAAAAAAAGGGAATGCTGTCATCGATTATGACAAAAAATGCCTCTACTTAAAAAAGTAAAGGCATCCATCAACAAATATTATTTTTTCAACATCCCCCTACCCCCTTCAAAGGGGGAATTACCCTCCAGTTTTAGGTGAAGTTGTCCCCTTGAGGGGACTTTAGGGGTGTTTTAAGAAATGGTAATTTTCCAAACCCTGTTAAAGCTCCAAGGCCTTTTTTACATCACCGTCCATCAACAATTCTTCTGGACTTTCCAAAGCCTCTTTTACGGCCACCAAGAATCCTACGGATTCTCGGCCGTCAATGATCCTGTGATCATAGGACAAGGCTACATACATGATCGGGGCAATGGTAATCTCCCCGTTTTTCACGATGGGACGCTCCACAATGTTGTGCATCCCCAAAATACCACTTTGAGGTGGGTTGATGATAGGTGTGGACAGCATGGAACCAAAAACCCCTCCATTGGAAATGGTAAACGTACCTCCTGTCATTTCATCTACGGTGATCTGTCCATCCCTGGCACGTATGGCCAATCGCTTTACCTCAGCCTCGATGCCCCTGAAGGTAAGGTTCTCCGCATTGCGGATTACAGGAACCATCAAACCTTTGGGTCCGGATACCGCAATACTGATGTCACAGAAATCATAGGATATCATTTCCTTGCCATCGATCATGGAATTTACGGCCGGATACATTTGAAGGGCCCTGATCACCGCCTTGGTGAAGAACGACATAAAGCCTAGGCTCACCCCGTGTTTGTCTTTGAATTCATCCTTGTATTTGGCCCTGAGGTCAAAAATGGGCGACATGTCAACTTCGTTGAAAGTAGTCAACATGGCAGTTTCGTTCTTGGCCTGGACCAACCGTTCCGCTACTTTTCTGCGGAGCATGGACAATTTGGTACGGGTCTCTCCCCTATTGCCCCCTGTTGGTGTTCCCATGGAGGGAACCGCTTTTGCGGCATCTTCCTTGGTAATGCGGCCATCCCTTCCGGTACCGGAAACCGATGAAGGCTCAATACCTTTCTCATCCAATATTTTTTTGGCCGCTGGGGAAGGTGTCCCCGAAGCATAGGTCTCTTTTTTGGGCTCGGCTTTTTTGGATTCTACCTTGGATTCTACCTTGGGTTCTTCCTTTTTGGGCGCTTCTTTTTGCTCCGCTTTGGGAGCATTGCCCTCGGGTTTTTTTGCACTGGTATCGATAAGACACACCACCTCGCCCACAGCAACGGCATCGCCCACTTCGGCTTTTAGGGTGATGATGCCACTTTCCTCGGCTGGCAGTTCCAATGTTGCCTTGTCGGAATCAACTTCGGCAATAGCCTGATCTTTTTCCACATAATCGCCATCCTCTACCAACCACTCGGCTATTTCAACTTCTGTAATGGATTCCCCAGGAGAGGGGACTTTCATTTCTAAAACCATTCCTATACTCGTTTATACTTGTTTTATCGAATTAACATATTGTCCTTGCTCTTGTCGAACACATACTCCAATACTTGGGCATGGCGTCTTTGGGAGCGGACGGCACTTCCCGCGGCAGGGGCCCCATAAAACCTTCGGGATGCCACCCGAAACTGCTTGGCCTCTTCCAAATGCATGAGCAAATATCCCCATGCTCCCATATTCCTGGGTTCTTCCTGGGCCCAGACAACATCGTCCGCGGATTTGTATTTTTTGATGATCTTGCGCATTTCTTCCGCTGGTAACGGGAACAATTGCTCTACACGTACCAAGGCCACATCTTCCCTATTGAGTTCTTCCCGTTTGTCGAGAAGATCGTAATAGAACTTACCGGTACAGAAGACCAGCGTCTTTACCTTGGCCACCGAGGCGGTTTCATCATCCATGACCATCTGGAAACTTCCGTTGGCCATCTCCTCCTTGGTGGATACCACTTTGGGGTGCCGCAACAAACTCTTGGGCGTGAACACCACCAATGGCTTTCTATAATTGGCCTTCATCTGCCTACGGAACAGATGGAAAAGGTTGGCCGGTGTGGTCACATCGGCCACATACATATTGTCCTTGGCACAAAGCTGTAGATAGCGTTCCATACGTGCAGAGGAGTGCTCGGCGCCCTGCCCTTCATACCCATGTGGCAATAACAGCACCAATCCGTTCTGCAGTTTCCATTTGTCCTCTGCTGCCGAAAGGTATTGGTCTATAATGATTTGGGCTCCATTGCTGAAATCTCCAAATTGTGCTTCCCAAATGGTAAGTGTATTGGGGCTTGCCATGGCGTAACCATAGTCAAAGCCCATAACGGCATATTCGGAGAGCAGGGAATTATAGATATGGAATTTTCCATTTTGATTGTCCCCCAATTCATTCAGCAAAATCACCTCTTCCTCATGCATCTCTGTCTTAATCACGGCGTGGCGGTGGGAGAAGGTTCCCCTTTCCACATCCTGGCCTGTCATCCGTACATCAAAACCTTCCTCGATCAATGATCCATAGGCCAAAAGTTCGCCCATGGCCCAATCGAGCTTATTGTCCTCAAAATACATGGCGTGGCGCGCCTCGACCAATCGTTCCAACTTTCTCAGGAATTTTTTCCCTTCGGGAAGCGCCGTGATGCTCTTGGCGATCTGGTCCAGTTTTTTCAGCGCATAGGTAGTGTCCATGGGCTGCAGCATCACCTCTTCGGTCACCTGCCCAAAGCCTTCCCACTCATCGCGCATAAAAGGGGTTATCCTGGTCTTTTCAATTTTGCGGGAATCCAACAGGTCCTCTTCTAGGTTCTTTTTATACTCCTCCTCCAGATTCCTCACATAATCTTTATCGATAATGCCCTCGGCCATCAGCTTTTCGGCATAGATATCCCTTGGGTTCTTTTGCTTGGAAATGGCCTTGTACAGCAAAGGCTGGGTAAATTTAGGCTCGTCCCCCTCATTGTGCCCATACTTTCGATATCCCAAAAGATCAAGAAAAATATCCCTTTTGTACCGCATACGGTACTCTAGCGCAAAAGTGGCCGCATGCACCACTGCCTCGGCATCATCTGCATTGACGTGCAGTACCGGTGACAAGGTTACCTTGCCCACATCGGTGCAATAGGTAGAGGTTCGGCCATCCAAATAATTGGTGGTAAAGCCTATTTGGTTGTTGACCACGATATGAATGGTCCCTCCAGTATGATAACCATCCAAACCGGCCATTTGAATTACTTCATATACCACACCTTGACCTGCAAAGGCAGCATCGCCATGGACCAAAATGGGCAGCACTTTGGAAACACTGTCCTGGTGGTCCCTATCTTGTTTGGCCCTAGTGATCCCCTCTACCACGGCATTCACCGTTTCCAAATGGGAAGGGTTGGGGGCTATGTTCATATTGACCATTTTTCCGGAATCCGTTTCCCGCATGGACGTCCAACCCAAATGGTATTTCACATCTCCATCGAAGATAGTTTCCTCATAGTCCTTTCCATCAGTCGCTGAAAGCGCTCCTTGGGCGATTTTCCAAAATATTGGTCAACACGTTCAGCCGCCCACGGTGAAGCCATCCCCATCACAAACTGTTTGACCCTTATCCGCGGCTTTTTCAATAATCACGTCCAGCGGGATCAAGCGTTTCCCACCTTCCAGGGAGAAGCGTTTTTGCCCCTATGTTGGTATGCAAAAAGCCTTCAAGGGAACCAGCAGTTTCAATTTCGAAGGATGTTTCTCTTCTCATCCGGGGTAAAGTTGGGATGGTTGTCATTGACATTCAACCAATCTGGATGCAATTGGATACGCTCGAAGTGCGGATGTACATGCTCCGCTCAATGGCATCGCAATAAATGCGCTCCAAATGGGCTATGATGTCCCTCGGGGAACTGGCCCCAATGCCAGCTCGAAATCTTTCCGGCATCAAAAACGGTGTCCATGTCTTCTTCGGATAGGCCAAAATTGACAATATCAAAGTGGGCGTATTTTCTGCGTTCTAACAGGATTGGTCTTGTTAAACAAATGCCCGCGGGAACAATGCCCATCGATCGACGGATGGCCTGGAGTTCTTTCTAGGCTTGATTGGGGCATTTCCACCTGCTCGTTGAGCTTGCGACCATTCCGCTCTTTTCGGATCCAATGCCCAAATCTTCCAGGAACTTAAATCAAGTCAAATCCTTGAAAAAAAGCCCCTCCAACTGGGCTCAATGCTAACTCGGATTTGCCAAATGAGATATTTATCGTACAACTCCGCAAAAAAGAAGGTATGCGCAGCGTTTAAAAACAGAATATTTTGTCCATTCCTTCTTTTTCCAAAAACTTTATGGAAAATTTTGTCAAAAATACGGGTTTTGAGATTATACAAACTTATTTTGAGGCAATTATTGTATAAAAATATGGCTCATTTCACAACTCTGTCATCCAACCTATAAATGCGGCAACAATAAAGATATTTTTTTGGTCCGATACCCTATAGCCAAAAAATCTCATACATTCTTTACATTCCAAAAACCACCAACCACAGGCCAATTGAAAAACCGATATCTCTCTTTGGACGTCTTCAAGGGCCTTGATGTTGCCCTTATGATCTGGTAGTCCCCAGGAAGGGTCCTACCTTTTCCCCCTTGCTACATGCCGAATGGAACGGGTTCACGCTGACCGACCTCATCATTTCCCACTTTTCTATTGTGATGGGCAATTCATGATTTCAGCATGAAAAAGTATGAGTCCATGGGAGAATCCGCTTTTCAAAAGAGTCTTGAAACACAAACCATCATTTTCTTATCGGTTTTTGATGTATTGGATTCCATTACAGCAATGGGGAATTAAAGAAGCCCTTTGCAGAAACCAGAATTTTGGGGTATTGCAGCGTATTGCCCTCTGCTACATGTTTGCCTCATTTGTTCTTTTCTGAAGTCAAAAAGCGTGATCAAGTTTTCAGCATTCTGGCTTTAGTGGCGTACCACCTTCTCCTAATATTGCTTTTGAGGACCGCCCTTACCGGCAATGCTGTGCTGAGATTGGACACTTGGCTCATTGGCCTGACATATGTACCATGGCGAGGAATCGCCTTTGTTCCCGAAGGATTGTTGAGCACCTTGCCCGCCATCGTGAATGTGGTTGCAGGGGTATCTCACAGGAACGTTCATCCAAAGAACGGGCAGAATTATGAGACCATTGCCAAATTGATGATGATACGTTATTGTATATCATCTTTTTGCCAGCTTAGCGTGGACCTCTTGTTGCCCATCAAGCAAAAAGTTATGGACAGCTCCTTTGCTGCTTGCAGTGGTATTGACATGTGCTTAATCGCCGTTTGGTTTATGTGCTGGATATGAAGAAAGCAAAAAACTGGACGTATTTCTTTGAGGTATTGCGGGAACACCCTTTTTATCCTACCTACTATCTGAACTGTTCGTAGTCAGTCTGTTTTCCATGTAAAATTGGCGGAGGGTCGGCTACCGTTAGTTGCGGACAACGTGTTCATTTCCTGGGCCGGTGGCTACTCATGGGATCCTGTTGTTTGCCATATGGATGGTGTGCTTACCTGTTGGATTGTGGGCTATATCCTGGACAAGGAATTTATGTAAAGGTCTGACAGGGCGGCTAACTGCTGTATTTGGCTTTGTACCAAACCTTTTGCCATTCCGCTTGAGCACCAAAAGCAGACTTCCGCGGAAACGTCAACGGCATCCGTGGAAACTGTCTCTTGATCTCCCCTTCGGGAATGTCCGCACTACGTACAGAAGGATTGAGATAGTCCTGAAACCGCTCGATAAGTAGAAAATAGATTTTCTCGTGGAGAATGTTCTTCAGTTCCAATGGGGTGATATCCATGGAAAATTTAGGCCCATTGGCCAGCCCAAAATCTTTTTTGATCACGGGCAAAAGTTTCTTGTGTAGAGCAGCTCGCGTTGGGCCACTTCCAGCTTCGGTACAAGCTATTGGCAATACTGTGGACAGCATGTAGTATATACGTCCGAAGGCCTTGAAAAGTTTTATTCCTGTTTGAATATTTTTCCCTCCTTCATCACAAAAACCACATTTTCCAAGGTTTTCACATTGTCCTTGGGGCTTTCGTCCACAGCAATGATATCCGCCAAAAAACCTTCTTTCAATTGTCCCAGGGTATCTCCCATTCCCAAGAGGATGCATTGGTGATGGTAGCGGACTAGGGCTTCCATGATGGGCATGCCCGCCTCTACCATATAGCCGAACTCCCTGGCGTTTTCACCGTGTGGAAATGCCCCATCGGTTCCAAAAGCTATGGGCACCCCTTTTTTGTATGCCTTGCCAAAGTGCTTTGGCTCTTCGGCCCGATTTCAAGGCTTTGTGCCACAACCTCGGGGAAGTACCCGGGTATTTTGGCATTTTCGGTGGCCTGTTTTCCCGCGGTGATGGTGGGCACCAAATAGGTGTTGTGCTTTACCATCAAATCCATGGTCTCCTCGCTCATCAATGTCCCGTGTTCAATGGTCTTTATCCCACCCAAGATGGCTCTACGTATTCCCTCATCGCCATGGGCATGTGCCGCCGTGAGCATGTTGTAATCCTTGGCCGTTTCTGTAATGGCCTTGATCTCTTCTATGGTAAACTGTGGGTTTTGACCGCTTTTGGCCACACTGAGCACCCCTCCGGTTGCGGTGATCTTAATGACATCGGCCCCGTCTTTGTAACGCTGCCGTACCGCTTTTTTTCCATCTTCTGGAGAATTTACCACACCTTCATTGGGACCTGGATCGCCCATAAGGTCTTTTTTCATCCCGTTGGTTGGATCGGCATGTCCTCCTGTGGTTCCAATGGCCTTACCTGCGGTAAAAATCCTAGGGCCCACCACGGCGCCCCTGTCGATGGCTTTTCGTAAGGCAATGTTGACGCCACTGCCCCCCAAATCACGGACGGTGGTAAACCCGGCCATTAGGGTAGTCTTGGCATATACCGTGGACTGAAATGCCACATCGGCATCGTTCAAGGTAAACCGTTGAATATAGGATTGTGGGCTGGATTGTCCTTCAATGTGCACGTGCATGTCTATGAATCCGGGAAGTACTGTCTTATCCTTCAAATCAACGACCACATCCTCTTCGCCACTTGTCTGGTACCCATTTTGAATGGCCTTGATGGTTTTTCCGGAGACCACAATGGTCTTTTCCGGAAGAATCTTGCCCGACCCTACATCCACTATCTGTCCGCAATGCAGATAGGTTTCTTGGGCAAACATAAGGGCACTGAAAAGGATGAGCGAAAACGAAAGGAGTTTTTTCATTGTATTTGAAGTTAGCTGATTATCCACTAAATGTAAACGCCGGTCTTGGATGACCATAGCAATACTTACTCCCCTCAAATTTATACGGAAAATTTGTTTTGGTCAATCTTTATTTCCTTATTTTCTGCTCCCAATCCCAAGCAAATTTATAGATTCATCAAAGTAGATTCTGCCTTCCATCCACAAACCTCATTCGCTTTTTGAGTATCGGCATAAGCTATGGCATCATCCCTGGCCTCCCTGTCCACTATCTGATATCTAAGTTTCTTGCAAATACCCTTTCAGCTTTCGATAACTTCCAAAACAGTGTTGTTGCTGGTTCCAAATTAAAGAACTCAAAATTGGAACTGTTTGGCGTTAACCACTTTTCAACGCCTTTACATGGGCCTTCGCTAAATCAACCACATGGATATAGTCCCTTACGCAAAGTACCATCCTTTGTGGGCCAATCCCCTCCCAAAAACTTTCAACTCTGCTCTCTGATTCCCAATGCAGGTTTGGAGTAATATAGGAGACAGAATTTTGAGGTTCTCAAGAGGCAACCCTATATTGGCAGAAGGGTGGGCTCCCACAAGTTAAAGTATCGCAGGGATATCACGCTATGTGGGATATACTTACATACATCTCCCTTGAGGATAACTCTTCCCCTATTTTTTTCGTGTTTCCATAGGGCGATTCAGCATTTTGCAGGGAGGTCTTCAGACATTGGTTTGTTGTCCAACCTACCCTTACACACGGTCCTTGATGAGCTAAATAAAATTAGCTGTCCACTTTTACAGATCCTGAGAAGAAGATATACCAAGGAGTCCCCACATTATTTCTCGCAATACAACAATGGTTTTCACACTTTCCCCAACTGCTTTTGATGCGGCAAAATGGGCCCTCAATATCGTCGTGCTTTGCAAAAAACTCTTGGACCTTGGCCTTTTCGAAAGGTCATCTTTTAAAGAGGGCCTTTTCTGGCTCGTAAGCGCAATCCCATCAAAACATTGATGGAAGAGTTGGACAAATCATCAATGACTAACCACCTCAAACCCTCCATTTTGTAATTCAACTACGGTATGGGAGCCTATATATCCCAGAGCACCCGTCACAAGTATCTTCATATTCAGTTGTTTACAAAATCGATTACCAAATGGGCAATGTGCTGAATTTGCTCGTCATCCAGTTCGGTGTGCATAGGGAGCGACAGCACTTCTTTCACCAATTGGTTGGTAACGGGAAAATCGGCTTCGTTGTAGCGCTCATCCCTATAGGCTTTTTGCAAGTGCAAGGGAACGGGATAATATACCCCACAAGGAACACTGTGGGCATTCAAATGTTCGACCAATCCATCCCGCTTACCGTTCAAAATCCTTAAGGTGTATTGATGGAACACGTGACAGTTGCACGAATCATATCCTGTTCCGCAACTACAAACAATTTTTGGAGTGGCGATGTTGGGTTGCCCCTCAAACGCCCTTGAATATTTTTTGGCAGCTTCCCTACGCTTTTTGTTATAGGAGTCCAAGTTGGGAAGTTTGGCCCTGAGCACCGCTGCCTGTATGGAATCCAATCTGGAATTCACCCCGACCACATCATGGTAATATCTTTTGTACATGCCATGGTTCACCATACCACGGATGGTATGGGCCAAATCATCATCATTGGTAAAAATGGCGCCCCCATCTCCATAGCAGCCCAAATTTTTGGATGGAAAAAACGAAGTGGAGGCCACATGTCCGATGGTTCCCACCTTTTTTTGACCTCCACTCTTTGAAGTGTACGAGGCACCTATGGCCTGGGCATTGTCCTCAATAATATAGAGATCGTGTTTTTGGGCCAATTCCATAATGGCATCCATATCGGCACATTGGCCGAACAGGTGTACGGGAACAATGGCCTTGGTCTTGGGTGTAATGGCCCTCTCGATGGCTTTGATGTCGATATTGAAAGAATCTGGCTCCACGTCAACCAAGACCGGGGTAAGGTTCAGCAAGGCGATGACCTCAACAGTGGCGGCAAAGGTAAAATCGGCTGTGATCACCTCATCGCCGGGCTGCAGTCCAAGGCCCATCATGCATATTTGAAGGGCATCCGTTCCATTGGCACATGGAATCACATGCTTTACCCCTAAATATTCTTCCAGTTCCTTTTGAAAAGCATGCACTTGGGGACCGTTGATGAACGCCGAGGAATCCAAGACCTCGGCTATGGATTTGTTCACTTCGGTTTTGATGCCCTCATACTGACCCTTGAGGTCGACCATCTGTATTTTTTTCATTCGAACAAATTATGGCGCAAAATTAAGAAATTAAGATGCCATAATATCGTATAACCGAAAGAATGTATTTTAGCGGAACCATGGCGGCATTACGTTTTATCTATAATCTATTGATGGTCCTTTCCTGGAACGGTTTAAAAGTGGTTGCGCTTTTTAAACCCAAGATAAGGCTATTTGTATCTGGCCGAAAAAAAACGTTCCTGGAACTGGAAAAGACCCTATCAGCGAAAGACCGCCCCATATGGATGCATGTGGCCTCATTGGGGGAGTTTGAACAGGGGCTGCCCGTTCTGGAACAACTACGCTCCGATCACCCCAATCACAAAATTGTACTTTCCTTTTTTTCACCATCGGGTTACGAAGTAAAAAAGAACACTCCTATTGCCGATGTGGTGGTGTACCTCCCCATGGATACCCTTTCCAATGCCCGCAGATTCCTTGATGCCATAAAACCTGATCTTGCCATTTTTGTGAAGTATGAAATTTGGCCCAACTATCTCCATGAGCTCCAAAGAAGGACCATTCCAACACTACTGGTCTCGGCCATATTTTCCAAAAGGCAGATTTTCTTTAAACCATTTGGGGGTTATATGCGGAACAGCTTAAAGGCTTTTTCCCATTTCTTTGTCCAGAATGCCGATTCGAAAAAGTTATTGGAATCCATCGGTTTTGATAACATTACCATAAGTGGTGATACCCGTTTTGATCGGGTTTCACAAATTTTGGGACGCAACAACCGATTGGACTTTATGGATGACTTTAAGGGAGACCTGTTTTGCTTGGTCGCTGGCAGTACATGGCCCGAGGATGAGGAAATCTTGATCGATTACATCAATGCCTCCCAAGAGGCCATGAAATTTGTCATTGCACCCCATGAGATCAAATCGGCCCACATTGACAAACTGGAAAACGCTATCCACAAAAGAACCGTTCGCTACTCCAAAATTGCTGGAACGGACCTCACCGAATTTGAAGTGATCCTTATAGATACCATAGGCCTTTTGACCAAAATCTATAGCTATGCGGACATTGCCTACGTTGGTGGTGGATTTGCTACGGGACTCCACAATACCCTGGAACCTGCCGTATATGGAATTCCTGTAATCATAGGTCCCAACTACAAAGGTTTCAAGGAAGCGGAGGACCTGGTTGAAAAAAACGGCCTCCTGGTCATTATGGATCGGGAAGGTTTTCATACCGTACTGAACAATTTTTTGAACGATTCCGCCTTCAGAAAAAAAACAGGGGAAATAAATTCGGCCTATATCCGCAAAAATACAGGCGCCACAAATCTGATTGTGGGCCACATAAACCAACTTCTGTAAAATTTGGTTAGCTTTAGCAAAATTCACCAAACATGGACAAACGCATTTTTAGGATTTCATTGACGGCTGCACTGGCCGGTTTTTTATTTGGATTTGATACCGTGGTCATCAGCGGTGCCAACCAACCCATAAAGGATATTTGGAACACCAATTGGTTCTTGGGAGATTCCATTTTTACCTTTCACGGCATTTTCATCATGTCCATGGCCCTTTGGGGCACCGTTTTGGGATCACTTTTTGGCGGTGTCCCCACCGATCGTTTGGGAAGAAAGAAGACCCTTTTTTGGATAGGGGTACTCTATTTTGTATCAGCAGTGGGCTCTGCACTTGCCCCAGAGGCATATAGTTTTTCCATCTTCAGGTTTATTGGAGGTGTAGGGGTAGGCGCCTCGTCTGTGGCTGCACCGGTCTATATTTCAGAAATCTCCACAGCGGAAAATCGTGGTAGGTTGACCGCCTTGTACCAGTTCAACATTGTTTTCGGCATTTTGATCGCATTTATCTCCAATTACTTGATCGGGGTAATCTTCAATGAAAATGTGGCCTGGCGTTGGATGCTCGGCATTGAGGGACTGCCCGCCCTGATCTATACTTTAATGGTCCTTAAAATCCCCAATAGCCCCAGATGGCTCTTATTGAAGGATAAGGAAGAATCTGTCGTGATCAAGTCATTGACCTTGTTGGGCATCGATAGTGAACAGGCCTCCATTCACCTTACCCAAATAAAGGTTGCCATGCAGGACTCCCTTGAAAAACACAAGGAAAGTTTGTTTTCGGGCAGATACAACAAATCTTTGGTCCTTGCCTTTTTGATCGCATTTTTCAACCAATTGTCCGGAATCAATTTTGTTTTGTACTACGCCCCGGAAATTTTGGAACGTGCCGGGCTTGCTTCGGGCGAATCACTCTTCAGTTCCATTTCAATCGGCTTTGTGAATTTAATCTTCACGTTTGTGGGCATTGCCCTGATCGACAAGTTTGGGCGAAAACAGCTCATGTACATTGGATCTATCGGCTATATTTTGAGCCTTGCCATGGTAGGCTGGTGCTTTTATTCGGGAGCAAGCTCCATTCTGTTGCTGATCTTCATTTTGGTCTTCATCGCCTCGCATGCTGTTGGACAAGGGGCCGTTATCTGGGTCTTTATCTCGGAGATATTCCCAAATAAAGTTCGGTCTTATGGACAGTCTTGGGGTACGGGCACCCATTGGGTATTTGCAGCGCTAATTACATTGTTGACGCCCACATTCCTGGATTCGGAAATAGGGATTTTCAAGGAAAATCCTTGGCCCATTTTTATCTTTTTCTCCTTAATGATGGTGCTTCAACTGCTTTGGGTGATCTTTATGATGCCCGAGACCAAGGGAATCAGTCTGGAAGAACTGGGCAAATTGCTCAGCAGGAAAAAAAGCGATCCCAACTGATTGGGTTACAGCATATACTTAAAATTGGTCCTTTAATCGAATAACCGTGCGGGATTTATAATCGATACGTAAATAATTCCGTACATTGGAATAAATTACACTATTATGTCCAATGAAGCTTCTTTTGGCGATAAAATGATGGTCGCCTTCTTACGATTTATGGTTTTTGTATTGGTCCTTATTCTGATAGCAATCCCCATTTGTATTCTTTTGGATCTAGTTGGAATCTTGTAACCAAAATAATTGGGGCGCCCTTTTTCCTTTTGACAACCCCATCCGCTATCAGCCAAGCTAAAAAATTATATCCTGCTCTGCCATTGCATCCGTTATCAGTTTAATATAGGAATCTATGGCTTTTTCAACCTTGGCAGGTTCGGTTACATCGAGGTCGCCCCTCCAAATCAGCTCCATCTCCTTGCCATCACAAATGCAATACAATGAAGTTTCCACATGATAGATGCTGAATGAATCATAGGCTTCGGAGTCGTAATAAATATCCTGATGCTCCAAATAATCCGTACTGAAGCGCTTGAACATTTTGTCAATACTGTGCACCTTTTCCTTTAGGGTCCTTCTATTGTCGGTTCCAATGACCTTTGTGAAGAGAATGGCATCAAAACCCTTGTCCAACAATTGTTCTTCCACTTCCCTTAGTTCATGCTCAGATTTTTTGGAAGATGTGAACTCCACATCGAAAAGATCAATGCTGCGCATGGCCTCAACCTCTTTTGCGTTCAACTTATCCACAAATCGGGTCTCAAATTCGATCCGTGCATTTTCATCCTGCGTCATACCTACCACCAATACCTTATCGGCATCGAACAACACTGTTTCGGGGTTTTTCCATGTACTGACGAGCTTGGTGGAAGAGCAACCGAAAAGCAGCAAAAAAAGGATGGATACTAACTTAGGTTTCATTGAAAATGGTTTTATGGTTCATGCGCAGCCTTTGATCTTGGATTTGTCAATGTGTGGCAAACGTACCTTGGCGTTTTTCCAATTGGCGTTTGAGTTCGTCCACTGTCTGGGCCATGGACTTCTCAAAATCATCTGTCCTTGATTTTGCAAAAAGTCTTGGGCCAGGGGCACTCAGTTCAATCTCACACACTTTATCCGTTCCTGTTTTATCATTCTCAAGTTTAAAAAGTACGTTGGCCTTGATTACCCAACTGTATTTTTCCCCCAACTTGTCCAGTTTTTTCCTTAATATCCCATTCAAGGACTCACTGGCTTTCATTTTCTGATATTGAACTTGTATTTCCATGATAATTGTTTTGGTTTTATTCAAAGCTATTACAGCAAAAAAAGAAATTAAATGACAAATGTCAGTTATAAAATCATGATCTGCCCAAGAAAAAAGGTTGGCCCGTACTCTGTAGGACGGAAAACCAGAACTCGCCCTCCAAATCTATTTTCTTTCTTTTTTTGGTGACCTCCGAAATGGGCACGTATACAAACTTGTTGTTCACCTTGCTCGCCACAAACTTGGTTTTTCCCGCCATGGCACCATGTACCGCTTGATAGGCCAATCTACTGCAATAGACACTGTCACTGGAATTGGCGGGGGCGCTTCTGATGATGTAGCTGGGATCTATATATTTTATGGTGACAGGCGTATTGGCACTCGTAAAGTGCTCGGCTATTTTTTGCTTCAGGAAAAGGCCAATGTCTGAATGCTTTATATTTCCCGAAGCATCTTTCACCTTGCTTTCTTTTTTGAAAAATTGTTGCCCTGCACCTTCTGCCACCACGATCACCGCATGCTTTTTCTGCTTTAATCTGGTTTCCAAGGCCTTTAGGAACCCGTTCTCCCCCTCTAGGGCGAAATCTATTTCGGGAACGAGCACAAAATTGACCACTGGCATGGCCAACGCCGCAGAGGCCGCTATAAACCCGCTGTCCCTTCCCATCAATTTAATGATGGCAATGCCGTTGTAGGCCCCGGTTGCCTCATTGTGGGCATCGCGAAGAATGGGACTGGCCACATCAAAAGCAGTTTCAAAACCAAAGGTCTCATCTATCAAATCAATGTCATTGTCAATGGTTTTGGGGATACCCACCACACTGATCTTGGCATCCCTTCTTTTGATCTCCTCCCCAATGGCATTAACCCCTTTCAATGTTCCATCGCCCCCAATGGCAAAAAGGATGTCCACCTTGTTCTTTTCGAGGGTATCCACCATAATGGAGGCATCCTGTGCCCCCCGGGAGGATCCCAAAAAAGTCCCACCAAATTGATGCAGATCCTTTACCTTGTCCGGAGTCAGGTCCACAAAGCTGTGTCCCTTTTCGGGATTAAGGCCTTCATACCCGTAGGGTATGCCAATGATCCTTTTTATGCCATAAAAGTAATGAAGGCCCATAACTATGCCCCGTATCACATTGTTGATCCCGGGACACAGCCCACCACAGGTAACAATGGCGGCCGTGGTGTTCTTTGGATCAAAAAAGATATCCTGGCGTGGGCCCGCCTTTTCCATGCACAGTGGTTCTTCCCCAGAATCCAGGCTTTGTTGATATCGCTTTAGGGAAAGGTCAAAGACCAACCTGTCGGTTTCACTTATAAAATTGAAGATGTGGTCTCCCCTAACAGTGCTCAACTGTAGGGGAGACTTGAATTTTGGGATTCCCAGGTTCTCTATTTCGAATCTATTCTTATCGTCCACCGTGTCTTATCATTAAATATGTTCGTTCAAGGTATGGTGCGAATCAATCAATGGGCCCCCGTTCAAGATTTCCTCCGATGCTTGGCTCGCAAACTTATCGAAGTTAAGGTGGAACGAGTGGGCCAATTGAATGGCTTTGCTCACATAGGCCCCTTTCTGCAACCAAGTGTTCATGGGATCCAAAAGTTCCGTTGGCACACCAGGGCAGTATTTGGGCATGTGCAGCCCAAAGATAGGGTGAACATCAAAATCCACATCATCCAACTTGCCTTCCAAAATGGCAGAGATCATCTCCCTTGTAAACTTCAACTTTATCCTGGACCCAACCCCATATGGGCCACCGCTCCATCCGGTATTGATCAGCCAGACATTCACCCCGGCCTCGGTCATCTTACTGCTCAGCATTTCTGCATAAACGGCTGGGTGCAATGGCATGAAGGGTTCTCCAAAACAGGCGGAAAAAGAAGGTACGGGTTCATTGATGCCCGCCTCGGTACCCGCAACCTTGGCCGTGTATCCCGAAATGAAATGATAGGCGGCCTGGCCCGGCGTCAATTTGGACACCGGTGGCAATACACCAAAGGCATCGCAGGTAAGGAAAAAGATGTTTTTCGGGTTTGAGGCATACGAAGGTACCTGAATGTTGTCTATGTGGTCTATGGGATAGCTGACCCGGGTATTTTGGGTAATACTGCTATCAAAATAATCCACTTCCTTGGTGCCTTTTTTGAAGACCACATTTTCCAACAAGGCCCCTGGACGGATCGCCCTGTAAATATCCGGTTCCTTCTCCTCGGTCAAATCGATGACTTTTGCATAGCAGCCTCCTTCAAAATTGAAGATGGTATTTTCCTTGGTCCAGCCATGTTCATCATCTCCTATCAATTTACGATTGGGATCTGCGGACAGGGTTGTTTTTCCAGTTCCGGAAAGCCCAAAGAAAATTGCGGTATCGCCATCTTCCCCAACATTGGCGGAGCAGTGCATGGGCAAAACGTCCTTTTCAACGGGAAGGATAAGGTTCAACGCGGAAAAAATCCCCTTTTTCATCTCTCCGGTATAGGCAGACCCTCCTACCAAGGCAATTTTCTTGGTGAAATTCAAGATCGAGAAATTGCCGCTTATGATTCCAAAGTCCGCAGGGTTGGGAGCTTCATACCCTGGTGCACAGACCACCAACCATTCCTCTTTAAAATCTTCCAATCCGCTTTCATCCAGCCGTAAGAACATATTCTTGATGAAGTAGTTGGACCATGGATATTCCGTAATGGTCCTTACGTTCATTCGATATTTGGGATCTGCACAAACGTAGGCATCCCGCACATAAACCTCTTTGCCACTCAAATAATTGACCACTTCCGCATAGAGCTTATCAAAATTTTCCGGTGATACCGGTTTGTTGATCCTTCCCCACCAAACTTTGTCCTGGGTATAGGTGTCCTTGACCAAGAAACGGTCTTTGGGCGAACGTCCGGTAAATTTTCCGGTGTTGACACTTAGGGTGCCATTTTCGGTCTCCACCCCCATGCCTTTTTCCACGGTTATTCTTTGCAGAACCTCGGCATCAAGATTCCAATGTGCAGTGACATTCTTTAATCCGTATTTGTTTAGGTCTTTGGTTGTGTTCATTTCCATTGTTTTTATAAGGTTAGAAGCTCCATATCCATGGAACCAGAATCAGTGTTGCCACAAAGAACAGGAGGAGCAAGGGTCCGCCAACTTTTGTATAATCGATAAATTTATACCCCCCCGAGGCCAATACCATGGCATTGGTGGTAGTGCCCACTGGTGTTAAAAAAGCCGTGGACGCACTTATGGCCACTGCGATCATGAACGGTTTTGGGGATACACCTAGGTTAGTGGCCGCCATGATGGCAATGGGCGCCATCAAAACTGCAGTGGCCGAGTTGTTAATGGCCTGGCTCAATGCAGATGTCAGCAAAAATATACCTGCCAAAAGTGCAAGGGGATGTATACTTCCCAAAGCAGTGACCAAACTGTTGGCCGCTAATTGTGCCACCCCTGTTTTTTGGAGCGCAATGCCCATGGGAATCATGGCAGCGATCATCACCACGCTGGTCCAGCTGATCCCCTGGTATGCTTTGGTGATGGGAACACATCCACTCAACATCATGATGCCCGCACAAATAAGGGCGGCCACCGCACCGGGCAGGATATTGAAGACCAAGAGAAGGATCATCAAAATAAGTGTTCCGAGGGCAATGTAGCTTCTGGGGGTCAGTACATCCACATTTTTGGCCAAGGCCTCTGGACTACCAGAAATGACCAGATTCTCATAAACCGACGTAAGGGCCTCAATACTTTCCCATTGCCCCCTGATCACAAAGGCATCGCCCGCCTCGATCCTGATCTTTCCCGTAAGTGGGCGGTTGTTGCGGGATGCCGCCAAAAGCTGTACCCCTGTCTGTTTAAGATAATGGCCCAAGGGAACTGTCTTTCCCACAAAAACCGATTTTGGTGTGATCAGCATTTCTGCCATGCCCACCTCCTGGTTGATCAGTTCTTTTTTGAGCATATCCATTTCGGGCTTTAATGGGATGACCCCCAGATGAAATTTCAATACAAGTTTGTCCACATCCTCGGCTTCTCCCTTCACCGTGATGATATCATGATAGCGCATCTCCGTATCGGGACCGGGCATTTCCACAAATTGTGCTATGCCTTGAAGTTTATTGGGATGTCTTCTTTTCAACCGCATCACCGAAACGTTATAGGTTTCCTCAAAATTCCAATCGCCGATTTTTGTGCCTATCAATTCTGACATGGACCGTATTCGCAATCGGTACAGGTTGTTGCCTATGCTATAGTTCTCAATCCATTTGTGCATTTCCTGGTCAATGGCTATTGGTTTGTTCTTTGTACGATGGTCCGGTAGCAGCTTGTACCCCCAGTACCTGAAATACAATATGGATATCAGCAGCAATGGAACCCCTATCAATCCAAATTCAAAAAAGGAAAAACCAGTAAACCCATTTTCCACCAAGGCATTGCTCACAATGATGTTGGGTGGCGTTCCCGTTAGGGTGAGCAATCCTCCAGTATTGGATCCAAACGCAACCGGTATGAGCAATTTGGAGGGAAGCGTGCCTGCGCTCCAAGCGGCCGTAACGGTCACGGGCAACAAAGCCGCCACGGTCCCCGTATTGCTCACAAAGCCCGAAAGCAGACTGGACCCCAAAGTTACAATGACCAATAGTTTGGGGACACTCTTCTTCGCCCATCGCACAAAACGTTGCCCCACCATTGCCGTCCATCCCGTTCTGGAAAGGCCTTCTCCTATGATGAAAAGGGCGGCGATCATGATCACCGTGGGATTGCTGAACCCCGTCAAGGTCTCCGAAACATTCAGTATCCCCGTAAGGTACAGGGAAAGCATGGCCATAAGGGCCACCACATCGGGGGGAAATTTCCCCCAAACAAACAAAATGATCGTAATACCCAATATGACCAGCAGTGGCAGCATGCTTTTATATTGAAGGGGTTATCAATCCAAGGTCAAGACCGGAATCTCCGAATGCAAGGTCAATAGCTTTGTCAAGCGACCTTCGGACGGAGTACTCATTTTTGCATGGTTTCTGGGTAAAATGGCCAACATATCAATATTTTTTTCATTGATATATTCCAAAATGCCTTCTTCCACATCTTGATTTTTGCTAAAGGAATGTTCCACGTAAAAATGCTCCAAATAATATTCCAACAGATTCTCGGTACTATCCACAACAGATTCTTCGGCATACACCGATTCTTTATAGATGGTCAACACATGGACCCTGGCATCAAAGGTGCGCGCAATGTCCAACAATGTCTTCAAGACTTCCCTGTTCTCAATTTCCTCACTACCCATCACCAATGCAATATCTTGGGGCTCCTTGATCTCGCATCCATAGGGAATTGAAATCACGGGGCAATTGGCATCCAAAACCAATCTTGAGGTATTGGTGATGGCCTCATCGGTAACTTTATCGCCCATGGTGCCCATCATGACCATATCAATGTTCCGTTTTTGTTGTGTTGTGAGAATGGATTCTATGACCTCTCCCGTTGTGGTGATCAACCCCGGTTCTTTCTTGGTCTTTCTTTGAAAAGAGCGCACAACCTTGGCAAAATCCATTTTCAACATGTTTTCCTCGGATTCCGCCATGGGCATGGCGGCCACGTAGAGCGCCAAAATATCCGAAGGGCGATCTGGTCCCACAAAGTTGATGGCATATTCCAGTGCATTGATGGATGCCTCGGAAAAATCAAAAGGGACCAAAATTTTGTCAATTGTACTCATACCTATAAAATTTGCTATCTATAAACAGTTCTTTTCAAAATTAGAGCCACACCATTATCTAAAATATGACAGAAGTCAGGTTTGTAGGTTTTGACCACCATATTATAAAATTATCCCTCCTTATAAAAGCCGTGGACATTATTTTTTGATTGTATTGTGGTTATCTTTAAAAGTGGCTATCAAAAGTAAGGTTTTAATAATGGATTTGGTGTACAGAAATGAATATTGGAGCCATCAAACCAAGATCGATCCAGCGGGACCGGAAGGTTGATATCGTTCCCTGATTTTTCAGTGTTGGTGACCTTCCAGATTTGGAAACCATTTCAATGACTTTCCACAAGAACATACAGGAAATCACGATCCATATGCAAGTGGAAAACTGGCGCCGTTTGCAGAACGGCCGCACACGTTTGGGAGACACAAAAAGGCTGGATTCCGCCATCCAATTGTCTGGTTAAACGACCTACAAACTGACGATTATCATGTTTTTTGACGGGCAACGTGGGTAACTTTAACTCAATAAAAAAAGTTAAGTCATGATACCTAAAAAGAATCCCAACGTAGATGTAGGCAGGAACAGCAGCCTTTACTTTATGATAGGCCTTACTTTTGTTTTGTTCCTTATTTGGCGATCATTTGAGGTCAAGACCTACGAAAAAGACACCTTGATTTCTGAAGTACTTCAGGTATCCGACGACCTTAAGGAAGATGTTCCCATCACAGAAATCCTACGGACCACACCACCACCTCCACCTCCATCCGCACCAGATGTGATAGAAATTGTGGAAGACGTGGAAGATGTGGAAGAAACCGTAATTGAAAGTACCGAGAGTAGCCAAGAAATTTTCGTGGAAGATGCCGTCAAGGTAGACGATGTGGCCGTGGAAGAAGTGGAAGAAGATGTGGTTGTCCCCTTTGCCATCATAGAATACGTACCCGTGTTCCCTGGGTGCGAAATCTACCAATCACAAGCAGAACGGAAAGCTTGCTTTAACGAAAAGGTTATAGAACATGTGAAAAAAAACTTCCACTATCCTGAAGCCGCCCTTGAAATGGGCATCACCGGAAAGGTCTTTGTTCAATTTGTAATTGACTCCCAAGGCAATGTGACAGACATCCGCCAAAGGGGTCCCGACAGGCTTTTGGAGAAAGAAGCAGTACGCATCATTGCTGCATTGCCACAGGTAAAACCGGGCATACAACGTGGAAAACCCGTTAAGGTCAAATATAGCATTCCCATAAACTTTGTAATGCAGTAAGCAAAAACAGCATTGAGATTGAGGCCCTTGGACAATGTTCAAGGGTTTTTTTTAGAACCATTCCGTGTGGGCATATTCTTTGGTCCTAGAGGCCACCTCCCTGCTTTTCACCACCAAATGGGTGCGGTCAAACTGTCTGGCCCTGTATCCCAACAAATGGAAAAGCGACTTGGCCAAAAAGCGGGCAATCCTTTGGTCCACTACCATCGCATCTTTTTTGATGGATTTCCATGCAATGCCGGGCAATCTTACCAAAAGATGGTCCACTTTGAACCGCCGTAGCCCCTTTGATATCCACAGGAGTACTTTCGGAATGGGCCTTATATAGTAGAAACCCTCACTACCCTGATCTTGGTACAATGGCATAAAGATCTGTCTTTTCCCCTTGGTGGCTATGACCTCTCCATCGGTCGTGGCTATTTCGATCCCATTTGGAATTTCCTGAAAATTTACAAACCCGGGCAACATCTTAAAATCACTGCGCGGAACAATGTCGTATTGATAATAGATCTCATAAAATCTATTGGATGCCTCACTGGACCTCAGTATCTCATTCCTTAAGCTGATCTTTTCGCTTTCTGGGCAAACAACCACATTGGTCATCGCCAAAGTGTACCGTATAAAATCCATACAGTTCTTGATGGCCTTGACATCATCATGCTGCCCACTTTCATATCCCAGGGACACATAGCCCAATTCATTGATGTAGCTCAAGAGGGCGCCCTCCAAATACTCCTCGATCCCCAAGATGGTGGGCAACGGGTAGTTTGATGCATACTTCCTGTTCAAGAGGCTATCGTTCAAAACAATAAAAGGAGACGTATCGCTGGAAGTTGTATGCAGGTCAATGAAATAAAATGGCGGCTTCCCGCTTTCCACGATTTGGTTCAAGATACCATAGAGTGACAACAGTTCCTTTTCCTCCCCAGAACATTTCTTTTTTGCCTGTATGTTTTTTATCCTTTCGGGGAACCATATCCTGTTCAAATCCTCCTGTTGGAACCGTACGCCCTTTTCAAGGGCCCCCAGGTTTCCGGCAATGGCATATATCTCACCGTGAATCGGTGTTTCTTGAATCTTTAGCTCCTGTACAATATGTTTCAAGGCAAACACCCCGGCCGGTTCATTGCCATGGATTCCGGCAAAGAACACCAATGTGGGTCCATTCCTTTCCCCTTGCAGATGAACCATGGTGCGTTCAATCTCCAAAGTTTCCATAAGGGCTTTGCTATAAACTTTTGACATGGCTATAAATCGACTTTACTGATGATTCCCACCAAATGAGATCCGGAACAGACGGGGAGACAGCCTATTTTATAATCTTCCATTAGTTTTTGTGCCGTTGCAATCTTTGTCCTAGGTCGAACCGTCACCACTTTTTTGATCATAATGTCGGATACTCTTACGTCGCTGTTATTGTTTATTTTTCCAATTTCCTCAATGTGGCTCCAGGTTAAAAGACCTACCAGTTCCCCATCATTGCTTTCAACGGGCAGATGGTGAATGTTGTTCCACTGCATAATGGACACGGCCAGATTTGCAAAATCTTCCTCGTAAAGCTTCATGAGCCTGGTGGACATGATCTGTTCCACCCATTGGAACGATTCCTTGATTTCCTTGGAATCCTTTACTTGGGGCCATTCGTACACCGGAAGCTTGGCCTGTTGGTTTTTGTACATAGCCTTGGTAAGCTGTACCAAAGCACTGTCAAGTTTTACCTGTTTTCGCAGTCGCCGGTAATTCCTGACCTGCCATTCCGCACCTGTTCCCCTTTTGGCCCTTTCTTCGATGATGCCCAACAATCTGTTGATGTCTTTTTCATCCACATTCTGCTTTTTCAACCCTTCATAGGCAATGGGAAGGAGCTCCCCAAAAATAAGCTTTTCCAAGGGCATTGCCTCTCCCAGCCATGAGAACACGGTCTGCCTGCCTGTGATGGCGGATTTTATAAAATTGAGCTTGGCTTCCCTAAAATCCATAATATTGGCCATATCATCGTACCTCTCGGGCCTTCCCGTCATCAGGCCCACCCAAAAAGCAAGATTGGCCATCTCATCAATCATGGTCGGTCCGGAAGGTATGTATCTGTTTTCTATGCGCAGGTGCGGTTTTCCATTGCCAACACCGTAACATGGACGGTTCCATCGGTACACGGTTCCATTGAACAGGTTCAATGCCTCCAATTTGGGGATTGCCCCATTTTCCAGAAGTTGTAGGGAGTTCTGCTCAATGGGTTTGGTCAAAATTATACGGTGCACGGAGATGTCTTCCTTAAAAATTTCAGCAGCGGACCCTTTTTGCCAACGATCTCCAAAACCTACCCGGGGTATTTGCTCCTTCAAGGCGTTGGTTGATTTTCGGGTATCGAGACTTTGTTGGAACAGCGCGATTCGCGTCTCCTTCCAAAGCTCCCTTCCCATCAGCAATGGGGAATTTGCAGCAATCCCCAAAACCGGTCCCGCAATGGCCTGTGCCCAGTTATAGCTTTTGATGAAATCCTGGGGTGAAATCTGAAGATGAAGCTGAAAACTGGTGTTGCATGCCTCAAAAAGTACAGAACCATGATTAAGGGATAGCTCATCCACTCCCTTTATCCTCAGGCTGAAATCATCGCCCCGCAGCGCCTTTAGATTATCATTGAGCCTGTAATAACGAGGTATGGGGGTCATAAAGTCCATTTCCATTTCGGCTTTGGTAATGGTGGGCAAAATCCCCGTCAACAAGATTCTTAGGCCAAGCTTTTCCGCCTCTGCTTTTGCCTTGCCGAGCAAAAACCCAAGCAGCCGTTCCATTTGACGGAAACAGTCTTTTTCCAGCATGAAGGGATCTAGGTTGGCCTCTAGGTTATAGCTGGCCAGTTCTGTGGTGAAATGGGGATCTTTTATCTTCTCCAGCAAACGGAGGGACTCCCCCGAAGGCCTGTATTCCTTATCGATGATGCACATTTCCTGTTCGGCGCCGATCCTCGTCACATTGTCCTCGATCAAACCCTGTTTCAAAAGGATCTCCAAGGCTTTCACATCATCGATCAAGTTTTCGACGAACGCTTTACGTTCTGCTTCGTCAAACTTACTTTTTACAATATGCTCTCCCATGCTACCAGGAATTTCATCTCTTCCAGAGAATTTTTAAAGCTACGAAGCTCCCCATATATAAAACATGATAGTTGTCATACATCGAACAGGGCCACAAACTGACAATTATCATGTTTTTTACTGATGGGCAAAACTAATTTTGAGCTATAACGTTATAGACTTATGTGTGAACTTGTTCAAAAATATAATGTCCCTGGTCCAAGGTATACCAGCTATCCTACCGTACCCTACTGGGATTTGGAGAATTTCTCTGGAAAGCTTTGGGAATCCACGGTGGTAAGGGCATACAATGAGAGTGCGGAAGAGGGCATCAGCCTTTACATACATCTCCCTTTTTGTGAAAGCATGTGCACTTTTTGTGGATGCCACAAGCGCATTACCAAAAGGCACGAACTGGAGCTTCCGTATATTAAATCGGTGCTGAGGGAATGGAAAATGTATTGTGATCTCCTTGGTTCCAAACCCACTATCAAGGAATTGCACTTGGGAGGGGGCACGCCCACTTTTTTCTCCCCAGAACATCTTACATTACTGGTAAAGGGGCTTTTGCATCTTGGCAAAATAGCGGAAAGTCTCAATTTTAGTTTTGAAGGTCATCCCAACAATACCACCAAGGCCCATCTTCAAGCCCTTTATGACGTTGGGTTCAGAAGGGTGAGCTATGGCGTACAGGACTACAATGGAACGGTCCAACATGCCATCAAACGGGTACAGCCCTTTGAGAATGTCAGGAAAGTAACGGAATGGGCCCGGGAAATTGGATATACCTCAGTGGGCCATGACATCATTTATGGGCTTCCTTTTCAAACCACGGCCCATGTGGAGGAGACACTTGCCAAAACCAACGCCCTGAGACCAGACAGTATCGCTTTTTACAGTTATGCCCACGTTCCTTGGCTAAAAGGCAGTGGACAAAGAGGCTTCAAGGAAACGGACCTGCCCACCTCGGTGGAAAAAAGGGCGCAATATGAACTGGGCAAAAGAATGCTCACGGAATTTGGATACAAAGATGTGGGAATGGACCATTTTTCCCTTCCCGCGGACAGTCTGTACAAAGCATTGACAAACGGAACACTGCACCGCAATTTTATGGGCTACACCCCATCCAAGACCAAATTGTTGATTGGTTTGGGGGTATCCAGTATTGGGGATAGTTGGTATGGATTTGCACAAAATGTAAAAAGTGTGGAAGAATATGAACATTTGGTTTCACATGGAGTTATTCCTATTTTTAGGGGGCATATTCTAAACTCCGAGGACCAACTCATACGACAGCACATCCTGAACATCATGTGCAGGTTTGAAACGAGTTGGGAAATTGGGGAAACACGGATAGCCGATTTTCAAAAGATCATTGAAAACCTATTGGAACTGGAATTGGATGGTTTGGTGGAAATTGGTGCCAATTACATCAAGGTCACCGAAAAAGGAAGGCCTTTTGTGAGGAACATTAGCATGGCCTTTGACTTAAAACTATATCGAAAAAAGCCTGAAACCCGAATATTTTCCATGACTGTTTAACCTTTAAAAAAACAAACAAATGAAAAGCATCATTGTACCTGTAGATTTTTCGGAACAATCCGAAAACGCCCTAAAAGTAGCTGCCTCTTTGGCCAAAGAGCACGATGCCGAGCTATTGGTGCTCCACATGTTGGAGCTTTCACCGGCCATCATGAGCGAATCGGGCTATGTGTCCCAAGAACAGGTGGTACACCTCATCAAAGTGGGGGAAAAACGATTTGCCGACTTCTTGGACAAACCTTACTTGAAAGGTGTGAAGATCACACCTGTGATCAAGCATTACAAAGTGTTCAGCGAGGTCAATGAAATTGCCGAAAAACATAAAGCCGACCTCGTGGTAATGGGATCCCATGGCACTGATGGGCTCCAAGAGATCTTTATCGGATCCAACACCGAACGCGTGGTACGCAATTCGGATGTTCCCGTTTTGGTCATCAAGGGAAAAACGGAAAAGTTCCGCCCCAATAATTTTGTCTTTGCCTGCGATTTCCAAGAGGAAAATATCCCTGCTCTCCAAAAAGCGTCGGAAATGGCCAAATTGCTCAAATCCAAACTTCTTCCGGTTTACATCAACACTCCCGGCGATGAGTTCTTGAGCACCGATGACGCCTATGCCAAAATCTCAAAATTTCTGGATAGTGCCAAATTGGGAATGGAGGTCGCGGTTTTCAATGACTATACTGTGGAAAAAGGAGTTCTCAACTATAGTGAAAAGGTTTCGGCCGATCTTATTGGAATCCCCACCCATGGCAGAAAGGGGCTGTCCCACTTCTTTATGGGCAGCATTGGAGAGGATATTGCCAACCATTCCACAGCCCCGGTGATAACGTTCAAGATTTAATTGATTGTATTTTTTGATTGATCAATGCATTTGAATTGAAAAAGGGAGGCTTTGTCTCCCTTTTTTGCTTCATTATTTTTAAAATCACCCCCTAAATCTTTCGTAGGCAGCTTTTTCCAATGCTTCCCTATGGTCTGGATGCGCAATGGAGATCAACGCCTTTGCCCTTTGTTGCAAGTTCTTTCCGAAAAGGTTTACCACACCGTACTCCGTGGCCATGTAATGCATATGGGCCCTAGTGGTGGTTACCCCAGCTCCCTGTTTTAGGAACGGCACAATTTTGGAATCCCCCTTTTTGGTGGTCGAAGACATTGCAATGATGGGTTTTCCACCTTTGGAAAGCGAGGCCCCACGGATAAAATCCATTTGCCCTCCAACACCGGAAAACTGATATCCTCCAATGGTATCTGCACAAACCTGGCCGGTAAGGTCAATTTCTATGGCACTGTTGATTGCCGTTGCTTTTGGGTTTCTCCGGATTCTTGAAGTATCATTGGTATAGCCCGAATCCCTAAAATCACAGATGGGGTTATCGTCAATAAAATCATACAATTTTCGGGATCCCACGGCAAAACAGCTTACTATCTTTCCCTGTTTCACCGCTTTTTCCTTTCCGTTGATCACCCCACTTTCCACCAAGGGCAGTATCCCGTCCGAAAACATCTCGGTATGGATGCCCAGGTTTTTATGGTTTTCCAAGTTGGAGAGTACCGCATTGGGGATGTTCCCTATTCCCATTTGCAGGGTTGCACCATCCTCGATCAAGGATGCCACATGCCTGCCAATTTGATGTTCCACCTCGGATATCTCGGTGGGAACATGTTCGTGGATGTGCCTGTCAACCTCGGCTGCAAAAACTATTTCATCCACATGGACAATTCCGGTGCCATGCGTTCGAGGGACCTTGGGATTTATCTGTGCCACTATTTTTTTAGCGGTCCGCACTGCGGGCAAAGCCACGTCAACAGAGACTCCCAGGGAACAATAACCATGTCTGTCAGGAGGCGACACTTGTACAAAGGCCACATCCAATGGAAGGTATTCATCCGCGAACAACCAAGGTATCTCGCTCAAAAAAACCGGAATATAATCGCCCAAGGAGGTATTCACAAAAGACCTGACGTTGCCTCCCACAAAACAGGAATTCAGGGTAAAGGCATCGCAATAGGGCTGTCTGGTATATTTTGCATCCCCTTCGGTATGTATGGAAATGATCTCCACATTTTCAAGTTCATCGTGTCGTTCGCACAAGGCGTCAATCAATTCGTTGGGGGTCATGGCCGCTCCCTGGAAAAAAACCCGGTCGCCGGATTTTACAATTGATACGGCTTCTTCAAATGTTGTTATTTTCATGGTAAGTTTTCTTGGCTAATCTGTGTGCATAAAAATAAGAAGGATCATCATTGTTGACAATCCTTCTTGTCTATAATATTTGATTCATTTTAATTGTTCATCAATCGACCCATTCCACAGCTCACATAGGACTTTGCTTTGGCGGAAAGGGTATTTTCATCATCCATGGCCGGATAGCCCATGGTTTTCAAAGATTGTTTGACCGCATCGATCCTTGTGTCCGATTCGAAATTGAAAGTGACCTCCGCGCTCTCGATCTCGACGTGCACATCGGATATTCCCTCCATTTTATCAAGATTCCTCTTGATGGTATTGGCGCAGCCTCCACATTTTAGGTTCTGAACAGCTATCTTGGTCATCATGGGGCTATAGCATGGTTTTGGGTTCTACATATTTGGATACTTCAACGTTCTTTTTCTTGACCTCGTCAAAGCCTCCTGAAACATCCACAAAATTGTCCCACCCCCTTTGTTTCAATATGGACGCTGCGATCATACTGCGGTAACCACCGGCGCATTGCAATATGAATTCAGTCCCTTTGGGGAATTCGGCCAAGTGGTCATTGATCACATTGAGCGGTATGTTCACAGCACCGATCAGATGTTCAGAGTCAAATTCGCTCTTTTTGCGCACATCGATCACCAAAGGTCTGCTATCGTTGTACACCTTTTCAAACTGGTCGGCATTCATGCGCTGTACCTTGTCAAATTCTTTGCCGGATTTTTTCCAACTTTCAAAACCACCCTTTAAATACCCTATGGTCTTATCATATCCTACTCTTGCCAGTCTAATGATGGCTTCTTCTTCTTTACCGGGTTCACACACCAATAAGATTTCTTGTTTAACATCCGGAATCATCTCTCCCACCCATTGGGCAAAATTACCTGCCAGCCCTATGTTTACACTGTTGGGGATGAATCCTTTTGAGAATTCCTCGGCATCCCTGGTGTCCAAAACCAAGGCGTTGGTCTCATTGGCAGCGGCCTCAAAGGCTTCTGGGGACAGGGGATTTATTCCCCGATCCATAACGGTATCGATACTTTCATACCCCTTGATGTTCATCAGAACGTTCTGGGGAAAATATCCGGGAGGTGCGGTCAATCCCTCCAGCAGTTCCTTTATGAACTCCTGTTTGGTCATATCGGGTCTTAACGCATAGTTTGTACGCTTCTGATGGCCCAACGTATCGGTGGTCTCATTGCTCATCTTTTTGCCACAGGCCGACCCCGCTCCATGGTTCGGATATACGATAAGATTATCGTTCAAGGGCATGATCTTGTTTCGAAGCGAGTCATATAGGTGTCCGGCCAGTTTCTCTTCGGTAAGTTCGGAAACCACATGCTGCGCCAAATCGGGCCGTCCCACATCCCCTATGAAAAGGGTATCCCCGGTTATGATACCGTGCTCCTTGCCTTTCTCATCAATCAAAAGATAGGTGGTGCTTTCCATGGTATGGCCAGGCGTATGGATCACTTTGACCTTGTATTCCCCAACAGAGAAAACTTGTCCGTCCTCAGCCACCAAAGCATCATATCCAGGCTTGGCCGTGGGTCCAAAAACAATGGTGGCCCCTGTTTTTTCCTTGAGGTTCAAGTGACCACTGACAAAATCGGCATGAAAATGGGTCTCAAAGACATATTTTATTTTGGCACCATCCTTTTTTGCCCTGTCCAAATAAGGTTTTACTTCTCTCAGGGGATCAAAAACGGCGGCTTCGCCCTTGCTTTCCAAATAGTAGGCCGCATGGGCCAGACATCCTGTATAGATCTGCTGTACATTCATGATTTTTAGACTTTTAAGTTACCACCTAAAGATAGCCTCATACCAAATCCGGTTCAGTAACCTAAGTTGCAAAACTGCTTCTTTTTTAAGCCATAAAACATGACATTCATCAGGACCGATAAAAGATTTTCGAATTAGGAACTTCGTCAATGACATTCAAAGTCATGGGTCGTCATTTCTACCTGTGGAGGTGCTTTGGGGGAAACGTAGGGAATGCCCAGACCCAATCCCCTTAAAATGAAAAGCGCCCCAATTAGAATGACAAAAACGGGAACAAACCTTTGAATGGCCTGTTTGGTCCCTGCCTTTAAAAAAGAGCTAAAGTATACCGCCGAAGTCATTAAGGGTATGGTTCCAAGTCCAAACAAAACCATATACAGCGCTCCCTGTAATGGATTTCCCAGCGCAATGGCGCCCAAGAGTGCCATATAGACAAGGCCACAGGGCAAAAAGCCATTCAAGAACCCTATGGTCAAGAAGGTATCCGGGGTTTTCTTTTGGAGCTCTGTGCCCAATCTGGATTTCAGCTTGGACAAAAGTCGATAAATGGGCTTGGCCACGCCAAACTTTTTTACATATTGGGCCGGGATAAGTACCAATACGATCATGACCGCCCCAATGAGTATGGATAGTTTTTGCTGGAAACCAAACAGGTAGAGCCCTTTGCCCACAAATCCAAAAACAAGGCCCATAATACCATAGGCCATGGCCCTGCCCACATGATAAATGCCCATTTGCATCAATTTTTTGGACTTGCTATTGCGGTCCAAAGGCAACATAAAGGCTATGGGCCCACACATGCCCAAGCAATGGAAGCTTCCCAATAGACCCAATACGATTGCCGACAACAACATGGTTCAGTATATCAATTTTTCTTTGTGCAAAAAGGTATTTCCCTCATATTGCCATTTTATGGTAATGTCCCAACGACCGTCTACCAAGCTATTGTCAGGTATGAGCAAATGTGTTTTGGACAAACTTATGGGAAAGTCTACATCCAAATGCTTGTTAGACGGTCTGTATAGGGACACTGTGCCCGTAATTTTTTTAGGGTCGAATTTTTCGGGAAAAATGATGGTAATGCCCTCTTTGGATTTTTCGACTTTGAGTTCGGCACCAAATTCGGCTGCTGACTTGGTGGCATCTATTTCCTTTTGAAAGGATAGTTCCTGTTTGTAATATTCCTCGGTGACCAAATCATGGTTTGCCCTATCATCCGTGCTCATCCTGTACACAAAGTATAGGATAAAACTCATGAATGCCACAAAGGCCAGCACAATACCCGTTCCCCAATTTATCTTCATGCCAATTTTCTTTAATTATAACTTCGCGGTGCCAAAAATTGGGTCACCGTGGTCTCTATAAGTTTGTCGCCACTATAGACCCCGATCTTTAGCTTATCCTTATCGCCCGTGAGGGCTGAACTGTTTATCTCGATAAAAAGGGTCCCCTCTGCCAATTCTTCTGCAGGAACCGTAAAACTGTTGTTGGACACCATTTTAATCTCCCCTTTATGCGATAGGAGTTTAAAGGTTACATCTGTGATATCCTTGGTGGTCTTGTTCACCAATTTATAGGTATAGACATTGCTGATGATGTTATTGGCCTTTCTCTCATACAGTTGTCCGGGAAGACGGAGCACATTGGCTTCCAGTTCGTTCCTTAGGAACAGCATACCTATCAACACCCCCACCAAAATAGTCAGCACGGCAGTGTACCCTTTCATCCGCGCATTGAACTTGAACTTTGCCTTTTTGGTGATCTCATCCTCACTGGCATAACGGATCAACCCTCTAGGTTTATTGATGCTATCCATGATGTGATCGCACTCGTCGATGCAAGCCGTACAGTTGACACACTCCAACTGGGTGCCGTTACGAATATCTATTCCCGTAGGGCAAACGTGCACACATTGGGAACAATCGATACAATCTCCATACCCCAACGCGTCCCGATCTTCGTTTTTTCTGAATTTTTTACGGCCATTTTCCGCCTCGCCCCGTTTATGGTCGTAGGCGACCACAATGGATTTATTGTCCAAAAGTACGCCCTGCAACCTTCCGTAAGGACAGGCAATGATACACACCTGCTCCCTGAACCATGCAAAAATGAAGTAAAATACCCCGGTAAAAATCAATAGGGGCACCATGGTCCCCACATGGGCCATGGGTCCATCGTGGATATAGCGAATCAGTTTATCACTTCCTATCAAATAGGCCAGGAACACATTGGCAATCAAAAATGAAATGATGAAAAAAATAATCCATTTCAATAACCGCTTTCTGATTTTCTCGCCGTTCCATGGAGCCTTGTCCAATCGCATTTGGGCACCACGATCACCATCGATCCAGTATTCGATGCGGCGAAACACCATTTCCAGAAAAATGGTCTGCGGGCACATCCAACCGCAAAAAATACGGCCATAAGCCACGGTAAAGAGGGCCACGAAAATAACCCCAATAATCATGGATATCACCACCAAATGAAAATCTTGGGGCCAAAAAGGTAGTCCGAAGATATTAAAGCGCCGTTCCAGCACATTGAACATCAAAAACTGATGGCCCTTGATCTTTACAAAGGGAGCGGCCACCAAAAAGATCAACAGTGCATAACTGACATATTTTCGATAGTCGTAAAACCTTCCACTGGGCTTTTTGGGAAAAATCCAGGCACGCTTTCCCTCTTTGGAAATCGTTCCTATGGAATCCCTAAAATTTTCTTCCATTGCAACTTTGTTTCACATATGGAGACCATGGCATTGCACGGCCTTTTTCATTAATTCATCGCAACATCCGTGGAATCTGAAACCTGTTCCGTTGGCGGGGCTTCCGATCCTTCGGGCTGTGGCGCATCTGGGTCTATCCAGATATCACCTTCCGGCGCCTTTGGATTGGCGGGCGTAGTTCCGCCCAGTGTCAACACATAACTTGCCACTTGGGCTATTTCTGCAGGTTTCAAGGTTTGTTTCCAAGCGATCATCCCCTTGCCATCCCGTCCTCCTTCGGAAATGGTATGGAAGACATTTTTGATTCCCCCTCCCAAAATCCAGTACTCATCGGTAAGGTTAGGGCCTATGCCCCCTCCCCCATCAGCCATATGGCAGGGTATACAGTTTGCGGTAAAGATTTTTTGTCCAGCACTTAGATCGGAAGCATCCGATAAAACCTCAACGGTATTCACATCCACTAAATCTTTGGCCGTCTTTTTGTATTCTTCTATGGCAGCCTGGGCCGCGGCTACTTCCTGTTCATACTCCAACTTTTGGTCATAATCGCCCACAATATGGAAACGGACCAGATAAATAATTCCAAAAATGATGGTTCCATAAAACAGATAGACCCACCAAGGGGGCAGTACATTGTCCAACTCCCGGATACCATCGTAATCATGATCCATGATGACCTCTCCTTCACGCTCAATGGATTTACTTTTGGTAAGACCCGCTAGCATGTTCTTGGCCCATTTCCATTCGTACTTTTTGCTCTTTGAAGCCAGATAGCGTTCCTTGCCCTCTTCAGTAAGGGTTTGGAACATGATATTTTCAATGGACTTCAAAATCAGCTCAATGGCGATCAAGAGCATCAATACCATGAGCATGAAAAACTGTGTAATGGGATATTCGATAATGGCAGGTTTATCACCAGAATCTATAAAGTATTCCATCAATCCGAAGATCAAGAAAAATAATACGGGGACTCGAATCCACCATGGTGTTCTTGTGCTCATAATATTATAGTTTGTTTTGTTGGTCGTTATTATCCAATGGCAATTCTTCCATCTCTTTTATATGCTCCTTGGTAGCGGTCAATACCCACCAGAACAGGATGACAAAAAACACGAAGAATATCAGAAGGGAAATCATGGGATAATTGGCCACCCCTTCTATACTTTCCATATGATTCTTTACAAATTTCAACATGGTTATTAGATGTTAGATACAAGAATCAAGAAGTAAGACGTACATACCTTTATGTTTGTCTCGGTTCTTGGCTCTTGATTCATGATTTTCTTTTACTCTTTGTTTTGTGATATCTGTCCTTCGGTTTTCTTTACCGTAATATCAGTTCCCAACCTTTGTAAATAGGCAATTAATGCTATTATCTCTCTATCTTTTATTTCAACAAATTCTTTTCCTTCTTCCACTGCATTTTCCCTGTCTTCTTTAAAAGACAACTCCAAATCTGGGTCCGTTTTTAAATTCTCCACAATCTTAAGAGCCTGATTCTCCATGGAGTTATATGCTTCATCGATTTCATCTTTCGAATATGGAACACCTAATTTTACCATGGCCCTCATTTTGTCTTGAGTTAAGCTTTTATCCAATTTATTCCTTATCAACCATTGATATGAAGGCATTATGGATTTATCTTCCAATAATCTTGGATCATATAAATGTTTGAAATGCCAACTATCTGATTTACCACCATGAAGTCTTCCTGAAGCACCTTCTCGTGCGAGGTCAGGGCCTGTACGTTTACTGCCCCAAAGGAATGGGTGATCATAAACAAATTCTCCAGCTTTTGAATACTCTCCCCAGCGTTCCACCTCGCTCCGGAAAGGCCTGATCATTTGGGAGTGACAGCCCACACAACCTTCCCGAATGTACAGGTCGCGTCCTTCCAGTTCCAAAGGCGTATACGGTTTGACACTGGTTATGGTGGGAATATTTGATTTCACCAAAATGGTCGGGATTATCTGTACGATACCTCCTATAAGAATGGCGACAGTTGCCAAAATGGTCAACTGCACTGGTTTTCTTTCCAACCAGTTGTGGAAGGTCTCACCGGCCACACGTCTTTTGGAAACCCTAGCCAAAGCCGGTGCCTCTGCCAACTCATCCTCTACCTTGCTTCCAGACCTAATGGTACGCACAATGTTGTAGAGCAACACAAACATACCGAGGATGTAGAGACTGCCTCCTATGGCCCGCATCCAATACATGGGGATGATCTGGGTAACGGTCTCCAAGAAGTTACCGTACACCAAGGTGCCATCGGGGTTGAAGTCCTTCCACATCAAGGCTTGGGTAAACCCAGCTACGTACATGGGCAGTGCATAGAGCACAATGCCCAAGGTGCCGATCCAAAAATGGAAGTTGGCCAATCCTTTTGAGTACAAATTGGTCTTGAACATTCTGGGCACCAACCAATAGATCATCCCGAAGGTGAGGAACCCGTTCCAGGCCAATGCTCCAACGTGCACGTGGGCAATGATCCAATCGCTAAAGTGGGCTATGGCGTTCACATTCTTCAAGGATAGCATGGGGCCTTCAAAAGTGGCCATACCGTAACCCGTTATGGCAACCACCATAAACTTCAATGTGGCATCGCTACGCACTTTGTCCCATACCCCGCGAAGGGTCAAAAGACCGTTGATCATACCTCCCCAAGAAGGTGCTATCAACATGACGGAGAAAACCACCCCAAGGTTCTGTGCCCAATCTGGCAAAGCGGAATACAGCAAGTGGTGGGGTCCTGCCCAGATATAAATGAATATCAATGACCAAAAGTGGACAATGGAAAGTCTATAGGAATATATGGGCCTGTTGGCCGCTTTGGGCACAAAATAGTACATCAATCCCAGGAAGGGCGTGGTCAAGAAAAAGGCCACGGCGTTGTGCCCGTACCACCATTGGACCAAGGCATCCTGTACCCCGGCATAAACGGAATAACTTTTAAGGGCGGATACAGGGAGTTCCAGACTATTGAAAATGTGCAGTACCGCTACGGTAACAAAAGTGGCCAGGTAGAACCAGATGGCCACATACAGGTGTCTTTGTCTACGCTTTAGAATGGTCCCGATCATGTTCCATCCAAAAACCACCCAGACCACCGCAATGGCCAAGTCTATGGGCCATTCCAATTCTGCGTATTCTTTGGATGTGGTGTATCCCAATGGCAAGGTCAATGCAGCTGAGACAATGATCAATTGCCAGCCCCAAAAGTTGATGTTGCTCAGGACATCACTGAACATTCTTGCCTTTAGCAAACGCTGTAACGAGTAATAAACCCCGGCAAAAATGGCATTCCCCACAAAGGCAAAAATAACCGCGTTGGTGTGCAAGGGCCTCAATCGGCCAAAACTCAACCACGATATGCCGTCGGTGGCATTGGGGAACAAAAACATAAAGGCCAACAATAGGCCCACCGACATTCCGACCACACCCCACAGTATGGTGGCGTATAAGAACTTTTGTACGATTTTGTTATCGTAGCGAAACTGCTGTATTTCCATATTTATTGGTTTGTACTTTTAGTTTGTTTGATTTTATTGGCATCCTTGTCTTGAGGCTTGGTATTGTCCAACACCTCGTCATCAAAGAGCATACGGACCGAAGGAGTATAGGTATCATCGTATTGCCCGCTTTTCACCGAGAACAGGAAAGCGGCAAAAAAGGCCACCGCCACAGAAATGCTTATGGCCAACAACACATAAATGACACTCATACCTGGCTTAATTTAGCGGTAAAACTAATGTGATGCTCTGGTGCAAAAAATGACATATATCAGCTTTCAGATTATTTTAATTTCTTACCTAATAAATTTGTGCCCAATGTGGTAAAGACCACAATGCTGATGGAACTCAACGGCATTAAAATGGCCGCGATAACAGGTTGCAATTGTCCTGTTACGGCAAAATACAGGCCCACGAGATTATAGCACAATGAAAATATGAAACTAAGTTTGATTATCCGCATGGATTTTCTGGACAATGCCAAAAAAGTGGGCAATTTGGTCAGGTTGGAAGCATCCAGAATACCATCGCAGGCAGGGGAAAACACATTGATGTTCTCTGAAACGGCAATACCGACATTGCTTTGTGCCAGCGCCCCTGCATCATTGAGGCCATCGCCCACCATGAGCACATTCCGGTGCCGTTGCAGCTCTTTCACGAATTCCAATTTATCCTCTGGCCTCTGGTTGAACAAAATATTGGCCTCTCTGGGGAGTACACTTTCCAATTGTTCGCGTTCGCCATCATTGTCCCCTGACAGAATGCCCAACTCGAAGTTGTTGCCCAGTTGTCCAAAAATCTCCTTCACACCTTCCCTATAGGTGTTTTTGAACACAAATCGCCCTTTGACGTCCTCATCGGAGCTTACATAAACGGCCGTATTGGTCAGTGATGGGGATTTCTCCTTCCCCACGTAGGCAGCGGACCCCACTTTTATGGAATGTTCATTTGCCTTGCCTTCAATTCCCTTTCCGGTATGTTCCTTGAACTCGTCCAACGTCATGATGGCATTGGACTTCAGGATTTGGTACAAAGACCTGCTCAATGGGTGATTGGAGGCTCTTAGTGTAGTTTTCAACAATGCGGTCTCCTCATCGGTCAATTCCACCCCTTCGTACAAAATGGTACCTTTTTGGGTAGTGGTAAGGGTTCCCGTTTTATCGAAGATAGCAGTTTCAATTTTCGACAATCGCTCAATGACATTGGTATTCTTGAGATAGAATTTATGTTTTCCAAAAATGCGGAGCATGTTGCCCAAGGTGAAAGGTGCCGCAAGGGCAATGGCACAAGGGCAGGCAATGATCAGAACCGCCGTGAAGACATTAAGGGCCATACCGGGCATATAGACCAGCCAAAAACCAGCGGCCAGCAGGGCAATGGAAAGAACAGCTATGGTAAATCGTTTGCCTATGCTATCCGTGATGGTCTGGAACTGGCTTACCTTGTCCTTGGAGAAGACGGAGTTGCCCCATAACTGGGTCAGGTAACTCTGCGAAACGGATTTGAGAACCTCTACTTCCAAAATTCCCGAGAGTTGCCTCCCCCCTGCAAAAAGTTTTTCCCCAGGGTGTCTAAAAACCGCTTGGGACTCCCCTGTCACAAAACTGTAATCAACCTCGGCGGCACCTTTTAGGAGCAGCCCATCAACAGGAATGATCTCTTTGCTCCTGATCAAAATACGGTCACCGACCTGTACCTTGAAAATCTGGACGTTCTCTTCCTTGCCATTGGCATCCAATCGGGTAACGGCTATGGGGAAATAGGATCTATAGTCACGCTCAAATGAAAGATAGGCATAGGTTTTTTGCTGGAAGAATTTCCCCAGAAGAAGGAAGAACACCAAGCCGGTCAAACTATCAAAAAAACCAGATCCCAGATCAAACACAATATCAACCGTGCTCCTCACAAACAGTGTCAAAACCCCTAGGGCTATGGGCACATCAATATTGAGCAATTTGGAACGCAATCCTTTATAGGCGGATATAAAATAGTCCTGGGCCGCATACAGGACCACAGGCAGGGAGAACGCGAACATCAACCAGCGAAATACAACTTTGTACTGATCCAGCCAAAACTCTTGTACCTCAAAATATTCAGGGAAAGAAAGTAGCATCACATTGCCAAAGGCAAATCCTGCAACGCCCAATTTATAGATTAGGGAACGATCAACCTTTTTTTCCTTCCTCTCATAAGTCTCGAGGGATATGTACGGTTCATATCCGATACTGCCCAATAGCAATACCAAGGCCTTCAGGGAAAAATCGTTGGTTTTGTAGGTGACGCGAATGGTCTTTTTGGGAAAATCGACCTGGGAGCTTGTAATGGAGGGATGAAGCCGGTTCAAATTTTCCAACACCCAGATACAGGAACTGCAATGTATGGATGGAATGCTCAAGTTTACCACCTGAACCCCATCTTCATTGAACTCCACCAATTTTTCCACTATTTCCTGATTGTCCAGAAAATCGTATTTCTTGCGGACCTCACTGGGAGTGGTCCCCGCCGCCGCTTCTATTTCATAAAAGGTGGAAAGGCCATTGGAGGTGAAAATCTCATAAACAGTCTTGCAACCATTGCAGCAAAAGTCCTTTTCATCAAAATGAACGTGTCCTTTTCCGCAATGATCTCCACAATGATAACATGTCATGTTTGCCATTGACATTTGCTTTACCCAGAGCAAATTTGTGATACTCTCCCTTTTAAAAATATGACTTTTATCAGTTAATTTTATGGGGTTTCCTTGTAAATTTGTTCAATCAGGTAAATCAGTCAGTTATGGAGAGCAGATGTGAAAATTGTATCATAAGACAGTTCAACTCGCTACGGGCCATGAGCAAGGAGGAATTGAAAATGGTCTCCGATTCCAAAACCACCAAAAAAATCAAAAAAGGACAACACATTTTTGAGGAGGGTGAAAAACTGAACGGGGTCTACTGTGTTCGGGAAGGCGTCTCCAAACTCTCCAAACTGAGCGCCAACGGAAAAGACCAAATCGTAAAATTGGCCACACGGGGCGAGGTTTTGGGACAACGTTCCGTAATTGCCGAGGAGTCCACCAATCTTTCCGCCATTGCCGTGAACGATATGGAAGTTTGTTTTATCCCAAAGGAGAGCATCAACAATACCCTGCAAAAGAACCCCAACTTTACCCTTGAAGTTTTAAGGCACATGGCCCACGACCTGAAAGAGGCCGATGATGTCATCGTCAACATTTCACAGAAGACGGTGAAACAGCGTATCGCGGAAGCCTTTCTGTACCTCAAAAACAATTTTGGGGAAGATGAGGAGGGATTTTTGGCCCTTACCCTTTCCCGGGAAGACATTTCCAATGTGGTGGGCACCGCCACGGAATCTGCCATTAGAATCATTTCTGAATTCAAGAAGAAAGGGTTGATACACACTTCTGGAAAAAAGATAGGCATCAAGAACGAAAGGAAGCTTTTGGAGATGGTGGAAGGTTTTTAGCCAAGCCCTGCCAAAGCTGACATTTGTCATAGTATGCCCCTTTGCTTCACACTAATTTTATCGCAATCTTTTATTTTTTAGTCTGATGCAAAAGATATTAATACCTACGGATTTTTCAGAAAATGCATGGAATGCCATTGATTACGCCATGCAGTTGTTCCGCGATAAGCAATGCACCTTTTATCTCCTCAACACCTACACTCCGGTAATTCCCAGTAGCCGGTTCATGGCCAAGATGGTGGATGGTGTTCGCATTGTAGACGCTGTAAGAGATTCATCGGAGCGGGATTTGCAAAAGACCGTCGACCGAATAAAAAGTAAGTACAGAAACCCTAAGCATCGTTTCGAGACCATTTCCTCCTTTAACCTTTTGGTTGAGGAAGTAAAGGACATTGTGGATGCCATGGGCATCAATTTGGTGGTTACCGGTACCAAGGGAGCCTCTGGCATTGATGAGGTCTTTATGGGAAGCAACACGGTGCGCATTATAAAGAACACCAAAAAATGTCCTGTTCTTGCCATTCCACAGCATTTTGAATATGTTACGCCTTCAGAAATAGCTTTTGCCACGGATTTCAACCGTTTTTACACGATTTCTGAACTGGCCCCGCTGTTGGATATGGCCAAAATGTTCCATGCCACCATACGGATCGTGCATGTGCAATACGGCATAAGGGCTTTGTCTGAACTGCAGCAGTTCAATCTCAATATGCTGCGAAAGTACTTGGGCGATGTGGAGCACTATGTACACACGGTCTCCGAACTCCATTCGGTTTCCCAGACCTTGGAGATGTTCTCCAGGGAACTGGACATCCATCTGCTGGCATTGTTGAACTACCAACACAGCTATATGGAGCAAATGACCCGAGAGCCGATCATCAAAAGGACCGCCTTCCACACACAGATTCCCCTATTGGTGATTCCTGAACTGGGCATGGAAGGTATATCCCTAGAGGAGACGGAAGAAGAAGTGGAAGAGGGAGAGCGGGCGCAAGCCGCGAACCACTAAGAATCAAATTGAAAACAGCGAAACCGATTGCTTGGTTGGGCAATCGGTTTCGCTGTTATTGGGTGTTGACCCGAATAGATTTATATTTCAAAATACAGGGTGAAGGTACTTCCAATCTCTTTTTCACTGGATACGGTTATTTTCCCGTTCATGGCCTCCACTTGGGTCTTTACCAAATAGAGTCCCAATCCCTTGCCCCCAGTGGCACTACTGAGCCTTCCATACATATCAAAAATCTTTTTCTCCTTTTCTGGGGTAAGCTCTATGCCGATGCCATTGTCCGAAACCGTCAAGATTACATGGCTGTCCGTCTTGGTTGTGGTCAATTCAATGACAGGTTTTCTTTCCTCTGCCCGATATTTGATGGCATTCAAAACCAAATTGTACAGAATGTTCACCACATAGCTTTTAAGACCCAAAATGGAAGGGGCTTCGGAAAAGTTCGTTTTTATCTTTGCCCCTGAATTGGCGATATCCTCAGACAGCAATCCATCCAAATCCTCCATGACCGTTTGTAGATCGATTTCCCTGAACTGCTCCTTGGTGGCATTTTTCAGGGAAAGTGAAAAGTTGAGATCCTTGATGGTCTCGTCCAGTTTTTCCGTGGTGTGCTCTATCTTTTTGACCAAGTCATCATTCCCCTCGTCCTTGCCCCATTCATATATTTTTGAAAGCATCAACAGATTTGAAATCGGTCCCCTTAGATTATGGGATATTATGTGGATGAAATGTTCCAGTTCTTTGTTCTGTTGAACGATCTGGTGGTTGGCAAGGATGTCCTTGGTTACATCTTGCGTGGTCCCAGACATTCTAAAGGGTTTTCCACCATAATCATAGTAGACCCTTCCTTTCTGATGCACATGCTTTACTTCACCACCATTGACGATGATCTTATGCACAATATCATGGGGAATCCCCTCTTTTATGCATCTTTCCACATCTTCGTTGAATGCCTCCCTGTCTTCTGGGTGGATTATCTTCATCAATGCTTCATAAGTGGCCTCAAATTCTTCGGGCACCTGCCCAAATATCCTGAAAAGTTGATCGGACCATGTAATTTCATTCTTTGCCATGTCCCAATTCCAATGCCCCACATCGGTTATTTCTTGAGCCTCCATGTATTTTCGCTCACTTTCTTCCAGCCGGAGCACATTTTCCACATTCTTGGTGATGTCCTTTTGCCAAATACAACAGCCTATCACCTCTCCCGATGCAGCTATATAGGGCTGAAACGAAAACTCATGCACGTGCGTATGATCTTCTTCAACAATGGTATTCTTGGAGGTGGTGGCATATCGGTTCAAAGCCTTTTCGCATCCTTTACCGCAAGCCCCGAAAAAAATTCCCTTTTTATAAAAAGGCCTAAGGTCCATCCCTTTTTGGATATCCTGTTGGAACTCTTTTTTAAAGCGCTCCTCAAAGGATTGATTGAACGCCGTTAACCCATAATTCTTGTCCATGGACCAAACCGCATCCTCCCTATCCTCAATGATTTCAACAGTGTTCTGGATCCGTACCTGTTTATCTTTCATGGTGATGGTTTTTCAAAAAAATTGCCATGTATTTTCCTGATGCTTGTATTAAAATAAATCCGCTAACATCAGAATTTAAGTTTAGATGTTGGCGGATTTACCGTTACCTGCCATTGGTCATTGACTTTCGGCATGAACCGTTCCATGTCCGTAGCATGAAACTGGAATCAAAACAAGGAAAAGCTCATCAACCAGTGAATGAACCCTGCAGGTAATCTTCCAAATGTTCAATCTGTAAAGGTTTTGTAATGAATTCCTTTACAAATTTCCCATATTTTTTTGCTTCTTTCCTATCCGCATCGGATTCGGAAGAAGTAACGAGTAAAACTTCATTGGTCTCGGGAAAATCTTCCAAAACCATAAACTCCAAGAATTCAAAACCGCTCATTTCGGGCATGTTGATGTCCAAAAGGATCAAGGTTCGAGCCTTGGGGTTTTCCCTAAATCGTAGATCATCAAGAGCCAATTCCGGGTTGGTAAAACTTTTTACCCTATCCTCCAATCCCATTTTTCTGAAATGGATTGCATTGATTGTGTTTACTAGGTCCTCATCATCGACCAAATAGATATCCTTGTACATAATCTCTGGCAAAATAAAATAGTTAGTTGGTTATTTTTGTTTGGTATGTTAATGTTAAAGATCAAAAAAAATTTAACAAGTCAACAGTAATAACAACATTTTTTTATCAGATTTATTGCGGCGGATTCGTAAGAAAAAAGCCCTCATCAGAGCTTTCTCATCTGATTTTTAGGGGTTAGGCCGTAATTTTTTTTGTGATTTATCCAATATTCAAACCCTGTTTTTCGAAAGTTCCACTCTTGATATCAAAATCATTTTACGCCACACGGTTATTGGGTAAAATAGTTGGAAAGTATCCAAATAAAAAAGACCTCAACAATTGCTTTACAATCGAATAGGTCTTTCATTTTGTGCGGATGACAGGAATCGAACCTGCACACCTTGCGGCACTAGATCCTAAGTCTAGCGTATATTTGTTCAAAGAAAGTCAAATCAATTGATTTTTAATAAGTTGCATTTTTAATGCTATCTTTTGATTTCAATTAAAACCATTTAAAATCAATAAATGTTGTACCTATGTTGTACCCAAAAATCCTAGGAATTGTCTATCTTTAAAGTGGATTTTTGACTAAATGTTGTACCTGATTTGGCTTTCACAAACAGGTAAACAATGTCTGCAAACGCCAAAATAGTTCTTCGAAAAAAGCCTAATGCAAAAGGACTTTACCCACTTGCTATTCGTATAACAAAAAATCGACGTTCAACTTTCAAACATATTGGACATTACATCGATATAGAGGATTGGGATGAAAAAAATATTGAAGTTAAAAAGTCATGTCCAAATTCTATAGAATTGAACAATCTTTTGTCTACAAAACTATCTGAAATTAGAAAAGGTTTGATTATTCTCCAAACTGAAGATAAAGATGTCTCTGCAAAACAAATCAAATCTGAACTGTACAACCCATCTTCTCATTTGACTTTTTTCGATTATACCAAAGAACACTTGGAAGGCTTGGAGGCAGAAAATAAAATCAATCGTCACTCAACTGATTCGGCTTGGGTTAGTTATATCGTAAAGTTTAATAAGTCGCAGCAACTTTCCTTCCAAGAAATTGATGAACGATTTCTTCGAAAGTTTAAAACATTTATGAAAGCACAGTTATCAATTTCTGAAACTTCTGCCATGAATGTTATGGTTTTAATCCGTCTTTTATTCAATCGTGCGATTAGGGATAAAATAGTCAGTAAGGAATTGTATCCATTTGGAACAGGAAAGTTTAAAATCAAGTTTCCAGAAACAGAGAAGATTGGATTGAACCTGAAGGAAATAAAAATATTGGAGAAAATAAATGGTTTGACAGATGCTGAAAGGCATGCATTGAATGTCTGGCTGTATAGTTTTTATTTTGCCGGAATGCGTATTTCTGATGTGCTTTTCACACGTTGGTCACAAATATATGATGGGAGGCTACACTACAAAATGGGCAAAAACTCCAAAGTCTTATCTTTAGTACTACCTGATAAAGTTATAAAGATATTGGAGCAATATGCTCTTGAAAAATCTGGTGAAAATGATTTTATATTTCCAGAAATGCGAAATGCTGACCTTTCCAACGCGAAGGATGTTTATAATAAGAAAAAGACTGCTACCAAAAAGTTAAATGACAATTTAAAGTCTATAATGAAAAAAGCAGGCATCAACAAAAAAGTCACAATGCATATTGCCAGACATTCATTTGGCAACATTGCTGGCGATTCTATTCATCCTTTAATGCTCCAGAAACTATATCGCCATAGTGACCTAAAAACCACCATTAATTATCAAGCAAATTTCATACACAAAGAAGCCGATGATGCTCTGAACAAAGTAATAGGCTTTTAAAAATAAATATATTTTCGGATATTTTTGTCCGAAATAAAATAAATCACTAATTTTACACACTTATAAGAATAAAAATGTTTTCGAAAAGTTGTGAATATGGAATCAAGGCTACCCTTTTTATTGCGCAAAAATCGCAATGGGACGAGCGAGTGAGTTTAAAAGAAATTTCTTCTGCAATAGATTCACCGGTTGCATTCACCGCAAAAATTCTGCAGATACTTTCTAAAGCAGGTATTGTAGATTCAACCAAAGGGCCTAATGGCGGCTTTGATATTGACAAATCACGATTGTCCAAGATAAACCTTAAACAAATCGTTGTGGCAATTGATGGTAATTCAGTATTTGAAGGTTGTGCTTTAGGGTTAAGTGTCTGCAATGAAAATGAACCTTGCCCTTTGCACGGCAAGTTTGTATCAATAAGAAATCAATTGAATGAGACTCTAACCTCCTCTAACCTATTGAATGTGGCCATGGACCTCAATCTTGGACTTACGGTACTTAAACATTAAAAAAAATTATATCAATTTCGGATAAAAAGGTCTTTATATCTAAAATATGAAAATTAATCTAATACTCATTCAAACAGCCACAGAGCTTACCTCCGAAGATTGGCTATCAAGTCCAGGCGTCATTGGAACCATATTCCTTATTTTCCTTGTTGTGTTTTTGGGGATATTCATCTTCATTAAGCGCCTCAATCTTTATGTCGATTTACTTGAGAAGAACACCCAGGATTTAACAGAAGAGGAATTCGAAAGAAGGCTTATCAACCTGGACCAAAAAGAAGTAGATGAAATCCTAAAGATTCGACAAGAGGGCTTTAAAGATAGGCACAACAAACCCGGAGAAGATATTATTCCTCCCCCAAAAAGTGGTTTCATAAAAAAAATAATATCTCCAAAAAATCCGCTGTTTGATGAAAAATCGCGAATGTCCAACAAAATCGAAATATCAAAAGAACTCAAAGAAATAATTATTTGGTACTTGGGAGCAGCAGCGTTTTGGCTTGTTATTGGCACATTGATAGGGCAATATGTAGGAATGAAGTTTATATGGCCAGAAATGGACAATAGCAGTTGGTTATCATTTGGCCGTTTAAGACCAGTGCATACCAATACCGTATTTTGGGGATGGGCATCAATGGCCATGGTGGGACTCGGCCACTTTGTGGTTTCAAGAACCTCAAATAGAGAAATTTTCAGCTACAATAAATCAAAGGCCGCCTTTTGGTTAATGAATATCAGTGTCTCTATCGGCAATTTATTATTAATGTCCGGCATCAATAATGGAGGTGGAGAATATAGAGAGTACATCTGGCCCGTCACTGCTTTGTTTGCAATTGGTCTTATATTGACATTTTCTAACTTCTACAAGACAATAGCCACCCGTAAAATTTCAGAAATATATATCTCGAATTGGTTTATTCTGGCATCGCTTATTTGGACCATTGTACTTACGGTCATAGGTTATTTTCCAGATTATCAGAATGGTCTTGGAGAAACCGTAATACAGGGATATTATATGCACCAAGGTGTTGGAATGTGGTTTATGACATTTACCTTGGGGCTCGTTTACTATTTCTTGCCAGCCGCTTTAAACAAACCTATTTATTCCTACTCGTTGGGTGTTTTGGCTTTTTGGACCCAAATGTTGTTCTATACACTTATTGGAACGCACCACTTTGTATTTAGCCCTTTGCCTTGGTGGTTACAAACGGTTGCGATTGTTTTTAGCGCTGGTATGTTCATTCCAGTATTTGCAGGAAGCACCAACTTTTTAATGACAATGCGTGGAAGCTGGAACCACATTTCAAAAAGTTATGTGCTTCCTTTTTTCTTGGTGGGTGTTGTATTTTATTTTGTTGGCTCGGTTCAAGGAAGTTTTCAAGCATTTCGTTTTACTAACTATTTATGGCATTTTACAGACTTTAATGTAGCTCACTCGCATATGACAATGTATGGTATCATTACATTTCTTATGTGGGCTTGTATGTATTCCGTAATCCCAAAAATAACAGGAAACGAGCCTCCCCAAAATCTTGTTGGCAGTCATTTTTGGTTGGCATTTATAGGGCTGGTTGCTTATATGGTTTCACTTATGGCTGGAGGAACTTTAAAAGGTTTGAGCTGGATTGATGGCAATCCCTTTATAGAATCTGTTATCCTAATGAAAAACTATTGGGTATGGAGAGCGGTAGGAGGTTCATTAATGTTTATATCCCACATCATTTTTGGATACAATTTTTATTTAATGGTAAAGAGAAGAAAAGAGGTTCCTTTTTTAAGGTCAAATTCTATTGACCCAACAAGCGAAGTTCAATCTTTAAAAGCAGAATCAAATTAATCATCATCAAATGTTGAATTTACATAAAGACCATAAAAACCTTGTACTTCTTGCCTCCAGTATTTTTGTTGCATTAAGTATTATTATTGCCATTATGCCTGCCTACCAAATGCAGGAATACCAACCCATTCCTGGACAAAAACAACTTACTGCATCTGAAAGAAGAGGGCTTGAGATTTACGTTTCTGAAGGTTGCGTAGCTTGTCACACGCAACAAGTACGAAATATAGAAATGGACAACGTATGGGGAGAACGACCGTCATTGGCCTCTGATTACTATTACAGTAAACAACGAATGGATGTCTGGAGACAATCCCCTTCCATATTGGGTAGCGAACGCACAGGTCCGGATTTAACCGATATAGGTAACAGACAACCCAGTGACCAATGGCACTTACTTCACCTTTACAATCCAAGATTGGTAGTCGAATCTTCAATAATGCCAAGATATTCTTGGTTATTTAGAAAAACTGACACAACACTCATAAAAGATGACGATGTCATTTTACCTCGTGAAATAACCAAAATGGAAGGTAGCGACGTTATTATAGCAAAAGAAGATGCCCTACACCTTGTTGCCTATTTAAAAAGCCTCCAACAATTCTCTTTTGAAGATGCCTCGCCCGTGGATTTCATTCCATCATTGCCTAAAAAAACTGCTGATGCAACATCTGCAACTAATGATAATAAATCAATAGGCGCTAGCCTGTACCAAACCAATTGTGCTGTTTGCCATCAAGGTAATGGACGTGGCGTTAAAGGTGCTTTTCCACCGCTTGCTGGAAGCCTAATAGTTAATGACAATAATCCTGAAATGCTCATCAAGATAATATTGATGGGCTACGATGCCCGAAAGGAATATGGCGCAATGCCTCCTTTTGCGGATAAGCTTTCCGATGAAGATATAAAAGCCATTATAGATTATGAACGTTCGAGCTGGGGCAACAGTAAACCTGAAGTCCCTATAGAAACCATAACAAAGTTAAGGGACTCTATTTCAAAAATACAATGACAAAAAACATCACAAAATGAAAACTAAAATAGTCACTACAATTGCCCTTTTGGTATACACAATTAGTATAGCCTGCCCGCTATGCGAATCAAAACAGCCCAAAGGGTTTGAGAACATTACACATGGAGAGGGCCCTAATGGAAATATAGACTTTATCATTATGTACAGTGCCATTATCATTGTGGGCTATACGCTTATTATGAGTATAAAATATTTGGTAAAGCCAAAAGAAAATAATAGTGGGCATATAAAAAATTACATTTTGGATGACTATAACACTGAAAATTAATGGAACATAAAAGAAAGGTAACGGTATTTCTGGACGATGAAAAAATCCCTTTTGGCGTATTCGAACCGCCTGCCAAATTGGTTTTGGATACTACCAAGATTCCGGATGGCAAGCACGAGCTTAAAATAAAAGCAATATCATCAACGGGTATCGAGGGTGTACGAACCATTCCATTCGAAGTACGAAATGGTCCTGAAATATCCGTGGTGGGATTAAAAGACAATGAAGTCATTGAATCCAACACCTCTATCACCATAAACGCCTATGGAAGTGAAACCACAGAGTCTTTTATCATTCGGGGGTCAGAAACACCCAAGGGAATCCCTTCTTGGGTTTGGGCGTGTATCATCATATTCATTGGGTTTGCCATATTCTATTTTATAACTCACTGGAATATTGGAGATTATAAATCATTCTTTTAAATGAAAGACATCGAAAACAG
>JAWKNC010000003.1:0-368295 GCA_041391945.1 Allomuricauda sp. | reverse complement strand
TCCATGCGTCTTGTTCCCAACCAGGACCCCGATGAGATTACAAGACTGTTCACAAAACATTTCGAATCCATTGCCCCAAAAGGTGTCAAGGTAAAAGTGGCCCCACACCATGGCGGGCTGCCCTATGTGACCAAAACGGACAGTATAGGGTATCAAGCAGCGGCCAAAGCCTATGAAACCACTTTTGGAAAAAAACCTGTTCCGGAGCGTACGGGTGGTAGCATTCCCATAGTGGCCCTTTTTGAAAAGGTCCTGGGCAGTAAGACCATTTTAATGGGATTTGGACTGGACAGTGATGCCATACACTCCCCCAATGAACATTTTGGTGTATGGAACTTTTTAAAGGGCATCGAGACCATCCCCTATTTTTACAAATATTATACTGAACTGGCAACAACCTGATTCTTGGCTCCCATGGAATGTAAAGGGGCCTCTTCTTTGAAGAGGCCCCTTCGTCACTGAGTTTGGCTAGTTATTAAGGCAATTGTGAATATCCGTGCCTAGTCTTCCATAAAAAGTATTTCTCAAAAAGTACTTTGGAGAAGTCGTAGAGCACATTGGGAACCATAATTGCAAAATTGCGTGGTTTGAACAAATGGTCGCTGATGATGATAACTTCTTTTTTGCCAGCATCCATCACGCAGATCCCAGGTATTTTTCCCCAAGATTTTCTTTTCAATTTGGTTTTTCCATGGGTGACCCTAACAATATTTTCAGCGACTATCTTACCTGTTTCATCGGAAGGGTACCCTGTTTTGGGGCCAGAAAAGGGCACCTTGCCAGGCTCAAAGGGAAGTTTCACATCCACGGCGATACCTGCTGACCAAATATTTGGGTATAGGGGATGCCTATAATCATCGCCCACGGGCAGATACCCTGCGGGTGTGGCATTGAGTTCGGGTGAGTCCACTACAAAATCGACCCCTACAAATGGCGGCATCAACATGGTGAAACTGCTGGGCAAAATCTCTCCTGTACTCAAGATAACGGAATCTTTGGTGACTTCCTTCACGCCCACCTCGGTGCGATAATGTATGTTGAACATTTTCATGAACGTGGTGAGCATGGTTTTTCCACCGGTCATCCCATCTATTCCAAAATGGCCCAAAAAAGTTTCGGGAGTGATCCAGTACAAGTCCACTTTCTTTCTAATTTTTTCCTCCCGTAGCCATTTTTCCACATTGAAGAGAAATTCATAGGCCGCTCCCATACATCCGGCGTTCTGGGTTGCCCCAATAACAACCGGACCGGGGTTTTTCTTAAAATCCTCCAAAGCCTTTCTGGTCTTCATGGCCCCATTGGGAGTTCCAATATAGTGGGCAAATTCCTCAACTCCCGGGGCAATGTCATACTTGACCTTGGGCCCAGTGGAAATCACCAAATGATCATAGCTATAATCTCCTTTGTTGGTGTGGACAACTTGGTTCTTGGGATCTACTTTCAAGGCCTCGGCCTGTACAAATTCCACCCCTTTCTTTTCCAAGATTGTATCCTTACGGAAGGAAATATCCTTAATTTCCCGGCGCCCAAAAGGTACCCAAATCAGTGAGGGGACAAATAGAAACAAAGGGGATTTATCGATCACGATCACCTTGTGTTCCTTTTTCCCTTTTCTTTTGATTTCCAAAGCGGCGGTCATTCCTGCAAAATTTCCACCTATTACCACAGTAGTTATCATCGTTATGTAAATTTTATGAGGTAAAAATATATGGGGATCGTTACACAAAACATGACAAAAATCAGGGTTTTGCCTATAATCTTGTGGATGTCAAATATTTACTGGCTTTAAAAATCCAATTTTATTTATCCCATTTGTAACAAATGATACATAACCACGTTCTAATAAGAGCAATCAAAAAATGAACACTATCATGTTGCAACGCTTTTTTATTTTCTGCTCTGGATCCGACACCCAAATTTTAGATACCTGTTCCAACGGGGAACGTAATAAATACGCTGGGATCGGAGCCACCGTTTTCTTTACGGCCGTTATGGCGTTTATAGCCAGCGCCTACGCCCTCTATACTGTTTTTGACAATATTTACACTTCCATTTTCTTTGGATTGATCTGGGGGCTGTTGATCTTTAACCTAGATCGCTATATCGTATCCACCATAAAAAAAAGGGATGACTTTAAAAGCGAATTGCTACAAGCAACACCGCGGATCATTTTGGCCATTATCATCGCCGTGGTCATATCAAAGCCTTTGGAAATGAAGATTTTTGAAAAAGAGATCGACCAGGTCCTTTTGGAAGAAAAAAACACCATGACGTTGGGCAATAAGGAGCAGTTGGCACTCCAGTACACTCCAAAAATTGAAGGTCTCAACCAGGAAATTGCCAAACTGAAAAATGAAATAACCCAAAAAGAAGCGGAGACCAATGCATTGTACGATACCTATATTTCCGAAGCGGAAGGCACGGCGGGCACAGGCTTGCTGGGCAAGGGACCCGTTTATAGGGAAAAACGTGAAAAGCACGATGCCTATTTGGCGGAACTAAATGCTCTCAAGGCAACAAATTCTGCCAAGATTGAAGCCTTGGAGGCCCAAATTGCGGCATTGGGAAATGATTACAACACTGCCGTGGCCAACTCCCAACCCATTATCGATGGTTTTGACGGGCTCATGGCCCGTATCAATGCTTTGGGAAAACTACCTTGGTTTCCTTCCTTTTTTATCTTTTTGCTGTTCCTCGCCATTGAAACGGCGCCCATCGTTGCCAAACTATTGGCCCCCAAAGGTGAGTTTGACTACAAGTTTGAGGAGCAGGAAAGTGTAGTGGCGACCTGGGTGACCCAAAAAGTGACGCAACGTAAACTGTTATTGGCAACCGATGGTGAAATCAACGAGAAAATTTATGCCGATATCAAGAACGAGGAAGAATTGTACCGCTATAAAAAACAGAAGGCCGAAGAGCTGCTCAGGTTACAGGCAGATTCCTTCCACAACGTCCAAATTAAAGGGCTTTAAAATATATCTTCAGCAACTGGGACCCTCATAAATTGCCCAGTTCTTCCTTGAGCTTTTTGGTCAGTCCGGCAACAACAAGATCATAGGAGTGGTCCACAAGTTGCCTGATCAAATTGGGCGGCAGATTTTCCAGATAGAGTGTATTCCAGTGCGTCTTGCTCATATGGTATCCCGGCATGATGATTCCGTCGTATTCTTCCCTCAGTTCAATGGCCCTTTCAGGATCGCACTTAAGGTTGCATTGCGAAGGGACCCGTTCCAAGGGCACCAGGGCAAACATTTTGCCCATAACTTTGAATACCAAGGTTTCCGAGTCAAAAGGAAACTCCTCAGTGGTGCCTTTTTTGGCCAAACAATAGACCCTGAGTTCCTCTATGTTCATTCTTTCAATCCGTAAGAATCATAGACAATGACCTTCTCCCAAAGGTCTTCACACTCTTCCACAAAGACCACATGCGGCGGCTCTACCTGATAGGCGGCTTGGGCCTCTGCCGAATCAAATGAAAGTATCAAGGAATAGGTGAACGAATCGTCCACAACGCTCCTGATCGCCTTTGGTGGTCTCCCGATGAATTTGGTCTTGGCGTATTTTGAGCTTGCCAAAAATTTCTTCAACGATGCCTCAAACTTGGCCCTATCGGCTTGGCTATCTGGGTTCTTGAACCAAAAATATACCACATGGGCAAACTCATGGTCAAATTTTTCCTTGTCATTGTTTTGGGCATTGCCAGATGTGATCACCATAATACAAAGTAAAATTGTTAATTTGATTGTTTTCATTATTCTTCTAAAAAGTGTTTTTCCCTATTTGAAATTTCCAATGCGGAGTAGTCCAACGTCCATCCGATGGTCTCCACAATCTTCTCCACCAACAGAACGGCCTGCAGGGCCTCTTTCTTGGCAGTATCCATCAATCCACTTTCCGGTATCTTTTGTTTGATGTGTTCCTTGGCCTCTTGGTTGAGCTTGGTGAAGTCGTCCGGCGAAAAAGTGTTGAACAATCCATTTTTGATATCGTAAAACTGAAGGTCGGGTTCCAGGGACAAGACCTCCGGTTCCGGAAAATTGCTGAGTACAATGCGTTTTTTAGGAGTGTCCGCCCGTAAATCCAGTTTGGTAAGGTCGTATCCTATCTGGGCCTTGGCCTTCACCACTACGAGTGCCTTTTTCTTACCGCGAAACAGGTTCATAAAACCTTCCTTGGTATTCTCATAGTGGTAGATCTCGGCAAAATCACCCTCCACCGAAACCAGTTTGCAGACACTTCGGATTTTGTCCAACAACACCGTGGACTGTTGTTTGGTGAGTTCCTTGTTCTTTTTCCTACGGAAAAGGGAAAAGAGCCAATACATGAGTATTGCCCCAAGAATCAATCCTAATAACACGTCGATGATATCATCCATTCCCTTTGCCTATTTCGCCCAAATGGGTATACCTGAAGCCTTTGTCATATTTTAAACCATAGCCCAAGGCCCTGTCCAAAGCCGAATGTGAGAACAGGATGATTCCTATGAGCTGACATAAAGGTATTGAAAAGTATACACCTCCTAAATATATCAAAATCGCCAATCCTTTGTGGTGAAAAAGATTGTATGAAAAGGCTCCTGCTCTGTTCCCGAAAAGATACCCCAACATGCCGATATCTGGAGCGAGTATCAGCACCAGAAACCACCACCAGGCATAGTCCAATTGGTTGAACAGATAAATACCCAACACAAACATGAGGATCTCCTCCAATTTTAGAACGGTCTTCATTTTTCTTCGATTTTGTAGAGCACGGGGCGACTGGGACTGGCATCGTTTTCGAAAGGTGCCACTTGAAGGTTCAAAAAATAAGTGCCGTCCTTAACTTTGTTCGGCACATAAATCAGTTCTGTGATGGTAGCCATTTCCCGAGGTTTTCCTTTGATGTTCCAAAAGGCATTATGGCTCAAAAGTGCCCCACCATCCCGTTCCTTGTCCACAGAAGGCAGATCAATGAGCAAGTGCTGCACCCCCTTTTGAACCAGATAGTGCGCGGCCTCTTCCAAAAGGTAGGGCGGATTGGTATCGGAATAGTTGTGGGAACATTTATCTGTAAGATTAGGAAGCGTTCTGATGACCAGGGCCTCCCTTTTTTTGTTTCCGAGGGCATATTTCAGTTGCTTTTCAGAGATTACAAAGTCCTCACCCAATTGTTCGGGGGCCACCGTGACCACTTCGGCCAAAAAGAAATAGTGTTTCAAATTTTTGTTTACGGAATGAAATTCCTTGGTAATATGTCCCAAACACTCCGTATGGGTAACATGGCTATGCGGATTGAACCAGATATCATTGAAGTTGACCGGGGCTCCCTGCGCTACACTGCCCACAAAATCACCTTCCTTATGAGGCTCTATTTTTGGGGGCTCCAAATACCACGCATTGACATTCCCCTCTCCACCTTGGAGTGGAATGGAAAGGTCCAACGGTTTGGTGAGGTCAATTTTATAATTTTTGGAGTTATATTGTATGGTCGCAATCATTTACGTTAAACTTGTTTGAGTAATTAACTCATTTCAATTGAGAAATGCAATACATGACAGCCAGAACTTTTGATTAAAATCCTGTAACTTCACCTTATGGTCAATCTCATCCATTTAAAAACGAATCATATCTAAGAACGTTGTAAGCAATTTGAAATAAACTATGGAAATACCAAAGTATTCCGAAAAACAAGGTATTATAGATATAACCGCACCAAAATTTCTATGGAAATATCAAAAAATTGATGACTATAGTTTAGAAAATTTGCGAAATCGGAAAATGTGGGCTTCTGAACCTGAAGTATTTAATGACCCGTTTGAATTCACCTTTCACTCTTCTGGAGATGGTGAATTTAAAGAGTTATTTGATAAAGCAAAAAAAAGCAAAGTTGTTTGTTTGACCGACAACCCAAAGAATATTTTGATGTGGTCGCATTATGGCAATTTTCATAAAGGAATGTGTTTAGGTTTCGAAAATAGAACTCATACAATTCCTATTAATTATTCTGACGACTTTCCAATTATTGATTTTACCGATAAAGACGAACAACAAAAGATTTTAGAATTTGCAAAAATAATGACGACAAAATCCAGTCAATGGAGCTATGAAAGAGAAAGAAGAATGATTTTCATTCCCGAAATAGATAATAAAGTAGAATACCCAGGAGAATTAAAGTTTGTCAATTTTGGAATTAAAACTAGTGTTGAAGATATCGAAAAAGTAAAAAAAGCAATAAATGATGAAACAGTAGTTTATTTGAAATCAACTTATAATCCAAAAGAATATAAACTTGATTGGGTAGAATTAGTTGAATAAAAACTGCTTACAATAACGGCTATAAGTAATTGCTTGTTTTCGCCCACTTCTGAAAATCCTTGTGGAGTTCCATGCCAGCCTACGCAACTACTCATAGCCCAACCGATAAGTGCACCTAAAAAAATTGAGGCATCAAACAACGTTATTCCAAGAAAAACAAATCCGATGCTATCCCATCCACTAAAAATTTTCTCTTCAAAAAACTACATCAATTGGGAATAGTGCTTCGTAAGCCTAGAAAGTACATCTATCCAACCCAACAAGATTTTTTGGCTAAAATCCAACAGCTTCACTTACGGTAGGATATAAATTATTAAAACGAATTCACATACTCGTAATTAGCGGCAATTACGACAATTTTGACACATTCAATTAAAAGTATCGTCTTTGTTTAAATAAATTATAGAAATAAAAAACACCATGAAGTTTAGTGATTATATATTTTTTATTGTGGTTTTATTTTTGGCATCATGCAATTCGAACAGGAAAGATGATACAAAAGTGGCCATTGAGAATCCAAATAGTCCATCTATAAAATTGGTAAACGGTAACTGGTTCAATGGGTATGCTTTTGAAAACAGAACTGTATGGGTTAATGGAGGTATTTTAAGCTTCAAAAATGAGAATACCATAAATGATACTATCATAGACCTCAAAGGTAAATGGGTGATTCCACCATTTGCTGAGGCCCATAATCACAACTTGGAAAGTGATTACAAATTAGAAGAACGAATCGACTCTTATCTGGATAATGGTGTATTTTACGTAAAACACCTATCATCCATAAAAAAGAAAATTACCCCATTGATGCACCACTACAACAAACCCGATGGCATTGATGTAAGTCTTGCTCATGCACCCCTGACCGCAACAGGTGGACATCCTATCGCCTTACGTAAAAAATTTCTTGACAATGGCCGATTTGAGGGACTCTTTAACACCCTGGAGGAAATTGAAACACATGGATATTTTATAATTGATACCATGGAAGACTTGGAAAAAAAATGGGACCAAATATTATCTTTTGAACCAGACTTTATAAAAATCATGCTTCTTTTTTCGGAGGAATATGAGACGCGGAGAAACGACACCACCTATTTTGGAAACAAAGGACTAAATCCAGAGTTGGTTCCGAAAATAATCAAAAAAGCCCACCAAAACAACCTTCGCGTTAGTGCGCATGTTGAAACTGCATACGATTTCCATGTCGCGGTAAATGCTGGTGTGGATGAGATCGCACACCTGCCAGAAATTGATAATGGTAATTTAATATCCTCTAAAGATGTTGCTCTGGCCAAAGAAAAAGGCACCATTGTAACAACCACAATTTCCTTGGTTACAAAAAAACGAGAAGACCCAAACTACAATGAACTCGTAAAAAATATAAGTGCTAACCTGAAATTGCTTAAAGAGGGAGGGGTGAAGCTTGCCATAGGTTCCGATATGTATAATGACAATTCGGTTGAAGAATTTCAATTTCTGTATAGTTTAGGGATTTTCAGCAACCTTGAACTACTTAAAATGTGGTGTGAAAATTCTGCAATGACGACTTTTCCCAATAGAAAGGTTGGGCTTTTAAAAGATGGATACGAAGCGAGCTTTTTAGTATTGAATATCAACCCTTTAGAAAACAAAAACGGTATCAACAAATCAATCGTTTTAAAAGTAAAGCAAGGGATGATATTGGATTAATAAATAACTACCACCAACAATGGTATAAGTACAATCCATCTTATTGACGGATGGGGCTGTTCAAAACTAATCCAAGAAAAACAAATCCGATGCTATCCCATCCACCAAAAACTTTCCTTTTTTGGTGGCCAGCAGTTTTCCATCTTCCTCAAAAAGCAAATGGTTGTCCAAATATTTTTTGGATTGATGTTTCAGGTAGTCCAAATATTCGTTTCCAAAATCGGATTGGATCTTTTCCAAAGAAACACCCCAAATGGTTCGGAGACCCGTCATGATGTATTCATTGTATCGATCGGTCAGGGTTAAGGTCTCGGTTTCTCTGGGTAGTTCACCCTTCTCCAAAGACTTGATGTATTTGATGTTGTTCCGGATGTTCCAGCTACGATGCTGTCCATCAAAGGAATGTGCCGAAGGGCCAATCCCAATATATTTTTTGCCCTGCCAATACGAAGTGTTGTTCCTGGAAAAGTACCCTGGTTTTCCAAAATTGGAAATCTCATAATTTACATACCCATTCTTCTCCAAAGTATCCACCAAAATGTAAAATTGTTCTTGGGCCTGTTCATCATCCACGTTGGGGAGAAGCCCCTTTTCAATGAACTTTTTCAGCGCGGTTCGTGGCTCCACCGTAAGGGCATAACTGGAAATATGTGGAAGATCTAAGGCCAGTGCCCTTTCAATATTCGCCATCCATCGGTTATGGTCCATTCCTGGAATTCCGTAAATCAAATCAATGGAAATATTCTCAAAATGTTGCCTAGCCTCCTTGATGCACTTTTCAGCTTCCTGCGCATCATGGGCCCGGTTCATCAACTGTAGGTCTGCATCAAAAAAAGATTGGATACCGATACTCAGCCGATTGATTGGAGTTTTGGATAACTGGACTATTCGATTTTTGGTAAGGTCATCTGGATTGGCTTCCAGGGTAATTTCTGGGTCACCCGCCACATCATACTTTTCATAAACCATTGTGATCAGGCTCTCAATTTCCCCCACTTCAAGTACGGAAGGGGTGCCTCCACCAAAATAAATGGTCTCCACTTTATCATTACGAAATTCGTCCTTCCTAAGCTCAATTTCCTTTTGAAGTGCTTGGACCATGGCTTCCTTTTTTTCCATTTGGGTGGAGAAGTGAAAGTCACAATAATGACATGCTTGTTTGCAAAAGGGAATATGGATATAGATACCGCTCACTCAATGATCAATTATCAATAAACAATGTACGATAATCATTTGGCCCTTTTAGTGGTTTTTAGGATGGAGAACATGATTTTGGAAAGTTCATCGGCTTGGGAAATCAATCCAATCGCAATTTCCGTAGGAATATAATCTGAATCTTTGAGCAGTGAAATCCAATATTTCACTTCCAAACTTTCTTTATAGGCTATGGATATCTTTGCTGAAAAATCAGCGGTAGATATGGCTCCATTGGCTTCCGATATATTGGCACCAATTGACGTTCCTGAACGAAGAAGTTGTTTGGATAATATGTATTCGCGTTTTTTGTCAGTGATGCTCTTGTATAGCTTAATAATCTTAAGTGCGAAATCATAGGATTTCTTCAATAGTGGGTTGTTATTTTCCATATAAGTAGGTTAGATTGGGCAGGCTTTTATTGTAAATTGATCATTGCTTATTGTATTTATTGCTATTTAATCTTGTCTGGATTCTGCTTGATAAAAGCCTCCCAACCCGTATAATGTTTGCCAACGTCCAGCCTCCCTTCATTGTAGAAATGGCAGACTGCAGCGGCCAGTCCATCCGTACTGTCCAGATTTTTGGGCAAGGTTTTCAATTGTAGGACGCTTTGGAGCATTTTGGCCACTTGTTCCTTGCTGGCATTTCCATTTCCTGTAATGGACATCTTTATTTTTTTTGGCATGTATTCCGTGATGGGAATTTGTCTGGAAAGTCCAGCCGCCATGGCCACGCCCTGGGCCCGGCCCAGTTTGAGCATGGATTGGACATTCTTTCCATAGAAAGGAGCTTCAATGGCAATCTCATCGGGATGGAACGTATCGATCAACTCCAGCGTACGTTCAAAAATGAGTTTTAGTTTGGTATAGGGATCCTCGTATTTTTTCAGCAACAACTCGTTCATCTGGACAAACTGCATTTGTTTGTTGACCACCTTGATGATCCCGAAACCCATGACCGTTGTGCCCGGATCGATTCCCAAAATTATTTTTTCCATTGTCAACCTAATCCGTGTTTAGTACCAAGGGAAGTCTAAATCGCATACTCACGGGGATTCCGCGCTTCAGTGCCGGTTTCACCGTAAAATCGTTCAGGCGCTTCGTCACTTCGGTTTTAAAATCCTTTATTTGACTGAGGACGACGGTTTTTTCCTCCACATTTCTAACCGAGATAAATCCATCCTCGTCGATTTCAAAATCGATATAAACCGTGTCGTGGAGATTATTTTCGACCTGAAAATGCAGACTGTCCAAGGCCTGCGAAAAGTATCCAAGAAGTACCGTCCGGAAACACTCGCGCTGCACCGGTTTGGTGGCAGTCTCATCACAGTCTTCAAAAAGCGGGTAATGGTCAACGTCATTCCAGTCTATCGCCAAAAGTTCTTCATTGACCATTTTTTGGGTCCTGTCTTCCTTGGACATAAATAGCTCACATGAAACCAATAGTCCAACACAGGATAAGAGCAAAAACTTCCGCATGACAACCCCAAGAATTTGGCTGAAATTACGATTTTTTGCTAATATCACTCCTATTTCGCTTCCATCCCAACATGTAATGTTCCTGTAACAAATAGCGGCTATATTTGTCTAACTGTAAAAAGAACATGGACATTGTCTTGTTGATTTTAGGATTTCTGTTGATGCTGGTGGGCATCTTGGGCAGTTTTCTCCCTGTATTGCCCGGCCCCCCGGTAAGCTGGATAGGCCTGCTTTTGCTCTATTTGACCAAAGCCGTACCCAATAATTGGTGGGTGCTTGGTATTACCTTGGTGTTTGCCCTTTCCATTACCATTCTGGATTATGTGATCCCTGCCATGGGCACCAAAAAATTTGGCGGCAGTAAAGCTGGCATGTGGGGAACCCTTATAGGTTTGCTCGTTGCCATTTTTGTCCCCGTGTTCGGTCCTTTTGGGATCATTATCTGGCCCTTTATCGGCGCTTTGGTGGGTGAGTTATTGAACAAGACCAACCAAAAAACTGCCCTGAAGGCGGCTTTTGGTTCTTTTTTGGGTTTTTTGACGGGTACCTTTATGAAACTGGTGTTGACCGTTATGTATGCCATTTTCTATATCTACATTGCCGTAAAATATGCCGGCGACCTGTTCTCCTTTTCTTAGTTGAACCACTCCACTTTTTCAGCAATGGGCGTACGGCTCGATGGTTCCACATCGCCATCGTAATGGCCCATGTACAGAAAGCCAAGACATTTTTCACCTTGGCTCAAGTCAAAGAATTCGCCCATGAATTTGATCAGCCCCGGAGATGACCAGTAGCAGCCAATTTCCAGTTCGGTACAGCATAGCCACATATTTTGGACGGCCATGGCCGTAGCGGCAATTTCTTCCCATTCTGGCAGACTTTCCATGGGATCACGTTGCATGCAAATGGCTATCACGGCAGCGGAGCGCGACGGGTTTTCCTGTAATTTATTGATGGTGACCTGTTTTGGTCTGGGATCCACCTCTTGGTATTTTTGGGAAAGAAATGTGCCCATTTCATCCTTCTTTTTCCCTGTTATTACTTTGAAGCGCCAAGGTTCCGTTTTTTTATGGGTAGGTGCCCAATTGGCCGCTTCCAAAATTTTTTCCAAGATTTCCTTGGCAATGGGTTTGTCATTGTATTGAACAGGAAAAATACTCCTTCTCTTCGCTATAAGATCAAAAATCATGGTTCCGCACTATGTTAAATTCCAAAGGTACTTCCCAAAAACATGTCGTCATAATTTCAAGAGCAAATCCATACAGTTTTTTAAGGCTGGATTGCGATTGTCGGCTTTCCAGACCATGTACAACACAGCCCTTTGCCTAATCTGCTTCATCTCGATGAACTTTACCTCCATCTGAAACCCATGTTGCAAAGTGGTTGGAACAATGGCAATACCCAATTTATTCTCCACCAACTTAAAAATGGTCTGTGCATGAACGGATTTATGCGACACTTTTGGCACAAAACCACTATCCTCACAAATACTCAAAACGGTATCGTAATACTCAGGGCTATAATCTTGGGAGAAAAGAATAAAATCCTCGTTGACCAATTGATCAATACTCTTGAAGTTTTTGTCATCAATTGGATGATCTTGGGGCAGCACCAGGGAAAAAGTATCCTCAAAAACAGGTTTTACTTCCAAACCTTTAGGCACTCTCGACATCCGCACAAACCCCAAATCCAACCGATCCGAAAGAATGGCATTGATCTGAGCCCGGTTAGACAATTCTTCCAAAGTGGTGTGTACCAAGGGATATTTTTCCTTCAATCCGACCAAAAGATCAGGTACCACATTCTGCATGGCCGAACCCAAAAATCCAATCCTTACCTCACCCATATGGCCGTGTCCGATCAGTTTCAATTGTTTTTTGGTCTGGTCCAGATGGTTCAGGATGAATTCCACTTCCTTTTTCAGAAACTCTCCGGCGGGAGTCAAACGCACCTTCTTTTTATCCCTCACAAAGAGTTGGGTTTCCAAAATTTCTTCCATCTGCTTTATTTGGGTGCTCAATCCCGGCTGCGAAATGAAAAGCTTTTCGGCCGCTTTTCTATAGTGCAATTCTTCGGCCACAGCCAAAAAGTAGATGAAATGTCGGAGTTCTATTTGATAATTCATGATTATTAAATAATACAAAAATAAGTATTGGTAATTATCATATGCAAGTGCTAATTTTATATCAAAAGATATCCTATGTCGCAAATCAAGACATTTCATTATGGTGAAGACCACCTGACCGCAGGTTTGGCCCTTGGTCTGGCAGAGGGCACTGTAAAAGGCATTTTATCCGATACCTGCCTCAAAAAAGTCAACACCAGTCACCAAAGGGTACAACGCATTGTGGAAAAAGGTCATACGGTCTATGGCATCAATACGGGTTTTGGCCCCTTGTGCAACACCAAAATTTCGAAGGAAGACACCAAGATCCTTCAATCCAACATACTACAAAGCCATAGTGTGGGAGTAGGTACACCCATTGCCAACCAATTGGCCAAGATCATGCTGATTCTAAAAATCCACGCTTTGGCCAAAGGCTTTTCTGGCATTGCCGAAACTACTTTGCAACGGATGCTTTGGCATTTGGAACATGATGCGATTCCAATTGTTCCAAGTCAAGGTTCTGTAGGCGCTTCGGGCGATTTGGCGCCGTTGTCACATTTGTTCCTCCCCTTGATCGGCTTAGGTAAAGTAGAATATGAAGGAAAGACCATCTCCACCCAAGAGCTTTTCCAAAAAACCGGGTTACAACCTTTGGAACTGGGACCCAAAGAAGGATTGGCCTTGATCAACGGCACACAATTCATTGCGGCCCATGGGGTACTTGTGCTTCATAAATTACAGCATTGCCTAAAGCATGCGGACATCATCGGGACCATGATGATCGAGGGACTACAAGGATCTTTGAAACCTTTTCATGAGGAATTGCACCAACTCCGCCCCTTTATGGGCAACCAACATGTAGCGGGAAGAATCCGCACCTTGCTCCAAGGTTCCGAAATCTTGGAAGACCATATCGATTGCGAACGGGTACAGGACCCCTACTCCCTTCGTTGCATTCCACAGGTGCACGGAGCATCAAGAAATACGTGGTTGCATTTAAAGGAATTATTGGAAATCGAACTCAATTCAGTGACCGATAACCCTGTCATCATTGATGACGAATTGACCATCAGCGGAGGAAATTTTCACGGTCAGCCTTTGGCCATGGCTTTGGATTATGCCGCTTTGGCCGCATCGGAAATCGGGAATATTTCGGACCGTCGCATTTACTTGGCACTGGAAGGGAATAGTCCGGGCGTTCCCAAATTGTTGATGAAGGACACCGGCATCAATTCCGGATATATGATCCTGCAATACACTACGGCTGCCTTGGCCAGTGAAAATAAGAGCCTTTGTTTCCCTGCCAGTGCCGATAGCATCCCCACATCCTTGGGGCAAGAAGACCATGTGAGCATGGGTTCCATCAGTGGACGTAAAGCCTTGCAGATTATTGAAAACGTGGAGAAAATATTGGCCATTGAACTGTTGACAGCGGCTCAAGCCTTCGAGTACCGAAAACCTTTAAAATCGGGAATTGTGTTGGACGAAATCCATACCTTCCTGAGGACTAAAGTGGCGTTTGCCGAGCATGACAGAGTATTTGCTGATGATATCGCGAAAGGAATCGAAATCATCCAAAACAATGACATCATTCATTTGGTGGAAGATGTAATGCAGGAAAAAAATCTGCATTGGAACACGCCCCACCTGGAAGCATTTGAAATCTACTAGTATGAAACCACTTTTAATCGGACCCTTTTCCCAAGTATTGCCCATGACAGGTTTACCCTTGAAAGGAGCTCTGAAGGACGAACAATTACCCTTAATTGAAAACGGGGGCATTGTGGTTTCCGAAGGAAAAATTGTGGCTATCGGCGTATTTGATGACTTGAAATCAAACGAGGTCGACATTCATCACATAGAAGGAAAAACTGTTTGTCTCCCCGGATTTGTAGACTCCCATACCCATATCTGCTTTGCAGGAAATCGCGCTCGTGACTATGCCAACCGAAATGCAGGAAAGTCCTATTTGGAAATTGCCAAGGCCGGTGGAGGCATATGGGACACGGTGACCCAGACCCGAAAAGCGACCCAAGAGGAATTGGTTGCTGGAATCGTTTCAAGAAGCAAAACACACCTTCAGAACGGCATTACCACCCTAGAGGTGAAAAGTGGGTATGGTCTTTCTGTGGAAGAAGAACTGAAAATGCTTCGGTCCATTAAACAGGCCAATGAAAAGGTAGCAGCCACTTTAGTGCCAACTTGTTTGGCAGCCCATATGAAACCCAAAGACTGGAATCTTCAGACCGAATATCTTGATGAAATAAGTGCAACCCTGTTTCCCGTCCTAAAATCTGAAAACCTAACCCATCGCATCGATGCCTTTGTGGAGGAAAGTGCCTTTTCCCCAGAAGAAATCAAACCTTATTTCCAAAAAGCGAAAGCCATGGGATTTGATATTACCGTGCATGCCGATCAGTTTACCACGGGAGGAAGTCAGGTTGCGGTTGATTTTGGAGCGGTGAGCGCCGACCATTTGGAAGCCAGTACCGAAAAGGAAATACAGCTTTTGGCGAAAAGCGATACCATCGCCACGGCATTACCTGGTGCCTCGCTTGGTTTGGGTTGTGCCTACACACCGGTCCGAAGAATTTTGGATGCCGGAGGGGCCTTGTCCATCGCCAGCGACCATAATCCAGGTTCCGCCCCGATGGGTGACCTGTTGACCCAAGCCAGCATTTTGGGCACGTTTGAAAAACTGTCCAACACTGAAGTTTTGGCTGGCATCACGTCTAGGGCCGCGGCGGCTTTGCGTTTGAAAGATAGGGGAAAACTGGAGACCGGGACTTGGGCCGATTTCGTCGTTTTCCCAACGGATAATTACCAAGATATTACCTATTACCAAGGGCAAATGAAACCCAGTGAAGTCTGGAAAAAAGGAGAACCCATCCATCAAAACGATTGAGCATGACCACAACAATGACCGCTTTTCAAGCACAGCTATTACAAGGGATCCCAGAGCAACTTCCTGCTAAAAGGCCCTATCCCAAAAACGGGAACCCAGCACCCAAACGTAAAGATATCCTCTCCAAAGAAGAGAAGAAACTGGCTGTGCAAAATGCGCTGCGTTATTTTCCAAAAGCATGGCATGCAGAACTCGCCCATGAATTCGCCGATGAGCTAAAAACATATGGAAGGATCTATATGCACCGCTTTAAACCGGAATATGATATGTATGCCCGGCCCATTTCGGAATATCCTGCCAAAACCCATCAAGCGGCGGCCATCATGCTCATGATTCAGAACAATTTGAACCCTGCCGTGGCACAACATCCCGAAGAACTCATCACGTATGGGGGCAACGGGGCCGTTTTTCAAAATTGGGCTCAATACCTGTTGACCATGAAATATTTGGCGACCATGACGGAGGAACAAACGCTTCATATGTACTCGGGTCATCCGATGGGACTGTTTCCTTCTTCCAAGGAAGCTCCACGGGTGGTTGTCACCAATGGGATGATGATCCCCAACTATTCCAAACCTGATGACTGGGAAAAATTCAACGCCTTGGGTGTTACACAATACGGACAGATGACTGCCGGTTCATACATGTATATTGGCCCGCAAGGGATTGTGCATGGAACGGCCATTACCGTAATGAACGCTTTCCGAAAAGTATTGGACAAGAATGATTCTCCAAAGGGGAAAGTATTCCTGACCGCGGGATTGGGAGGTATGAGCGGGGCACAACCCAAGGCTGGGAACATTGCTGGTTGCATTACCGTTTGTGCCGAAGTGAATCCAGAAGCGGCCAAAAAACGACACGAACAAGGTTGGGTAGATGAACTTTTGGTAGATCTTCAATTGTTGATGGTTAGGGTAAAGGAGGCCATTGCCAACCAAGAAACCGTCTCCTTGGCCTACATTGGTAACGTGGTGGATGTTTGGGAGCATTTTTATGAAGAAGGCATTTTTGTACATCTAGGTTCCGATCAAACTTCCTTGCACAATCCTTGGGCAGGTGGGTATTATCCCGTTGGGCTTTCGTTTGAAGAAGCGAATGCCTTGATGGTGGAAGATCCAACCAAATTCAAGGAAACAGTGCAGGAATCCCTCCGTAGACAAATCAATGCTATCAACAAACACACGGCCAAAGGCACTTACTTTTTTGATTATGGGAATGCTTTTTTGTTGGAAGTTTCCCGTGCTGGTGGCGATGTAATGGCCGAGAACAACATCGATTTTAGATACCCTTCCTACGTACAGGATATTTTGGGGCCCATGTGTTTTGATTATGGTTTTGGACCATTCAGGTGGGTGTGTACTTCTGGTGACCCAAAAGACCTTCAAAAAACCGATGCCATTGCTTTGGCGGTCATGAAAGAAATCAAGGCGGAGGCCCCAGAGGAAATCCAGCAACAGATGCAGGACAACATCAAATGGATAATTGAAGCAGAACAGAACAAATTGGTAGTAGGTTCTCAGGCCCGCATCCTTTACGCCGATGCCGAAGGGAGAAGCAAGATTGCCGATGCCTTCAACACGGCCATTGCCAATGGCGAGATCAGTGCCCCAGTGGTTTTGGGTCGCGACCACCACGATGTAAGCGGAACCGATTCTCCCTTTAGGGAGACCAGCAATATTTATGACGGCAGCAAGTTCACTGCTGATATGGCCATCCACAATGTGATCGGCGACAGCTTTAGGGGCGCTACCTGGGTATCCATCCACAATGGTGGCGGTGTTGGTTGGGGTGAAGTCATCAATGGTGGCTTTGGTATGGTACTGGATGGTTCTGAAGAAGCTTCCAACCGATTGAAAAAGATGTTGTTCTACGATGTGAACAATGGTATATCCCGAAGAAGTTGGGCCAGAAACAAAGAAGCGTTGTTTGCCATTCAACGAGAAATGGACCATACTCCAAATTTAAGGGTAACTTTACCAAATCTGGTGGAACCGAATATACTGGACGATCTTTTTTAATGTGATGAAGCACTACGAAGCTCCCAAAACGGACCTCTGGACAGGACGTATTTCCAACAAGTGGTTATACCTCCACGAAAAAGTGCATTGTACTCCCTTGACCGAAATTCCCGAAGCCCAGAAAAAATCCGTTGCTTTATTGGGTTATGCCTGTGATGCTGGGGTACACCGCAACCAAGGTCGGGTCGGGGCCGTGGATGGTCCGGATGCCATAAAAAGTAGTTTTGGAAAAATGCCCAACCATTTGGCCAGTCATGTTTTGCTGCACGATGTAGGCTCCATCACCTGCACCAACAGCGATATGGAAGCATCACAGGAACAACTTGCCGAAGCCGTTGCCACGTTGTTGGAGAAAAAACAATTCCCCATTGTGCTGGGTGGCGGGCACGATATGGCCTACGGCCATTACTGTGGCATTAAAAACTACTTGGAGACAAAAAAAGAAGTCCAGACCATTGGCATCATAAATTTTGATGCCCATTTCGACCTTCGGAAAAATACGGAACAAAGCAATTCAGGTACCCCATTTTATCAGATTGCCCAAGATTGCCAGAAAGAAGGTATCGATTTTAATTACCTCTGCCTTGGTATCCGAAAAGATGCCAATGACCGCCACCTTTTTGAAACGGCCAAGGACCTCAACGTTATTTATGTGATGTCCGAAACGTTTCAGGCTACCTTTTTGCAAGAGATCACCACTTTCATCAATGCCTTTACCAAAAATGTGGACCAGGTGTATGTCACCATCGATTTGGATGGATTTTCATCGGCGTTTGCGCCAGGGGTCAGTGCAGCCTCACCCATGGGTTTTACCCCGCACATTGTTTTGGAATGCCTAAAGACCATTATGTCCACTGGTAAACTGATCAGTTTGGATATTGCCGAGATGAACCCCAAGTACGATATTGACGGGCAAACAGCCAAGCTCGCCGCTTCCTTGGTACACCATGTGGCGCACATTGTTTCGGGGAGCTGATATTGCTTGTTAGACTTGAGATTTCTCACACTTTCTTTGGTCGGTTCGAAATGACATCATCAACAAAAGAAGATTAATCGGTCATTTCGAAATGAGGAGCATAGCTACGATTGAGAAATCTGATTGTCATTCTGAGCCTTTCGACTACGCTCAAGACAGGCTTTGCGAAGAATCTATAGGGTGAACATTCATGACATAAAGGTTTGACACGAATGGCACTAATTTTCACTGATCTCGAACTGTCATCCTGAGCGCAGTCGAAGGAGCTATCGAGAGGTCTTACTGTCTAGGTCTCGACTGCGCTCGACCTGACAATCCTCCTAATTCCACTTTCCACCACAAACAAAAAAAGCCTTCCAAACGGAAAGCCTTTCATTGGCAAGCATCACTTCGATGCTTCAACCTGATTCCAATCGCTAGGATCGGAATCCAACACAACAGGACAAAGATAGTAAAGGTTTTGGATTTATATGTTTCCAAAGCTCCTTTTTGAAATCAAGCCTTTTAAATTCACCTTCTATTGTCAGGTCGAGCGCAGTCGAAACCTCATAATATTGCCATTCTCAAAGCCATCTCTCGACTACGCTCGAGATGATCCATGCCTATTCAGTTTCAGGAAGCTATCCAAAAATGGCATTAGATTTCTCACATTCGTTCGAAATGACAAAACAATCTACGATTGTCACAAACAAAATTCACTGTTTGTTTGATATACCTAACGACTCCAGCGTCATTTCGAAAGAGCTTGTGACTGAGAAATCTATTAGCTATAATGCTTTTATGACATAAGTGACCACTCCCCAAATCAACAAATCACTGTCCTTGGGCACTTTTATGGGTTTGTAGCTTTCATTTTCGGGCATCAATGTGATGGAATTCTTTTCAATATGCAATCGTTTTACCGTGAATTCCCCATCCAAAAAACAAACGGCTATTTTGCCGTGTTCGGCCTCTAAGCTTCTATCAATGACCAGGAGATCTCCATCATCGAGTCCGGCCCCAATCATGGATTTTCCACTTACCCTTGCATAAAAGGTCGCTTCTTTGTTTTTAATCAGTGTATTGTCCAAACTGATGCGTTTTTGCTTGAAATCATCCGCTGGGGAAGGAAATCCTGCGGAAACCGTATTTATGGATAAAGGAATCTTCAAGCTTTGTTCTTTATCTGGCGAAAAAAAAGTAAGTGAATCCGTTTTTGGAGGTTGTTTGGGGGTCATTTCACTTTTATGATATCATTGATATTTGTGGTGTACCTTGGAGAAAGGTGCTCTTGCCGCATTTTCCATGTTCTTTCCAAATCTTGATTGGCAATTTTCAACTTGTAGTCCCCATATCTGTCATTTACGCTATCCATCACTTTCATGATCTTATGGTGTTTTGGGTCTTCATGCAGGAAAAGGTCCAACTGCCTTTCATTGCTGGGCATCAACCCTGAAACAATCACTCCCGCCCTCTTGTAGTTGATCCCTGGTTTGTAAATAGACATTGCCGCCTCAACAGCATAGTTGCTGATGGTGAGGCTTGAATCTGTAGCATAGGGTAAGGTAACAATGGCCGTGCCCCTATCCTGTGGTTCATTCTTTTTATGTCTATTGCTCTGCAAAAGCACTACAACATGATTGCAACTGCTATTTTGGCTTCGCAATTTTTCGGCACAACTGCTGGCAAAAGTGGAGATACGCTCTTTGATGTCCTCAATGTCGGAATAGGTGTTTTCAAAGCTCCTTGTGGTGGCAATGGCTTTTTTATCGCGGGTATCATCGTCCAAATCCAATGTTGGGATCCCTTCCAAATCCTTCTTCAATTTCAAGCCGATGATCGCCATTTGTTTTTTTACCCATTCATCCGATAATTGGGTAAAATCATAGGCCGTTTTTACATTTTGGGTCTGTACCCGCTTTAGGTTTCCATGGCCAATGCCCCAAACACTTTCAATATTGGTCCATTTTAAAGCCTTTATTCGTCTTTCCTCAGATTGGATCACATACACCCCTCCTGTCTTTGACCTTAACTTTTTTGCAATTTTATTGGCGACCTTCGCTAGAGCTTTTGTTGGGGCGATGCCAATGCTAATGGGTATTCCTGTACATTTCTGTACTGTTCGTTGGATCTCTCTTCCATAGGTTTCAAAATCATAGTTCTTGAACCCATCAAACTTCAAAAAGGCCTCATCCACGCTGTAGACTTCCATATCTGGTGTGAATGTCCCCAAGATATTCATGACCCTAGTGCTCATGTCTCCGTACAAGGGATAGTTGGAAGAGAACACTTTTATGCCATGGTCCTCACAAAATTTTTTGTACTTGAATGCGGGAGCGGCCATGGGCAGACCCAATTCCTTGGCCTCATCACTGCGCGAGATAAAGCATCCATCGTTGTTTGACAAAATGGCCACGGGAATATTGTTGAACTGTGGCTGAAAGGCCCGTTCACAAGATGCATAGAAGTTATTGCAGTCCACCAAAGCAAACATGGTCCAAAGTACTTGATTTTTGCTAAATTACGTAGTAATTCCATTGTAATGAAAATTAGAATCAAAGGAAATTCGGTACGGTTCAGGCTCACTCAAACTGAGGTAAAAACCTTGTCCGATACCGGCTCAATAACGGAAACCACGGATTTTGGGAGGTCCACATTTGGTTATCAGGTGAAACTCACGCCACATATCAAAGCGCTTACCGCCGAGTTTTCCGACAACCGGATTGTGCTGATGGTACCAGAGGATGATGGCAAGGATTGGCCCCTAAACGATACGGTTGGGTTTGAAAACAATGTGGAACTTTCAACCGGGGACCAACTTCACCTGTTGTTGGAAAAGGATTTTACGTGCCTCGACAATACTATGGAAGACCAATCGGACAATTACCCCAATCCCAGACTGCAAGTATAGGCAACAGATGAAAGAAGAGTTCAAGCGCAATGTTTCATTGACCGGAAAAATCCGGTTCACCGGTATAAAATTGGAAGAACCAAAACAGGTTTCCGCAGGGATTCCCGGTGTTACGGAAGCCTTGCGGCACAGTTTTAAAGAAATGGGGGTATTGCGCTCCATCAGGGCATTGCCAGAGATGAACCAGGAAGATGGTTTTCGTTGCCCAAGCTGCGCCTGGCCCGTTCCCGAAAACCCGTCAAAGATTGCTGAGTTTTGTGAAAATGGGGCAAAAGCCCTCGCCGACGAAGCTACCACGGAACATATCGGTGCAGCTTTTTTTAGTAAACATTCTGTGGAAGCATTATCCCAACTTTCCGATTATGAGCTCAACAAAATGGGCCGTATCGTGGAGCCCTTGATCCTTAAACCCGGCAAAGTGCACTATGAGCCCATTTCTTGGGAAGATGCTTATGGATTGATCTCAAATGAACTGAAAAAATTAAAGCATCCCAACGAGGCCATTTTCTATACTTCCGGTCGTTCCAGCAACGAGGCAGCTTTTTTATATGGAATGTTCGCCCGGGCTTTTGGCACCAACAACATGCCCGATTGCTCCAACATGTGCCACGAATCTTCGGGTGTGGCCCTTTCCGAAACTTTGGGGATAGGAAAAGGGTCCGTGAAAATCGAAGATCTGCATGGCGCGGAGTTGATTTTGGTCGTGGGCCAGAATCCGGGGACCAACCATCCCAGAATGCTCTCCGCTTTGGCCGAATGTAAAAAGAACGGCGGGAAGATCGTAAGCATCAATCCGCTGGCGGAAGCTGGTCTTGTCCGTTTCAAGAATCCCCAAAAAGTAAGCGGTCTATTGGGTAAGGGGCAGGCCATTGCCGATTGCCATCTTCCCGTAAAAATCAATGAAGATATTGCCCTGGCCAAACTTTTGCTCAAAGAATTGGCTGCGTTGGACCAACAATCCGGAACGGTGTTCGACCACGATTTCATCAAAAGATATACAGCTGGATACGAAGACCTACTGTCTAATCTGGAAAAATTCGATGACCAGGAACTTTTGAACAGAACCGGGGTCCCCAAAGAAAAAATAGACCAAACCGTACAATGGTTGGCCCAAAGTTCGAACATTATCATTTGTTGGGCCATGGGGCTTACCCAGCACAAGAATGCCGTTCAAAGCATCCAGGAATATATGAACATACTTCTGTTGAAAGGTGCCATGGGAAAACCGTTTGCGGGCACCTGTCCCGTTCGTGGGCACAGCAATGTTCAGGGCGACCGTAGTGTGGGGATTATGCATTATGTCAACAACACCTTGAACGAAAACATCCGAAAATATTTAAAATTTGAGCCTCCCACCGAACCCGGCCATGACACTGTTGATGCCATAAAGGCCATGCATTGGGGCAAGGCCAAAGTGTTCCTTTGTTTGGGCGGAAATTTTCTGATGGCGGCCTCGGACACAAAGTATACCGCAGAGGCCTTGGAACAATGCAGCCTTACGGTACAGATCAGCACAAAATTGAACCGCAGTCATTTGGTCACTGGAAAAACGGCATTGCTGCTGCCCACTTTCGGTCGTTCCGAAAAGGATGTAAAGCGTGGGGAGGCACAGTTTCTGACCATGGAAAGCAGCACCGGAAAAGTACGGCAGAGCAAGGGATTGTTCAAGCCAGCATCGGAGCACCTCAAAAGCGAGCCTGAAATTATCGCCATGATGGCCCACACCTATTTTGAGGGAAAACATTCCATGGATTGGAAGGCCTTGAGTGAAGATTATAATCTCATCCGCAGTTACATCGATAAGGTTGTAAAGGGTTTTGAAAATACGAGTGAGCGTTCCAAGGGATTCGGGTATTACCTACCCAACAACGTTCGGGAGCGCGATTTTAGCAAGTTGCCCCATGGCAAGGCCCAACTGACCATCAACCCTGTACCGGACAATATGTTGAAAAAGGATGAACTGTTGTTGATGACGATACGTGCCCATGACCAGTTCAACACTACGGTATATGGTTTGAACGACCGCTACCGAGGTATCAACAATGAGCGGCGTGTAGTGTTGATGAACGAAAAGGACATGCAGGAAAGACAGCTCCAGAAAATGGATGTGGTGAACCTACACAGCCAATACGAGGCCGTAAAAAGAACCGCAGAAAGGTTTTTGGTCATCCCCTACAACATCCCAAAAGGGAACATGGCCGCCTATTTCCCTGAAACCAATATGTTGGTGCCCATCAATGAGTTTGCCGACAAGAGCAAAACACCAATCAGCAAATCCATTCGGGTGACGGTAGAAAAGCTTATTTAAAAGCAGGAATCCCAGTGATATCGGCTCCTGTAATCAACAAATGGATGTCATGGGTGCCTTCATAAGTGATCACGCTTTCGAGGTTCATCATGTGACGCATGATGCTGTACTCCCCGGTAATGCCCATTCCCCCCAATACTTGCCGAGCTTCGCGGGCAATCTTGAGTGCCATGTCCACATTGTTCCGTTTGGCCATGGATATCTGTGCCGTAGTGGCGCGTCCTTCATTCTTTAGTTGTCCCAATCTAAAAGCCAATAACTGTGCCTTGGTGATTTCGGTAATCATCTCGGCCAATTTCTTTTGCTGCAATTGGTAGGCTGCAATCGGTTTTCCAAATTGGATACGTTCCTTGGCATATCGCAATGCCGTATCGTAGCAATCCATGGCGGCACCAATAGCACCCCATGCAATGCCATAACGGGCAGAATCCAAACAGCCCAATGGCGCACCCAATCCACTTTTGCCGGGCAAGAGGTTTTCCTTGGACACTTTTACGTTATCAAAAATAAGTTCCCCCGTGGCAGAGGCACGCAATGACCATTTGTTGTGGGTCTCTGGGGTAGAAAAGCCTTCCATGCCACGTTCCACGATAAGCCCATGGATTCGTCCCTCCTCATTCTTGGCCCAGACCACGGCAATATCCGCAAAAGGCGAGTTGGAAATCCAAAGTTTGGCTCCATTCAACAGGTAGTGGTCTCCCATATCTTTGAATTTGGTTTCCATTCCCCCGGGATTGGAACCATGGTTGGGTTCCGTTAACCCGAAACAGCCCATCCACTCCCCAGTTGCCAATTTGGGAAGGTATTTTTTACGTTGTTCCTCGTTGCCATAGGCATAAATGGGGTACATGACCAAGGAAGATTGCACGGAAGCCGTGGAACGAACCCCACTGTCTCCCCTTTCGATTTCCTGCATGATCAACCCATAGCTGATCTGGTCCAGCCCGGCACCGCCATATTCCTCCGGAATATAGGGTCCAAAAGCTCCTATTTCGGCCAAGCCATTAATGATCTGCTTGGGAAATTCAGCTTTTTGGGCAAACTCCTCGATAATGGGAGATATGTCGCGCTTCACCCATTGGCGGGCCGCATCGCGCACCAACTTGTGTTCCTCGGTAAGCAAATCATCTAGATTGTAGTAATCCGGGGCTTCGAATAGATCGGGCTTCATGTAAAAAAATTTTGGTCAAAGATAATCATGAAATATAACAATCAATCGGGGTATTGTTACATTTTTAAATAAAACACTTGTGTCAGTTCAATATACTCTTTTGTGTAATGATGGCGACCTATTTCAATCACCAATTCGTCCTTCTCCGGCTTCACTTCCGAAAAGCCAAAATCCATCAAAGCCCTTTTGACTTCCGACGTTGGATTTCCCCTTACCCGAGTAATCCTCTGCGGATAGAGACCTTCTTTTTTGGCCAAGTTGATAAAACCTGCTTCCTCCTTGAACGGGACGATGACGGAAAAAATCCCATTCTTTGATAACAGCTTTGCGACTCCTTTCAAAAGTTCCTCGAAGGGGAGTGAACTGTTTTGCCGTGCCTTATCGCGAGAAGCATCCCCGCTCGTATTTTCTTCGGAATAAAATGGCGGATTGGAAACGATCAAGTCATAGGATTCATCCATTTCGTCCACAAACTCATCAAACCCGGCATGATAACAGAACAGCCGATCGGCCCAAGGTGAAGCCTCAAAATTGGCAACACACTGTTCATAGGAGTCTTCATCGAGCTCAATGGCATCGATCAATTCCGAGGACGAACGCTGTGCCAATTGCAAGGCGATCAAGCCTGTTCCGGCTCCAATATCCAATATGGAATTGGGATGGTGTGCTAACGAAGTCCAAGCGCCGAGCAAAACACCATCGGTGCCCACTTTCATGGCACATTGATCTTGGTGGATTGTGAATTGTTTAAAAACAAAAGGCTTCATTGTCCAAATGTAATTATAAACAGATACTTCAATGCTGTACCAATCCAAACAAGGTTTTCATAAAGTCAAACACTCCATTCATCAGATTGGGCTATTTCCAACCTTGTATACAGTTTACTTTCGCCTCCTAAATAAAATCTAATTACCAATTTTAAACATTATTTATTATGAAAAGAATTTTTTATGCTTTCATCATTATGGCCTCACTTATTCAATGGGGGCATGCACAGGAACAAAACAAATTTCGTGTTGGACTTGACTTAGGTTATGCCATACCTGATGGTGGGGGCGGTATTCTAATTGCTTTGGAACCCAAGTACAACATTGCCGATAATATGAACATTGGTCTGCGTTTTGAATCTGCCGCCTTGGCAAAAAATGTAACAGGTGGCGGAGCGACTTTGGAGGCAGATTTAGCTGCAAGCGCATCTTATTTAGGCACCTTTGATTATTATTTCCACAATGGAAGTTCCTCCTTTGCTCCATTTTTAGGAGCTGGAGTAGGGTACAGTACTTTAGCCAATATCAGTTTCGAAGAGTTTGGCCCTGACGCTGAAGCAGAAATAGATGGAAAATTTGGCGGCTTGATTCGCACAGGTTTCGAATGGGGTAAATTTCGCCTTGCTGTCGATTATAATCTTATCGGCAAAACTGAAATTGATGATGCAGAAGTCAAAAACTCTTATTTAGGCATTTCCTTAGGTTTCTACGTAGGTGGAGGGAAATGGAAGAAATAATACTAAATAACCCATGCACAAAAGAGGAAGTTAGAAGCTTCCTCTTTTTTATTGATCAATGGATCACTCCTCCAATCTCCCCGGTTCTCTGGTTTCCGAACCTTCCATGTCTCTTAAAGAATCTCCCAACCTAGACCTCATGGTATCGGCCAAGGCTTCTATTTTGGCAACTACGTCAGGATGCTCCGCGGCCACATTATGGGTCTCACTGATATCATTGACCACGTCGTAGAGTTCAATCTCTTTCAGGTCCACCATTCGATATTCCCCCGGTTGTCCATCCTTTCCCGGCACTTGTCCATCCATGGTACGATATCGATGGGGGAAGTACAGTTTCCATTTTCCGTAGCGCACCCCGAACATTTCGTTGACACGGTAGTAAAAGAAATAGGCCTCTTGCACCGGCTCTTTGCTTTCCCCGGTAAGGATCTTCCAGGCACTTTTACCATCAATGATGGTTTCGGGAAGCTCCGCCCCGGTAATCTCTGCAATGGTGGGCAGTACATCTATGGCCATCACCGGGACATCAACTACCCTTCCTGCAGCAAGCTTTTTTGGATATTTAATGATGCAAGGCTCTCTTTGGCCTCCCTCCCAAGCCGTACCCTTTCCTTCACGCAGGGGCAGGGCACTGCCCGCATGGTTGCCATAAGATAACCAAGGGCCGTTGTCCGATGTGAAAATGACCATGGTGTTTTCTTCCAGTCCATTTTCCTTGAGGGTTTTCATGATCTGTCCCACAGACCAATCAATCTCCATGATAACATCGCCGTACAGTCCCCGCTCCGATTTTCCCTTGAACTTATCAGACACGAACAACGGAACGTGGGGTTGTGGATGGGGCACATACAAAAAGAAAGGATTGTCCTTGTTGCGTTTGATAAAATCCACACTGTGCTCGGTAATCTGCGTGGTCAATTGGGACTGTTCTATCAAGGTATCAATAACGGTTTCATTTTCGTAAAGGGGCAAATCGGGAAAATTGAAGATGGTTCCCTGTTGCGGGTGATAGGGCCACATGTCATTGGAGTAAGGAATCCCGAACCACTCATCGAAACCGTGTCTTGTGGGCAAAAATTTTGGATGGTGCCCCAAGTGCCACTTCCCAAAGATGGCCGTGGCATATCCTTTTTCCTTCAACATTTCCGCAATGGTGGTCTCGGATGCATTTATACCGTGGGTATTATCAGGTCCCAGTGCATTGTGGATCCCAATACGATTGGGATAACAGCCGGTCAAAATTCCGGCCCTGGACGCTGAACATACCGCTTGGGCGGCATAATAGCTGGTGAGCTGTACCCCCTCTGAAGCCATTTGGTCCAAATTGGGCGTTTTGATGTTGGGTGAACCGAAGACCCCAACATCCTGATAACCTTGATCATCCGTAAAAATCAATACAATGTTCGGGGGACGTTCTTCATCGGCTTTTTGATTTTTTACATCCCTACAAGAAATCAAACTGACTGAAAGAAGTAGCAAAAGATATATGCGCATGACATAAAACGAATGGTTCCCCTAAATATAGGCTTAATACACCAAACGTCACGAATTCAAATATAAATCCACCAATCCCTCCGGGGTATTCACATGGATTATTTGACTTTTACGGTCCACTTTGGCAATGATGTCGTCGCTGATGGGGATCAGAAGTTGCTTGCCATCTTTCTCCACTTCAAACAATTCTTGCGAAGCACTGTCGTTTATGGCCTTGATGATGCCAATATTTCCATGTACTTTGTCCACCATTGCGAAACCGATGACTTCATGAAAGTAAAACTTATTGCCGGAAAGCGGTGGAAGCATTGCCAAGGGCAGATAAAGTTCGGAGCCCATGATCTTATCGGCGGATGATTCATCCTTGACATCCTCAAAATCGATGCGAAGCAGGTTGGATTTGTGAAGTCTGCAACGGTCAATAAAAAATGGAACCAGATTGTTTCCCAGCGAAACAAAAACTGATTCCATGTTTTCGTAGATCTCGGGCTCATCGGTGTCCAATTTTACCAACACCTCGCCCTTAAAGCTATATTTTGATACGACTTTGCCCAGGTAGAAGCAATCTTCCTTGCGCATCGCCGGTTTTTCTACTCTTCTTCTTTGGAAGCCTCTTCCTCAACAGGGGCCTCGGCCACTGGCTCCTCAGCAGCAGCTTCTTGTGCTGGTTCTTCAACCGCAACGGCCTCCTCTGTGGCAGCTTCGGCAGCTTCGGCAGCTTCCTCGGCAACTTCCTCTTCCACTTCAACAGCGGCGGCGGCACGTTTCTCGTTCGCTTCTTTTTCAGCTGCCAATGCCTTTGCCTTGGCTTCAGACTGTGCCTTGCTTAGGCCATCTCTTTTAGCCTGGATGGTGTTTTCCTTTTCTTCCAACCAAGCATTGAATTTTTTCTCAACTTGTTCTTCGGTCAATGCGCCTTTGGCAACACCTCCCATGAGGTGGTGTTTCAACAAAGCTCCCTTGTAGGATAGAATCGCCCTGGCTGTATCTGTTGGTTGTGCACCATTCTGCAACCATTTTACAGAATTGTCCACATTTAGTTCTATGGTAGCGGGATTGGTATTGGGGTTGTAGGTTCCCAATTTTTCCAAAAATTTACCGTCTCTTTTTGCTCTGGAATCTGCGGCAACCACCCAATAGAATGGCTTACCTTTTTTACCGTGTCTCTGAAGTCTGATCTTAACTGGCATATCACATTAATTTGTAGGGTGCCCGACCCTGGTTATTAATTCTTTTTAATCGCTTATCCTTTAAGCGGGTGCAAATATAGATCAAATCCATTAACTGCCAATATTTTTATTGCTTTTTGTTGGTTGATAAATCTTCAAAACTCTATTTTACCAAAAGGGTGTTCTTCCTTACTTTTATTCATTGCTTTTTTGACCGATACGGATAGCCTATGTACTTGATTTTTGATACGGAGACCACAGGATTGCCCAAACGATGGGATGCCCCCATTACCGATACCGACAATTGGCCACGATGCATTCAGATTGCATGGCAATTGCATGACGGATTGGGAAATTTGGTGGAACATCAGGATTTTTTGGTACAACCGGACGGGTTCAATATACCCTATGAAGCAGAACAGGTGCACGGTATTTCCACAGCATTGGCTGAACAAAAGGGCGTGCCCTTGGCGGATGTGTTGGAAGCGTTCAACAAATCTTTGGGCCGGGCAAAGTTTGTTGTGGGCCAGAACGTGGACTTTGATGTGAACATCATGGGGTGCGAATTTTACCGAATGGGCGTTGAAACACCATTGGCAGTGCTTCCCGTTTTGGACACTTGTACCGAGGCCACTGCAGAGCTCTGTAAGATTCCCGGGGGCCGTGGGGGCAAATTTAAGTTGCCCACCCTTACCGAACTGCACGAATTTCTTTTTGGCGAACCCTTTGCCGAGGCACACAATGCCACTGCTGACGTGGAGGCCACTACCCGATGTTTCTTGGAATTGATCCGTAAACAGCATTTCTCCGCCAAGGAACTGGACGTACAACCCGATTATTTTGAACAATTCTCCGAAGCCAATCCGCAGGAAATCCAACTGATCGGTCTTAAACACATCAACCTAAAGGAAGCTTCCAAAAAGATTGCGGATGCCCTTTGGGCCAAAGACACGGGTGAAATCTCTGAGGAAGAGATCCGGGAAAATGTGGAAACCCTGGAAGATGCCCCATTTGCACATCTCCACAACCACTCCCAATTTTCGGTACTGCAATCCACCATCAATATAAAGGATTTAGTAAAGGCCACTGCCCAAAACGGAATGCCCGCCGTTGCCTTGACGGACCATGCCAATATGATGGGCGCCTTTCACTTTGTGAAAGAAATCATGGCCCACAACAAAAGCGTCAAGGAAAAAAATGCCGAGCTGGTGGAAAAAGGGGAAATCCCCACGGAAAAAGAAATTACGCCCATAGTTGGCTGCGAATTCTACGTGTGTGAGGACCATACCAATAAAAATGTAAAGGATTACGGGTACCAAATCGTATTGCTGGCCAAAAACAAAAAAGGCTATCTCAATCTGGCCAAAATGTCGTCCATAGCCTATACAGATGGTTTTTACTACGTGCCCCGCATCGACAAAAAAATCGTGGAACAGTATAAGGGGGGCATCATTGCACTTACGGGCAACCTTTATGGTGAAGTTCCCAACAAAATTTTGAATGTGGGCGAAAAACAGGCCGAGGAAGCCTTGTTGTGGTGGAAAGAACAATTCGGCGACGATCTTTATATTGAGATCATGCGGCATGGTCAGGAAGATGAAGATCGTGTAAACCAAGTTCTGTTGCAATGGGCCAAGGAACACGCCATAAAATTGGTGGCTACCAACAACACCTATTATTGTGATAAAAAGGATGCCGAGGCCCATGATATTCTACTCTGCGTCAAGGACGGTGAAAAACAGGCAACCCCTATAGGCCGGGGACGTGGTTATCGATATGGATTGCCCAATCAGGAGTATTATTTTAAGACTTCTGATGAAATGAAGGCACTCTTCAAGGACATCCCGGAAGCCATTTTGAACATTCACGAAATTGTGGACAAAGTGGAAACCTACGACCTTGCCCGTGATGTACTACTTCCCAAATTCAACATCCCAGAGAACTTTAAGGTAACAGAAGACGATGAAGATGGCGGTAAACGCGGGGAAAACGCCTATTTGAGGCATATTACGTACCAAGGGGCCGAAAAACGATACGGCGAAATCACCGAAGAGCTCAGGGAGCGTATCGATTTTGAGCTGAAGACCATTGAAAACTCCGGATATCCTGGTTATTTCCTGATTGTGGAAGATTTTATCCGGGAAGCACGGAATATGGGCGTTTCCGTGGGTCCGGGCCGTGGATCTGCCGCGGGTTCGGTGGTGGCCTACTGCTTGGGCATCACCAATATTGATCCGTTGAAGTACGACCTCCTTTTTGAGCGTTTCCTAAATCCGGATCGGGTTTCCATGCCCGATATCGATATTGACTTTGACGATGAGGGCCGCGGTAAGGTCATGGATTATGTAATCAATAAATATGGGGCCAATCAGGTAGCTCAGATCATCACCTACGGCACCATGGCGGCCAAGTCTTCCATAAGGGACACAGCTCGGGTATTGGACCTTCCCCTAAATGATGCCGACCGCTTGGCCAAGTTGATCCCAACCATGGGCAAACTCAACAGGATTTTTGACATGGAGGAAGCGGCTCTGAAAAAAGTGTTCCGGGCCGATGAACTGGATAAGGTATATCAATTGCTGAACATCTCCGAAGGAGACGATTTGGAAGGACAGACCGTGAACATGGCCAGAGTTTTGGAGGGGTCGTTGCGAAATACCGGCATACACGCCTGTGGGGTCATCATCACCCCTGATGACATTACCAACTTTGTCCCCGTGGCCACCGCCAAGGATTCAGACCTGTACGTGACCCAATTTGACAACTCTGTGGTGGAAAGTGCCGGACTCCTTAAAATGGACTTTTTGGGATTGAAGACCTTGACCCTCATCAAGGACACGGTAAAGATTGTCAAGGCGCGTACTGGGGTCGAGTTGATTCCCGATGAGTTTCCCTTGGATGACGAAAAGACCTATGAGCTTTTTCAACGGGGGGATACCGTGGGGATATTCCAATATGAATCGCCCGGGATGCAAAAACACATGAAAAACCTGAAACCTACGGTTTTTGATGACCTCATCGCCATGAACGCCCTCTATCGCCCAGGTCCCATGGAATACATCCCAAGTTTTATTGCACGGAAACATGGGGAAGAGGAAATCACCTACGACCTCCCTGAAATGGAGGAATATCTTATGGAAACCTACGGGATCACGGTGTACCAAGAGCAGGTGATGCTCCTTTCCCAAAAATTGGCGGGGTTTTCCAAAGGTGATGCCGATGTCTTGCGCAAGGCCATGGGGAAAAAGATTTTTGCCCTGCTGCAAAAATTGAAGCCACAGTTTCTGGACGGGGGCGAAAAGAACGGCCACCCAAGGGATATCCTTGAAAAAATCTGGAAAGACTGGGAAGCTTTCGCTTCGTATGCCTTCAACAAAAGCCACTCCACCTGTTATGCCTACATCGCCTACCAAACGGCCTACCTGAAGGCCCACTACCCTGCCGAGTATATGGCAGCGGTACTGTCCAACAACATGAACGACATCAAACAGGTGACCTTTTTTATGGAGGAGTGCAAGCGCATGGGATTGGAGGTATTGGGTCCAGATGTCAACGAATCCTACTACAAATTTGCCGTGAACAAGGACAATGCCATCCGTTTTGGAATGGGTGCCATCAAAGGGGTTGGGCGTTCCGCGGTGGAGACCATTGTGGAAAACCGAAAGAAAGATGGTCCCTACAAATCTGTCTTTGACCTCGCCAAACGGGTAGATCTTAGGGCCGCCAACAAAAAAGCATTTGAGACTTTGGCACTGGCCGGTGGCTTTGATTCGTTTACCGATACACACCGCGCACAGTACTTCCATCAAGATGGCGATGGCATCTCCTTTTTGGAAAAGGCCATTAAATATGGGGCAAAATTCCAGGAAAACGAAAATTCGTCCCAAGTAAGCCTGTTTGGAGATTCTAGTGAAGTACAGATTCCAGAACCTGTTGTCCCACCTTGCGATAATTGGGGCACCATGGAAAAGCTCCGTAGAGAAAAAGAGGTGGTGGGCATCTATATTTCCGGACATCCGTTGGATGATTTTAGAATGGAAATGAGATGGTTTTGCAACAGCAATATTTCTTTTGTAAATGAATTGGAGAAGCACATTAACAAAGAGATTTCTTTTGCTGGCATTGTGACAGACCATCAAAAAAAAGAAACAAAAAAAGGTAAGCCATGGGGAATCATAACCATAGAAGATTATACTGAATCTTACGAATTCAAAATGTTTGGTGATCACTATCTTGATTTCAGAAATCGCCTTTATATCAATGCTCAAGTTTATATTAAAGTATTTGTCAAAGAAGGATGGGTTAATGCAGAAACTGGTCGTAGAGGGGAGCCTATTTTACAGTTTAACAAAGTAGAAGCGATACAAGATGTATTAGAATCTTACACAAAAAAACTTACCATCGAATTAAGAATTGATGATTTAAAAGAAGATAACATATATCAACTCAAAGACACTTTAAAGTTACATAAAGGTGACCATCCCGTAAACTTCAACATCCATGAAATGAATGAAAAAATAACGGTTCATCTTCGTAGTAGAAAGCAAAAAGTACATGTTACCAGCGAATTATTACAAGCTCTAGAAAAGCAAGATGTATATTATACTCTGAATTAACACCTATAACCTAAGCTGATGGCGCCATAACCAAAACGAATATGGGAACGGTAAGGAATATGCATATTTATTGACTAACTTTGCAAACAATAAAACAAATAAAATGGCACTAGAAATAACAGATGCAACTTTTGACGAAGTAGTACTAAAGAGCGACAAACCTGTCGTTGTTGATTTTTGGGCAGCATGGTGCGGCCCCTGTAGAATGGTGGGCCCGATCATAGAGGAGGTAAGCGCTGAATATGAGGGCAAGGCCATTGTGGGAAAAGTGGACGTTGACACCCATCAACAATATGCCGCCAAATATGGTGTACGCAACATTCCTACCGTACTGGTCTTCAAGAACGGTGAGATTGTAAACCGTCAGGTTGGGGTATCTCCAAAAAAAGTATACACTGATGCTATAGATGCCGCATTATAAAAATTTTCCATGGTAGGATTTTAAAAAAGGTTTGGCAATCGCCAAGCCTTTTTTGTTTTATCTTGGACCTACGGAATGGATTTAAGGTCGGAACTTCATAAAGCGCAACTTTTTCAGAATCTGGAGCTTTTGGCAAACCAGATTGTTGAGGGTTTCATCAGCGGGATCCACAAAAGTCCGTTCCATGGGTTCTCCGCCGAGTTTGCCGAACACAAGATCTATAACCCCGGGGAGAGCACCAAGCACATCGATTGGAAGTTGTTCGCAAAAACGGATCGCCTGTACACCAAAAGGTACGAGGATGAGACCAACCTACGGTGCCACATGATCTTGGACAATTCGGCTTCCATGTACTATCCCGAAGTGAAAAACCTCTCCATCAACAACCTCAACAAGATAGGATTTGGAGTCTTGGTGATCGCGGCCCTGATGCAACTATTAAAAAAACAACGTGATGCCGTTGGACTGAGCATTTATTCGGATACCTATAACTTTTATGCGACTGAGAAGAGCAGTGAGCGCCATTTTCAGATGCTGTATTCCAAATTGAACGAGGTGGCAAAGACCAAAGGTGCCTCGCCCACCACAAAAACCTACACCTATCTCCATCAAATAGCGGAAAAAATACACCGCCGAAGCCTTATTTTTCTTTTTTCCGATATGTTCCAGACAGAGACCGGGGAGGCCCAGCTTTTTGATGCGCTCCGCCATCTGAAATACAATAAGCACGCAGTGGTCCTTTTTCATTTGTTGGACCACAAACACGAACTGGGTTTTGATTTTGAAAACACCCCCAAGCGTTTTGTGGATGTGGAGACCGGAATCCATATAGATATTTATGCAGATAATATAAAAAAAGCATATACCCGAAAGGTATTGGAATATCAAGAGCATCTTAGGCTCAAATGTACCCAGTACAAGATCAAATATGTGGGCGTGGATGTGCGTTCCAACTTCTCTCAGGTACTGAACACATTTATGATCGAGCGCCAAAAGTTTGTATAAACCATTTTTTTGAAAAAATTCTTTTGTCGAATCCGAATTGGGAGTGTATATTTGCACTCGCTTGTAAAAAAAGCGACTGTAACAAGGTTTGAATCCGGCTGTTGCCGGGGTCCTTTCAGGATAAAATCATTGGTCTGGTAGTTCAGTTGGTTAGAATACCTGCCTGTCACGCAGGGGGTCGCGGGTTCGAGTCCCGTCCAGACCGCTGTAAAAAGCCCACAACTTAAGTTGTGGGCTTTATTGTTTCAAAAAAGTGCATGATTTTGCGCTCCCTGCAATAAAACTGTAGCTTCTCTCGCCATCACACCCAAGGCTACAATCGATTTCATATCCGGTTTTTGCCCCCGCTCTCTTCCGTACAAAATCCCCGTAAAGCAAGAAATGTCCAAATCAACCTATGACATTTTTAATCGGCCTCGTTGTATATCAAAACCTTCTAGAGAAAATGTTAAACCAATAAACTTAAGGACACCGATGAAAAAAATACTTCTTCTTCGCTATTTGTTAATGGCAATTCTCATCCTGAATTTAGGATGTAGCTCAAATGATGGGGAAATCATGGTCGATGATGACAATCCCCCTCAAGGGGGAAATCCCAACAATCCCAACAATCCTAATAATCCAGACCCGGGCACGTACAAAACTGTGGATGTGGATGTCATCCTTCCAGAAGGGATGGACATAGACCTTGCATCCACCACGCTTTCAACCATATTGGTGGATTCGCCGGTGGGTTCGGACGGTTCCGTTAAAGTACCTTTCAACACAGGCTCCCCGGAAATAGCCTACTTGAGTGATGAAGAAAACAACGTATTGCTGCTCGGTTTTGTAAGGGGCAGCGAAGACGAGATTTCAATCTCGACAACCGCAGAAGTGCTATACTACATTTCCATGGGAACAATATTCTTGCCCTATGAGCTGAAAGAAAAGTTCATAGCGGAGATCGGAAGCTTTGATGGCATCCAAGAATTCTCGGGATACCTGGAAGATTTGGTAAAACAAGATCCCTTTTTTCTGCAAAAAGGATTGTACCGGGACAAACTTGCCGATCAAATTCTTAATACCACCAAATTGGACACCGTGGATATCGGCAGTGGAAAAATTGACGTTAACGGTGCCGATATCAGAAGTGGCCTGCAATTGACTGATATTGACTATCAGAACATTACCATTACAAATACCTTAAGAAGAAGAGCTCATGCCTTTGTCTACAAAACCGCCTATAAGAACAAAGAAGGTGTCGAAACCGTTGTTGATGGCAATATCTCAGGAACCGATGCCCCCCTAAAAGATGTCCAGATAACCCCTACCGCGGCCATACGTGAAGTTCTTGGCGTGCTATCTGATTGGGCCGCTGGCAAGGGGGCGGACTTTGCCGCAACCGTTTCAGACCCCATAACGCTTCCACTGGGGGAAAATGAGAGCGAAGCCACTTACAAAGTGCGGGTAATAGGACCTTCGAGCAATAATCTAAGTCCCGATTCCTTTACAGACATAGAAAAGACCAAGCTGAACACCCTCCATTTGGAAACTTTTATCTTTGATTGGTTCTTACCTGTAATAACCGATATCGGAGGCCACAAAAAGCTCGTCAAGGATCTATCCGGTCAAAAAATAGAAAGCATAATTGATTTTTTAGGCCCGGCCATCTCTTCATTGCCTTCGGTCTATGAGCCCATCAAAAAGGGAGAGTACAGCGTTGCATTGGACGAATTTATTTTGAGCCTGTATAACAATTTCAATGGTTCTAATCTCAAAGAAATCCTTATTGAACTGTTTACAATTTTGGGGGGAAACATCAACTCGGATATATTCATGCAAAATACTGACGGAATAGGCCGTGGGATCGAGAAAACAGCTAAGGCCATTGAAGTTGTCGATTTTGGGCTCAAATTGGTAGACTACTCCAGAATGATTTTCAGCAATTCCAAGGAACTGGAGGAATGGACCGCAAAAGCCAAGGAAACCGACATTTTGCTGACCCCACAGGAAAAAAATGTCCTTTTGAGCCAATTTGTGGATTTTGAAGTGCTCAAAGAGCCCACTCCCAATGAAGGCGCTGTTTTACAATACGAATGGTCCACATCTGGAAAATATGGCACCATACAGGACAACGACTTGCACCAAGGCACCTCCTTTCAAAGTACCAGAGATCGAGTATCCTATATAGCCACCGTAGCGCCGAGTGAGTTGGGAGATGGACCCAATATTGAGGAAATATATGTGAGTGTGTCCATAAAGATGGGCAATGAAATAACACAGATCGGCAAGGACACGGCCAGGATCAATGTCAGAAAATTTGGCTACCAGATAAAGCCCAACGGCATAACCATACAGGGCAATACGGCATTGAACCTGCACATAGAACGGACAGACAACCAGCCCTTGGTCGATGACGAAGTATTTGAGAGCAAGGTGATATGGACCACCAGTGGACGATTTGGACAATTCAACGGGAACACCAACCAACTTACGTTGGAACGAGCAGGTGGGTACAGCGTAAGATATGAGGCCTTGGACAAAATAGAGGACGGCGAGGAGGATTTTGTGGCAACAATCTATAGAAAGGAGAAAACAGATCCTGACTGGCATCTGTGGGACGTGGCAGAAGCAACGATCAAAATCGACAATGATCGCAAGAAAAGGATCTATTTTGCCAATCTCAAGGCCGAAATTGCCATCGACGAATATGTTGCGCCGTATTATAACTTCAGTGTGCAGAACTATTTTACATTTCCCCAAGTAGAGGATGCCATCTCATATCAAGTCACGATAATTGACTATGACTTCCGGTATTTGATCGGAAGTACACTTTCTTGGGTGAAGGGCGCCTCCACCAATGAGCCTTTGATCAATGAAATGGGTGAATATGAGGTGTTCAGGAGTGTATATGTGGGTGCCCAAAGCGGCACCGAAATAGATGGGGAAACAAAAGCAGACTATTTGGCCAGGGCCAAAGGCATCAAAGGAACAATCCAGATAGTTGCCTTTTTGGAATAAAAGCAATTTGGACAAGGTCTTGCACTTAAAACTGTTGGTTGGCTGCAATTGCGGATGTGGGCCAAAAGTGGTATTTTGCTACTTTAGTCCGGGCACCCGTGAAAAAAAAATACTCGCCAGCCAACCAACAGTGGATAATTGATGGTTTACGTGCCAACGACTCTGCCGTTCTGGCCAACCTATACAGGGCAAACTTCCCAAAGATAATGGCACTTGTGGCCAAAGACGGAGGGACCAGGGCACAGGCCGATGACATCATGCAGGAGGCCATCATTGTTGTATGGAACAAGGTGAGGGAAAAAAGTTTTGTTCCCCACGGCGAAACAGCCATAGACGGGTATTTATTTCGAGTGGCCAAGAATAAATGGCTCGATCTGCTAAGGTCTTTTCACCATACTAAAATGACACCCCTCAATGCCATAGCGGAGATACAAAATACAGATTATCTTTATTACCGGACAGGTGACAATGGTCCGCATGATGAGGAAAGATTGCAAATTGCCCTGACAGCGTTCGGTCGAATGGATGAAAACTGCGCATCAATTCTTAAAAAGTTTTACTACGAAAAAAAAACAATGGATGAGATCGCCCATGAACTTGAGATAAATCCAGTTTCCATACGCAACAGAAAATACCTGTGTCTGAAGAAATTACGTAAATTATTTTTAACAATGGAGGGCAGCGATGATGGGGAATGAAAAAAACGAAATATCAGCCAAGGCCATGCGGGAGATCGAAAATTACCTTTTGGGCCATATGAACGCGGAAGAATCCCTTTCATTTGAAAAACGCATGCAAGGTGATCCCCTATTGAGGAACCAGGTTGATGATCTTAAGGTCCTTATAAAGGCCATTGAGATTGACTCACTGAAAGATCAACTACGCAACATCAGTGCCGATGTCGAAAATGAAAATCCAAAATCCGGACGGCCCATTGGAAAATGGCTCATTGCTGCCGCGTTGCTTGCCTTGATAGGGACTGCCTCATTTTGGCTTTTAAAAAGAGCCCCTTTGCATGAACGCCTCTTCGACAGCTATTTTTATAAGGATCCCGGTTTGCCAACAACAATGGGCAATTCAAAAAATTTAGCATTTACGGAGGCCATGACCAACTACAAACTTGGAAATTACGATGCCGCCATCCAAGAATGGGAGAATATGCTAAAAACAGATTCGGATAATGACACACTGAACTATTTTATCGGCATGGGGTATCTGGCCAACAACAATGCCCAAAAGTCAACCTCTTTTTTGGAGTCGGCCGCTTCGAACAAGCATTCTGTCTTCCTCAGTGACACTTACCATTATCTTGCCCTGGCCTATTTAAAGCTCGGGGAAATTGATCGGGCCAAAAAGATGCTCATCCAGTGCCCCCATAAAGACTGTACATCAATTTTATCGGAGTTATCAAAATAGGGTTATGCTTTCAAGAGTTGTCTCTTTATGGGTTCCAGTATGTATCTTCCTGTTTTTCCAGGGCCTGGCCCATGGACAAAAAGATAGTCTGCAGGGGCCAGCTCTGATCAATCATTACTTGCTCAACGATCAAATTGAAAAAGCAAGCAAGGAACTTGACCAACAACTGGAAAGGCTATGGAAGACCCGACAGTACGATTCTTTGTGCAAATATCCGTACTTGGTGGGAAAGGTACGATTGGAAAAAACCTCGACCCAGCAGGGGATCAACGCTGCCGAGGCGTTCGTTCAGAAAATTGAAAAGAGCGATCCCAGCTCCTCTTCCCTCCATACCGCATATATAGAATTGGCCGATTTGTATGATGAACTGGGCCTCCATCAAAAAGCCCTCCAAACTGGAAAAAAGGCCCTTGAACTCATCTTAAAAGTACCGGGCATACCCTTGGAGGAAGTGGCAAACGTACGATACAATATCGGGGTCAGTGCATATAGTCTGGACAGCTTGGTAGAGGCAAAGTACCATCTTCAAAAAGCAGTTGAAGATTACAAAAGATCACCCGCCACAAAAAAAGAGAAACTTGCCGATGGATACAATGCACTGGGTGCCATAGTCTGGACATTCAACCAATTGGACAGTGCCCAATATTACTTTAAGAAAGCGGTTGCCGCGGTAGAGTCAAGTGATGCGGACGACACCATGAAACTGTATCTTTCGCTATTTTTTAGGGGCAATATTGCACTGCTTGAAGAATCTCAAGGGAATGTAGTTGGTGCCCTGGAAACGCAAAAATCCATTCTTGCCGATTGTAAAATTGTCATTGCCCAAATTCAAGATCCGATGCTCCTTGAACGTGCAAAACGCATTGAAGGCATTGTTTTGGGAAATCTCGGGGCCATGTACCACGATTTGGGGTATATCTCAAGGGCCAACGACATATTACGTTTGGCCTACCGCAAAAAATCGGCCCTATATGAGCCCACAGATCGTAGACTTACAACCAGCCTTATTCAGATAGCCCAGTCAGAAGTTGCCATGAGCGAGTATGAAAACGCCCTTATGACTTTGGACAGCGCACTGAACACACTACATGCATCCAACGGGGACTATCTGGCCATAAAGGCCGAGATTTTATCGGTTATCGGAAAAACGCATTCCATTACCGGCGATATGGACAAAGCACTGGCCTACTATGATGACAGCTATGCTCTTTACCAAAAGGCGTACGTTAAAAATTTCTCTAGGGAATATTTGATCTTCCTAAGGGAATATGCCCTCTTTCTTGCCGAAAACGGTCAACAGGAAAAGGCCCTTCGAATAGGTATGAAAGGTTATGACTATGCCAAGAAAAATGCCGGCGAAACCAGTTTCCTTCTATTCAACCATATGCTGAACTTGGCCAAGATCAACTATTTGTCCCGCAACTTTGAGGCCACGAGGTCATGGGCAGAAATGGGGAACAAACATTTGGACCAAAAGATAGCCGAAAGCACTACCAAACTGGATTCCATAAAAATAGAATTCAACAAGCCTGAAACCATTTTGCTCGAAACCCAGGCACTGTATGAGCTAGCCGCACATAAAGACGTTCCACTGCTTAAAAGACTGAAAACGAAATTGGAAAGTGCCGTATCTATCCTCGAAAGAAGAAAGAGTGCAATTTTCAACAATGATGATGTATCCTTACTGCTATCGGAATACAAGAGCATCAATGATTTTTTAAAAAAATTGTTCTTGGAACTGTATGGGCAGACCCATGACGAGCACTATTTGGACCGATTGATCTCCTTGCACGAATCGGCTCTCTATTATAGGATCAGGACCAAATTGGGCATCCTGAACAATCAATCGTACATTGATGTGCCCAAAAATATCCTTGAAAGGGAAAACGAACTGAAGAGGAAGATTTCGGATGCCCTTGGAGCCCCAACAAATGATGGTTTAGAGGATTTCTTTGATTACAACAGCCAATGGGAAACGTTTCTTGATTCCCTGGAAATGAACCATCCCAAATATTACAAACTACATTATGCCTCCATTGAAAATGCGCTTATAGGCTTAAAGGACAATATTCCAAGCAACACCACGGTGATCCGTTATTTTTTTGTTGAAGATTCCCTATATGCCCTGGTCATCGATCCAGAGTCTACCCAGCTGATATCCCTTGGCAATAACAATTTTTCTGAATCGATTGAAGGGGCCATAAATTCTATAAGTCCGGGGCAGACCTGCACCCATTTGAACAGATTGTATGAAATACTTTGGGAGCCTTTGGCCAAGCTGGTATCTACCCATAAAGTGATCATCATTCCAGACCGGGAACTTTTTAATCTGAGTTTTGAAATGTTGACGCCTGAAAAGATCACTTCCTATGAGGAACTTGCCCATCACTGTCTTTTGTCAAAACATCAAATTTCTTACAACTATAGTCTTGTCTTGCTCAACAATCACAGTAAGATATTTGGTGGTGATCGCAACTATGTGGCCTTTACCCCTGTCTTCGATAAAAAAATGAAGGAAAGCTATGCGTTGGCCATTTCTGACTCCTCAAACTTGGACAAAAGTTACCTGGCGTTGTCATCATTGCCATTCAGCAAGGATTTGGCAAGGGATTACTCCAAAAAGTTTGACGGCAGTTCCTTTTTGAATGAAGGTGCCTCCAAACAAGTATTTGCGAACTTGGCCAAGGAACACAGGATTATCCATATTGGCACACACGCCGAATCAAATAACCTGAGTCCAGTGTTTTCACGTCTCATCTTCGCAAAAAATATTGACGACAAAGCGGCACTTGATGACAATTCTGTGTACACCTATGAGATCTACAATTACAACTTGGCTTCAAATCTCACTGTGTTAACGGCCTGTGAAACGGGTAAGCCCACTTACCAACCCGGTGAAGGCATGATATCACTGGCCCATGCTTTCAACTATGCTGGCAGTGAGAGTATCTTGACCAGTTTGTGGGAGATAGATGAGCAGTCGAGCACACAGATTGTTGGCTATTTATACGAAAATCTGCTAAAAGGCATGCCCAAGGACGAGGCTTTGCAAAAGGCCAAACTCAGCTATCTAAAAGAAGCCCATGGGAGGGCCCTGGCCCCACAATATTGGGCAGGGCTGGTTCTGATGGGGAATACTTCGGCCATTCCCCTATCAAAATCTGTCAACTGGATATGGATATTGGCTGCACTGGCCATTTTCCTTGTTCTGGCACTTTTTGTGGTACGAAAATCAAATCGCAAAAACCCTTAGCATATGTTGGGGGTCTCGGTTTCATTTAGGTACTTGGGCGATAATTAATCATTGACCTTAGATCCAACTTTTTTATCCAACAACATTTGTGTATCTTGTTTCTAGCCCCGATGTCAATAGCATATTCGGCAACATTGTAACCATTTTCAATGAACAAGAACATACACAGGGAGATTACCCCATTGTCACAAGACGATAGTTTTCTGGTTTTTGACAGGGTCAAAAAACATTTTGATTTTCCCATACATTTTCACCCAGAATACGAGCTGAACTTCATCTGGAACGGAAAAGGGGTCCGTAGGGTGGTCGGGGACAGCATGGAGGAGATAGACAACATAGAACTTGTACTGGTAGGCCCCAATTTGGAGCATGGATGGGAAACCCATAATTGCAAGAGCAATAAAATATATGAGATCACCATTCAATTCCACAATGATCTATTTGACGACAGGTTGCTTTCCAGGCGGATCTTCAAATCCATCAAGGAAATGCTGCACCGATCTAACCGGGGCATCCTTTTCTCCGATAAAATTTCAAAGGACCTGAAGGCAAGGATCATGTCGCTTTCAAAGATTGACAGTATGGATTATTTTATGGAATTACTGTCCATTTTACAGGATCTGGCAACGTCTCGCAACCAAAGACAGCTCTCAACCTATAGCTCTTCGATCAATGATGTGTTTGAAAACAGTGACCGGATAAAAGTGGTCTATGACTATATCCATCAAAATTTTGAGCGGAAGATCACCTTGGCCGAAATTTCGGAATTGGTGAACATGAGCCCTGGAACCTTCAACAGGTTCATCAAAAAACGTACAGGCCGCACGTTCATAGAGTACACCAATGAAACCCGGATCAGCTATGCATCAAGGTGGTTGATAGAGTCCAACATGAACATTTCCGAAATAAGCTATAAATGCGGGTTCAACAACATTGCCAATTTCAACAGGATCTTCAAGAAGATCAAGAAATGTACCCCCAGTGAGTTCAAGGAAGAGTTTGAAGGAATAAAAAAGGTCCTGTGACCTATCTTGCTGTGTTCAACAAAATGCAGCCCCTTGTGGTATGATAGGGGGCTTTCCACATGCTTACTTTGTCTTCTGTGGTATAGGGGTTCCCCATTTTATCGACCCTAAAGTGCCATTCCCCATTTTTATGGTCGAGCAAGTATTTTTTGGTGAACCGCCAAATAGAAAGGGTAGCTTCCATGTATTTGGCATCATTGGTCAGTTCATAGGCATAGGTTAAGCCGATAATGGCCTCCATTTGGGGCCACCAATGCCTGTCATGGTCCACTTGCCCAGTCTTTTTGTTTTTTTCATTGATGACGCCCATATCAGCATCAATGGCCTCCAATAAAAAAGTATCGGCCACATGGATCGCTGTCCCCTCCACCTCCTTTAACAACGAATCATCCTGTAACCGTTTTGCGGCCTCGATGACCAACCATGCTGTCTCAATATCGTGCCCAAAGGAAATGGAAGTGCTCAACAAATTCCAATCTCCATCAAAGAAAAGTCCATAATGGTTTTCCGCATTCAAAAACCTGTTTTGAAACAATAGTACAAGGTCTTTGAGCGAATTTTTAAGATCAACACTGTCATAAATGTCCGAAAGACGGGTATAGGCCTCCAGAACATGGAGATGCGTATTCATGGTCTTTGCGGCGTTCATGTCTTTTGTGCTCAAACGCATATCTTCAATGGGTGACCAGTCTTCCCCAAAGGCTTCCAAATATCCTCCCTTTAAATCATCCTTGGCTACTTCCTCTATAATTCCGAAGAGTTCCACGGCCCATTGTTTGGCTTCTTCATTTTTTGAAAAAATGTAATATTCGGAAAGGGCGTAAATGGCAAAAGCCTGCGCATAGATCTGTTTACGGGAATTGATGGGGCTGCCCCTATGATCCAATTCCCAAAAAACACCTTTGTGGGCCTGATCTTTAAAATAGGTCTTCAAGTACTGATATGCCCGGTCGCACAGATGGGCATAGTCATTGGTGTTGAGATGGTTTGATGCGGCACTGAACGACCACAGGATCCGTGTGTTCAATATGATTCCCTTCGGAGAATTTACAATGCTGTTGTTCCAATGGTCTATTCTTCCCAAAAAACCACCGTGGACCAGGTCAATGGTATTGTTGGCCCAATAATCCAGTATACGGCCCAACTCAGCTTTGAGTTCCGATCTCAGCTCAATTTGGGCCTCCGGCATCAATATAGACCTTTGTTTTTTTGAATGAGGTTAAGAACGGTCTTCACGGAATTCGCCGAGGTGAACTTATCCTTTGGCGAATTGACCACGTAATCGATCAACTTATCGATACTGGATACGGCCACGTGCATTCTTGTGTCCGATGAAGCATAATAAATATAAACGGTACCATCGTCATCGGCTATCCAGCCGTTGGCGAACAAAACGTTGGACACATCTCCCGTACGCTCACCATTGATGGGTGCCATAAAATGTCCTGCAGGTTGATAAACCACTTTTGATATATCATCCAAATCGGTCATGAACATATACAGTGTATACCTTAACCCGGCCGCTGTTTTTCGCACCCCATGTGCCAAATGCAGCCAGCCCATGTGTGTTTTGATAGGGGCCGGGCCCTGTCCATTTTTGAATTCGTACACGGTGTGGTATATCTTATTGTTTATGATCTTCTCATTCTTGACCACCGGATGGGCCATATCGTCCACATATCCCAACCCTATTCCGCCACCGCTGCCCACGTCAACAAATCCATCTTGGGGTCTGGTATAGATTGCATATTTTCCGTTCACAAATTCGGGGTGCAGCACCACATTTCGTTGCTGTCCTGATTTTGAGACCAGATCGGGCAATCTTTCCCAATTGATAAGGTCCCGTGTCCTCACGATCCCTGCATTGGCTACGGCAGAACTTGTATCTTCAAGCGATGCTTTGGGGTCTTTACGTTCGGTACAGAAAACACCATAGATCCATCCGTCCTCATGCTCCGTCAAACGCATATCATAAACATTGGTATCTGGATTTCCAGAGATTTCGGGAATTACAAAAGGTTTGTCCCAGAACCTGAAATTATCAATTCCATTGGGGCTTTCCGCCATGGCAAAAAACGATTTGCGGTCATTTCCCTCCACCCGAAGGCACAGTAGGTAGGATCCATTGCGTTTGATGGCGCCCGCATTGAAGGTACTGTTGAACCCAATACGTTCCATCATATAGGGATTGGTTTCCGGATTAAGGTCATATCTCCAATGCAATGGAATATGGTCTGGGGTAACGATCGGAAACTCATACCTTTGGTAAATTCCGTTTGTCTTTGCTACCGGTCTATTTTCCCTACTTAACAATTTCAGCTGTTCCGCCTTAATGACTTCAAAGCCGTCTTTAAATATTGTATCCATTTAATCTAATTGTTCGTTCAACCTGTTCCACCAGAATTTTTTGAGCAATACCATGCACACGATCAAGATGCCCAGTGTAATCCATAACGGAGTACTTTGCCTAAAAATAAGGTACATTGGGATAACGACCAGGGCTGTCTGGGCTATAGTGCCGGTCAACACATTGAACATATCTCTGGCAAAATCAGTATTCTTGGAAGTGCCCGGACTTTCGGCATTGACTTTTTCATGGACTGGTTTCCAAAAGCCCCAGGGCCGTACATTTTTATAAAACGTCTTCAAAGTTTCTTCATCGGTAGGTGGTGCGGAATATGTGCCTATAATGCCTCCCACCAGGGATACCAACAACAATATGGGGAACAAATAAAGTTCCAGAACATCCGGAAACAGTTTGGGGACAATGGCAGCGGACAGGAGTCCTGCAACCATACCCCAGAAAAACCCCTCACCATTAAAGCGCCACCAATACCATTTCAGGACATTGGAACCTACATAGCTGCCGTACAACACAGATACGATCCATTGCAATACTGAGTTGACGTCCTTCGCAAAGAAACCCAAAACAATGCTGACCACAACCACCACTATTCCGGTAATGTAGTTCATGTTCCTGACCTGTTTGACCGTGGCATCCGGATTGCGGTATTTCAGATAGATGTCGTTGACCAAATAGGCTTGGGCGGCATTCAGGGTGCCCGCAAAGGTTGACATAAATGCCGCAATCAATCCTGCCAACAACAATCCCAAAAGGCCAACGGGCGCAAACTCTATCATTGCCGTGGGCAAAATAAGTTCAAAATCGATTTCGCCTGCGGCATTCATCAAATCGAGTTTCTCATAATAGATCAATGCCAAGGCCGCAAAGCCTGCTATCATCAAGTAGCGTATGGGCATCAGGATCACGGATACAAAACCGCTCATTTTTGACGCCTCGGCAGGTGATTTGGTGGAAAGGATCTTTTGCATATCGTAATTGGGGGCCGGACCCGCCAAACTGACCAAAATACCCTTGAAGACCATCATCATGAAGAAGATGGTGAACAATCCAAAACCATCTGACCGTATTTTGTCGTTCACGTTTGAAATAATATGGCTCCAGTCAAGATTAAGCTCCCAGCCGAAGAAGGGTGTCATCCAGCCATCAGGAACGTTCAAGGGATTGTCACCCACCGCTTGAAAGCCAAGATACCCGATCACCAAGGCGGCAACGGTCATAATCCCAAATTGGACCACATCGGCCAGTACTATGCCCGACATCCCCCCTATCAGGGAATAAAAAACGGCAAAAAAAGTGAAGACGGTTCCGTAGAAATGGGGAACGTACTCCAAGGGGATATCAAAAGGCACATAGGCACTGATGGATTCCCACGGCACAAAAATTTCAACGAATTTACCCAGACCGATAAACCCATACGCCAGATACCCCAAGCACATGATCAAGGCAAAGACCACTACAATGATATGCGATTGTTTTGCGCCTTTTTTAAAGCCGAACCGCGTACCGATCCATTCAGCTCCCGTGGTGGCATTGGAGCGCCTTAGCCATTTGGACAGATAGACCATCAAAAAGATTTGATTGAACACAGGCCACAGCCAAGGAATCCAGGCGCTCTTTATGCCATAAACAAACATTAGGGTAACCAACCATATGGTTCCGGAAATATCGAACATCCCCGATGCATTGGACAGGCCCAACAGATACCAAGGAATCGATTTTCCGCCCAATAGGTAGGCCTCTTTGCTCTTCTCGGCATTTTTCTTGACCAGCAACCCAATGACAACGGTTGACAGAAGATAGATCGCTATGATAATGATATCAAGGGTTGAGAGCATGCTTATTTGGTATCGATGGTTTGTAGTTTGCCCAATAGAAGAATGTCATCGAACTTACAGAATAATTTAAAATCCGCCTCGCTTCCGTGCCCTGGAAAAGGCACATAATGATGGGATTCCCTCGCGTTTCTCCAAAACAATATCCATGCAATGCCCGATGCGTGTATGTTTGGATAGAGTATTTCGGTAAACCATTTTTCATTTGGGATTTTCTCGGACCCGGTTTCGGTAAAGGCATATAGCTTGTTCTTGCTCTTTGCAATACTACGCAGTATCTGCAGGTTCTCCTTTACATTATTGACATATGTTTCCGAATCGTTATGATCATAGATATCGATGCCCAATAGGTCCACATATTCATCGCCTGGATAATATTTTAAAAAAGTACTGTCTGTATCCACAATATTGGGTGAGTAGGCATACAAAATCTGATGTACTCTATGTTTGTCCTTTAAAAGATGCACCGTTTGTCTCCAGAGTTCCCTATAATCGGATGCGGAACAATTTCCTTCCCCCCACCAGAACCAATGTCCGTTCATTTCATGGAACGGCCTAAAGATCAGGGGGATCCGTCTTCCTTTATATTTAAGGGATTTTATGAAATTGGCCACCCGCTCCACCCAAAGTTCGTATTTAATCCTATAGGGACCGTTGCCTATGATCTTATCAACGGCCGGTATGGTATCCCAAGAACTGCCATCAGAAACGGGGTTGTCTAAATGCCAGCTAAGGGTAATGATACCACCTTTGCCATAGGCTTCTTGGATACTTTTCCTCATCAGCGCAAAACCAACGGTATCAAGATTACTCTCCTTATCCAATTCTATGTGGCCCAGGTCAAATCCATACACTCCTGGAAAATCTCCCGTAGTTTTACGTACATCACTTTCAAAGGTATTGGATGTTTCGTCGTTCTTCCACCCGACACCATAGCCCGGGGAATCTTGATGCCCAAGAATGATGCCCTTCTTGGAGGTCAAGAAAAGTTTTTTGTGTAACCTTTTTGTAGTCTTGGAAAGTTTATTGTCAACCATAGGCGTTTTTTCATACTCGGCATTGTAAAGAGGCTTACATGAAACGGCCCAAGCTAGGGCAAGAATTAAATATAGGTTTTTTTTTAAGCCAATCTTGAACACCATGGTCGTAACTCAAATGGTCTGTTTGGATTTTGTCCCCACAGACGAGGATGATCGAGACAAATTTAACACGCACGTCTTCAAAATATATGATATTATTTAATCAAATAGGCAAAGAATATTTTCAAGTCTCATTATTTTGATTTCCCTTTTCAAAGCAATCCTATCTTTAGCGGTGTAGATTAAAAAAATTATAATTATTTGATATTCAACATTTTAATTATTAAAAAAGGATTGACTTCCATAAAGACGCTCAATCTTTTTCAAAGTATGGTTTTTCCTCCAACGTTTGAATTTAGCCTATTATGTTTTGACAACATCGGTCAATAATAACTGTTCCAAAAAGAAAAATTTATAAAATCTTAACATCTATTTTTTATTTAAATCATTGAAAAACAAATATTTAAATTAAAGTATACGATTTGTATTTACAGAGAAACAACATCTTCTTAACAAAAAATTATACAACAAAATGGTCAAATAGTATTATACAAGATTGAGGTGTTCAAATAAATTTGTTTAACCAAAAACGCTTGTTTTTTTCGATACTCTATTTTCAGGTGTCAATTATTAGGAACTAAACAATTTTGATTCAAGGATTATGGGAAATTTTAAATTTAAAGTAGGGGGTGCTTTAAGGTCTCATGGCATTTTGCTCTTCTTTGGCCTACTGGTTCAATTGGCCTCTGCCCAGAACAGGCTCAGCGGGGTGATAACCGACTCCAACAATATAGGCATACCTGGTGCCAATATTGTGGAAAAAGGCACTACGAACGGGGTGGTTTCTGATTTTGATGGCAACTATGCCATTGAGGTCGGCGACAATGCGACCTTAATAGTCAGCTATCTGGGATATGTTACCCGCGAAATTGCCGTCAACGGTCGGAATTCCATAAATGTTGCCCTGGAAGAGAGCTTGAGCCAATTGGATGAAGTGGTTGTCATTGGCTACGGCACCCAGCTGAAAGAAGAATTGTCAGGTTCGGTGGCCAATATTTCTGTGGATAACATTGAAAAAATACCACAGGTCAGCATCGATCAGTTGATCCAAGGCAGGGCGGCCGGAGTCACGGTCACCCAGAACAGTGGACGTCCTGGGGGTGCGGTATCGGTCAGGATCAGGGGTGTGGGGTCCATCAATGCCTCAGCGGAACCGTTGTACATTATAGATGGAGTACCTGTTTCTGGTGATAGCAGAAATACGGGAGGCAGCGGAAGGTTCTTCGATAACAGCTCGGGGAATCTGGCCGGTCTAAATCCAAATGACATCGAAACTGTAAACATCCTCAAAGATGCCTCTGCAACCGCCATCTATGGCTCTAGGGGCGCCAACGGTGTAATCATCATCACCACCAAAAAAGGGAAGAAGGAAAGGGGCACCATAAATTACAGTGGCTATACAGCCATTCAACAACCCACCAATATCTTACCGGTCCTTGACCTTCAGGGGTACGCCGGTCTGCAAAACGAAATGCGGGAAGTGTTCCAACTACAGCCGCAAATTGAATTCTTGAGGCCAGAGCTATTGGGCAAGGGAACAAACTGGCAAAAAGAAATCTTTGATGATGCCCTTTTGCAAAATCATCAACTATCCTTCTCTGGGGGAAATGACAAAACACAATATTACCTCTCCACAGGATATACCGACCAACAAGGTACGGTTAAGGGCTCCGGATTTGACAGGACATCGCTGAGGCTTAACCTGGATTCCCAGATTTCGGACAAGGTCAAAGTAGGCCTTAATCTAACGGCCAGCAGGACCAATGAGGACATCGTGGCCAATGGAAACTCCAGAGGTATCGTTGCGTTGGCGCTCAGAAACAACCCTGCCGTTGCGGTCTTCAATGCAGATGGTTCCTATGCCGGACCGATTACCGCCGAAGAGATTGCACTGGCAGTGCCAAATCCCATTGCGCAACTGGAAAATACCGACAACCAATTGAGAAAAGACCAATTGCTGGGCAACGTGTACGCAGAAATTGAGGTTCTCAAAAACTTCAAGTTCAGAAATGAATTCGGGGGGTCGTTCGGGTACAACAAAAACACCCTGTTTCAAAAGGCATATGCCTACGGGGCCATTTCGTTTGACAATCCAACATTGACAAAGACCAATGAGAACTTTGACTATTGGATCGTCAAGAACCTATTGACCTATACCAACACCTTTGCGGGCAAGCACGATCTAACCGTTTTGGTCGGTCATGAAGCACAACAATCATCCTATAATGGCATTGTGACCACCGGATCGGGCTTCGTTGACAATAGCAATCCAACTTTGAACAATGCCGATGCCGATACCTACATCATCGATGAGTACAAGGGAAGCAATTCGTTGGAGTCCTATTTCAGCCGTTTGATCTATTCCTTTGACAGTAGGTACAGTGTAACGGCTTCCATACGGGCTGACGGTTCTTCCAGATTTGCAGAAGGCAACAAATGGGGCTATTTCCCATCGGTTTCGGCAGCTTGGAGGCTGTCCAACGAAAATTTCATGAAAGATTTCACGGCCATCCAAAACATCAAGTTCTTTGGAGGCTATGGAGAGGTGGGCAACCAAGAAATTAGCAACAACCCTTTCCTTTCCATATTGAACACCAATGCCACGCAATTGGGTACGGCATTTTCCGTGGCCAATATTCCAAATCCAGATGTGCAATGGGAGACTTCAAAACAGACCAACTTAGGGGTCGATTTTTCTTTGTTCGGGGGGCATTTGAACACTACCGTGGAAGTATATCAAAAAATCAATAGCGACTTCTTGTTCCAATTGGGCCTTACCGATTTTGTACTGGGCGGCGACTCCACAATTGCCGGGTCCATTACTCCGCCTTGGGTAAACTTGGGGGAAATGGAAAATAAGGGCATTGATGTGACCCTCAACTTTAACACGTTGGATGTCGGCGACTTTTCATGGAATTCCACCCTCACTTTTTCCCATTACAAGAACAAAGTTTTGGAATTGGTGGATGGCCTTACCATCAACGGCCAGACCAATTTGGACGATACCAACCAAGTGCTTACCGAAACAAAGGTGGGCGAACCCATTGGCGTGTTTTATGGGTACCAGGTGGAAGGGCTGTTCCGGTCCATTGATGACCTAAACAATGCCCCCATACAGTTTGGACAGCCCGTGGGCGATGCCAGTGTAGTCGGGAGGACTTGGCTTGGGGATATCAAGTTTAAGGATGTAAACGGGGATGGAATTGTGGATGGCGAAGATAGAACGGTGATTGGCAGTCCACACCCCGATTTCACTTTTGGATGGCAGAACAATTTCAGTTACAAAGGCTTCGATTTGTCGGTTTTTGTACAGGGTTCCTACGGAAACGAAATTTTCAATGCACTCAACCGTTCGTTGACGGGCACCAATCTAACCTATCGTAACCAACTGGAATCTGTTAGGGATTTCTGGACTTTTCAGAATCCCGATGCCACGCATCCAAGATATACAAGCAATGCAACCCCCAATATATTTATCTCGGACAGATATATAGAGGATGGGTCCTATGTGAGAATCCAAAACGTAAGGTTGGGGTATAGTATTCCATCCAAGGTTTTGGACAAAATAGGATTTGGCAAAATCAACATCTACGGCTCCGTGCAAAACCTTTACACTTTCACCAATTATTCGGGATACGATCCAGAGGTGGGGGCCTTTAACCAAAACCCGCTGTTGGCTGGTGTGGACAATGGAAGATATCCGCTTCCCAGAACATTCACTTTTGGGATTGACATCGATTTTTAATTAAATAAAAGATAGCTAGAATTATGAAAAAAGGATTAAATGTTGCAAAAACAGTCTTGATTGCACTCCTCTCTTTACCAATTTTGGTTTCATGTAGCAAGGATTTCTTGGATCGTCCACCAGAAGATTCTCCAAACTCAGGGGAGTTTTACAAGACCACGGAACAAATTGAAGTTGCCACCAATATTCTTTACAGTGTGCCCTGGTACAATTTTGTTACCAATGTATCATGGTGTATCGGGGATTTGGCAGGCGGGACAGGAAGAACATGGGACCCCCGTAACCAGGATTTTGATCTGTTTGCGATTACGGGTGAACAAAATACCATGAACCAGGCATGGGGATCGCTCTATGCCGTGGTAGCGCATGCCAATACCATTATAAACGTAGTGCCTACAAGCGCCAATGATGATGTGCCCCAATCCGTGATCAACAATGCCTTGGGCGAAGCCCGGGCCATGAGGGCCGTTGCCTATTTTTATCTGGTGCGGATCTACGGGTCGGTGCCGATAGTGGAAAACAACTTGGAACTCGTTGATCAAAGCTATATCCCAAGGCACTTGGTGGATGATGTCTATACCTTTATCAAGAACGATCTGAACTATGCCATTGACAATATCACCAACACCAAAGGATCCGATCCCGGCAGAATATCCAGCAATGGTGCAAAAGCAATGTTGGCCAAGGTTCACCTGACCTTGGAAGAATATGCCCAGGCCTATCAGTTGGCATCGGAGGTAATAGCTTCTGGAGAATTTAAACTTTTGGGAGGTACCGCTGAAGATGGTGCCCCTGGCAGTTATAATGATCTGTTCCTCACCCAAAACGACAATAACCTGGAAAGCATCCTGGCCACACAATGGACCGGTAGTGGAAATTACTCTGAGGGCAATGGGGTTCAGAGCCTCTATGCCCTATCCGGAATCACTGGCTTTGACGACGGCTGGTCGGCCATTGGGCCATCCCTGGACCTACAGGACACCTATGAGGATAAGGTCATGGACCAACGCTACAAGGCCACTATCATGGATCCAGATTCTTTCTACCCAGAGCTGAACGGAGGGTACACCGCCCCCGGACCTTCAGGCTGTAATGCACAAGGCACCAATGTGGCCATTAAAAAATATGTCGTGGGGACACCGGCCAACAATGGTGGTGGGGCCAGAAGCAGTTATGCGAACAATATTTACCTCCTCCGTTATGCAGACGTACTGTTGATACAGGCGGAGGCCATTATTTTGGGTAATGTGGGATCCATGGCAGAGGCCGAAGCCTCCGTGAACAAAATACGGAACAGGGCCGGATTGCCTTCCATATCCAACCCAACCTTTGAAGATGTCTTTAGGGAAAGAAAGATTGAATTTGCCATGGAAATGGAGCATTGGTATGACGCCATAAGAAGATCCGATGCCTTGGCATATCTGGCCTCAATACAACGGGGGTGGTTCAATGATACCGAAAGGGGTGCCACAAGTGGAATAACCGATAGGTTCGTCACCGTGACCGCGGATAAATTATTGTTCCCCTATCCCACCAATGAAACACTGAACAATCCAGCACTTTTGGATCCGCCCGTTCCTTATTTCAACTAAAAAAAAGAGAAATGAAAAAGTATATTAGTAACAAAGTCAATTTCAAACACGTTGGAATCACTGTATTGTTGGCCATTATGGCATCGTGCAGCAATGAGTTCAATCAATCAGATTTGGCCACTGGAAGTACTGAACCGCCCATTATAACCAGTGTGGCCGATGCAACCGAAAACACCCCCGTGCAAACCGGTGTTTTAGGCAACCTCTACTATATAAAAGGCAAGAACCTTGCCAGTACCATATCCATTAAATACAATGGTTTCGATGCCGGCTTCAACCCAACCTTGGTGACGGACAACCTTATTATTTCGCAAATACCCGCCGGGGCCCCCTACATAAATGCCTCAAACAAATTGACGGTCGAGACATTGTATGGCGTTGCCGAAACCAATTTTTCCCTTTTGACCATCACGGATTTTACCGAAGGCTTGGTGGATGGGGTCAATGCAGTGACCCTGAACGGGGGTGACTTTACGGATGCAGATCAGGTCCTGTTCGTTTCAGGCTCTGAAGACGATGGCAATTTGGTGGAAAGGGACGCAAGAATCATCGACAAAACAGCTTCTACGATCACAGTGGAGGTTCCTGATGGTGTAATTCAGGCATTTATTTATGTCTTTGTCAATGGAGCAATTGCGCAATCCACTTCCTATGGCTTCAACTATCCTATTTTCACCGACGAGATCATCAACGGTTGGGAACTTGGTGGATGGGACGGCTCCCAAGCTACTTCCACGGAGGTGGCATTGGGATCAACCTCGATCCGAAGGGAAAGCCTCAACTGGGGAGGGCTCACCTTTATCTCCAACGACATGACCGAAGACTTGGTCATAGCGGATTACAGCGCCATCAACTTCCAAATTTATCCTGCCAACAGCGAAACCGTTCGTGTTGCATGTGCACTCAACGATTTTGCCGTTCAGGTAGAACTGGATTTGGTGCCCGGAGAATGGAACAGCTTCAGCATTCCACTAACCGATTTTTATCCTCCAGGCACAGCTCCTGAAACGATTACCCGGATCGACTTCCAAGAATTCTCCGGAGGCAATGCACCTTTTCTATTTTACGTAGATCAGTTTGGACTTATAGAATAGGGGGATTTTTAAAATGTATAAAACTAGACAGACTATGAGATATTTTGAACATAAAAGCATTAAGGGGCTGTTTTTGGTTGGTTTGGCAATCTTCACCTTCTCCTCTTGTAATGATGATGAAGAGATATATCCACAATCGGATACTCCAAATCAAAATATTACTGAAATACTGGCAAGTTCACCAGAGGCGACAACCCTTTTGGGAGCCTTGGAACAATTTAATCTGGATGAAACTTTGGCCAACACTACCACATTCACCTTATTTGCTCCCGTCAACAGTGCTTTCAGTGGTGTTGACCTGTCAGCAATGACGGAAGCTCAGCTTCGGAACACACTCTTGAACCATGTTTGGAGCACTACCACGGCCGATTTATCCGCCAATCTACAAACAGGCTATCGTACGACCATGGCCACTGGGGTGGATGGGCTCAATCTTAGCTTTTTTGTCAATAAAACAGGCTCCATTACATTTAACGGCATAGCCTCACCCGTTCAAGGGATGTTTGATTTGGGGGCAACCAACGGTGTGGTCCATATGGTAGACAACGTCCTACTTCCGCCAAACGTAGTTGACCACGTGGCTGCCAATCCTGAATATTCCACCTTGGCAGCGGCATTGACACAGGCTGAACTGGTCGAAACATTGGAAGGTGAAGGTCCATTTACCATTTTTGCGCCAAATAATGCGGCGTTTGAGATGCTTATGGCACAATTGGAAGCGGCTTTCGGGTACACCTCTTTGCAGGATGTCCCCAAAGATATTCTGGAAGAAGTACTGCTGTACCATGTCGTTGTGGGAAGCAATGTAGTTTCGGACGATGTGGATGGCACTAGTTTTGAAACCGCACAAGGCGAATCGTTCTCGGTTTCGGGCACATCCATAGACGATGCTTCCTACATCAATGCAGAAATCAACCTTACCGATGTGCAATCCACAAATGGCATTATGCATGGAATTGATAAAGTCTTGTTGCCCGATGCGGTCTTTCAGCAAATGCTTGGTGCGACCCTTGATCTGGCGGCAAGATCCGAAGACAAAGGATACACCTCGTTTTTGGCCGCTGCGGAGCTAGCAGGGCTGACCGAGAGTCTTGCCACTGAAAACTTGACGGTTTTTGCACCGAACAATGATGCCTTTACTGCGCTTTTCTCGCTGATAGGCAATTTCAATTCCCTGGATGATTTTGACACCCCGGAAGAAATCGATACCCTTAAAAAATTATTGGAATACCATCTATATGCGGGCAGCCTTGTAGAATCGCAGCTCACCGATGGAAGTTCCGTAAATACAGTCTTGGGCGACTCATTTGATGTGAGCGTCAGCGATGCCATCAGGTTGAGGCCTTCCTTCTCCGATGCGATTCCATCCCAGGTGGTGGATGCCAATATCGGTGCCACCAATGGCATTATCCATGAGGTGAACCGAGTTTTGGTTCCCGTGGAATTACTGGATGCCTTGGGCATTGAAGTGGCTCCAAACTGTGCCCTGCACCCTGTTGGTGATACAAATTTGGTCTTCTTTGACTGGGATGCCAATGGCCCATGGTGGGGCAACGTAGCGGTAGAAAATGACCCTTCCATTTCCTTGGATGGTTCCAGTTACGGACGTGCCAATTTCCAAACAGGGGGTACCGGATGGCAAGACCTCTTCTGGAGAAACGATGCATCGACCTTTAACGGTGCGGCCACCGTAGGAAGCAACCTGAATGATTATGTCCTTAAGTTCGACATAAATACCATTGAACCCCTTTCCGCCGGAAGGTTCAGGATCCGGTTCCATGACAACGATGGCGTTGATGCCTTCTACGACTGGGCCCCATGGGTCGACACGGGAGAACCTTTCGACACCGATGGATGGCAAACCGTTGAAATTCCATTGAACGTATTGGGGGTACCAGACTTTAGTCTGGTGGACAATGAGTTTGGAATGGCGTTTGAAGGTGCCGATATACTATTGAACTTTGCCATTGACAATGTAAGGTTCGATGCTCCTGGCTACACCTGTGGTGGACCCGATGAAGTGGATGATCCAGCGTTGGTGTTCTTCGATTGGGATGCCAATGGCCCATGGTGGGGCAACGTAGGGGTAGAAAACGATCCTTCCATTACCCTGGATGGTTCCAACTATGGCCGCGCCAACTTCCAAACAGGGGGTACCGGATGGCAAGACCTCTTCTGGAGAAACGATGCATCAACCTTTAATGGTGCGGCCACAGTGGGCAGCAACTTGGATGCTTACGTCTTAAAATTCGATCTAAACACCATTGAACCCCTTTCCGCAGGAAGGTTCAGGATACGGTTCCATGACAACGACGGGGTTGATGCCTTCTACGATTGGGCCCCATGGGTTGACACCGGGGAACCGTTGGACACTGGGGGCTGGATAACCATTGAGATTCCAGTGGCCGATTTGGGGGTACCCGATTTCAGTTTGGTGGACAATGAATTTGGAATGGCGTTCGAAGGAGCCGATGTATTGCTGAATTTCGCCATAGACAATGTAAGATTCGAGGAAAAACAATAAGTTGAGTTAGTTTAATTCGCAAGATTCCTACAGCATAAACCCTGTGGGAATCTTCATATTTGAAACATTCATGATGAAGATTTGTTTTTCATATCTATTCAGCACCTTAATCCTACTCCTGATAAATGTGAACTGTTCCTCTTCCCAACAAGGCACGGATGAAGGAACCATGCCAGATATCGTTGGACAGGATGATCCAATATCGGAAGAAGAGGAAATGGACGAGGAAACCGATGACGGCACTTCTTTTGCTACCGTGGTTGACGAATATGGTCAATTGTCCGTGGAGGGGAACAAAATGGTCGATAAAAATGGAGATCCCATACAGCTTAGGGGAATGTCCTTCTTTTGGAGCCAATGGATCGGAAAATACTATACCAATGAAACCGTGCAATGGTTAAGGGATGATTGGCACTGCACCGCTGTAAGGGCAGCCTTGGCCGTGGAATACGATGGCTATCTGGCAAATCCAGAGGTGGAAAAACAAAAAATAATGACCGTTGTGGATGCGGCCATCGAATACGGTTTGTACGTGATCATTGATTGGCACGACCATGAAGCTGAAAACCATCTGGAAGAATCGGTGGCCTTTTTTAGCGAGATGGCCCAGAAATACGGCAGCTATCCCAACATTATCTACGAACCCTATAATGAACCCTTGGCCGTTTCGTGGAGGAATGTGCTAAAACCCTATCACGAAGCCGTGATCGCCGAAATCAGGAAATACGATCCAGACAACCTGATCATCTGCGGCACCCCCAATTGGTCCCAAGATGTAGAAGATGTCATCGTCGCCAAAATTGATGACCCTAATGTAATGTACACATTGCATTACTACGCCGCAACGCATAAGCAGGAACTTAGGGACAAGGCCCTGGTGGCCCTCAATAACAACATTCCCATTTTTGTGACGGAATATGGCGTTACCCAGGCTTCCGGGGATGAATCCATAGACGGGCCGGAAGCAGAAATCTGGTGGAATTTTTTGGACGAACATAAGATATCCTACCTCAATTGGTCCATTGCCGATAAGGAAGAGCTTTCCGCAGCATTGAAACCCGGGGCCAGCACCACCGGGGGATGGTCTATGGAAGATTTGACCACTTCTGGGACAATGGTTCGGAATGAAATACGGAAAAAGAATAAGGCATACTGAGATATGGCGTGGACAATCCCATCAATTTTAAACTGGAAAATGAAACATTTTAGATTATTCCTCCTGATCATCGTACTCTATTCGTGTTCCAGTGATTCGGATGAAGAAATGTATTTGAGCAGTAACAAGTCGTTGTTTTCATTTTCCATAAAAGAGTTGCCCGGTCTAACCTTTACGGGACTGAGTCAGAGTCAACTGGTGACCAGCCTGACCACCCAAGCCGATGTCACAAGCCTGACCGCCATTTTTGAAGTTTCCAAAGGGGCCACGGTGTACATTGGTGAAACAGTCCAAAAATCTGGCACCACAACCAATAATTTCAGCAACAAAATAACCTATACCATTAAAGCAGAGGACGGCAGCATTGCCAATTTCAGTGTAACCATCAATCCATATGCAAACCATCCCCCTGTGGCCCATGCAGGCAATGACCAAATTTTATATTTACCGGCGGGAGGGCAAACCTTAACGGTTACGTTGGATGCATCCGAATCCAGTGATCTCGAAAATCAGGAATTGGATTTTGAGTGGCTCTTGGACGACAATATAATCGCAGATACCGAACAAGCAGAAGTGGCATTGGCACTTGGCACCTATAACATCACCCTTGTGGTCACCGACCCAGAAGGTGCATCGGATACGGATGACATCACAGTTGAAATTCGGGAATTGAGCACATACGCTCCCATTGATTCCGGAGCCAGTGAACAGACCCGAAATGTGTTGAACAATTTGGCCGCCCTGGCCTATGGCGAAACATTTGCGTTTGGACAGGAGTTTCCACTTTCCTTTCAATTAAGTTCCTTGAACTATGACTTAAGTACGTCCGATTGCAAGGATGTATCGGGCGATCACCCTGCCGTTTTTGGCATCGACCCCCACTATATGCTGTACAAAGGCGCCTCAGAACGCCAACTTCACATTGATGAGGCAAAAGCTGCCTATGCGAATGGTTCCGTGGTCACTTTCGACTTTCACCAGCAAAGTAAAACCGATGGCCAAATCTACTATGACCAGCTCACCACGGATACCGATAAAAGTTTGATGTATGATATTGTAAACGATTTGAACGGTTCCAGGGATTGGTATTTTGATGAAATCGATATGATCTTGGACATCATCAACAACGATTTGGGTTTCACCATCATATTCAGGCCATTGCACGAGATGAACGGAGGTTGGTTCTGGTGGGGCACCGAAACGGCAAACCACTCGCCCGAACTCTATATCGCTCTCTATCAAATGACCGTGGATTACATGAAGGAACGTACTGACCATGTGCTCTTTGCCTGGTCGCCAAACTATCCGTTTGACGAGAGCTATTACCCCGGTGATGCCTATGTGGATGTGGTGGGGATTGATTATTATACCCCCAGCAAAACTTCTCTAAAGCAAGTGCTCATTGAATTGACGGATTTCGCGGAGCAACACCATAAGATAGCAGCCCTTACCGAGACCGGTCAACAAAACTACATTTTTGACAATACGGATTTTTGGACGGACAATATCCTTGCTGCCATTGAGGAAGGGGGTAGCGAAATCAGGATTGCATGGGCCTTGGGATGGTTCAACGCTCCTTGGGACAGCAGCCAGAACAACCTGTTTATCCCAAATGCCCAGAGTCCGCAAAATGCGAAAGACGATTTTATCGCCTTTAAAAATAGTTCCAAGACCTTATTTCAAGAAGATATCCAAGCTTTGGACATGTACCTGGACCCCGGCATGAATTAAAGGGATCCTACAAGGTTTAGGTTCAATTCAGCACAAACAAATCAACTCCCCCATTGTTGTTCGCGACCAGCAGGTGGGGAATTCCACCAATGATCAATTTTTTGAGACCCTTTGCATTTCCCTTTAGATGAAAATTGGAGGTACGGACAGCTTCGAGCTTCCCTTTTTTGTTCAAAAGCACATACCCAGGGTTCCCATCGTATCGAATGGTCTCCACTTCTGCTTCGTGAATGGCACCAATGCCGATCACATCCGAAACCCCATCGCCGTCCACATCCACAATTTCAAAGCCCATGGTCGGCCCCTTTTGGGCTTCATTGGGCAAATCGATCAGTTCAAACCTCCCGGAACCATGGTTCAACAGCAAACTGGTATGGAAATTTTTTACCACGGCATGATAGCTTTCTTCCAAAGCCTCGGCACCATAAATATCTTCCAAAGTGGAATGTGCAAATGCCTTGTACGATTGATATTTTTGGGTCAAGAACGGATTTTGCTCTGAAGAGCACTCCTTGCCTCGCGTAGGGACTAGCTTTCCTTTGTACACCTTGCTCAAAACCATGTCAAAGGATTCATTGTCATCCAGATAACTGGCATATACGTGCAAGGGCTTTTCAATGGTGGGATGAAATTTATTGTTCTTTCCCAGATTGCCCACCAGATAATCATCATCCCCATCATGGTCGATATCGATGGCGACAATGGATTGCCACCATCCTTGAGAATCCATTAAGCCTTCAGCGGGAAGCAAATTGAACCTTCCTCCCACATTTTCAAAAACCGAAATGGCCATCCATTCCCCTACCACGATCAGGTCCTTATCGCCATCCCTATCATAGTCGGAAAAAACCATGTCCGTGACCATCCCCACTTTCTCAAATTCGGGAGCCACATTCTCCATGACCTCTGTAAAAATCCCATTGTTATTTTCAAGAATATAGGATTTGGGGGGCAACGGATATTTTTTGGTCTCAAAACGCCCTCCGATGAACAGATCCAGATCACCATCGCCATCATAATCAAAGGACATCACCTTTTTTGTCGATGTGGTCATTTTGGGCAGATTTCCAATTTTTGAAAAATTCCCTTGCCCATCATTTGCATACAGAACATCCTGTAAATAAGGACTATTTTCCGCAAACTCATAGCTTCCGTTGGCCACATATAGGTCTAAATCGCCATCTTGGTCAAAATCGAAGAGGTGAAGTCCCAAAGTTTCATACCCACGATCGGTTTCAAAAGCTCCAACATTTTTCCTGATAAACTTTCCATCTGCATTTTGCAAATAGAGCACAATGGCTTGGTCCTTGGCCCCACTGATGATGACATCATCCAGCCCATCCTTGTTGACGTCTTCCGTAACCACATCTGGGCCCAGTTGGGACAACTTTTGAGGCAATAATACCTGATCTTTGAAGTCATCGTAGATGAGCTCGGAATGCACAAAGTCGATTCCCAATGACTCTGGGTCAATTTTGGATAGATACGTTTTTTTTGGAATGGCGGGCATACTTCCCTTGGGTGAAGCGCTTTTTTGGTCAATGATGATGACTTGATTTGCCTTTTGGTTTTCCAAAATGGACAAGGTACTGTCCGGCCACATCACCTCAACACGTTGAACGGTTTGAACAGACCCTAAGCCAAAATGTATGACACTCCCCATGGCAGATTGAAAGCCCTTGGCAAAATAGTGTTCCTTGTATTGAACGGAATTGTCGGCAATGACCTTGACCTGTGCCCCAAGCGCATCCACATTTTGGGAACTTCCCTTTAAAACAACCTTTATGTAATTAGTTTTTGAATGGTTTTGGAAGATGGCCGCCTTATCTGACGCATTGTTCACCACCAAATCCAGATCCCCGTCATTGTCCAGGTCCCCGTAAGCAGCCCCGTTCGAATTCATGGAAATATTCAATCCCCAGTTTTCGGTAACATTGTGAAATTGCAGACTGCCCTTGTTCTGGAACATATAATTGGGCAGTTTTTCACCTGGCATCAAGTTTTCCAACTCATTGATGTTCATTTTCGGGTTGGCCTGGATGGTACTGCGTAGATTCACCCTAAAATCTTGGTTGCCCAAGTCTTTTTCGATGCCATTGCTGATAAAAATATCTTTGTGGCCATCGTTGTCAAAATCCGCGATCAACGGGGCCCAACTCCAATCCGTTTTTGAAATCCCGACCAATTGCCCTATCTCATCAAAATTGCCATGGCCTTGATTGAGCTGCAGCACATTGGCCATGTAGGGATAGTGATAATTGGAATCCACCATATACTGAAATCCCTGGCTGTCCATAGTGGCCATATTTTCCTTGCTTCGCAGATGATCTTCGGCCAACATATCCAAGACCACCAAGTCTGGCAGCAAGTCGTTGTTGATGTCCTCATAATCGGAACCCATGCTGTTGTAGGAAATATGATCGAACATTTCCAACACCTTATCCGTAAAAGTGCCGTTCTTGTTGTTGATATAAAGATGGTCTGGCTGGATGAAATCATTGGCCACATAAATGTCGGGCCATCCATCTTCATTAAAATCCCCGATGGCGGCACTCAATCCCCACGTTTTGTTTCTCAACCCCGCTTCTTCGGTCACATTGGTAAAATGCGTGCCCTCGTTCCTGAACAATTGATCGGAAAATTCTTCGACGTACACCATGTTCTCCTGGGGTTCCACCTTGCGCACATTGTTGAAATCTGATCGATGGTTGACCAAGTACATATCCAAATCGCCATCCTTATCATAATCCACAAAGTATGACTGTACCGAAAAACCCGAATGATCCAAGCCCCATTGGTGAGCCTCTTCCTTAAAAATGGCATTGCCTTGGTTGACATAGAGCTTGTTCTTTCTGAGAGCGGGATTCTCCAAGGCTCCTGATTTACAGACATAGATATCAAGATTGCCATCATTGTTGATGTCGATAATGTTCACCCCCGTTGTCCAACCCTCCTCATCCGAAACTTGGGCCAATGCGGTTACATCCTTGAATTCAAGATTCCCCTGGTTCAGATATAGTTTGTTGGATGTTTCATTGGCGGTCAAATAAATGTCCAAGAGGCCATCATTGTCAAAATCTCCCAAGGCCACACCCCCGCCATTGAAAATATCGAGATAGTTTAAAAAGTTGAACGAATTGGTCTGCTGTACCTTGTTCTCAAAATCGATGTGGGTCTTGGAACCGGGCACCAACTCAAAATACGTTTGCCCGTCAGCAAATCCATTGCTGCTGTCCCCAGAGTTTTTACACCCCATGAAAAGCGAGCATAAAACCATCACATTAAATATGGGCCTTGATTTCATCATCATCAATCTGTAATGGACATTATTTTGAAAAGGCTATTTATTGTACGGATAGCTTTTGAACTTTTGTTTGAAGAACCTGCCCTGCCGTGAAGGCGTAAATTTTTTATCGGTAAACATATTGGGGGCCCAATCCCTATCGAACACCCAGACCAAATACGAAATTTGTCGGGCATCACAATATTCGGTAATGGAAGTTCCATATGATTCATCACTAATGACCGGAATGTGCGCGCCAGGGTCTTCAGCACCGCAAAAACCCATTTCGGTCAATATCAGCGGGTAGTCGTCCTTTACAAAACCCCAATCGTTTGTCCATTTTTCCTCCCACGGTTTTTCCCGTTTTTGGGGATATGGATGGCTTACGTAGCCAATACCTTCCATTTCCAACGGGCTTTCTTTCACCGGGGTCAGATCGTAGGCCCAATTAAAACCGGCCACCAATGGAATGCCCTCGCCGCCATTGGCACTGATGATCGTAATGATCTCCTTGTTGAAACCCTTCCATGCCTCCCAATTTAAGGTTCCGTACCTATTGCCATTGGTGGTGGGTTCGTTGAAGATTTCGTAGAATGCCACAGTGTTGTTTTTACCATATCTTTCTGCGATGGCCTTCCAAAAATTGAAGGTTTCCTTTTTAGTGGTATCATAGATGTCCAAAAGGTAGATCCCGGTTTCAATATTACCGATACTATGCCAATCGATCACCACATAGATGCCCCGTTCGCCTGCCCATTTGATGCCATCATCCAGCAATGTTAAATACTCTTGAAATCCTCTTTGCCGTACACGGCTTGGGTGAATGGGAAACCTGATCAAATTTGCGCCCCAGTCCTTTATTTCATCAAAGAAATCTTTGTTCCACAGGCCATCCCTCTCCAGTTTGTCGGGGTCGCTGGTGCTCATACCCCTAAACACCAACGTATCTCCTTTTTGGTTTACAAAACTGTTCCCGTTTACGGTGATACGGTCCAAGCCATCTTGGCCGTTGGAAAGATTCAGAAAAAACACTTCCGCAAATAGAAATATGAATAATTTTTTATAAAATTTCATCTTGACCATGACATTGGTTTAACCTATAAATCTAGTCAATTATCAAGCTGTTGGCCGATACAATTTTGTCAATTTGATATGAAAATCCACCGAAATAGCATACTTCGGAAGTGTTGGACCATTGGTTAAGCTCCGCTTTTTTCAATTCATATCCTTCAAACACATTTTGTCTGTTTTTCCTGGGGGTGGCAAAGGGAGGTTCCTGTTCCCAAAGCGCAAATCCAGTTGATTTTTTTCTTATTTTGGTGGGTAATCCCATCTATTCAGCCTTAATCTAATGCCCGTAAAATAACAAATGATCATACATGAAAAGTAAATTATACCTCCCCCTGTTTTTGTCTTGTGTCTTTGCAATTATGTTGGTCGGGAAAGGTTATGCCCAAGACCCCAATTTGCATATTTATCTGTGCTTTGGGCAATCAAATATGGAAGGTCAGGGTACCATTGAACCCCAGGATAAGGAGGTTGATGGACGATTTCTTGTGATGCAAGCCTTGGATTGCCCCGATATGGGCAGAACCAAAGGCAACTGGTACAAGGCAGCACCTCCTTTGTGCCAATGTTATTCCGGTCTTTCCCCTGCGGACTACTTTGGCAGGACCATGGTGGCCAATCTTCCGGACAGTATACAGGTCGGCGTTATCAGTGTTGCTGTGGGTGGATGCGATATCAGATTGTTCGACAAAGATCTTTATCAGGATTTTGATTCCACGTACACCGAGCATTGGTTTGTTGACAAGATGAAAGCCTACCAAGGCAACCCCTATACCTATCTTACGGATTTGGCAAAGCTTGCCCAAAAGGATGGCGTGATCAAGGGTATACTGCTACATCAGGGTGAAACCAATACGGGCGATGGCAATTGGCCGCTTTATGTAAAAAAGATATACCATGACTTATTGAACGATCTTTCCTTGAGCGCGGATGATGTCCCCCTATTGGCCGGTGAGGTGGTTTCCGTGGACAACAGTTGCTGTGCCAGCATGAATACCATAATCAACGAATTGCCAAATGAAGTTGAAACGGCACATGTCATATCCTCCAAGAATTGTACTGCCAAGGATAATGCCCATTTTGATTCGAAGGGTTACCGAAAATTGGGGAAACGGTATGCCTATACAATGCTCTCTTTATTGGATTGAAGGATCTTCCAAAGGTTAGGTCAAATCAAATCCTGGGCAAATCTTTGGCAATGGTGCTTTGAAAGTCTTCATCAAAAACACAGGTGCACCCCAATATGGCTTCCCTTTCCATCATCTTTGAGATAGAAATCTCCAGTTGCACCTTTTGCCGTTCAAAACTTTCCTCCATGCTTGGGCCAAACAAAGCGTAGGCTTTGGAGATGTTTCCTCCCAAGATAAGGGCTTTGGCCTGGAAGGTTTTTAAATGGGGAACCAAGAATCCGGCCAATCTTTTGCCAAAGGCATCGAACGTCTTTTTGACCAATTCGTCCTGATCAAAACGTTCGGCCAACTCTTTTGCCCCAAGCACCTCATCGCCCCCCAAATCGGTGTATATTTTGACAATCCCGCGGGTTGAAAAATAGTCATCGGCCATACCCTCCTCAAAAGAAAGATTCCAAAGACACCCATTGGCGGGAACTTCCGAACCTTTCATTATGGGCAATCCATTTTTTACAAACCCAGCGCCCAATCCAGTACCCAAGGTAATGCAGAGTGTGTTTTTTTGTTTTAAGGATGGGTTGCTGCGAACCGCACCCACTGCAAAAGAGGTGGCATCGTTCAAAAACTTGACCGAAATGGGGTGGTTTGATCTCAACAAGGGTTTAAGCCCATCTTCAACCTTTAGCCCATGCAATGCCCCAAACTTGAATCCTTCCGGGTATTTGGCCAGGCCTTGGGCATAATCAAAGGGGCCAGGTATGGCACAGGCGATGCCCTTTACCTCTCCATGGACTGAATTTAGCACTTGATTAAAAACATCGGCCCAATCTCCCAATATTCCTTCTTTGGATTGTTGATTGTCCACATGCCTTGATACATACGAGTGCTCCACAATTGAATAGCGCTCCAAATCAACGGCCGCCGCACAAATATGGGACCCCCCAATATCAGCCCCTATGACATAGTTCTTTTTCATTCTTTTTTGGGCCAATTTGTTCTATACTTTTTTCTCTTCTTCAGAAAAGTCTTTCGGGATTCTTTTGTGCCAATACGAGGCCAGGATGGATCCCGTGATGTTCATGAGCGGTCCAAAAACGGCAGGGGCAAGCCCCATGGTAGCAATCTTGCCCAATGAGTTGGCTATTCCAGAAGCCAACCCCCCGTTCTGCATCCCAACTTCAATGGCGATGGTCCGCGAGTCCTGTTCTGAGAGCCTCAGTGCACGGGCATACAAATAGCCCAAGAAATAACCGAAAACATTGTGGACGAACACCAACAGCATCAGGAACCCACCAATATCCAGAAGACTGTCTCTCCCCGCAGCGGTAATCACCACGATGATCAGACCAATCCCCAGCATGGAGATGATCGGCATTGCCTTAGCGAGCCAGGCAGCCCTATCCCCAAAGATTCGGTTGAACAAAAGTCCCGCCCCAATAGGCAGAATAATCATTTTGATGATGCTCCACATCATGGCCAATACATCAATCTCAATAAACTCCCCCGCCAAAAGCTTCATCAGCAACGGCGTCACAAATGGGGCTATCAGCGTAGAGATGGAAGTGATGGTAATCGAAAGTGCGAGATTGGCCTTGGCCAGATAGGCCATTACATTGGAGGCCACACCACTGGGGGAGCATCCGATTAAAACGATGCCCGCGGCAATCTCTGGTGGGAACCCACTTATCTTGGCCAACAAGAACCCCATTAAAGGCATAATGCCCAATTGGGCGGTAACACCTACCAAAACACCCTTGGGGGATTTGATGACTGACCCAAAATCACTGATGCTCATTGAGGTTCCCATCCCGAACATGATCAGTTGTATCAAAGGGATGATGAGCCCAGTCAGCTTAAAATCTCCCATCTGTACAAAATACTGGGGAAAATACAAGGCAAGGGTCACTCCCATAAAAATCATGGCCGTGAATACATAGCTGTTCAACGATTTGTACCCGCTAAGACCGAACGCCAGTATGGCAAAAAAAGAAATAATCAATGGACCGGCAGCATCCGAGTTTCCGGTACCCAGCATTCCAATAATAACTAAAAGCAGAAGTAATGCTATCCCAAAAGATGCTGAGTAGATCGTTATTTTTTTCAAAAGTCTGTTTGGTTTAATTAATTACTACGTATTGTTTACTTTCATGCTAAAAAGCACTAGAGTTTATAGGCCTGTCTTGCAAGCAATTCCCATTTGCCAGCTTCATTTCTTTTAAATACTTCGATGTTTCCGAGTTTTATCTCGATAGGTTCGCCTTCCTTGGTAGCTTGGGCAAAGAAGATATGCCGTACAATGGCCGTTTCCCCTACCAGATGCACAGTTTGATCAAGAGCCTCTACGGATGAGAAGTCAAAAGGACCATTCATAAGATCATCGATAAACTCTTCCTTATTTTGGATAAGCCCACTGGAGTGACCATAGGTGAGCTGGTCTGAACATAGTTCTTCCAGTACTTCTCTTTGCGGGTTTACCATGGCACTGTTAAAGATTTTTACCGCTTCTTCAACATCTTCCACCTTAGGTTCAGTTTTGTCCATTGTTGGATCGGCTCCCTGTTTGATCTCTTCTTTCTTGACTGTATCACAGTTGGTTAAAAAAAAGCATAGAAAGCCCCAAAGGACAATAAAGGTTCGGTTTTTCATGATTTTAAGATTCATTCTTGGTTCTGTATGGAGGTTACCATGTTCGTTTGCTCAACACCTTATCCAACTCTTCCCTGGTCATTTTTCCAAGCTCGGGTTTGCCTTTGAGCCAACTGATAAAATCATCCTTGATGTTATCGGTCCATTGGCTGTCAATCTCACCTGTGGAATATTTTTTCGATTTCACCATCTCAAAACCGAAAATATCCTTTAGAGCTACAAATTCTGCAGTACTGACCACCTGTTCCGCCAAGTGTGCCGGTACGAAAAGGACCCCTTCTTCTTTGGCAATAACAAGATCACCCGGGAGCACAATGGCATGCCCTATGCGAATGGGCACATTAAGGCCCATAACCACCATTTCTTCAAGGAAAGAAGGGTGAAAATCACGTACAAATGCATTAAATCCATCTATTTCCTTGATCGCTTCCAAATCTCTGGAACTTCCATTAAAGACTACTCCATTTCCGGATTTGCTATAGATTGATGTGGCCAATGTGGCACCCATTAGGGTACCTGCATCAATTTTCCCATAACCGTCGGCAACATATACATCTCCTTTTGTGAGCATTTCTATGGGCCAAGAATTGGTATTCCCCTTACGCCCCTGCATACTTATGCCACGATCTTTGATGTTTTTCTCAACATCTGGACGGCTGGGCATGAACATGGCCGTGAGGGCTCTTCCCACAACTGGAACATCTGCATGTACCATCTTCCAGTTTCCTTCAAACTGATTGGTGTAGCCTTCATTCTTGAGAACGGTCCAAGCATCATCAATTCCTATCTTTTTGGCCCGATCCAATAAGTCATCCGCTATTTTGGGACGTCCATCCTCAAATCGATCGCCCTTCCATTCCGAAGTCAAAAAAATAAGTTCCTCTTTGGGGATGGTTTGACCGGTAACGGTCGAGACCAGAAGGCAGAAGGCTATGAATATGTTGGCTCTCATCATAAATTTCATTTTTAACATTGATTCCCTTTGCAGCACATCAATCCAATGCCGCTATACAATCAATTTCTACCATGGAATTCCCTGGTACTCCGCCATAAACTGCTACGGTGGTCCTTACGGGTGGATTCTTTCCAAATCTTCCCCTATAGACTTCATTCATGGCATGGTAATCGTTCAAATCGGCCAAGTACACGTTTACCTTTAGCACTTTATCCATTGAGGAGCCATTTCTTTCGAGCTCTTTTTGAATTTCATTTAGAACAATTTCCGTGTGCGCTTTAATTTCAAAAGGTTCCGTGTGGGCCCCTTTTCCAGCAATGTAAAGCGTATTACCATGTTTGACGGCCCCTGAGAACAGGGGTATGTCCTGATCTTGGACAATGTCCCCAACCACTTCCTTTTTGGCTTTGGATTCTTTTGTAATAGCCCTTGCAGCGGTTGTTGAACCAACGCCAAGCAGAGCGGCCAATCCCATTCCTATCTTTTTAAAAGATGATCTTCTTGTTGTTTTAGCTTCCATGATTTTATGTTTAAAGTGTTAAATTTTTCGTTGTAAATCCGCATTGATATATGCTATGTGGCCAAAGGTGGCCCGCCGGGAACCATGAATTTTTTTCTTCCATGTTTATAGGAGAGTCCTTTGGCAGTAAATTCTGCGGTCAGATATTCCCCAAGAAAAACGGATCCCGTAAGGTTGCCTTGTGATATTTTTCCGATGAACCAAAAATTTATGGAATTCCCGGGAACTCGATAGTTACTTCTAAGCACGACCTCGCCCCCTTCTATCATCCCAACTACTTCTTGCATGGCATACTCGCTTGTATGGGTCCCGGAAACCCAGTTTCCATCTTGTTCCAGAAAAAATTTATGCTTGCTTGTGCTTGTAAAAAACTCCACATCAACCTCCCAATGACCAGAAATGTCTTCGGCAGGTGGCGCCATTTCATCGGAAATTGGCTCACGCTCCTGAACCAATATGTCATACAATCTATCGGCCACCAATTTGGCATTGCCCGGCCTCATCTGACTGGGGGTAATTGAAATAAAGGTATCTTCATCCCGCGTCCAGCCCCCAATGGCAATCCTTGGTTTGTTGCGAGCCACCTCTTCCGCAAGTTCTTCCCCTGTTATGTTCAACTTATCCGGATTCCACTTTAATATCAATCTTGGGGCCCGGTTGTCCAAGCTCGTTGGCATTTGAATTTCTTTGCTGATGCCATCAATTTTGGTCAGTTTTGAAGAAATTTCATCCAACCAACCCATCCAGGTATCCCACTCCTTATCGTGGTCCCTAGTGGTCCAAGCTTCTACGGCGGCCAACATACCCAACATTTCCTCTTTCCCAATTTTATTGTCCCTTCCTGGTCCATGGTGGGGAGAACTGGCTTGCCATGCCGCCATGAGTAATTTTTTATCTCCCAACAACAACCCTGCACACTGGGGCCCGCAAATTGCTTTTCCTCCGCTGTATGCCACTACCGTTGCACCACGCTCTAAGTGGACACAGGGAATGCTCAAGTTTTCGGCGGCCGCATCCGCTAGAACAGGGATGTTCCTAGGTTTTGCGATTTGACTTATGACTTCAAGTGAAAGTGGTTTTCCTGTCTCGTTATCACTTCCTGTCATTATATAGATCATGGCTGTTCTTGGAGTAATGGCATGTTCCAATTCTTCAGGGGTATCTACCATGATGATTTTGACACCGATGTTTCGAATAGCATGGTCATAAAAATTTCTGGAGCTTCTGGGAATAATGACTTCATTTTTCTCAAAATCGTCTATATGCGGTATTCTGATCAGTTTTTCGGGATTTCCCCCGGTTACACAGGCAGCGGTAACATGTTTCATCCCTGCGGCGCATCCCGCGGAAATCATTCCCCATTCGGCCTTGGTGAGTTCGGCCAAACGACGACCAATGCCAAAAGCCAGTTCATCATACTGCACAAAATAGCCACTTGCAGCTTCCATGGCCTCCAATACCTCTGGGCGTTCTGTGGAACCCCCCAGAATGGTGAAGGTTCCCCTACAATTGATTATGGTCTCAACCCCAATGGATTCAAAGATGTTCTTGCCTTTGACATTTGGTTTTATGGTCAGTGGACCCGAGGTGTTACCCAATGTTGCCCCAAAAATTGAATTACCTGCCATAAGGCTACCTGCTACCGGAACTACGCCCAATTGCTTGATTATCTCCCTTCGCTTCATGGTTTTGTTTTTATTTGTTAGTATTCGTTTTTAAGCCTAATCGCATCCTATTTGTCCCATTTTTCACAGGACAGGCCATTGAGGTCATAAACAACCTTACCGTCCTTAATGGTGACCTCGCATTCCAATTTTTGGTTGCCCATCATTTTTCTATTCATGGCATCAACAAAGCCAAATTCTCCCTTTACAAGACCCAGAATGGCAACATCGGCCACAGCCCCCACACTTAAATGGCCTAAATCCGTTCTTTTAATGTATTGTGCAGGTTTCCATGTAACGGCAGCAATCACTTCATTGACCGGCATGCCCATGTTCAAAAACTTGGACATTACATTTAGTATATTCTTCATTCCGCCGTTCATACTACCGATATGAAGATCGGTGCTGATGGTATTGGGTTTAAACCCTTGGCTCATGGCGGGAATTGCTTGTGAGAATGCAAAACTTCCCCCTCCATGGCCCACATCAAAGACAATACCTCTTTTTTGGGCCTCAAACACAAAGGGTTTTACCATTCCTTGGTCGTCCACTACCTTTTCCCGACTGTCCAATGATGCATAGGCATGTGTGAAAATATCCCCTGGTCTCAATTTTTCCAAAAACAGGGTTTTTATGGACAATGTGGGTGTACTTCCACCAAAGTCAACCATAACAGGAACGTCGGCAATGGTACCTGCTTCCACGGCTTTGTCAGTAGGCTCCCATTCAAACCCCGAATAATGTGCCAGCTTAACACCTATGATTTCGGGGTATTTTCGAACGGTCAAGGCCGTCATTTTAGGGTTCATGTCATCTAGGTTTTGTTCAATGACCCCTCCTTTCATTCCCGAGCCCACAATATTTAAAAAGGCCAATACCCTGGTATTGGAGTTATCAATCACATTTTTCTTGAATGTACTAAAATTGCGCCAACCCGAACTACCTGCATCCACAATGGTGGTAACACCGCTAGAGAAGGTAAAATTATCTGGGGCAACACTGAACCTGCCCCCGCTGTACATTGCATCTTCGTCCGTTCCATAAAATACATGTCCATGGAGATCAATAAGCCCAGGGGTGACCAACTTATTCTGGGCATCAATTATTTTCTTGGCTTTGTTGGATGGAATATTGCCTGAAATTTCAACTATTTTACCATCCAAAATGGCCAAATCCATTTTCTTGTTCAGCCCACTTTTTGCATCTACCAGGGTGCCGTTCTTAATTACCAGATCATACTCCTGCGCCTCAAGCGTAATTGAGCAGCCAAGTATGGTTAGTGCTATAAATATGTTTTTAAGTGCTAATCTCCTCATTATCGGGGTTTTGAAATTTAAATCATTTTGTTCTTTCCATCATTTTATAGGCCCTTCCGGGAAACTCTGCTGTAAAGGTTTCAATATTCCCATTGTCTTGAAGGGTCACAAAGGCTTTGGTGCCGTCATCACCTCCAAAAGCAATATTGGAAACGCGTTTGCCCGTCAGCTGAATTTCTCTCAAAACAGTTCCATCTGGAGAAATTTTTGCGATAACACCTTTTCCATATCGCGCTACATAAAGATTTCCTTCAATATCCGCACGCATCCCGTCCATACCAAAGTCATCAAATTGGACAAACAGTCTTTTATTGCTTATTTCCCCCGCGGGAGAAAGATCATAGGCCCAAATCTTACGCTGAGCCGATTCATTTACGTAGAGTGTTTTGTTATCTGGACTAACCTCAATCCCATTGGTTGTTCCCATATCCCCCTCCAACAAAGTAAAGTTTCCATCCAAACCAATCCTCCAAATCTGTCCTTTGGAATTCGCCCAATCTGGATCGCTTGCGAACAAAATATCATTGTCCATAATGGCAATATCATTCGGTTGGTTCATCTCTGGATTATGGGCATAAACACTAACTTTTTTTGTGGACATGTCCACTTTCAAAATAGTATGGTTGGTATAATCGGCTACCAACATTTCACCTTTGCTATTGAAGCGGATACCATTCCCAGTACTTCCCTCGGGCAGCGTTACAAAAAGGGAAGTATTTCCTTTGGAATCTACCTCACCAATGGTTCCTGGTTTTTCAAAGTTGACCACATATAAGGTTCCTTTGGAGTCCACGGCAGGTCCCTCTATACCGGATGTGAATTCCGAAGGTTTCGTAAAAATACTGCTTTGGTAGTATACAAGCTCCTCTTTTTCAGTGGTTTCTATGGCGTTGGCGGTTGAGGAATCCTTTTCTTTTTTCTTGCACCCGACATGGAATGCCATAACACAGCATAGCATTGCCCCCATTTTTAAAAAGGGGATAACTTTGCTTTTTTTAGGAAAAATGTGTGTTGTCTTTTTCTGATGTTTCATGGAAACCACATTTAATAATGATCGGGTTTTACGGAGCCACATTGGCTTTTCTTACGTTTGCAACTTCACTGGGTTTTATTTCTGATGCGCTATTTCCAAAACTTTGGCGGACATAGGTTAAAACCGCTGCTATTTCTTCATCTGTCAATCTATCCAACTTTGGCATAGCATTGTTATACGATTTTTCATTGACATAAATTTCTCCACGGAGGCCCTTGAGCACCACGTTGATCAGTGTTGCTTTATCTCCCAATACCCATTCCGTGTTGTCCAGAGGCGGAAAACGGTCGTTGCCCAAACCGTTCCGCTGATGGCATATTGAACAGAACATATTGTAGAGTTTTCCACCTTCGCTCAATTCCCCATTATCCAACTTATTCATATCACCTTCTTCCAAAACCACTACATCTTTGTGCTCAACAGGAGTTTTTATGTTTGGGGCGGTAACTTTTCGTTTTTCCATCGCAGCGAGTTGTTCTTCTCCAAATTGTGCTTTGTCCCCTTTGTACATGATCCGCCAAATCTTTCCTTTTTTTGAATCGGATACATAAAGTGATCCATCTGGCCCAACGGCCAATCCCATGGGCCTATGACTTGCATCACTGGTATTGATAATAACTTCCTTCTCCGCAAAACCATCCGCAAATACTTCCCACGGACCAGTGGGAACCCCATTTTCCATGGGCACAAACCCTACAAAATACCCCGTTTGCGGGTATGGATTGCTGCTCGTGGAGCCGTGAAATGCAATAAAGGCACCATTTTTATATCGTTCTGGAAATTGGTCCCCTTTATAAAAAAGAACATCGTTGGGTGCAAAATGGCCAGGAAAAGCTACTACTGGCTCCGTCAATTTCCCAATGTCTTCTCCCTGTTTCTCGCCATCACCCCCGTATTCAGGATTTAAATAATACCCCTCCTTTATTTGGTCATAGTAATGGTAGGGCCAACCGGCATCGTCTCCCTCCTTGAGTCTCACAAAAACTTCCGAAGGCAACACCGCTCCCTGCCATTCTGTAAGCTTCCTTGGCCAAGTACTGTGCAAATAATCCCTGCCGTGAACCACGGCATAGAGGTTGTTGTCTTGATCGTTCCAATCCAGGCCTACCACACTCCGCAGACCCGTCGCAAATTTTACACCATCCTCCTGAAATTGGTTTTTCTTGTTGGCATCAAAACGCCAAATACCTCCTCTTTTTTCCAATATAGGGCAAGGAAACATCCCTGGGGACAAGGGCGATCTATCATCTATCTGACAAGCATCGGATGGTGCGCCAAAAATGGTGTACATATTGCCTTCGTTATCAAAGGCCAAAGGTTTTGTGTCGTGCTGTCTGGGAGGTTGGGTATCGGTCAAAATCAATTCAAGTTCAGTATCCGGCACCAACTCATCGGTCAATTTTTGTCTATAGACCCTGGTCACCGAACTAAAATACAAATAGCCATTATGGATTTTCATCTCTGTTCCATAACTACTGCGGTCGATATAGTCATCAAAAGTTTTGATAATATCGGCCTTACCATCGTTATTGGTATCTCGCAGTGCGGCATTTCCTCCTTCATCATTGGGAAACCTCAATTTTACATAAATGTCCCCGTTAGTATTTACCGTGAGATGTCGTGCCCTGCCTTCAAGACTGTCCACTACCACAACGGCTTCAAAATCGCCAGGAAGAAAAAGTCCTCCGTTGTCAGGATCGCCCAATGGCAACCCATCTTTTGGGGTGCATTGTGCCAAAAGAAAAATGATTATGGCCGATATGGCCAGATGATTGACCAAATCCATATGATCTTTTGATATGGCACATTGATTTTTAAGGCTTAAGAATCTACGCATTTTGGGTTGTAAGTATTTTTGGATAATAGTCTCCTGCATTGCTTTGACGGTACCGATAACATAGTTCTTTTTCATTTTGCCCTATCCCTCTTACTCCAATTTGAATTTCAACTGTTTTGCACTGGTCAATTCCTGATGCGAAACAAAAGGGCTTTCCAATCGCTTCCCGTCCAAATACATGGTTTTGTCCTTATCCGATGATGACTTACCTTCTTTGGTGATGACCAATTCCCCATTTTTGTAATATGGTGGGGCCAATTTGATGGTCACTTTATCAAAAATTGGAGTTTTTAAGGTATAAATGGGTTCTGCAGGGCTAACCGGATAGATGCCCATCATCGAAAAAATGGCCCATGCGCTCATGGTCCCCGTATCGTCATTGCCAGGAATGCCATTGGGCTGGTTTTTGAAATACGTTTTCAGCAATTCATCAACCATTTTGTCGGTGCGCCACTCCTCCTCCTTCACATAGTTGAATAGGTAAGGGTAAGCAATATCGGGCTCGTTGGCCATATCAAATTGCTTTTTGTCAAACACATCTTGAAGGCGTTTGGCAAAGGATTTTTCACCTCCCATCAGTTTTATAAGGCCTTTTACATCATGCGAGACCATAAAGGTGTATTGCCATGCGTTGCCTTCGATAAAACCAAGATTTTCCTCAAAATTGGCTCCACTTTCGGGGTTGTAGGGCGTTAACCAACTCCCATCATCATTTTTGGGGCGCAACAGATTAAACTCCTTGTCAAAAAGTTTTCTGTACGAAATGGAACGCTTTGCAAAACGTTCTTGGTCTGTCTTCTTGTTCAAGATTTTTGCCAGTTGGGCAATTGCAAAATCAGAAATATTGTACTCTTGGGTGGTGGACACCGAACCGCTGTGGGTGGTTTTGGTGGTCAAATATCCCTTATCCAAATAGTCTTTAATTCCCGGTCTCAACGGATTATCTTCCAATTGGTTGGCACTTTTTAGCATAGCAGTATATGCCTTTTCCACATCAAAATCCTGGATGCCCCGCAAATAGGTGTCCGCGATGACAATCCCTGCGGGATCTCCCACCATGGTAGTAGTTTCAGTGGCATTGAGTTCCCATTTGGGCAACCAGCCGGATTCATCGTAAATCTGCAACATGCTCTTGACCATGTCCGACTGTTGTTCTGGAAAGACCAGACTCATCAATTGATGGTAGTTTCGGTAGGTATCCCACAGCGAAAAAACGGTGTACCGAGTTCCTTTGGTGGTCAGGGTTTCCCGGGTACGCATCTTCGGATATTCCCCATTGGCATCGTTCAAAGTGCTGGGATGGATGAGAGTGTGGTAGAGTGCCGTGTAAAAAATGGTTTTATCCTCGGTCGTACCTCCTTCCACTTTGATCCTTGAAAGATGGTCGTTCCATTCGGTTTTGGTCCCGTCCAAAATTTCCTCGAACGATTTGTTGTCGGTTTCCTGCCTTAGATTTTCACGTGCGTTTTCAATGCTCACATATGATATTCCCACCCTTACCTCAACAGTGGTCGGGGCCTTAAAATCATATTGCATATACGCCCCGATGCTATCCCCCATCACTTCTTTGGCAAAGCCCTCCTTTATTCGGGTTTTGCCATTGTAGCCCATCCATTGGGCCTCTACCCCCTTATGCTCCGCTGGTTTTTTCCAGACACCGAATTTTTCCGCCGGTCTGGAAAATTGGGCCACAAAATAAATGGGATAGCTCTCTTCAGGTTTGTAATAACAGAACGACCCCACAGTTCTGATCCCTTCCATTTCAGTAGGTGAGACCACTTTGATCTGCGCCCCTTGTTCATTGGTCAACCCTAGGCCCAGGTTCAACAAAATGTTTGCCTTCCCTTCGGGAAAGCTGTACTTGCTCGCCCCTACTCGTGTTGTCGCGGTGGCCTCTACTTTAATGTTGTATTTGTCCAAAGTATTAGAATAATACCCAGGACTAGCCACCTCCTGGCTAAAAGTGGTGCCGTATTGTATATGGTTTGTTTCCAACTCTCCAGTGGTCGGCATAATGATGATGACTCCCAACTCCGGACAGCCCACACCACTTAGGCTCACATGGCTGAAACCTGTCAAAAATGGATTCTCCTTGATATAGGGTGTTGACAACCATCTACTGTCTTTTTCCAGGGGAAGATTTTCTGGACCGGCCACATTAAAGGGCGATACGTTGGCCATGCCCCTCACCGCAATGGGGCCTGGATTGGTAGTGCCAAAATTGGAAGTGCCTATAAATGGGTTGACGTAATCAACAGGAGACATTTGGGCCCAAACACCGGACACCGTCAAGAAAAAAAACAGAAATCCCACCTTATCCCATTTCATAAGCTACAAGCTATTTTTCTTTGTGAATTCAACAATCTCGGACAATCTTCCATAGGCAAGGGCAACTACCGTATCGGCAGCACCGTAATATATGGCCACCTTATCTTCTTCAATGGAATGGAGGGCTGCACATGGAAAGACCACATTGGGCACATCGCCCACGCATTCGTACTGGGTCTGGGGCGATAACAAATAGGGTTGCGTGCGGTATTTTACGATTTCGGGCTTATCCCTGTCCAATATCGCGGCACCCATGGAGTATCTAAATCCATTGCAGGTATTGATTACACCATGGTAGAACATGAGCCAACCCTCATCGACCAGAATGGGGATGGGTCCTGCCCCAATTTTGGTGCACTGCCATGCACTGTCCACAAAAGGCGCTGCCTTCATCACACACCTATGCTCACCCCAATACTTCATGTCTGGGCTAAAACTGATGTAGATATCCCCAAACGGGGTATGGCCATTATCACTGGGGCGGCTCAACATGGCATATCTTCCGTTGATCTTTTCAGGAAACAGTACCCCATTCCTATTGAAGGGCAAAAAAGCATTCTCGCACTGAAAAAATTCCTTGAAGTCAAAGGTGTAGCCAATGCCTATTGTGGGGCCATGGTATCCATTGCACCATGTAATCCAATAGCGGTCCTCGATAAAAACGACTCTTGGGTCATATTTATAATCCGAATCGATCATGGAGGTATTCCCTTCTTTGAAAACAATGGGGTCATGTTCAATGTCCCAATGCAGTCCATCCTTGCTGAACCCTGCAAAAATGTTCATTTGCACCGCTTTGTTATCGCACCGGAACACTCCGGCATACCCTTCTTTATAGGGTACCACGGCACTGTTGAATATGCTGTTGGAACTCGGAATGGCATTCCGGGAGATTATGGGGTTATTACTGTGCCTCCACATTACCTCCGTGTGCCCCTCGGGCCTATCTTGCCAAGGCATTCCCAATTTTATGTTTGTTGATTTATTGTCCATCATCATAAGAAATACAGTATCAATTTGGAATTTTTTTGACCTTGTCCAGCCATGTGAACTTTAGAATTACGCTCGTGGCCAAAAATACCACCAAAGCCAACAAGGTTTTGGGATAGTCCCTCACCAATAGGTAAATGGGAAGCAGGATCATGCTCGATTGCCAAATTATGCCTATCAAACAATTCATCATATCTGCCCAGAAATCATTGTTCTTTTCAAAACTTGGATCCTCTTTCTTGATCTGGGCATATACCGGTTTCCACCAGCCCCAAGGTTTTACATTTCTATAAAAATCCCTCAATACCTCAGCCTTTGTTGGGCTGGTCAGAAATGTTCCTAAAAAGGAGCCCAGCAAGGAAAACCCAAAAATGAGTGGAAACAGGTAAATTGCATGCACATTTGAAACTTCATAGAGAAGGGATCCTTCGGCAAAACCCGTCTTGTTGTGGTCCAATAAAAATTGGAGGGTAGCCACGACCAACCCTGCCAACATTCCCCAAAAATATCCCCATCCATTGAAACGCCACCAAATCCATTTTAAAAAGTTGGCTGCCACATATCCTCCGTACAGTGCGCTGGTGATCCATAGCGTGAGCGAATTGATGGATTCCGCAAAAAATCCCATAAAGACCCCTAGGCCCACCACTAGGAACGAAGCCAATTGACTGGCCTTGATATAGTGCTTGTCCGTGGCCTCCGGTTTAAAATATTTCTTGTAAATATCATTGACGATATAGGCCGGACCGGAATTGACAAAGGCCGAAAAGGTTGACATAAAAGCCGCCAAAAGACCTGCCAAGAGCAATCCTTTGATGCCCACCGGAATATGATTGTTGATGACCTTGGGGAGAATGACCTCAAGGTCGCCCCCATTCAAGTGGGGGTTGGCACTCATCTCCGGTCCCAGAATGACCAGGGCAATAACCGCAATGCCCGCAATCAACAAGTATCTGGGAATATAGAGCACCAAATTGGTAAAGCCGCTCATATAGGCAGCCTCTTTAACATTCCTGGTTGAAAGGATACGTTGAAAATCATAACTGGGAACCGGCCCCGCAATACTGGCAAAAAAACCTTTGAAGAGCGTCATCCCAATGAATGCGCCGAACATTTTGTAGCCCTCTTGGTCAATGAGGTGGTTGAACGCATCCAACTTTTCACTCCAAATGACCCCCAACTCCCTTTTGAAGAAGATATTTTTCCATTCCTCGGAGATGATAAGGTTCAAATCGACATCACCTACGGCATGAAAAGCGTAGACGGCCACAAGAACCCCTGAGATCACCATGATTCCGTACTGCAACACTTCCGTGGCCACTACGGAGAACATTCCACCTTTGATGGTGTACAAGGTTGTCAAAAGAATGATGATCAGGGCGTAGGACTGCTCCGATGTCAATAATAAAAGGTCGCCGACCTCCAAAGCCAAGTTCCAGGGTAGGATAATGGTCAAAAATTTACCGATCCCTTCAAAAAAATACGCAATGAACCCAATGGTGGAAACCACCGCGAATACGGCAACGATATTGTGCGAGGCTCGCCCTGCCCTGTCATCGCCAAACCGGGTCAGAATCCATTCGGAGCCGGTCATGATGTTTGAACGCCGTATCCAAATGGCCAAGAACACCATTACGAAAACTTGGTTCCAAACCGGCCAAAGCCACATGAACATGAAGCTTTTGGCACCGTAAAGAAAGAGAATGCCCACCATCCAAGCGGTTCCGGAAATGTCGAACATCCCCGAACCATTGCTGAGGCCCAAGAAATACCATTTAATATCATTGCCCCCCAGAAAATAGGATTTTAATCCTTTTGAGGCTTTTTTGGATATCCAGATACCCACAAAAAGGGTGAGTAGGATATAGGCTACAATAATAGAAACATCAATTACGTCCATTCTCTAATTGCCACAAATGTGATTGTTTAGTCTGGTGGGCTTTCCACCATTTCCATCTCCAATATCCCCCCTTCCATTATTTCATTGTGGGTGATGAAAGTGCGGTTGAGGGCCTGCCCATTTAGTTTAACCGATTGAATATATCTGTTGATCGATGAAGTATTTTTTGCCACTATCTGAAAAGTCTTGCCATTGGGGAGGTCTATGGTCGCTTTTTCGAAAAGCGGACTTCCCAATTCATAGGTCCCCGAAGCCGGATTCATGGGATAGAACCCCAAGGCACTGAACACATACCAGGCCGACATTTGACCGCAGTCCTCATTGCCGCTGAGTCCGTTGGGCTGGGCGTTGTACTGGGTGTTCAGGATCTCCCGGACCCAATATTGCGTTTTCCAGGGCATTCCGGCCTTGTTGAACAAATAGGCAATATGATGACTTGGCTCGTTGCCATGGGCATACTGGCCAATAAGTCCAGAAATGTCCACCGATACATTTTCACCTGTTATTTCAGAACTTTCGGTAAAAAGTTGTTCCAACTTTTCGGAAAATGCCTTTGGTCCCCCGTGCAACGCAATGAGTCGGGACGCATCTTGGGGAACAAACCAGCTGTGCTGCCATGAATTGCCCTCGGTATAGTCTGTGTGTTCCCGGTGATTGGAATACTTGGGGTCAAAAGGTTCCCTCCATGTTTTTCCATCGGATGATTTCCCGCGCATGAACCCTGTCTTATCATCAAACAGGTATTGGTACGCCTTTGCCCGGTTGTTGAAATATTCGTAATCTTCCTGCTTGCCCAAAGCCTTGGCCATCTGTGCCACACACCAATCGTTGTAGGCAAACTCCAGACTTATGGTCACGGACTCATCCAGTTTGTCAAAAGGGATATATCCATACTCTTTGTAAGGTGCCAAACCCCGAATCTCGCCCATCATGGTATGCTTGACCGCTTCATAGGCTTTGTCCACATCATACCCCCGATGTCCCTTCAAAAAGGCTTCCACCAAAACAGATACGGCGTGGTTTCCCGTCATGGTATTGGTCTCATTGGCATAAAGTGTCCATACCGGCAGTCTTCCCTGTTCATCACCATAGGCCAACATGGAATTGATGATGTCGTTTGTCAGCTTGGGCTGCAAGATGTTGAGCAATGGGTTTTCCGCCCGAAAAGTATCCCATAAAGACAATGTGGAATAGGCTTTCCATCCGTCGGTTTTTATCACGGAATCATTCTGCAATCGAAATTCTCCGTTTACATCACTGAACAGCGAAGGGGAAACCTGGGTGTGGTAGAGGGCCGTATAGAAAATGGTCTTTAGGGAATCGATGGGGGTTTCCACCCTAATCTTCGATAAAAAACTTTCCCATGCGTTGGATGTCGATTCCAAAGCTTCATCAAAAGTGATACGATCGCCCTGTTCCCTTAGGTTTGCCATGGCATTTTCAACACTCACCGAGGACACTGCGATTTTGAGTTCCGTTTTTGCAACGTTGGGGTCAAAAAAGAACTGTGCCCCGGTCTTGGTTCCCTGAACCGTTTTTCCTTTGGAAAAAGACTGTCCATCGGCGGCCCATTCAAATTTTTTAATGGGAGCATCCGTATGAATGGCAAAGAACACTTTTTGGTTCTTGGCCCAGCCTGTACTGAACCTGTATCCCGTGATCAAACTATCATTTTCCAGAGTGATCTGACTTTTTGTGGGGGCATCCCAATTAACGGCATACCCAAGGTCAACCACAAAAGAAGGCTGCTTTTCTTCAAGAAAGGTATACTTGTGAAAGGCTACATATTCATTGGCGGTCAGCTCAACCTTTACATGATTATCGGGAAGAAGAACCCCATAATATCCCGGTCTCGCCTCCTCTTGGTTATGGTCAAATCTGGAGACATAGGGAAGGCTGTCCCTGGTTTTCCCGAACAGGGAAACATCAACCTTCTGTGTGGTGGGCATGATCAAAATATCGGCCAAATCGCCAATTCCGGTGCCGCTTAAATGCAATTGTCCAAAACCTGTGATCAACGAGTCGGAGATATGGTAGCCAGAACACCAATCCCAACCTCCTCGTCCGTTATCTGGACTGGGCTGTACCATGCCAAAAGGCGCCACGGCCCCTGGAAAGGTATGCCCATGCCCCCCCGTACCGATAAAGGGGTCAACATAGGCCGCAAAGTCTTCCTGCCCTTTCTTGATTTCCTTTTTTTGTTCCGTGCCAACGCACGATAGATTGAAAATCAATACCGCCAGAAGAAAATAGTTGCCATTTTTAGTTATACAATACCTCATCTTGTGAAAATCCGGTAATGGGATAATTCACAAAAATTCCTCAATTTATCTGTATTTATCGCTCTTTATTAGACCAGTGACAGCTAACTGAAGCCAAATGCAAAAAAAGTAACCATCTACTTTAAAAGAACTACAAAAAAATCGGTCATAAATGCGGTTGCCAATCCATAACCTTCAATGAAGTTCCTCACAGCTAAACCCATTGTTGTGCAATAGCGAAGAAACGGTAAGTGCGGGCAAACTTTGGGTTTCGACCCGAAGGATGTTATCGCAATCCTCCAGGTCAAAATTCCAATATCCGTTTCTGTTCACCAACGCGTTCAACAAAGGCCTAAGCGTCTTTATCTGTTTTTCAGCGGTGACAGAGGTCTTAAATACCAATACGGTTTTCATGTGTAAGGTACTGGATCTATTTTCGGTCGTAAAACAATGGGGGTTCCACGCCCAAGGAGCGCAGATAGACATATCCTTGCCCCCTGTGGTGTATCTCGTTATCCAAAAAATAGAAAATGGATGACTGTACCGTACCCTCATACTGTCCAAAAAGCTTGATATATTCTTGGAAGCGCTCCAAGGGAATCTCCTGCCAAAGCGCATTGATCTGCACTGTGGCATCGTCCCACATTTGCAATAATTTTGCCTTGCTGCCCCCATGGTCAAAATGTTCCTCGAACTTTGAGGTCTTGCCCGATACTATTTCCTCAAGTCCCGGAACGGCAATCCCCAGAAGCTCCATCACCATTTCCGCAAAGGGACGCATTCCTCCAATGGAATGGGTGAAGAATTCTTTTTCCGGAAAGGCTTCGATGACCTTGCGCGTTACCCTTCGATGTCCTTGCCAATGTTCCAATAATTGGGAAGAAGTAATGACCTGTGCTGTTTCTTTTTGTTTTTCCACTGTGTTTTCCATGATGCATTGATTTATAAATTTTGATTCTTGGACCAAAGGTAGATGTAGGGTGTGACAGCCCCTTGTCAGCAGTAAAAAAGTGCGGTAAAAAATAGTGTTCCTGACAAACGGCTGTCATTGCCACTCCCTAATTTTGGCCAACAATGAAACAGCCCAAGTGGTTTCAATACTGATTTAATTGCAAAAAAATGAACAAAGATTGGACTACCCTCCTTGGATTGAAATCCTATCTTTGGGAGATAGGTCGTTCAATTATGGGAATGGATACCGTAAAACGTTTTGATAGGATCGTGGCCATTTTGATCCAGCTACAGTCCAAACGCATAGTAAAGGCCCAAGAACTGGCCGATCGCTTTGAGGTGAGCCTCCGCACCATTTACAGGGACATCCGGACCTTGGAGGCCTCCGGGGTCCCCATTATCAGTGAGGCCGGTGTGGGCTATTCCATCATGGAAGGCTACCGCCTACCCCCTGTCATGTTCACCCGCGAAGAGGCCGGTAGCTTTGTGGCCGCCGAAAAGTTGATGCAGAAATTCACCGATAAATCGTTGGGCGAATATTACGAATCTGCCATGTACAAGCTCAAATCTGTCTTGCGCGGAAGGGAAAAAGATTGGGTGGAAGCCCTGGAATCGCAAGTGTCCATATTTCCCGGGCAGCTATTGTTCAATGAAAAAATCCCAAATGCCCTGGAGATACTCTTTGAAAGCATTGCCGAAAAAAAACAGGTTTTTCTAAAATACGAGTCCCTTCAATCGGATGCTCCCTCCGAAAGGAGGATAGAGCCTGTTGGGCTATTTCATGAAAACAATTTTTGGTATGTGTTGGGCTATTGCCATCTACGGGAAGACTACAGACATTTCCGCACGGACAGGATCATCCGTATAGAGCGAACCCCCCTCGACTTTCTCCTGCAGCACGGCACCATTGATGAACACCGCCAGAAAAGGGAAGATGTCCAAAAAACAAAGGTCAAGATTTCAGTGGACAAGAAAGTGGCACGGTATCTACAGGGGAGCAAAAAATACTATGGGTTTGTTTCGGAAGAAGTGAAGAACAATGAGGTTGAAATGACCTTTATGGCCGTGGATATGGAAAATGGCTTTGCAAGATGGTACCTCATGTTTGGCGACTATGCCAGAATCATTGAGCCCGAAAGCTTAAAAGAGCGTATCTCCACCCTGTTGAAAAAGAGTCAGGACATGCTTACTGCTTAATTGCCCACAGAAACCCAATAGTCCATTTTAATTATCCCATCCAGGTTTTTATTTAGGGAAATAACCATTACCTTCACCTGATAGCAGTACAAGGGATTTCCCTACTTTTCTGTGCTTAAACCAACCCTAAAAATATGCTTCCAAAAGGTCCTTTTCCCGATAAGGTTTTTTTAAATGGCACCATAGTTTCCAGCAATGAGGCAACCATATCGGTTTTTGACCGCGGTTTTCTTTTTGGGGATGGCATTTACGAGGTCATGGTACAACTTGAGAAAGGCATGTTTTACCAAGATGCCCATCTGGAGAGGCTGCAGAAGAACTTGGATAAAATTGGGATTGCTTATGACGTAGCCGAGATGGAGGCCCAAATAGCCCCTTTGTTGCTCGCCTCCCAACTCAAGGATAAACCCTGCCTCCTCTATATGCAGGTCACCCGGGGCGTTGCCCCAAGAAAGCATTCATTTCCAAAGGATGTGCCCCCCACGGTTATGATGTACGCCCTGCCCTATTCACTTCCACACATCAACAAAAAGAACACGCATGCCATTTTGCGGTCCGATAACCGATGGCACAGATGTGATGTAAAATCAATTTCCCTTTTGGGCAATGTCATGGCCAATGAAAGGGCCATGGAGCAACATGCCGATGAGGCGGTTTTGGTCCGTGATGGATTTATCACCGAGGGATCCCATACCAATATCTTTTTTGTAAAATCGGGAAAGGTATACACCCATCCGGCCAATGAACTCATCTTGGATGGTATCACCCGGAAAATCGTGTTGAAACTTTGCCAAGATTTAAACATTCCTTTTTTGGAAAAAGCCATTGGCGTGGGTGAGATCGCCGAAATGGACGAGGCATTCCTTACGGGCACCACTACCCAAATAGTTTCCATTGCACAACTGGGCGATCATACCTATCACGCAGAGGATACTATTGGGGAAACCACCGAAAAGTTACAGGAGGCCTTTGCCCAGTTAAAGGAATTGGATGCCTCAAAATTGGTATTATGAACAGCGCTTATAAAAATATGGAACCAAAAGTCAACTGCATCGCTAAAATCTTATTGGCTCTTTGGTCTTGCATCCTTTTTTCTTGCGGAGAACCAGATTACGATGTGCTGATCATGAACGGAACTGTATATGATGGCTCTGGAAATGCCCCAATTGAAACCGATATCGGCATTAAGGATTCAATGATTGTGGCCATGGGAGATTTGGCTAATGCCAGTGCAGTCCGGATAATCGAAGCCAAAGGGCTTGCCGTTTCCCCTGGTTTTATTGACATGCACACCCACTTGGAGCCCATTATGGAACTTCCCTCCTGCGAAAGTCACGTGAGACAAGGAGTGACCACTGCCTTGGGCGGACCTGACGGGGGTTCCCCTTGGCCCTTGAAACCCTATTTGGATAGTCTTCAAGCCAAAGGGGTGGGGATGAACGTGGCCTATTTGATAGGGCACAATACCGTGAGAAAGAACATTATGGGTCTTGAAAACCGTGCTCCTACCGATGAGGAGCTTCAGGCCATGGAAGCTGAGATTGACAGTGCCATGCGAGAAGGTGCTTATGGAATCTCTACTGGGCTTAAATATTTACCTGGGGCCTTTTCAAAGGTTGATGAGGTCATTGCATTGTCAAAAATTGCATCAAAACATGGCGGCATTTACACCTCGCATTTGAGGGAAGAAGGCTTGGGTCTTTTTGATGCCGTTGAAGAAGCCATTCAAATCTCGGCAGAAGCCAATATCCCCGTGGTATTGACCCATCACAAAGCCATTGGAAAACCTATGTGGGGGCAAAGTGTGCGCACACTTGCCATGGTGGATTCGGCAAGGGCCAAAGGTCTCGACATCAAAATGGACCAGTATCCTTACACCGCAAGTTACACTGGAATTTCCGTGCTCATTCCCAGTTGGTCCATGGCCGGGGGCAAGGAGGCTTTTGAAGAAAGGGCTACCGATCCTGTACTGAGGGACAGTATTAAAAATGGGATTGTTTTTAACATTCTTAATGACCGTGGTGGCTCTGATCTAGACCGAATTCAATTTGCCAAAGTGGAATGGCAACCCGAATTGGAAGGGAAAACCCTAAAATATTGGGCCGAACAAAATAATCTGGAACCTACCGTTGAAAATGGGGCGGATTTGGTCATAAAGGCCCAACTGAACGGTGGGGCATCCTGCGTGTTCCATGCCATGGCAGAGGAAGATGTGGTCCGCATCATGCAACATCCACAGACCATGATAGGTTCTGATGGCAGATTGGTGGAGCCGGGCATGGGTCATCCCCATCCACGTTGGTATGGGACATTTCCAAGAGTTTTGGGCCATTATGTCCGAGAAAAGCACACCTTAGAGCTGACAGAAGCCATTCGCAAAATGACCTTGTTACCCGCCCAAAGCCTTAAATTGGCCGATAGGGGCATGCTCAGGGAAGGTATGCGTGCCGATGTGGTCATTTTTAATCCAAAAACTATTATTGACAAGGCCACTTTTGAAAAGCCACACCAATATCCTGAGGGGGTCGACTTTGTACTTGTAAACGGAATTCTTGCTGTGGATAAGGGCGAGTTCCAAGATGTAAGGTCGGGAATGGTATTGAGAAAAAAATAGATGCAATAGATATGAAGCAAATTCTTATGGGCCTGCTATTGGCCGCCTTATTATCCAACCAAACAATTGCACAGGAAAATCCTGAAATTGAAAAAAAGTATACCAAAGAAATTGAACGTTTGGCCAAGTCCAAAAAAATCCAAACCGCATTCAAGTTCATTGAAGAACAAGAAGACCAGACCATAAAGGATTTGGTGACCTTGACGGAAGTATTGGCACCTCCTTTTGGCGAAGACAAAAAAGGAAAAGTCTTTGCAAAAATGTTGGTGGATGCCGGTGTTGACAGTATATGGACGGACAAAGTGGGCAATGTCATCGGATTACGGAGGGGTATTTCCGGAAAAACCGGTTTTATAGGCGTTGATGCCCATTTGGATGTGGTTTTCCCAGAAGGTACCGATGCCACCGTGACCAAAGTGGGGGATACCCTGAAAGCCCCGGGCATTGGGGATGATACCCGTGGACTCTCCATGCTCGTCAGTATGCTCAAGGCCATGAACAAGGCCCAGATCAAGACCGTAAAGGACCTGCTCATTGTGGGAACCGTTGGGGAGGAAGGCCTTGGGGACCTTCGGGGCATGAAATATATCTTCAACGAATCCGGTTTGGATATTGCTTCTTGGATCGCGATAGATGGTGGCGGCCTTGGCAGAATCAGCAATGCCGGTCTGGGCTCCAAACGCTATAAATTGATTGTTACTGGAAAAGGGGGGCATTCTTGGGGCGATTTTGGACTTGCCAATCCGCATCACGCCCTGAGCAAGGCCATTGATGTCTTTTCAAAGGATGCATGGGCCTATACTTCTGGAGACATTCCCAAGACCAGTTTCAATGTGGGTCGCATTGGCGGGGGCACTTCGGTGAATTCCATTCCTTTTGAATCGTGGATGGAAGTGGATATGCGGGCCATCGACCCCAAAAACCTCGATGAAATCGAAAAAATATTCAAGAATTCTGTACAAAAGGCCATTATGGAATACAATGCCAGTGGTGTTAAGGGAGAGGTGGCCTACGAGTTGGAACAAATAGGCGACCGCCCTTCCGGTGAGCTTCCAACCACTCTCCCCTTGATCCAAAGGTCCATGGCGGCCACTCAGTATTTTGGAGTGGAACCTAGTCTGGGCAGGGGGTCTACCAACAGCAACATCCCCATTTCCAAAGGTATACCCTCGGTGTGCATTGGTCGTGGTGGCAAAGGAGGCGGAGCTCACTCACTGCATGAATGGTATCTTAATGATGAGACAGGGGCAGAAGCCATCCAATTGGCCCTATTGATCACTTTGGCAGAAACCGGGCTTGGGAAATAGTAGGGCCATTGAACGGTTTTCCAAAATTGTTCAATAGGTTGCAAATCTTCACCATCAAGAAAACTGGAATCCTCTAATTTGCAGATTGGAGCATACCCAAATTTGACCAGCCACCAAACGAAATTGCCCATCCGTTAGATGAAATAAGGCATCCATCAGCTTACCGAATATCAAAACCCAAAAGCGTCTTATGTTTGTTGTGCAAGTACGCGTTGATGTATTGAAAAAGCAAGATCAAACTTTAGCGCGGATATATATAGTAATGCACTTTTAGGCTGTTGGTCATAAAGTGTTTAGTTTAGTTGAGGTTTCCGTTACGCCAAGGAATTTGATAACAATTCCTTGGTAGTAATGGATTTATACCCGAAAAATTAAAAATCCCTTCATTTTATTCCTATATACCTTCAAGAGCCGTTTACCGACGGCTCTTCTTTTTGGAAAATATGTAGGTCTTTATTTTTAACTATCTGATTATTAGATTTTTAATGACTTTTCTTCAAAAGATGGGCATTACGTTTCAACCAACGATAAACCCAAATTATCAATCTATCAATTCAAAGGGAGTGTTCGTTCATTTCCCCAAAGACCCTATGATTATTTAGCATCTCTTTGTGCCACAATAGAGTTAAATCTAGATACTATCAAAACCTAATAAATAAAGAATAAATAAGATGACGTACTTAAGAAAATTAGTAATGGGCTCCCTGCTCATTTTTACAACCGGTATGGTCCATGCGCAATCATACATTGGTTTTTTGGAAGACAATTACAATGGCGTGCACGGTATAATTTCCAACCCAGCGAACATTGCCGATTCAAGGCTTAAACTGGACATTAACTTATTTGGGATCAGCACTTTTGTGGGAAACGATTATGTTGGTTTCAACCTTAACGATGCCCTCAGTGATTTCAGCAAGGCGTTTGACAATGCCGCAACTTTTCCTTCCGAGCATAATTTCATAGGATGGAACATTGATGCATTGGGGCCATCCATTATGCTCAGCATCGATGAAAAACAATCCTTGTCCGTTTTCACCAGAGTACGGGCGTTTTTCAACATCAATGATGTCAATGGAGAGCTTTTGGACAAAGAGGGTGGATTTGACGAAGACGAGGATTTTTTCTTGGACGAAGGTAACCTGTCAGGTGCCTTCAACCTCTGGGGAGAGATCGGAGCCACATATGCAAGGGTACTCTTGGATGATCAACAACATTTTTTAAAGGGAGGACTATCCTTAAAATATATCCAAGGCATGGGCAACGTATACATTCATGGTTCCAATATTACTGTCGACTATAACGCCAACACCCATGAAGCGACCACCACTGGAGAGTTTAGATATGGCAATACCCATAGTCTGGATGATGAAGGCAACGGGGGAAATTATTTCGATTTTAGTGGAGGCGTCGGTTTTGCCACAGATTTGGGATTTGTGTATGAGTGGAGGCCGGAATATGCCAAATATACCAAAATGGATGTCAATGGGAATTCCATAATAGACAGGGGAGCCAACAAGTACAAGCTAAAATTGGGGGCTTCCATCACCGATCTGGGCAAAATCAAAGACGTTAATGGCGTTGATCGACTCTATGATCTTAACAAAACCCAGGACATAGACAATTTTGATGGTGATGTGTTGGAAGAAGCGCTGAAGGATAACTTTGATCTCATATCGGAACTTCAGGCAATTAATGTCACTTTACCAACGGCACTGCATACCAATGCAGACTGGAACATTGTTTCCAAGTTCTATCTCAACCTCAATGCCGATATTCCCTTAACCTCCAAAGAAAAGACAAATACCAATAGAATTTTGAACCAATTTAGGTTTACGCCCAGATTTGAAAGTACCTGGCTTGGGTTTTATTCCCCTTTCAGTATTCTTGAAGGAGCGGGATTTCAATGGGGAGCTGGCCTAAGATTGGGACCGTTATATTTGGGCTCTGGGTCCATTATCACCGCTATTGCCGGAAAAAATACAAAGGCCATTGACCTTTATGCCGGTCTTAAAATCCCAATTTATCAAAATAAATTAAAGGATAGGGACAATGATGGTATAGTGAACGAAGAAGACCAATGCCCCGACGTAGCTGGTCCATTGGAAAACAAGGGATGCCCATGGAAGGATACCGATGGGGATGGTATTTTGGATAAGGACGATGATTGTCCCAACGAGGCAGGTCCCCAAGAAAACAATGGCTGCCCTTGGAAGGATACAGATGGGGACGGTGTTCTGGACAAAGATGATGATTGTCCAAACACGCCTGGCGCAATAGAGCACAACGGTTGCCCCGATACAGATGGTGACGGCATCATTGACAAGGATGATCGTTGTCCAAATGAGCCTGGAAGCCAAGAACACAAAGGATGTCCAGATACGGACGGGGACACCTTGGCGGACATTGATGACGAATGCCCTACAGTGGCCGGTCCTGTAACCAACAAAGGATGTCCTGAATTGACCATAGAGGTTCAAAAGCAATTGAACGACTATGCGAAGACCATCCTATTTGATACGGGTAAAGCTACCATCAAGCCTGAATCGGTTTCAACGATGGTAGACATTATCCAAATCCTGAACGAATACCCCAATGCCAAATTTACTGTTGAAGGCCATACCGATAGTGTGGGAAGCAGTGAAAGTAACCAAAAGCTCTCTGAGGCCAGGGCAAACTCGGTCAGGGATTTCTTGATCAATGAAGGAATTGGGGGCAATAGATTGACCGCAATCGGATATGGCGAGGAAAAACCAATCGCTTCAAACACCACCAAAATTGGAAGACAACAGAATAGAAGAGTGGAAATTAACCTCCTAAAATAGCTATCCTGTCCATATTCCATACCCATTAAGAATACAAGGTTTGGTGCATATTCCATGTATTCTTATAAAACAGTGATAGTCAGGCCGCCAAGTTTTTGGCGGCCTTCTTTATGGAAACCCCGCCATAAGAAAATACCCTATAAATAGAATAGGAAATATGGACAAGTGCCATACTATCACTGTATTGGGTTTTCCCCATAAACCCATTTTGGGCTTTTGTCAATTCTAATCGCCCATAGGTTAATTGAGACCCTTCACTTATATGTAGAGTACCTTATTTTATAATACCAAATCATATTCTTGCTTTTCCTCAACTAGGAGAGACATGAATTAACCTACTTGCTTATGATGAAACTTCTACTCTTTCCCACCTTCGGTTTTACAAAGATGAAAGTATTTTTCGCCCATCATAACATCTTGTGTAAACACGTGCTGCTCCCATTGTTCATGTTGTGTCTGGGTTTCCAAATGTATGGACAAACAAGAAATGACACATGGTTTAGAGCGGACAAAGCCGTAAATGTCAACCCTTTTGGCTTTAACTTCTATGATCCCGATCCAGGAGTGCCCGGTACTTTTGGAAATCCCGGAGGTGACGGTACCCCGGTCACCACTTGGTACGATATTGTTAATTTTACACCCCAAAATGCCATCCCCCATCCTGCGAGTGTAAATGATTATCCCAACGCCTGGAATGGTTCTCCACCAGGATTTGATTATTCATCAGGGGCCAGTTTTTTATGGCCTACGGGTTCCGTTCCAAACATCCCCCTATTTCGTAGAAACAGTACCGACAACTTAAATTTTAATCCTGTCATACAGTTCGATGGCAATGACAATGGTGGAGCTGGTCAAGCCTTACATTTTCATTCTGATTCCAAAGAAGACGTCGCCGTCTTTATTGTCTTCAAAGCAGTAGGTTCAGGAAATACGGCAGAAACACAAAGACTTCTGTTTGGTGGGGTTATCGATACGCTTCATACTTCCAACAATACAACGCAATGGGCTGGCAACCTATCATTGGGTGTCGCCGATAATAATCGGTTTTCCATAGGCAGAACATGGTATACGGGCCCGCGTGCGGATGATAATATCAATAACTATGATATCAATGCAAATCAAGAATTTTTTCAAAGTGGTTCCATTGATCTTTTGGGAGAACCAACCATCGGCACATTTACAAGAACCCAGGCGATAGATCAAGAGACACTGGACACTTATGTAAATGGGATTCATGATATAAATGCAATCAGAAATGACCCATTTGCCGATAACCCACTTTCTGACTTCAATAGGCTTGGTAAACATTTTAACAGCAACGATGCCGATCGTAATCTTACAGGGGACATGGCAGAGGTGATTTTGGTAGACGTTTCACCTGCCAATCCCATTACCACTGATATAAGGCGGAGAGTGGAGAGCTATTTGGCCATTAAATATGGGATTACGTTGTCCGATGAAAACCAGTTGGGCAGCATCGTTGGAAACGGCACCTACGATTACCTAGCGGCAGATGGCAGCATAATATGGCAGTCCGATGTAACTTACAAACATGATATAGCTGGAATCGGTCGAGATCGACACCGAAGTACTGGTATTGTAAATTATAAGCTTTGGTATAATCTGGATCAGCGTATTTCCAAAAGCGTCAATGCCGATGCCATTGTCACAATGTCCACGAATACAGATTTTAGTACGGACAATTTGGATTTGACCCGCACACCGATCGATGGGAGTTCCTCCCAGTATGATCACAATTATCTGCTCTGGGGAAATAATGACTTAAGTATAAACCAAACCAACGTAGAGTTGCCCGCTGGGATAAACTTTCGGCTTGAAAGGGAGTGGAAAGTCCAATTAGACCGTACACGTCCTATCCAAGTAGCCCCAATCACTGGGGTAAGTGTCCGAGTGGATTTGTCAGGTTCAGATATTTTGAACAATGGAAATTGTGGTATAAAGCTATTGATAGACACTGATGGGGATGGGGATTTTACCACCGGTGCCATAACAGAGATAGATGCCACCAGCATTGACGGAAATAGTAATGCATACTTTGATGATATAGATTTCCTTGATGGAGAAGTTTTTACAATCGGCTACGGGGATGCAATACCGCCTACTGCCAGCAATCCTTCCCCTATTGTGGCCTGTGATGTGGTTCCCGCTCCAGATCCCAACGTAGTTACCGATGAAGCGGATAATTGTGCTGTGGATACCGTGGTGCATCTAGGAGATGTATCGGATGGCCTGTCAAACCCCGAAACCATTACACGTACCTATAGGATAACAGATACTTCAGGAAATTTCACGGATGTAGTTCAAACAATAACCGTCTACCTCACACCGGATGCAGGTACAGATAATATAGTCAACATTTGTGTTGGTGACCCGCCCCTAGATCTTTTCTCAAATTTAGGCGGCACACCAGATACAGGAGGGCTTTGGAATGATGACAATGCGAGTGGGGTCGATCTATCAGACCCCTCCAATGTTGATTTTATTGTTGTACCTCCAGGTATGTACAACTTCACATATACAGTAGTTGGAACAGCCCCATGTCCAGATGACAGTGCTACGGTAACCATTGTTGTCAACAGTACCCCCGATGTGGACCCACAAGTGGACCAAGTTGTATGTGACTCCTATGTCCTGCCAGCCATCACGGGCTCCAACCTCACAGGCAACGAGGCCTACTACGACCTGCCAGGAGGACCAAGTGGTGGGGGCAATGCTTTCAATCCTAACGATGTCATCTCGTCTTCGGGCACCTATTACATTTATGACGAAAACGGGACTTGCTCAGATCAAGAGAGTTTTACCATTACTATAAATGTACAGCCAAATGCGGGCACGGACAATACCCTGCAGACCTGTGAAGGGGACGCAACCGCGCTCAATCTGGCCGCAGCTCTGGGAGTTGCTGACCTAGGCGGAATCTGGAGCGATGACAATACCACAGGGGTGAGTCTGCTCGACCCCACCAATGTCGACTTCTCGGCCATTGCGCCTGGAAGCTATGGCTTCACCTACTCTATCACCGCATCGCCACCATGCACAGATGCCTCGGCCACTATAACCGTGGAGGTTGTCGACCAACCCAACGCCGGCACCGACAATAGCCTGCAGACCTGTGAGGGCGGTACAGCCTCACTCGATTTGGTCACCGCCTTGGGAGGCGCCGACCTCGGTGGTATCTGGAACGATGACGATACGAGTGGGGTCGATCTATCAGACCCCACCAATGTCGACTTCTCGGCCATTGCACCCGGAAGCTACAACTTTACGTACTCACTCACCGCATCGGCACCATGTACAGATGCCTCGGCCATCATAACCGTGGAGGTCGTGGACCAGCCAGTCGCCAATGCTGGAAGTGACATTGAGCAGTGTGATGACTCCATCTTCACCATGGCTGCAAACACTCCCACCACAGGTACGGGCACATGGACCCAAGTTGCAGGGCCCGCCGTCGCCATTGATGACCCTAACAGCCCCACAACAGGTACCTCAGGACCAGCTGTTGGACAAAGCGCCACGCTACGATGGACCATAACCAATGGAATCTGCCCTGATTCCTTCGATGAAGTGACCATCACCAACTATGCCCGACCCTCAATCTTTGTAGATTTTTCTGTTGATCCCGTAACCTGTGGAGCCGATGGTTCCATAGCATTGCAGTTCCTCAATGTGCCCGACGGCAACTATACCATCGGTTATGATACAGGGAGTTTTGTCAATGTAGCAGTGAACGGAGGAGGTGCCACGATTAACACGCCTGCTGGAACTTACAATGACTTAAGGATTACCGTCAATGGATGCACTTCCATCGAAGACCCAGACGTGACCCTTACCGACCCAGGAGCGCCAAGTATAGACCCTTTGGCAGACCAAACTGCATGCGACTCCTATGTGTTGCCGGCCATCACAGGTTCCAACCTATCCGGTAATGAAGCCTATTACGATGCCCCTAATGGAGGAGGGAACCAATACCTGCCAGGCAACGTTATCATCACCACTACTACCCTTTACATCTATGATGAGAACGGTACATGCTCAGATGAAGAGTCTTTTATGGTGACTATAACCCTATCTCCAATAGTGGACGCTGGAAGCGATGGGGAGGTATGTGAGGGCGGCATGTATGATTTGGCCAGTTCCGCGCCCAGTGCAGCCAATTTTAGCACTCTAACGTGGGCCACATCTGGCGACGGTACATTCGACGACAATACACTCCTCGAACCCGTCTATACCCCGGGGCTAACCGACATTGGCAACGGGTCGGTCACCCTGACCCTGACCGCCTTCAGCACTGGGTCCTGCCCCGATGCCGTGGACACCATGGATCTGACCATAATCCCAGCCCCCATTGTGGATGCCGGAAGCGATGGGGAAGTGTGTGAGGGTAGTGCATATAATCTGGCCAGCTCCGCACCCAGCACAGCCAACTTCAGTCTTGGTACATTGCTTTGGACCACGTCGGGAGATGGGACGTTCAATGACAATACCTTGTTAGAACCCATCTACACCCCAGGGGTCAATGACTTAATCTCTGGAAGCACTATCCTCACCATGACCGTCAATGGTAACACACCATGCTCTACAGCTTTCGACCAAATGTTACTTATTATAACTCCAGCCCCGCTGGCCGACGCACCGCTGGACGTGGAGGCCTGTGACCTGTACGCCCTGCCCGCACTGGCCAACGGCAACTATTTCACAGGGCCCGGGGCCACCGGAACACCGCTCTTTGCAGGGGACAACATCACCGCCACACAGCTGCTCTACGTCTTCAGCCCGGGGACCGGCTCCTGCCCCGATGTGGAGAACGCATTCACCGTGACGATTGAGGACAATGAGCCTCCTACAGCTAACTCTCTTCCACCAGTAAATCTGTTCTGTGAGGAATTACCTGCCCCAAACCCTTCGGTGATAACCGGTGAATCTGATAACTGTGGCATCCCCACTGTTACTTGGGTGAGTGATATATCTGATAGCAACGTTAACCCAGAGACTATTATAAGGACTTACAGTGTAACTGATAATGCGAACAACTCAATTTACATACAGCAACTATTCACAATTAACCAAACTGTATTTTACATTGATGTTGAGACTGAAAATGGTCTTGTAACAGTTTCCGAAAGCAATGGATTGTCTCCTTATACAGTAAGACTGAACAATATGCCCGAAATGATCTTCGGACAAGACACTTTTGTAATAGATGGCTTGACACCTGGCAACTATACCTTATACATTAGAGATGCGCAAGGTTGCGACATAACCGAGTCCTTTGTAATTCCAACAAATGAGCCCAATTTAAATGCAACTGTTGAGCCCATCTACGATTGTGATGGTTCAAATTCAATACTGGTTATATTGGAAGACCCCTCTGTAGCCGCTGAAGTTCTCTATGCCCTTGACTCCAATAATATTGTAGACTTTGTGGCTGACTCAAGTTTTTCAAATATTGTTCCAGGAGAGCACTTTCTGTCCATTTTGCATTCAAACGGTAGCATCCAAGGGATTCCCTTTGAAATTGACAACATCCAACCTTTACAACTTGGATTGACCAATATCAATATCAATGAAATCACGGCCAATGTCTCTGGAGGATCTGCGCCTTTCACCTACTACTTTGATGATAATCCGGGAATCTCATCAAATACCTACACCATTGACCGAAGCGGAACTTTTATTGTAAGGGTTGTGGATAGTAAAGGTTGTGAAGCCACAGAAAGTATTACCATGAACCTTGAGGACTTATCCATACCAAATTTCTTTACCCCAAACAATGATGGCCAAAATGATTATTGGAAGCCAAGGAACATGGAATTGTTCCCTGACATTGAAACCTACATTTTTGATCGATACGGCAGAAAAATCAAGATTATGGGCCCCTTGGATAAAGGATGGGACGGTTACTATGAATCAAAACCATTGCCCTCTGGAGACTACTGGTACATTGTGAGATTAAATGATAACTCCGGACGAGAGTATGTCGGACATTTCACATTGTATCGATAAACTGAATAAAGTATAATGAAACGAATAATAATTTTTTTGATTTTAATGAACACTATACTAATGAGAGGACAGGAATTGACTGTGCCCCAATTATCCCAATATTTATCAGACAATCCCTTTTTGATGTCTCCATCCTATGCTGGCATTGGAAACTATGTAAAGGTTAGGATGAACGGGCTGACACAGTGGGTAGGCATCAAGGATGCTCCTGACACGCAATCATTGTCCGCCGATGTTCGGTTGGGAAACCGATCGGGCATTGGTATGGTATTGTACAATGATTCCAATGGGGAGACCAAGCAACGCGGAGGCAAGGTTTCTTTTGCCCATCATTTGACCATTGACAAGTATGAGGACCATTTTTTTTCGCTTGCCCTGTCCTTTAACCTAAATCAGTTTAGAATCGACATCGAAAATTTTGAGGACAACAATGATCAGGCTGTTGTTGATGACAGAGCATCAAGCAATCCCAATTTTGATGTTGGTACTCTATACCGTAGGGGAGGATTTTATTTAAGTCTCAATGCTTCCAATATTCTAAACAAAGATCTGAAAAAGTTCAATCCCATTTTTGAGCCCAACACCCTTCGTAATTATTACGTCTATTCCGGATACAAGTATAGAAGGAGCAGAAGGGCCGATTTTGAGATTGAACCATCCATATTCTTTCAATACTTTGAAAACGACAGTCGTTCCATAACCGATTTCAACACAAAATTTAGATGGTATGACTTTGTAGATTACTATTATGCCGGTTTTACCTATCGTTTTTTAAACGATCAACTTGGCCAGCCTCTTTACATTGCCCCTGTCATAGGGCTTAAAAAAGGTGATTTCTACTTTGGATATTCCTATCAGATTATTATGAATGAAATCTTGGGGTACTCCAAAGGAACACATGTTATAACCTTGGGAATAGATCTTTTCCAGGGCATCTCAAACTGTACTTGTACTTACTAAAATTAATTGATATCATGAAAACACGCCCAAACAAACTAAAAAAAACGCTCAACCTGCTACCCATTACTTTTGGTATGCTTATTTTTTGCATCTCTTGCAGTGATGACGATGATGGGAATATCTCCCAATTTGTCACTCAGGGAGAAATCAAAGTTTCCTCCACCACAAAAGATACCGTTGTATATGCTTTGGTAAATGACACAAAAATTCCCATCTATTTATCCATCCCAAAAGGCTGTGCGGAAAAGAATTATCCTGCAGTTGTGGTCCTTCATGGCTCGGATGGGATGTGGAAAAACCATGACCCCAGCACAGGTGTAATGTCTGGGCAAAACAGTGAATGGCGGGAATTATTTGATGAAAATTGTATTGTGGGAGCCTACGTGGACAGCTACTCTGAAAGGGGGGTAACCACTAGGAGCGGTAAATGGACCACAGCTCCAGACAATTTTAAGATTAGCTCCCAATTTATTCGTCCTAAGGATGCAAATGCTGCTTTGGCCCTTCTAAAAAGGCTAAGGTTCAAAGATGGAAGTCCCATTGTAAGGTCCAAGGATATTGGTTTGCTTGGATTTTCTGATGGGGCAACTGCCGTGGCTTCTACAATGTACGATACGGATGCCACTCCCACAAATTGGGCATGGACACAGGATTTTGATGGTAAGACCTATGATACATCTTCTGGAGTATTGCCTCCTGAATCAAAACCTGGAGAAGGTTTTGCCGGTGCTGTTTTTTATTATGGGGGCTCGGTAGGAAATAATTATTGGGGCTCTTCACCATGTAGTGCAAATGCCATGGATGGGAACATATTCAACATTTATGCCCCTATGCTATATCAAATTCCTGCTGATGGTTACCTTACAGAAAACACTCTTTGTATGGTTGATATCCTCAAAGAAAAAGGGGAACCTGTGGAACTTAACATTTATGAAGGAGTGGGCCATGGATTTGATTTTGATGACAATAATCAAAGTTCTGTGGCACGTACAAATGCCATTAACTGGTTTAAAAAGATATTGCATATGAATTGATCTCGCAATTGGCAAAATTTCTGAAATTATGTATGGATAAATGCATATTGAACCGACAGTACACCTCACGTACGGACAATAGGCATCAACCTTCTAAAATTCAGTGCCCATGAACCACTGGGCACAATATGCTCCCAGAACTTTCCATGCAGAGCAGCCCGACCATCCATCGGGTTAAATTACCGACAAACTGGGAGCCCAACTATCATCCTCAAACAGATTTAAAAAATTAAATGTCCAATCATGGACCCAAATCAGAACACCTAAATAAATTTAATCGACATGAAAGAAAATTTTCTTGAAAAATGGATTTTAAACCTCGTAAAATTGGAATATGAACTAGGAAACATCCCCAAAAGGGCCACATACAGGCTTCGTGAACGAATGGATGACTTTATAGAGGTTACCATTGAATGGATGGATGAGGAAAACAACAGCTCTAAAATTGTCTACCATGCAAGGTCTTATGGCAAAAGAATGGAAGATGAAAAAAATGAAATAATAGATGATTCCATTTTTGAGCTTGAAAACTATTACACTTTGGAAATCCACACTTATGTGAACCACATCAAAAGAAATTATAGTACACGGAAAATTGCAAATTATGATGTGATGAAAGTTGTTGGACAATTAGAGCGTTTGGATGAAATCAAAGATGTCAAACCATAATCACCATTTATGCTAAAGTTTGGCCTGCTTGGTCTTTTTTCCATTAAATACTCATGATTGTCAAGGAAAATTGACTGTGCAGGTCATTCCCATTTTGGTCCAAAAGTCCTTTTAATCTTTGTAGGCCAACCAAAATCAGGGCAAGTGTACCTGTTCTTTTAAACCCATCTCCCTTCATCGGTAAAACATGCACTTTGCCGACAAGTTTTCATCCGTCAATTAGGAAGGGGCATTTGTATATTACCTGATTTCGGTCCTAGGAATAATTTGTTCCTTAGATACAAGTTTTACAAAAGTTCCCAAATTTTTTGACAAAACATCACCACCTATGCAAGTATTAACCATTGTTTGGACCTTATTCTGTGCCGCTGTAATCATTGGATATCCAATTTTTCTGTTCAATAAATCTTCATCTTTGATCAATACAACCAAAGAACGTGCTACGCTTCTTGCTTCCAACACAGTGGAACTGTTGTCCTTTGATGTGAAGAATCAACTACCTGGTTGGTCTTTTTCCTTGAATGTTCCCCAAATCACCGAGGAAATCCTATACAACAATCCCATTCTCTTTTATTTGGAATCAGACAATACCTGTCTCAAATTACCGCTCAACAACGCTACTTTGGGGTATACGGCCAATGTTTATAAAAATGTTGGAAAAGTATATGTAACCTTCAAGTCCCTAAAAGATGGTGTATCAAATTTTTATGTCCCTGCTTGGCATTTGAGCAAGCTGAAGATTCTTATCATCAAATCCCACGATAAAAGAATTTACGGAGATTGGGGGGCAAAGCCCAACAAGTCCGAAATTCATAAAGGGCTTCAAAAAGCAGGGGTCAACATAAACGACTACGAAGACGTTCTTGGGTACTTTAGCAATATTGCAGCCATAGATTTTAGGGGACATTTCACCGTTCCCGCTCCAAAAAAGACAAATCATAAACAACCTACATTCCATACTCAGGCACATGAACTATCCTCAACTGGGTAAGAAAGATTATTGCTCCCAAAACCATTGGGAATAGCCCACTTTTTGTTGAGATATGGCCTTGAAACGTTTAGTGTTCACGTGTGTATAGTTAAAGAGGGGTTTCCTTAAAAAGAAATCCTTCTTTACTTTTTAATCCCCATCTTTTTACATCGATATTAACCAACTGGGTTCCAGTTTCGATATATGAAAAGGACGTTCATCATAGGTAGAGAATACATATAAATGCTTCATTTCACTTAAGACCTAAAATATATCCATATCCCATAAATCCATATTAGGGATGCATCAATCCAGATCTAGGGTTCATCAACTTAGAGGAAAAGATTATCATAACAAAATTAATTTTAGCCATGCAATCAGTTGAAAATATTTGATTCGTAGTCTTGGGTTGCACGTTGAGGCAAAGTGACCTCTATCCTCAGTTCTGGCGATGAGGATAGTGCAGCCCAATAACTACATAATCTACCTAGTAGTAAAATATTAAACGATTAACTGCTATGATAAACTCACCTTTAGTATTTTTTTGGTAAAAGCCAATAGCAAGTATGGGGTTATGCTGCGCAAAGGTTATATTGAGAAAAGAACAGGGTGAGTTTTTAACAATGGGCCAACATCAAATCTTTTACCATCCCCTAAGAAATGGTGCATTGCCCACCCCATGAAAAGTGTGTTGGGCCAGCCATCACAAATCAGTTAAGATCTCGTTATTAATTGTGATGTCCCTAAAGGCAATCCTATTTTCATCCGGGCAAATCCTCCACAACATTGGTAACCGACTGTTGCATTTTCCAATGTTTGCCCTAAATGCAATTATACCCTATTGAATCTCCATTTCAACAAACAGCATAGGGTCATATACCAGATCATTTAATGGTTAAAGGTTCAAATCAATAAGTAAGAATATTCTTTTTTTTAATACCGAAAAGTATATTAAAAAAAGTGCATTTTAGATTAAGCTGTTTAACATTTACCCACAACACAAAAAATATTCATAAATTAATCTACTCTGTCCAAAAGTAGCTTTTTTTCAAGTCCGAGATTTCCCAACCCTACTTGGATGGATATGAATAAAAAAATGGCCCAATTAAAACTAGAACGGTTTAAATCCTTCTATACAAAAAGAAGATAACCACTGATAAATTCAATATTCTATTAAAATATAGATGATAATTACCTCACAATACCTTGAAAGAATATTAGGAGTCTTTTTTGGATATTTGCATCTCGATAGTCTGTCTAGCAAATTTCGTTTAACCATAGCAGGAAGGTCTTTGCAAAACTATGTACCAACAACAACCTCAGATATCCATGAAAAATTGCTATAGCTTTCGGAGCCATGGCTCTTTATCGATACGTAATAATGTTGCGCTACCATTGGTTGTTGATATCATGGACAATAGGTTAACCAAAAATCCCCCACTCTCCTTTCTTGAAGCTTTTGATCATAACTTGGAGCAGTATGAATTAAACGTCCATTATATAGAGTCCCAAATTATTGCCCCGATGCGAATAGACATGATTGGTGGACTTGGGGCCTTGATGCTGGAAAAATTTACAGGAAAGATGGAAAAAGTAAAAAGGTATGGAAATAGCCAGAAAAAGATATAAAATGATTCCCCTGCCACAATCTGGTGAAAATACCGCTGTGTTTATGGCCAAATATGATCATAATTGCAACCTGATGGAAACCAAAAAGTGATAAAAAAATTCGCTAAACATTAAAAGATATGGTATGGTCTTGAAAGTAATCATAGTTGAAGATGAAAAGCACAGCAGGGAAACCTTAAAGTCCATGCTTGAGGAATTCTGCAAAGATGTTAAGGTAATTGCCACGGCGAGTTCTGTAAAAGAGGCTATCAAGGTACTTTCCATTTACAGTCCCGATGTGGTATTTCTGGATATAGAGCTACAGCCCGGAATGGGGTTTGATGTCTTGGAACAAATCAAAGAGCCCAGCTTTGAGGTCATTTTTACAACGGCTTTTGAAAAATATGCCATAAAGGCCATCAAGTTCAGTTCTTTGGATTATCTGCTGAAGCCCATTGATCTGGATGAACTGCAACAATCCATTGAAAAGGCTAGGACCCGTATGGACACCAATGTGTACCGACAGCAAATAGACACCCTTATGCAAAGCCTGTCAAGGGGAAACAGCAAACAAGAAAAAATATGCCTTGCCACAACGGCCGGCATGGAATTTATTGCCATTGACGACATTATTCTATGTAAGGCAGATGGGTCTTATACCTCCTTTATCTTGAAAGACAAGAACTCCCTTTTGGTGAGCAAACATTTGAAAGAGTACGAAAATCTTCTGGCAGATCAGCAATTTATGCGGGTGCACAATAGCTATCTGATCAACTTGAACGAAGTGAAGAAGTACATAAAATCGGATGGGGGCTACATTATCATGAGCAATGATATGCACGTAAGCATTTCCCCAAGGAAGAAAGAAGACCTTATCGAGGCCATGAAGCGCCTATAGCTAAATGCTCAATTGCGGTTAGGACAAATACCGATCACGAACATCTTCCCTGTTTCGGGGCAAAAACGTAGGTAACATTACCTTGTTTCCATTTTCCGGCCAACAGGTTTTGAATGTTAATGGGGTAATAGGTCTTTTGGCCATAAGCGTCGGTCACCTCCAAATAATAGGCGTTTTGGTATTCCAACACCTGCCAGAGACCAGAATTTTCGGCGGCTCCCGCCCCATATGCCCTATTGCCCTGATTGCTGGTGCCCTGGGTTCCCTTTACGGTATAAGACCCGTCATAACTGTAATAATATCTTCCATCGGAACAAAAATCCACATAGGTGATGGCACTGGCATTGGAATCTGACATCATGGAAGACTCCGAATAAATGACCAATTGACCATTGTTCACATATTCCCTAAGTTGGGTCAAACTGTCCTGGGTCTGCGAGGTAACCTGCAAGGAGATCAAAACTGCCCCATAAAAAAACATTCTGGAGATTAAATCCATATTCTGCATATTAAAGGTTTATGGGGGACTTCAACTTTAGGGCTAAGTTAAGATTTCTTCTTTTCGAAACAGTTACGAGAGTATTAATCCTTTTCTTCGGAATCTGAACGCAGCAATCCTTTGGTAAACTCATTCAGGGTTTCCACTTTTTGCTCAAAATTTCCCTTTAATGTTTTTCGATAGGCATTAAGGTTCTGTACCAAATCATCAATGTTCTCCGGGATGACATCCTCAAAAAATTGACGTAATCTCTTTGCTGTGGTTGGGGACTTTCCATTGGTGGAAATCGCCACTTTTACGTTTCCTTTGGTCACGATTCCGCCCATGTAAAAATCACAGTAGGGCGGATTATCCGCAACGTTCACCAAAATACTGAGCTCACGGCAGTCATGGTATACCTGTTCGTTGACCTGTGTCTTATCCGTACAGGCTACCACCACATGTTTCCCCTTTAGAAACTTTTTGTGGTATTCTGCCTTGGTGATGTCCACACGATGGTTTTTTGCCAATTCCAAGGTTTCTGGCAAAAACCCAGGGGCCACCATCTGCACTTGGGCATTGGGGCTGGATTTTAACAAAAAGGTCAGTTTTTCAAGAGCTACATGGCCCCCGCCCACAATGAGCACGTTTAAATTGGAAACCTTCAAAAAAATGGGATAGAGCTCATTCTTTTCCATAGAACTTTGCTTTGTTTCCCAAAGGTATTGGTTTTCACGCAAGCACGGTCATTCTTTCCGTAAGGATTGTCAAAGAGCCCCTTACTTTTTGATCAGCTTTCCGCCACTGGACAGCACTTGCCTTACAATATCCGCATCTCCCTTATAGTACAGTATTCCATCAGAGCTGGCCATCACATCAATGGTTTCGGTAACGGTCAGATAGGCTTTCCCTCCCGATGTCAGGTCTATCTTCAAATCCGAAACCTCCAATCCAAAGTCTTTAATCTTACTATCCGAAGACAGTTTGGCATCCAATTGGTCCATTGTTCCCAGTAGTTCCACGGTTGCATCCGAAGAAAGTCTTGCCACGGCATTGCCAATAGTGGCCTCTCCTTCCAAATAGGCATCTGATGAAAGATCCAGATAGGCCTCTGTAGCCTCAAGAAACACCTCCGCCCTACCGTTTGATTCGGCCCGAAGTTCAAAATCGTCCGTAGTGATGTCCCCTTCAAAATAGGCATCTGAGCTTAGTTCCACCGATACATTGTCCGAGTGAAGTGGGTTTTCCAAAAAAATAGCGGCATCGGCTGAAGCCTTGAATTTGGATATGTCCCGGGTGGTAACATAAAGGTTCAGGGTTTCTCTTCCCTTTACCCTGATGTTGTTTTCCAGTTTCACCACCAATTTACTTCCCTCCATATACACATCCATTCTTTTGAAGAGATTGTCGTTGGCCTCAATGACGACACTTTCCTCGGTCTCGGAAAAAGTAACATATGCTCTAAAATCCGATGATACTTGAAGAGCTCTAATGTGCTCAAAATCATAATGATGTGAGGATATTTCGTTGGAAACCCACACAGTTTCTTGGTCGCAAGACGCCACCACCAAGCCCACCGCCATAGCGATGAAGGCACGTTGAATTGTTTTCATGCTGTTCGTTTTTTGATGTATGTAATAAAGATTGCTATGAGTTCAACTCCCGCTCCAATTTCAATACGGGCATCCAATAGAAGTTTATGGCAGACCATTCCTCCATGTCCACATCGTTGGTGGTTCGCAGAAAGACTGTCCCATCTTGGCTGAACACATGGTTGGCCAAGATTCCCTTGGGTGTTGACTGTTCGTTTTTTTTTGATTTAATGACCATCGCCCAGGTTTTTTTTGTAACGGTTCCTTCCCATATTGAACACCCCGACTTTAATCCCGATACCCGCTGAAAATCCATTTATGTTCCTCAATGTACTGTAATCCAATTCAAGCCTGCTGGAGAAACGGTATTTTGCGCCTGCTTCCAATTGCAGGTACCTGGATATGTTGAACAGTAGACTCACTCCGGGTTCCACAACAAAAATGGCGTCAATATCCTCTTCATCTGGGTCATCCACGGGATCATCAAAATTATTGGCCAAATATCCCACTCCCCCGGCCCCGATCAAAACAGGGAAAGAAAGGTTTACGGTTGATTTGCTAAAAAGGATGGGTTCTAGGTGAAGACCTCCATATCCCCCGATCAAATCCTCATTGAGGGTCAAAGGGTTGTCCTGTTCAGAGTATAGAAAAACACCGGAAAAACCAACCTCAAACTGCCTGTTGGCCACGTAGGCCACCTTGAGTCCTCCCAAATAGGTGGATTTGCCCTTTATTTCTCCATAATAGGTGGTAAGTCCCATGTACACGCCATGTACCACATTCTTGCGGTCGTTGAATTCAATGTAATCCACATTGTCCTGGGCTTGGCCCCAAAATCCACAGCCAACAAGCAAAAGTGGGAGCAATAATCTTAGTTGTATCATGATTCGTTTTTTGGTTTTCGTTCTAAAGACATTCAAAATTTGGAAGGGTTGCACCTACCATGATTTTTTTTCTGATTTTTTCAAAAATCAATCCGTAATGACTATCACGCCTTTGATCCCATTGATTGAAAAATTGCCTCGGGCGCCCGCTCCATAGGTGGCAGTGATATCCCTGATCTTGCTCCCGGCATTGGTAACATGGGTCTTTATGTTGGAAAAGGTTTTAGGAACACGTAAAAGCCCTTGTTCCAAGGTTGCCTTAAAATCAAAGGACAGTCCTGAAACGTCCAAGTTGATTTCCGAGGATTCCTGAACAATATTGATATCTGCATCAGATTTTACCACCCTGTGGATGTCAACCTCCGCAATCCTTAGTGTGAGGAACAGCTCATTTGTTACATTGGCGATGTCCACATTGGAAAATTTAAAATCGCCCCGCAGACTTCCGATCGTTTCAAGCTCCACCTCATCCTTGCTGGAATACAGTTCCAAATCGGCTATATCATCCAGTCGTATATCACTGCCACTACTGATTATTTTCAACTTTTGGGCATTTTTCACATCTATGGTCCCGTTGTCCATTTTAATGTTCCCGTAGTCCAGCTTTCGGGCATTGAATTTTCCAAATCGCATATCCACCTTTGCTGTTGATATGTCCCCATTGATCCATATATCCCCATGCTGCAGGTCGGTTTCCAAATCACCTGTCCAAGAATCTATGATGATGTCCCCAAATTTATTGGTGATACTGAGTTCCGCATTGCTGGGCAAGTAAACTTCATAATCAATCTGCACGTTGGATTTATCAAAGTCAAAAGGGTTGGCCTTACTGAAATATTTTGCAAATATGTTGGCATCCCTATCCTTGATTTCGGAAATGAGTTGCAGAAAATTGGACGCTTGGACCGCCTTGGGTTGAATCCTGTCCATCAATTTTTCGGCACTGTCATCTTTTCTATGGTTCACTTGGATGGTGACGGAAACCTTTACCTGATTTTTTGCCCATCCGTTGATGACCACATTTCCATACTTGTTCTCAATATGGACCTTTCCATTGGGCGAAAGATCAAAAGTCTTGTCCCATCGCTTGCTTCGTTCACTCTGGGCAAAGACTACCAAAGTGGAGAGAAGAAGACCTGCGGTCACCCACATGTTTTTATAATGTATACCCTTCATATTCCATTTCTTTTTTGGACGCATTGATCTGTTTCAACAGGTTTTCGATCAGTTCAATACGTTTTTTATAGTTTTCCACAATAGCTTCCAACACCAGTTCATTGTCCAGGTTGTTTCGCATTTCCAGTTTTAATTGTTTGTATTCCTCATCCAACTCGTCCATAAAGGACAAGAATTCCTTTTTGTCACTATCCGATAGCTTGGGATGGTTCTTCACCAGTTCCACTTGCTGGTATACCAAATGTTGATAGTGCATATCGATTTCCAAGAGTTCCTCATTGGCATAGGCATCCATATTCGGGCCTGTGCTGTTCAAAGTGAAAAATGCCGTAAACGACAGCCCCAACAAAAGCACAATGGATGCTGCTACCCGTAACCTTGTGGATTTCCACAGGGGTATTACTTTGGGCTCGGTCTTTTCTTCCAATTGGGAAACGATTCCCTGCCAAAGCCTATCTTTGTCCACTTTGTGGACATCAAAGGCTTGTCTGTTCTCCTTGATATGTTTTTCAAAATTGTCCATCATAGCTCATTTACAATTTGAATCAGTTTCTTTTTGGCCCGGTGATATTGCGATTTGGAGGTGGAGGTCGATATTCCCAGGATCTCCCCAATTTCCACATGGTCATACCCCTCGATCAAATACAGGGTGATGATCTGTCGGTAGCCTTCGGGCAATTGGCCAAGGCCGAATTTTATCTTCTCAATTTCAAATTGGTCAGATTCTCCTTCCCCATCCTCTTCAACAGGTTCCCCTTCATCCTCCATGGAGGAGAGCAACAACCGCTTTGTCTTTAAATGGTTGATACTTCTATTGATCACAATCCGTTTCAGCCAAGCCCCAAAAGTGCTCTCGAACCTAAAGGAGTCCAATTTTTTGAAGGCCTCCACAAAACTTTCCTGTAGGATATCCTCGGCATCTTCGCGAATGGTCAATAACCGCATGGCAACATTGAACATGGCATCCACATACAACCCATACAACTGGTATTGTGCATTGTGGTTCCCTTCTTTGCTCTGCTCCACCAAAGCTTGGTGCGTAAAACGTACGTTTGCTTCCAAAAATTCCGGACGGTTATTCAATAATGGCCAAAAATAATCTTAATTCATTCTCCCTAATGACAAATCAAAAATGAAAGGGTTGCACCTACCTGAATTTTTTCCATAAAAAAACCTTCAACTTGTGTTGAAGGCTTGCTTGCATGAGGTTATGTTCTATGTTTGGTTTTATGGTCGTTGCCCCATGGTCATTGGGGTTCTATGGGTGCTTTCATCTCCTTGAATTGGTATCTCAGAAATATTTCGTGAGTACCACTGGTATAGTTGGCCAAATTGGAGGTAGTTAAATCATAAGCATATCCTGCGTTCAGGTTTTGGTTAATTTGAAGTCCCAGTAAAGCCGAGAAAGAATCATCCCAGCGGTAGGCCGCCCCGAACGTGAACGTTTCCCTTAGGGTGGCATTTACGGATACATCGGCAATGATTGGTGCGCCTGGCACCCATTTTATAAAAAAGGCCGGTCTGAGCACCACTTCAGGGGTCAGATCAAAGAACTTGCCTCCCATAAAATAGTAGTGCAACCGTTCTGCCGCAATCTCCTGCTCTTCCCCATCGTAATGTTTTTGTGAAAAGAAGTTGGGAATCGCAAAACCCAGGTAACTATTTCCCGCTTGATAGTACAGCCCAGCCCCTATGGTCGGGAAGAACTTGCTCTTTATGTTCTCTTGAAAGGCCACATCAGGATTTTCTATGAGCCCTTTGGAAAAATCCACATCAAAAATCCTTCCCCCCAGTTTCATTCCAAAAGACAACCGTCTGTTGGTACTGTCCAATTGAATGGTATAGGAAACGTTGCCATCCACAAATAACTCGGAGGAGGGACCCAGTGCATCATGGGACAATATCCCTCCCACGCCCAATTTGTTCTCCAAGGGTGAATCCACTGCCAAAACCTGTGTATTGGGCGCTCCATTGACACCCACCCATTGGGAACGGTGCATCAACAAGGCCGTAAGGTACTCCTGGGAACCCGCATAGGCAGGGTTCACACTCATGGTATTGTACATATATTGGGTAAACTGCGGATCTTGCTGGGCAGAAACCGAAAGGCAGCCCAACAGGAGAAGCATTAAATAGATATACCCTATTCGATTTTTCATCAGTGCTATGTTTTTTGCGCTCCCTATGCCCATTTTCCTATCGATTTAAATACAACCAATCCGTTCTGGGTTTTGAGCCATCTCCCAAATCCAACACATAATAGTACGTTCCCACGGGCAACAAATCTTCCTTTTGTACCACGGCACGTCCGTTGGGTGTTCCATCCCAGTCATTGTTGTAGGAACGTTTTTCATACACAATGTTGCCCCAGCGGTTGTACACTTGAAGCACATTACCTGGGTATCTGGAAATACAATCGATCTTAAAAAAATCGTTGACGCCGTCCCCGTTGGGGGAGAATTCATTGTAGACCACCAAACAAGTTGGCACCACATAAGCATCAGCGGTATCATTGGTATTGTTGGTGTCCAATTGATCTACAAAAGCCAGGCTAGCGGTGTTCAGATATTCATCTACATCCAAAACTTCAACCGTTAGCTCCAACTGGACAGTTTCGGAGACCTGCAAATTGTCGATTTCCCAAAAACCAGAACTGTCGTCATACAGTCCCAAAGAAGTGGATGATGCTACCAAACGATACCCACTGGGCAATTTTTCCTCAATGCCAATATGGGTTGCGGGGACATTACCTTGATTGGTCACCGTTATGGTAAAAACAACCTCGTCACCAATGTTGGGTTCATCACGGTCCACACTTTTTGTAAGGGTCAAGTCTGTGGTCTGGGGGACCACGAAGGCACTGGCCTCATCATCATCTTCCACACCATCTGAAAAATCATCAACGGTAATGTCTTGATCGGGATTGCTGTCAGGGTCGGCAAAATTGCTGGCAGATATCATTGCCACATTGAGATATTCATCGGGTTGCCCGGTTGGGGTGTTTACCATGGCCAATATCTCCAAGGTCTCGGTATTCTGATTAAGGATGGTCCGGTTGACCGTCCAAAGTCCAGTGTTGGCATTGTATACTCCAGCGGTTGCGCTATGAGTTTGATAGGTATAGCCCAGGGGCAATATATCCGAAATTACTACGCCAGTAGCGTCCGTAGGCCCATCATTCGTTACACTCACCGTAAACCGAACCACATCGCCCACATTCGGAGTGGGATTGTCCACGATTTTCATCAGGGACAAATCTGCCAATCCATCCGGTACAGGAACCACAGTAGCTTGATCGTCTTCGGATGCCAGATTGTTATTGGGCGTGGAATCTGGGTCATAGGTGTCCGAAGCAATCAATTCTGCGGTATTCCGATAATCTCCGCCAGGAAGTACCACAGCCGAAATCTGTAGCGTTTCTGAAGTGCCACTACCCATATTGGGCAAATTCCATGAGCCGACAACCTCGTCATACATGCCAGATGAAGCCGTAGCTGAAACAAAACTATATCCTGTTGCCAACAAATCCTCAACCACCAAACCAGAGGTTTCATTGGGTCCGGCATTGTTCACGGTTATGGTAAAGAGTATCCCATCTCCTGCCGATGGACTCAAATCATCCACGATTTGCGATACCGAAATATCCGCAACATGTCTTGGAATCGTAGTCTGTTCATCTTGATCATCTTCAGTATCGGTGTTGTTCCCAGGGGTTGAATCTGGGTCAACTTGAACGGATGTCCATACCTGGGCACTGTTGGTATACTCTCCAGAGGGATTCACTGTGGCAACGATGTTCAATAGGGCACTATTGCCTGCCGAGAGGCTTCCCACATTCCAAATTCCGTTCAACGCATTATAGGCACCTCCTGAATCGTCCGAAACATACGTGTATCCCGTTGGAATTTCATCCAAAACGGAAACTCCAAAGGTATCACTGGGGCCATCATTGACCAGGGTCAATGTAAACGTAACGGTATCGGAAACATCTGGAAATTCATTGTCCACAGATTTATCCAAAGTCAAATCTGAAGCAGGAATCGGGGTGGTTCCGGCACTATCTTGGTCGTTTTCAAAAAAGTTGTTGTTGTTGGGAGTGGAATTGGGATCTGGATTATCCGATGAAACCACTTCGGTAACATTGAAATAGTCCCCTGCAGGATTCACAGTGGCAACAATGCTCAAGGTTTCAGTGGTCCCATTGGCGATGGTCCCATTCAATTGCCAAATACCCGTTGAAGGATTATAGGTGCCTGCCGTAGTGCTATTGGACACATAAGCATACCCTGTGGGCAGTAGATCCATTACCTCGACCCCGGTCACATCACTTGGCCCTTCATTGGAAAGGTTAAGATCAAAAATGACTTCTTGGCCCACCAACGGACTCAGGACATTCACAAATTTTCTTAGGAGCAGGTCCGATATTTGAACAGGAACTGGAACGACGGTTTGTTGATCATCCTCCGTACCATCATTGTTTGCCGGAGAGGAGTCGACGTCCATTTCTGTAAGACCGGTCAACTCTGCCGTGTTGGCATATTGGCCACTGGGAAGCACCGTGGCGGTCAACACCAAGGTTTCTGAAGCTCCGTTGGCCAAATTTCCCAACATCCAAGACCCGATGAATGGGTTGTACAATCCACTGGATGGTATTGCATTTACAAAAGCATAGCCCGTGGGCAACACATCGGTCACTACCAAGTTGGTGGCATCACTGGGGCCATCGTTGAGCACAGTAATCGTGAAGGCAATCTGATCGCCCACATTTGGGGTCAAATTGTCTGCTATAAGTGTTACCGAAATATCCACCACAGGGTTGGGGTTTACCACAACCTCATCCTGGTCATCCTCCCCGGCCACTCCATTGTTGGGGGTTGAATCGATATCGATTTGATCATGTCCTGTAATCTCCGCTACATTGGTATAATTTCCTGAAGGATTTACGCTTGCTACTATGTTCAGGCTTTCCGAACCACCACTTGTCACCGTTCCCACAGTCCAAACACCACTGACATCATCATAATCCCCTCCACCATTGTCAGATGAATAGGTAAATCCTGATGGCAATAGATCGGTGACCAACACGGAAGTGGCATCACTGGGCCCTGCATTGAAAACGGTAAGTGTAAATATGACATTGTCGCTTACCAAGGGTGGTGCCTTGTTGATTTGTTTGGTCAAGGAAAGGTCGACCACATCAACTGGGGTAATGGTCACATCTCCTTGATCATCCTCCGAAGAGACCCCATTCGCAGGTGTCGAGTCAATATCAAACCCATCTGAGGCAATAACTTGGGAAGTGTTGGTGTAGTTCCCCGAGGGATTTACGGATACGGTAATGGTCAATGTTTCCGTGGCCCCATTGGAGAGGGTCCCCAATTGCCAAAAACCAGTGGTTTCGTCATACACCCCTGCCGTGGAAGTATAGGATTCAAAATTAAAACCGGAAAGCAGTTGGTCCACAACCACCACATTTGTGGCGTCATCAGGGCCGCTGTTGGTCACGGATATCACAAAGCTTATCTGTTCGCCCACATTGGGTGTAAGCTCATTGCCCGCTACGGTCTTGGTCAAAGATAGGTCTGCTTGCTGGGGAGCTGCAGTAACTGAAGCCTCATCATCTTCGCTCTGGTCTCCATCATCGTTGTTGGGGGTACTGTCCACATCATATTCATTGGCCAAAGTGACCTCAGCAATATGCGTAAATTCCCCAAGGGCTGCGGTGGGAGTCTGTACGGTTGCATCGAAGGTCAAAACGGTGGTATTGGTCCCCAATGGAACATTCAGGCCCGTCCATGTGATGGTCCTTGATCCCAAATTGAAAGTGCCTCCACTACTTATTCCCACTACGGAACCATAACCAATGGGCACCAAATTTTCAACGGATACCCCAGTGGCGCCTACATCACCAAAATTGCTCAAATTGACCGTGAAAGTGACTACATCTCCCACATTGGGGGAGGTATCGCTTGCCAACAATTCCATTTCCACATCGACTCCTTGGATGGAGACTCCGGCAACATCCGAATCATAGGGGCATGTGCCATTGGATACCGTCCATTCAAAAAAATAAGTTCCTGTGGTCAATCCTGTAACTTGTGTATTGGGGTCATTGGCATTGGCAAAACTGGCCAAGGTAGGCCCGGATATTTGCCCCCATGTCCCTGTTCCAGAGGTTGGTGTCGTCGCATTTAGAAAAATAGGGGTGATCTGGTTCAATATTTGGTCGGCACCTGCATTGGAGGTCACCGTGGGTTCCACTGTAATATCCACATCCTCAGAAACCGGTGTGGTATCCAAACAGGTGGCACTCCATCGAAATGTATAGGTATTGCCCCCCACAAAACCACTGATCTGGGTTGTTGGACTCGTGGGATCATCAACGGTGATGGCCGGTCCTCCAATTTGGGTCCATGAAGGCGTTACCAAGAAAAGTCCTGAAGCGGATCCCGACAAATTGTAGGTTCCCGCATTTTCACAAATGGTTTCCGGTGCCCCGGCACTAATGGAACAATCTTGTGCATAACCCCACCGAATTAGGCTGAACAGCAACAAAAAGAACAAGGGAAGAACTCCTTTTTTCTGACGAATCGGAAGTATGTTCATAGTCAATAGATGAGGTTGTGCTTGCGGAGCAAGCCTATCCAAACATATCAACTAGAAATGACAAAAGGGAAGTTATGTTGTATTACAACGATCATTTGTTGTGAAACATCGGATAAACGATGAATGATTTAGCTGACAATCCTTGTTTTTGGGAGCCTACAGCATCCTTAACCGCCCTAGTATCATCCATCGTAGAAAATTCCACCACTCGGTCGGAAAGTCCAATACCTCATTTGTCAAATAGAATTACACGGGAAATCTTTCCCAATTCCAGCAAAAAATTGACCAACTCGGGACAGGCCTACCTTAAATCTATGTTGGAAACCCATTTTGGTATATAAACAAGGCCTATGGGTCCAGAGCCAAAAACCTGATATGCAATGTTAATACATCCATTTTTGGTGTATTGCGTTGTTGGCTCCAAAAGGTAAGGTTGTTGTGTTTTTACTTCAATTTAAACCCCTCTGATCTGGTGTCCATAATACAATTTTCCGGGGAAACTGTCATGATGCCACGAAAGTTTCCGTAAATTGACCAGGTAACTTTCGTCCATACTTTATACTGCTATGCCACAAAAATAACAACAGTTTTGAATGTATTGAAGCTTTGGACTGATATTAAATCAATCGCTTGCTCCCATAAACTCGTAAACTAAGGAATCCTATAAAAGTTGGTTTGAGTTGTTATAGGGGTTGAAATGCAAAAATTCATCCAAAAGAATCATAGCTTTTTGATGTTTCCTGAAGTTTTTCAATATTTATCCATGCTGCTTGAATCCATCAAGACTACTTATCCTTTCCATTTGAAATCAAATAGGGGTAGATATGTTCTTTCCTTTCCTCAACGGCACTCAGACCAAGCAGTATAAGACCATTGCTGGGAATGGTCCTGAATTCAGGTTTGCCTTCATAACACGAATCTATCAAATGCTGTTTGGCATTCTGTGTGCCCTTTAAGCTTACTGTTTTGATCGTCATGCCAGGTCGCGTATTTTTCCATTCAAAAGCGAAGAACACTTTCTTCCCCACCGAAATGGCATCTCCATAATAACAACTCTCGGAAGAGGTATATTCCCTGATGTTTACCCCATAACGGATCGGGATGGTTTCAACAAACCCATCTTCATATACCACCTCGTACCACCCAAGAAGATCGGAAGTATCATACATATTGTACGGCATGCAGTATGCACTGGAAATGTTCCCAGATTTCAATGTGGCGTGCAAAAAGATAAGACTGCTCACGTTACGTTCAACAGGAATGCCTTTTACAGCCCCATCAAATGCAAATTCCCCCTCTCCCTTTACGCCAACAACAATAGCATTTTTTCCTGAATTTATGGGAAGATCAAACCCTTTGTTTTGAATGGCAACGTGCCCTTCTTGCATTTGGGGTAAATCCAGCCCCATACGATGGTCTTCAGGACCAACATTTAAATGGGCAGAAAGGTCTATGGGTATTACCTGGTCACCATCTGAACTTGGTTCTGTTTGGCCACTTAGATTTCTACGAATGAAAGGCATAAGCCTTCGAATCTCCCTGTCCAGACTTTCCCCATCAAGTTGGTTGCCCGTCCATAGGGAATGGGCACACCCCAGAAAATCTTTGAGCAAATCCCTGCTGAATATATATTCATTGGTCGCTGCCCAAGCTGAAGGAGCGCCACCAATAAAGTCTGTTTTGGCAATCCTTTCATCCCAGTCAGAAATGGCACCTGTCATATTTCCGAATATTTGCTTGAACCCAGCTTTGTCCAATGTTTCCTCATTTTCCCTTCCTCCCGATCCCTCGGACCACATCCAATTCAGGACTAGAATATCTTTGGGGATCGATGCTTTTATTTTTTCAAATGGAATGCCCCCTGGATTCAAATATTCTTCGCCGGTCAGCGCTGTTTTGGTTTTGATGCCTTTTCCCCTGGCTCTTTCCAAGAGATAATCCCCCCATAAAGCAACCTTTATATTTTTCTTGGTAAGATAATCATATAACTTATTCACATCCGAAATGTAAAGATCGGAATAGTCCACATCTTTGAAACTCGGAGATTTTCGCATGGGAAACCCTCTCCATTCATCATGGCCAATGTGTATCATTTTGGGCTGGACCACCTCTATGTATTCATCAAAAACATCAAAAACCAATTCGTAGGTCTTTGGGTTTGCGGTATCGTACACATCGGGCCAAATGTCATATGGATACGCCGCCAGTTCGGGATGTGCGTTCAAAAGGGCATATGCATGTGATAAGGTTGGAATCTCTGGAATGAAATCTATGAAATGGTTTCGGGTAAACTGAACAATGTTACGCGTGAGCTCCTTATCAATGATTTCTCCATCACCGGCATCCTGGTGGTTGGAATTCCTGTTATAACCGTACAGACCATCCAGTTCTGGGGTCTGGGTATAATTTAGGTCCTTTACCAATAAAGACCATCCAGCGTTTATTTCAGGATGCCGGTCCGAACGGAAACCATTGAACTCAACAAATAGTTTGTTGAATTTGTAAAGTGCCATGAAGTCCTTGACAAAACGCTTGAAGAAAGCAACATTTCCAGAACCTGGCACAAACAACCTAATCCCCCTAAATTCAAACTTTGGCCAATCCCTAACGGTAAGGCAAGAAACTTTAAAATCATTCTGAGCGTTTATTAATTGACGTAGAGACTGCAGGCCGTAAAAAGCTCCGGCATCATCCCAGCCGGCAATGATTATCACATTTTTTTCAACCACTAAAACATACCCTTCTTTGCCAGGGTTCTGCCTGGAAAGGGCAATATCATGGGCAAGGCAATATTTTTTAATCAAGGGATTGTCAATGGTACCCATTACAATGCTTTTCGTCCTTGTTGGTATTTCCGTGGCCACAATGGTACGTATAGGCATATAGTATTTATCCACCATCTCATTGGTCAAAAATTTGGCCAGTTCCCGATCAGTGCTCGAAGCACCCTGTGGAATCAAAATATGCGTTTGATCATCCAAATCGAATGTTCCTTCGCCCATCTTGACATCTTGGGGCTTAGGGAATATAAACGGCCCTTGTACTGCAAAAAGTTGGTTGTTACCGACTGCAAAGGCAAAAAAAAGTACGATGATTTTCCAATAATTCATTTGACACATAAATTTCTATTACAATTTTCCCCATCCAATGGAAACTTGATCCATGACAATTTCAAAGGTTTCGTAAAACTAATGAATATTATGAAACATGATTTGGTTATAAAATATTTCTATTTATTAAAAAATGCACTGAATGTGTAGTGAATAAACCTTAGAAAAGTATTCGAAAGCTTATTGCCGAAAAGTAAAGGGTATTTTTAATGGAACTCTTGGGCTAAAAAATGTAAATGAGTGACTTTTGTGCATTATGTAAATGTACCATGCCCCTTGTGTTTAAGCAGACACAAGGAATCACTGTAATACAAGCGAAAATCATTTGACATAAAAGGGACCAAGTGGCCTAGGTCTAATTTTTAGATGAACAATGCAGCCTCGAAACAAAAAAATTGCTAGGTTAACAAACCAAAGTGAAAAACCACGACCATAGGCCAATGTACCATGATATACCTAAATAAAATTCGAAGTGAGCAAAGTTGTCTATTCCTATGGCCAATCTTTTTCTTTAAAACGCGCATAACCTCTGGAATACATGTTTTATCCTGTATCGCAATCTTACAGGCACTAAGCTGTAACAAAGCGGAAGATGCATTTACGGTTATGGACCTTAGGACCGAACACATGGATGCCCCTTTGGGCATTGACACCCCTGAACCCCGATTTTCCTGGAAAATCAGTGCGGACAGCCATATAAAGAGCCAAAATACCTATCATATTTATGTGGATGTCGATTCCATGGCCATAGTCAATGGGAAAGGAGCCTTTTGGGATGTACACCATGAATCGGACAGCACCTTGATAACATATCGGGGCAAGCCGCTCCAACCGTTCACCAAATACCATTGGGGAGTTCAGGTCACTTCCGAAGATGGCCGAAAGAGCAAAATCGCCACCTCCTCTTTCGAGACGGGAACCATGGGCACTTCCGATTGGAAGGGGCACTGGATCACCGATGTGGAGGATAGGGCCCTTAAACAAGCCCCCTATTTCAGAAAAGGGTTCAAACCTCAAAAAAAGGTCGTAAAAGCCACGGCATATATCACAGCGGCAGGTTTGTTCGAACTGTATATGAACGGACAAAAAGTAGGTAACCACTGGTTGGATCCCATCTATACCCGCTTTGACCGGCGCAATCTGTATGTGACCCATGACGTCACCCCATTCTTTAAAGAGGTCGAGGTTGCGATTGGGGTAATATTGGGAAATGGCTGGTACAACCACCAATCCACGGCTGTTTGGAATTTTCATGAAGCGGGTTGGAGGGCGCGGCCGCGTTTTCTGATGAACATACGCCTTTGGTATGCCGATGGTTCCACGGAGATACTGGGTACGGACAGCTCGTGGAAAACAACATTGGGTCCCGTGGTATTCAACAGTATCTATACCGCTGAACATTATGATGCCCGCCTTGAGCTCTCCAATTGGGCCGATCCTGATTATGATGCCTCTGGATGGAACAATGCCATCGAGACCAAAGCCCCTTCCCATCAGATCACGGCACAAATAATGCCTCCCATAACCGGAGAAAAAATGGAATTCGCCAAAATGGAAAAGCGCAATGACCAACGGTATATCTTTGATTTGGGAAGGAACATTGCCGGGATCACGGAGCTTAGGGTCAAAGGGGAAAAGGGGACCCAGATCAGGGTCACCCATGCCGAACAGTTGGACAGTCTGGGGAATCTGGACCTATCGAACATCATCGTACATTACAGACCAAAGGATAGTCTGGATCCCTTTCAAACGGACATCTACACCCTTAAAGGGCAAGGCGAGGAAACTTTTCGTCCCAAGTTCAATTACAAAGGTTTTCAATATGTAGAAGTGACCATCGACAGGCCCATGAGTCTATCGCTGGAGAACATTTCGGCCTATTTTATGCACAGCAACGTACGTCCCATTGGAAAAATCCATACCTCCAACGAGACCATCAACAAAATTTGGGAAGCCACCAACGCCAGCTACCTTTCCAACCTTTTTGGTTATCCCACGGATTGCCCCCAAAGGGAAAAGAATGGATGGACCGGCGATGCCCATATCAATATTGAAACAGGGCTTTATAATTATGACGCCATCTCCGTGTATGAGAAATGGATGGATGACCATAGGGATGAACAACAGGAAAATGGTGTATTGCCATCCATCATTCCCACTTGGGGCGGTTGGGGCTACGATTGGGGCAACGGCCCCGACTGGACCAGCACCATAGCCATCATCCCTTGGCAATTGTACCAATTTTATGGAGATGACCATACCCTGGAAAAAATGTACTCTCCCCTGAAAAAATATGTGGACCATATCACTTCCATAAGTTATGGCGGAGGCCTCACCGATTGGGGATTGGGGGATTGGGTCCCCGTGAAATCCGTGACGCCCAGAGAATTTACCTCATCCATCTACTATTATTTGGATGCCACCATCTTGGCCAAAGTGGCCCTGCATTTTGGAAAGGGCCAGGATTACAAAGAATATTCGCTGCTGGCGGAAAACATCAAAAAAGCGATCAATACGAAGTATCTGAATGTAGAAAAGGGGACTTACGGTGACGGTTTCCAGACCGAATTGAGCGCACCCCTGTACTGGGGCATTGTTCCAGATTCGTTGAAGCAAAAGGTGGCGGACAACCTTGCCAAAGAGGTCCAAAAAACAGACCATATAGATGTGGGATTGCTCGGTACCAAAACCATACTGGGTGCCCTCAGCCAAAATGGGTATGCCGATCTGGCCTTCACCCTGGCCTCCCAAGAGACCTACCCCTCTTGGGGATGGTGGATCAAAAATGGGGCCACCACCTTGTACGAGAACTGGGACATCGGTGCCTCCTCCGATCTTTCCCGGAACCATATCATGTTCGGGGCCATAAGTGCCTGGTTCTACAAAGGGCTTGGCGGTATTTTGCCCGATGAAAACGCTCCTGGGTTCAAAAACTTCATCCTAAGACCAAATTTTGTGAAGGGATTAAACCATTTTGAGGCCGAGTTCCAAAGCAGGTTTGGTTTGATTTCCTCCAGTTGGACAAAAAAGGGCAGCCAAGTTGAATACCGTTGCACAGTGCCCCCGAACAGCACTGCAGTACTTTACCTGAAGGGCAACAAAATACAAGTGGACGGCAAAGAGATTTCTGAAGACACCCAAATCCAAGGCATCCCTTTGGAGACTGGCAGTTACCTATTTTTGATTGAACTATAATCCTAGGGAGGGGCAGTTCATAATTATGACACACCAACCCTATTCTTCTTAACAGCACGTGGCCTCTTGCTTAAAAAAATGTTGTATTAGATCTATTTAGAAAAGTGTTAGACCATTTTTAATTGTTTTAACCCATCCTTAATCTCTTTTAGGTTTCGCTTAATCAAATGGCGCGCACATTCCATCTATTTTAGCCGCTGCACAGCCCAAAAAGAAAAGATTGTGCATCTAAAATATTATTAATCAACCTCTTAAACCTTATCCAATCAAATATTTATTTATGATGTACGTAAAGAATGCCAGTAACCATTCTGTTGGCTGCAAGGGCATATTTTTTGGGACCAGTTTGGCAGTTCTGCAGACCATTTTGTGCATGTGGACATCGACATCCATAAACGCGCAAACCCCCAATGATGCCCTGATGATGCCTTCCAAGAACATTTGTATGTTATTTGCCTATGATATGGGCACTTTTGATAGGTACTGGGAAGGATCCCGTTTGCGGTCCAATGAGACCATCGCAACCGTTGACCGCAATACATTTCTCCCTATGGCCGCCATTGGTATTTTGGACAACCTCAATTTCTATATAGGGGCACCCTATGTAAGCACAGAATCCTCGGAACCCAATGGAGGGAAATTCACCGGAGCACGGGGATTTCAGGATATTGGTTTGGCCGTAAAGTATCGGGCCATTCAAAAAACATTGGGCAATGGGGAGCTTTCCGCATTGGCTACTGCAGGTTTTTCCACACCCTTGACCAATTACCTATCAGATTACAAACCCTACAGCATCGGTTCAGGAGCACCGGAGTTTTCACTTAGGGCGATAAGCCAATACCAGTGGACCCATGGCCTGTACATACGGGGATCTCTTGCCCACCTTTGGAGGGGGTATACCGAAGCCGAACGTAATTATTATTACAACAATGGTAGCTATTATACCGCATGGATGGATGTTCCCAATGCATGGACCTATGAGGGGATCATTGGAAAATGGTTCTTTGACACCACCCTAAAACTGGAGTTCAACTATACTGGTCTTTCCTCAACAAGTGGGGACGATATTCGTGCTTACAACGCCGCACAGCCTACCAACAAGGTCAAGTTTGACCGTATCGGCTTTTCAGCCCAGTATTTCCTTAAATCATTGAAGGGATTGGGAATTGTAGCCTACCATAACAGGATTGTAAATGGGCGCAACATGCCCAAGCTGAGCAACATCGGTTTTGGCCTGACCTATCAGTTCAACGTTATCAAAAAGCAAATTGAAGAAGCAAATGCACAATAAACTATACACCCTACTATTGGCCCTAGGTCTTACCCTATTGGTCTCATGCGAAAAAGATACTCCGCGTTACCTTCCCTTTGAAGGATATTCCTATGCAGCACTTGATGAAGACGGTGGAGATTGGACCCCGGTTTTGATAAATGCTGGATCTGCCATCGCCATAGACGCCCCAGAATCCACAGATTCTCAGGCTTACCAAGATGAGCTTGATGATCTCAAAAGTGCCATGGGAAGTATGACCTCGGAACAAAAAAGAGCGGTAACCTATTGGACCAACAATCCTGTTGTCCGTTGGAACGAGATAGCACTGGAATTGATTGCCAAATACAATCTCATTCCCGGCCCAAATGAGGATGGCACATATACATTGCCCAATCCGGCAAATCCAGAAGGACCTCCGGCGTTCCCATTTGCGCATCCACCATATGCTTGTAGGGCACTGGCCTACATGTCGGTGGCGCAATTTGATGGACTCATCAGTGCTTGGCACTATAAGTACCAGTATAACAGGTCCGCACCCTACCAGCAGGATGATAACATTGTCTATGCTTATAAAGAAAATAACATTCCTTCCTATCCTTCGGATGGGGCGGTGATTGCCAGGGCATCTCGGAATATCCTTACTGCCATGTTTCCCTTGGAAGCCGATTATCTGCAAAAACTGGAGGAAGAACACTTGGAAAGTCTGGTGCTCTCCGGAGGCAATGTGCAGAGCGACGTAACTGCCGGAACAACCATTGGAGATGCAGTCTCCGCCACAGCATTGGCAAGGGCGGCCACAGATGGCATGAAAAATGCCCAGACACCAAAAGCCGTATCAGATTCCATTAAACAGGCGGCTTTCGATCGCTTTGGATGGGCATGGGACAATCTGGAAATTCCTGAACGTCCAGTGGGGTTGACCCCTCTTTTTGGAAAAGTGACCATGTGGAGCATCGATGATGTGGAAAGCGTTCGGCCGATTCCTCCACCACAACTGGATTCCCAAGAATACTATGATGATGTTGCCTTACTTAAGGACTATGCGCGGAACATGACCGATGAACATCGCAGAATTGCCAATTTCTGGCAAGATGGACTGGGCACCTATACTCCCCCAGGGCACTGGAACAGAATAGCCAATGAATTTATTGTGGAATATCGCCTTAATCCACTGCAATCTGCCCGTACGATGGCCTACATGAATATGGCCATTATGGATTCTGGAATCAGTTGCTGGGATGCAAAATACTATTACCATTATCCGCGACCCATACAACAAATAGAAGGATTTAAAACCATTGCGGGCACTCCCAATTTCCCAAGTTATACATCGGGGCACAGTGTGTTCTCGGCTGCGGCATCGGAAGTACTTGCCTATATCTTCCCAGAGGAAGCGGCCAAAGTAAGAGGTTGGGCCGAGGAAGCGGCCATATCAAGGGTGTATGGGGGAATCCATTGGAGTTTTGATGCTTTTGTAGGTACAGATCAGGGTCGGAATGTGGCACAATATACAATCGACCGTGCCAAAGCGGACGGGGCAGATCAATAGAATGAAAAATGATATTGAAAAGTCTCTGCTTATCCCATAAAATTTTAGATGCCCATTGTGTTGTAAGGTTTTGAAGTCTCACAAGATCTTGAAAATTCATAATCCGTGGTTATGGTATCGATGTTGTATGCATCATCCAGAACAGGGCCAGCTACATGGTGGGCACCAAAAGCAGCATGGTGTTCCATTCCTGGGGCATGTTTTATCCTATGTCCTTATTGGAGAATGGTAAAAAACCATCGTAAGATGCCCTAATGAAAAACAGCAAAACATTGACTCAAAAGCTTCTATAATCCATAGCTGTTCTTACGAAAAATAATGTTCATTGCTTTATTTGAAAGCTTATGAAACATTTATATCTTGCAAATCTATATTGTAATCTTCGTTGGTTTGCTTAAAGATTTCGATATATCCAACACCGCCAACCAGTGGATATTGGGATTACCATATTGCTTGTTGTCGTTGGCAACATGAGTATTTAACTTATTTTAGTCTAGCAACACATTGGGTCAATGATAGAATTAATTGAAAGAGCAAATTCCTTTACCGGACGAACAGCGATCAAAAGTGGGGGGCATTTTTACTCTTATGGCCAACTCTTGGAAAAATCCGGGAATATCGCCCTCAAACTACTCGACGGACAAAAAGACTTGGCCGGCGCAAGAATTGCCTTTCTTGTTCCTGCCAGTTTTGACTATGCTGCGATCCAATGGGGAATATGGAGGGCAGGAGGTGTCGCTGTCCCTCTCTGCGAAAAACACCCTTTGCCATCCATTGAATATATCCTAAATGACACAAAGGCTTCCATGGTCATTTTTTCAGAAGAATTTGAAAATCTGCTGGCCCCTCTTTTCAACAAAGGTGAAATCCTTTTTGTACGATCTTCAGACATAGAATTGAAAGAAGGAAAATTACCGGATGTTCCAATGACTCGCAATGCGTTGATACTTTACACCAGTGGAACAACCGGTGCACCCAAAGGAGTAGTCACCACTCACAGCAACATCGAGGCCCAAATCACCTCGCTTGTCACTTCTTGGGAGTGGGATGAAAATGACCATGTGCTCAATGTACTTCCTTTGCACCATGTGCATGGCATCATCAATATGTTGAGCTGTGCCTTGTGGAGCGGCGCCTGTTGTGAGTTCCTCCCCAAATTTGAGCCAAAAATGGTTTTTGATGTGTTCTGCCTAGGGAAGGTGAATGTATTTATGGCCGTCCCAACCATTTATTTCAAGTTGATCGCTTACTTCAAGGAGCTATCACAACCAGAACAAAAATCAATTTCAGGACATCTCAAAAAATTCAGGCTCATGGTATCCGGTTCGGCAGCCCTACCGGTCAGCGTTTTGGAACAATGGAAAGAAATTAGCGGCCATATTTTGTTGGAAAGATACGGCATGACCGAAATGGGAATGGCCATTAGCAATCCTTACAATGGCATACGAAAGCCAGGCCACATAGGACAGCCTTTGGCCGGTGTTGAAATAAGGTTGGCCGACAAAGACCATAACCCCATAGGCCCTGGCCAATCCGGTGAAATTTTGATAAAAGGGCCCAATGTTTTTAAAGAATATTGGAACAAGCCCAAAGAAACCAAAGAGGCGTTTACACCGGATGGATGGTTTAAATCCGGTGATATTGCAGTCTTGGATGGGGATAGTTATAAAATTCTTGGGAGGAATTCGGTTGATATCATAAAATCTGGCGGATATAAAATTTCCGCATTGGAAATTGAAGAAGTATTGCGCGCCCACCCAAAAATAAAGGATTGTGGCGTTGTGGGAATCCCCGATCTAGAATGGGGAGAGATCATCGGCGCCAGTATAGTCCCCGAAACAGCCGATTTTGATGTGGAAGAGTTAAAAGCATGGCTGTACAAAAAACTGCCCAGCTATAAAACGCCAAAAAAATATATCGTCCAGGACGATCTGCCCAGAAATGTTATGGGAAAAGTCACCAAAAACCCCATCAAAGAGCTGTTTACCACTAATCAAGAACACAGATGAAAATCTACGGAGTGGCACTTTTGGCCGCATGTTTTTTACTGGGGAAGCTGTTGGGCCACCTATTGGGCCACTTGATCAACATTAATAGCGATGTTGGAGGCGTGGGTTTTGCCATGTTCCTTTTGATGGTCTCCAGCATTTACCTCCGGAAAAAGAAATGGCTGGTCCCCGAAACCGAAAAAGGGATTTGGTTTTGGAGTTCCATGTACATCCCGATTATCGTGGCCATGGCATCTACCCTAAATGTAAGGGCCGCACTTTCAGGAGGCCTATTGGCTGTTTGTGCAGGTATTGGTGCCACAATGGCCTGCATGGCATTGGTCCCCTTACTTTCCAAAATTGGGAGACAGAAGAATGTGGATTCCCGCAAAAAAGCAGTACATGGGAATCATTGAAAACATCGTTGAAAAAAATGGATTGGTATTTGCCTTCCTTTTTGTGGGGATTGTAATGCTATTTTCTTTCTGGGTTTCCAAGCATATAACCCTCAATAAGGTCCCTGGGGTGGCCATAGCGATCATCATAGGTTTATCCCTTGCTTTTTTTGGCGGTGAAAAAGGCATTTCAAATGTCCCTTTATTTGCGGGAGTGGCTATGTTGGGTGGTTCCATGTTGCGTGATTTCTCTGTGGTGGCAACCGCCATGAGCGCCGATCTTTCCAAAATAAAACAGGCAGGACTCGCTGGGCTCGTCTCCTTGGTGCTCGGTGTGACCATCTCCTTTGTTGTTGGTGTTCTGATCGCATTGAGCATGGGCTACACCAATGTTGAGAGCCTTGCGACCATCGGGGCCGGGGCCTGCACCTATATTGTGGGCCCAGTAACAGGTTCTGCCCTTGGGGCAAGTTCGGAGGTAATTGCCATTAGTGTTGCCACAGGGGTGGTGAAAACTATTTTCACAACCGTTGGAACCCCATTGATAGCAAAGAAAATAAAACTGGACAATCCCCATTCCGCCATTGTTTTTGGGGGACTTGTTGGAACCACCAGTGGCGTGGTGGCCGGTCTTGCGGCCACAGATGAAAAATTGGTGCCCTATGGAGCATTGACCGCCACTTTCTACACCGGATTGGGCTGTCTATTGTGCCCATCGGTTTTTTATCTTCTTCTGAGATTTCTTGGAGCTTAAGAGAAATAGAATGCCAAAACTTTGATTAAAATCCCTATCAGGGCTGATATGCATACAAACAAAAAGCCGAGATATAAATCTCGGCTTTTTAAGTACCTTGGGTGGGAATCGAACCCACACTCCCGAAAGAACTGGATTTTGAATCCAGCGCGTCTACCAATTCCGCCACCAAGGCATTGTGGTACTTATTTCAAATGCGGATGCAAAGCTAAAAAATATTTTTTGTTTCCCACCAAAAAATAGCTTCAATAATCCTTTAGCAACCCGAATTAATTTATAAATTTGCACCTCTTTTACCGAAAAGCATTTTAAAAAGCTAGACAACAAGAGATTGCAATGGCATATCAAGTTCCTGAACCCAAAATTTTTGCTTGCTCGCAAAGTACCATCCTTGCAGAGAAGATAGCGGCATCCTATGGGGCCGATTTGGGAAAGGTACAGCTTTCAAAATATAGTGATGGGGAGTTTCAGCCATCGTTTGAGGAATCCATTCGCGGTGCCCGTATCTTCATCATCGGCTCTACCAATCCGGGGCCAGAGAACCTGATGGAAATGCTGTTGATGCTGGATGCGGCCAAAAGGGCTTCGGCAAGGCACATTACGGCCGTAATGCCATACTTTGGATGGGCAAGACAGGACAGGAAGGACAAACCCCGCGTCCCCATTGCCGCAAAGTTGGTCGCCAAGATGTTGGAAACGGCAGGGGCCACCCGCATCATCACCATGGACCTTCATGCCGATCAGATCCAGGGATTTTTTGAAAAGCCGGTGGACCATTTGTTTGCCTCAACACTTTTCCTCCCCTATCTAAAAAGTCTTAACCTCAACAACCTTTGCATAGCATCGCCAGATATGGGCGGGTCCAAAAGGGCATACGCCTATTCCAAGGCATTGGAATGTGATGTGGTGATTTGTTACAAACAACGCGCCAAGGCCAATGTAATTCAGCACATGGAGCTTATTGGAGAGGTAACGGGCAAAAATGTGGTCTTGGTGGATGATATGGTGGATACCGCCGGAACCCTTACCAAGGCTGCCGATCTTATGATGGAAAGAGGAGCGGAAAGCGTCCGTGCCATAACTACCCATGGATTGTTGTCCGGTAACGCTTATGAGAAAATTGAAAAATCAAAATTGTCGGAATTGATCATTACTGATTCCATTCCCATAGAACACGATAGAAAAAAGATAAAGGTATTGAGTTGCGCGGACCTGTTCGCCGATGTCATGCACAGGGTTCACCACAACACCTCTATCTCATCAAAATTTTTAATGTAGCCTTCGACTACGCCCAAATTGACACCTTGGGCAATTCGAAAACAGTTATTGGAAATATTTAAACATTTATAGTTACCAGTTATTATGAAGTCAATTACTATCAAAGGATCCCAAAGAGAAAGCGTGGGCAAGGCATCTACCAAGGCCCTACGTAATGCTGGAAAGGTCCCTTGCGTGCTGTACGGAGGGGATAAGCCATTGCACTTTTCAGCAGATGAACTTTCGTTCAAGGATTTGGTGTACACTCCCAACGCGCACACGGCTGTGATTGAGTTGGAAGGCGGCCAAAAACTTGAAGCCGTAATGCAGGATATTCAATTTCATCCTGTAACCGATAAGATTTTGCACGTGGACTTTTACCAATTGTTCAAGGACAAACCTGTTACCATGGACATCCCAGTGCATTTGGAAGGAAATTCCCCTGGTGTTCGAAACGGTGGACGCTTGCTTTTCAGAAAAAGAAAGCTTTCCATCAAGGCGTTGCCAGATTTGCTTCCGGATTTTATCACCGTGGATATTTCAAAACTCAAAATTGGTGGATCCATTCCCGTGGAATCACTTTTGAGCGACGATTATACCATTCTTCATCCCAACAGTACCGCAGTGGTACAAGTGAAGGCCTCCAGAACTTCTGTTACGGAGGGAGAAGATGAAGAAACAGAAGAAGGTGCAGAAGCTGTGGAAGCAACCGAAGGTGGTGCCGAAGCCCCTGCTGCAGAGGCAACGGAATAGTCCTGTACACTACACAAGAGCATCCCCTATTTATTTCAATGTAAATTTGGGATGCTTTTGTATTTTTAGACAAACGGAACTTCATTGATGCTCCAATTTATCAAAACACTTTTTGGTTCTTCCAGACCACTCCTAAAAGAAACAGACCCCATGAAAAAACTCCTTGTAGTCGGTTTGGGCAACATAGGATCGGAATATGCGGAAACACGGCATAACATCGGTTTCAAGGTCCTGGATTTCCTGGCAGAGCAGGAAGGTTTTGCTTTTGAAAGCGCCAAATTAGGTGCCGTGGCCACTTTCAAACATAAAGGCAAAAGCATTTTGTGCCTAAAACCGTCCACCTATATGAACTTGAGTGGAAAAGCCATAAAATATTGGATGGAGAAGGAGAAAATCTCTCTGGAAAACCTGCTTGTCGTCACGGACGATATCAACCTTCCGTTTGGCACCATCCGCTTGAAGACCCAAGGCAGTGATGGGGGCCACAATGGCTTAAAAGATGTCCAAAATTCCTTGCGGACGGCACAGTACAGCCGTTTTCGGTTTGGAGTGGGCTCCGAATTCGGCAAGGGAAGACAGGTAGAATATGTGTTGGGCACTTGGAACGAGGAAGAGACCAAGGCATTGCCCGAGCGTTTGCAAAAATCCGCCGATTTAATACGGTCCTTTGCATTCTCAGGGGTAAAGAACACCATGAACGTGTTCAACGGAAGCTGATCAGAACACCTTAAAATCAAAAATCCCGGAATCGGATGTGTTGCCTTCCAAATCTGTGGTGATGACCCTCCAGTAATATACCGTATCGGACTGTACACTCACAGACATCTCCATGGTGGCAGAATCAGTGGTGCCCAACAAGATGGCGGGTGGATTTTGGTCCGAAAAAAATATCTGAAACATATCAATGTCGCTCTCCACATCGGCGCCCGCCCATTGCAAGAGTACTTCGTTCGCAATGTCTTTCTGAACGGTGGAACCTGATAATGGACTCACCAATTGTGCAGGAAAGGGCGCATAGGTGGTTTGGGATCCCGCGTTGTAGAAAAGCCATGTCTCGCTGGTCGCCACTTGGTCCGATTTGGAATTCAGGGATGTAACGGACCAAGAGAATGGGGTTCCCTTGGCTATGGACAAACTTGCCGAGGTTGCCGCCGTTGAGATGGTTTGGGGGACATTGGTCTCCAGGTTCACTACGCTCAATGTATATCGGTCCGTGTTGGTGGAGGCCTGCCATTGAAATGTGACTTGGCTTAGGCTTGCATTGACGCTGATTCCTGTGTTGCATTCGGAATTTTCGGTAGGAAAGACCAAATTGGCGCCCCCCGGGGCCGGTGGGGGATCATCATTGCCACCACAGGAGGCCAGCAACACCAATATCCACATACTTTGGAAAAACCTTTTCATTCCTTGATCATTTTAATAATTTCCCTTACCTCACTGGTCTGGACCATCAAATAATATACCCCTGCGGGCAAAGACGATACATCCAATTCAAAATCATTGCCACTTATCATTTTTGATTGAACCATGGACAATCTTCCATGGACAGAGAACACCTGTACTTCCACCTTCCCCACATATCCGTTGAGGAAAATTTTAGCGAAACCGTCAACCGGGTTTTCGTGCAGCACAGGTCTTGAAAAGTTCAATATTGTCTCTTCATAGCTGCCTTGGCAGGACAGATTGGTATAAACTTTGAGCGTATTGGCCCCTTCTTTCAGCGACAACTGGATTTTGGAATCCACCGTCTGCGTCACCAAACCGTTCAGTTCAACATTATACAAGCTTCCCCCGGATAAAGTAAGCTGTAATATCCCTGAATCCACAAGAGCTGCCGCTGTCAAAATCTCCGGTTCAGTTATGACAACGGTAAAACATGTTTCCTGATAGTCAATGGAACCGTTGGTTCCCGATATGCACAATGAGTAACTTCCCGCTCCTAGGTTTTGAAAAGTGTGGGCATCATTGAAATCCATGCTCAATGGGGTTCCACCTCCGTCCAGGACCGCAGTATAGGTTATGGAAGTATCCGACGCCGTTATGGTAACGGCACCGTCATTGTTGCTTCGACAGGTCTCACTTTGTATTTCCACCACAAAATTATCCGCTGGAAGTCGGTTCACCGCGCAGCCGTTGGTATCCACCTCGACCCCTTTGGGAGTTCCCAAACACAGATCGTCCCCATCGTCAAAAACACCGTCCTCGTCATCATCAGGCCTAAAGGCTCCCTCCGCACAGATTTCAAGGGAAAAACCAATCAAAGAACCTCCATCACTGGCCGCAGTGTCACGTATTTCCAATATCCACTCGCCAAGGGTAGATTCCCCTTTCAGGGATGCCAATGAGCCCAAGGGGCTAACGGTTCCGGAAATTGCTGGGTTGCCCAAACATTGTATGGGTGCGCCGTCATCATCAAAAACAGCATTGATATTGTTCAAATCGCCGCAAGTATTGGAAATCAAAGTGACCCGTGTGCCGGCCGGGGAAATAAGCGTCACCACCAAATCTTCCAAATAGGTATGGTTAAGCTCAAGGTTTACATTGACATCTGAGACCTGAAGGGCCTCAAAAAAATGAACCGAAGCCAATACGGTCGGGGTCCCAGTCGAGGAGATTTCCAAAGGTAGGTTGCCCGGTTCAATGCTTTTGCAATCCAATTGGATAGTACTAAAGCTAAAAGGCGTTCCAAAGGTTCCCGTTCCACAGGCATTGCTCGGACGAACCCTCCAGAAATAATCAGCTTGTTCTATAAGATTGGTCGTTCTGTAAAAATTGAAGGGTATGGTCGCCGCCTCCACAATATTCGTAAAACCAAGATCTGTGGCAACTTCCACATCATATTGGGTATACAATTCGTTGGCCTCCCAATTAAGTTGGACATTCAAAGAGGTATTGGTCTGCCCATTGGCCGGTGACACCAGCACAACATCTGAAAAACCTGCATCCCGTATCGCCAAGGATATTGTGACTTCTTTGGTCACCGTGGCCGATGTGGCTGTTACCGTGATGGGGTATACTCCAGGGGCCAAACTGTTGGTATTGGAAATGGTCAAATCCACCGCTGTATCGTTGGCACTTGCTTGGGCAGGGGAAAAAGAAGTGGTCAAACCCACGGGAACACTGGCCGAAAATGTAGAGGTTTCAGCAAATCCGGCAAAAGTTTGATACGTAAAAGGAACAATGATATCACTGGGTTGACAGACCTCATAGGACAGGGTCTGGAAACTTAGGACCACCTGGGACTGCTGTATGGTAAAATCAGCAGCGTTTACCGCAAAAAAGACATTGTTGCTGGCCTTCACCATAATACGTGCAGTATTGGTAGCATCTCCGGGGATAAGAACATCTTCCATCCCGTCGTTCAACACATCGTCCGCCAAAGTGATGGGAAAAGTGACCCCCCCATCCAAGGATAGAAAAATATCCACCGTTTGGGCGTCCACCGGCATAGCATCGGTATTGGCCACATCCCAAGTAACCTGCTGAATCGTACCCCCTTCATATACTTCACCTGAAGCTTGGGAAGTAACCACAAACGGTCCCGCTGCATTGACCACCATTACATCGAGAACGTCCGAAACCACCTGCCCTCCCCCAACGGCATTGTCCCGTACCGTAAAAGCAAAGCTTAGGGTTCGTTCCACATTCGACACGGTTTCCCAAGCTTCATCGATCAAGGGCTGGGTTTGGGTAAGGTTACCTTGTACCACCTCTGACAATCTTGGAAAATACCTTGCGGGGTCCGTGGTAGGCGGCAATGACCTAAAATTGGCCCCACTGGGATTTTCGGGTCCAAAAGAATTTGTAGTGACCAGTCCATTATTTATTTGTTCCCAGGTATAGGTGAGCACATCGCCCACATCGGGATCCGTAGCGGAGCCTTCCAACACAAAAGCGGTCCCTTTTGGGATCACAAAATCCCCCATTGGAGTGACAATCGGGGGAGAATTCACCAAGGCTGTGGTCTGGGCACATGAAACGGTCTGCAAATAATCGGAAATTTGAAGGATGCTGTTGTAGTGAAAATAATCATCACCATGGGGCGCGACATTATTGCCCGGAACAATACCCGCATAGCCCATAATGGTGGTTCCGCTGGCAGGTTCCGCTTGTACTCCAGTTCCCTCAGATTCGAAGGACCAAGTATGGTTGGCCCCAAATTGGTGCCCCAATTCATGGGAGACATAATCCAAATCAAAAATGTCGCCTTGCGGATTGAACGCCGAGGAAAATGCACTTCCTTTTTGATTGTCGGAACAAACGGCGCCAATAAATCCCGCATTGCCATTATCCTGTCCCTCATTTACCTTATGAAAAAGATGGCCCACATCATAATTGGCTTCGCCAATGATCGTGGTCAGGGTATTCTGTACCTCTCCGTTCAAATTGCCATTGTAGGGATCGGTATTTGGATCGGTGAAAATAACAAGATCATTGTTGGGCACCAATTCCAGGGTCACCCCTAAATCGGTCTCAAAAACTTCGTTCACGCGGGTAAGGGTCGCATTGATGGCCGCAAGGGCATCGGCAACCGTACCCCCATGGAAAACGGTATATTCCCCTGACGCTGACACTGCGATCCTGAACTTTCGCAGCACTTGGTCGTCAATCAAGGGAACTATGGTCTTTGCAAATGTCTGTTGCAGTTTTTCAGTCTCACAGATGAAAGTTTCCTTTCCTGCGGCCCCAGACCCTTTTTCATAGAGAACATAGGCATCCTTACCATTGGATATCGGTTCCATAAAGGCGGTCTTTTGATCTTTCAAATCAACCACCATACTTTGCAATCCCTTTTGGGAACTGCTCAGCCTCACTTTATATTTTCCATCCAAACTCACCCCGGAAAATGACCGGATCTCTGGATATTTCTTTGTCAAAGCTGTATTGAGCACCGGGGTCTCCCTTATGGAAAATGGAGCTATATTTCCTTCATTATCAGGAAGATATACTATTTGTTTTTGTCCTTTGGAACTAGTAAGGGAACTGAACTTTTGGGAAAGTGCGGCCTTGTCCAAGGAAAAGACAGCCCTGGCTTTTCCCATATCCTTGACAGAGGCACTTTTATAGTCCGATTTTTTCGGAATGGGTTTCCAATAGCCCTCCTGCCCGAATCCATAAAAGGAAGCAAAAAGTATGGTTATTGAAAAAACAAGGTGTAATTTAGCTTTCATACGATCAGGGCATCGGTCAAATTTCAAAAATAAGCCTTTTTTATTTCTCTATTTAGGTGGAAACAATCCAGGACATTTTTAATTTTAAGGATATTTCGTGTCAAACGGCCATTACTATCGGTACTTTTGATGGAGTCCATCTTGGCCACCGTAAGATATTGGAACGCCTCATAAATGATGCCAAAAGTTCCGGTTTAAGGTCGACGGTGCTTACTTTCTCTCCCCATCCACGGATCGTGCTCCACAAAGACACCAACGTGCAGTTGTTGACCACCCTTGAGGAAAAAATACAAATCTTGGGATCTTTGGGACTGGATTATTTGATCGTTCATCCTTTTACCAAGGAATTTTCAAGACTTTCGGCCACGGAATTTGTCCGGGATATTCTGGTCAACAGCCTCAAGGCCAAAAAAATCATTATTGGGTATGACCATCGGTTTGGACGAAACCGAAATGCCAACATACAGGATCTTATCGCTTTTGGAAATACCCTTGATTTTGAAGTGGAAGAGATTCCCGCCCAGGAAATCGATGCCGTTTCCGTGAGTTCCACAAAAATCAGAAGGGCCCTTTTGGAAGGTGATATTGCCACGGCCAATAGCTATTTAAGCTATCCTTATATGCTTACTGGCACCATTATAAAAGGGAGAGGGCTTGGCAAGCAATTTGGTTTCCCCACGGCAAATCTCCGCATAGCGGAAAAATACAAGCTTATTCCAAAGAATGGGGCCTATGTGATAAAGGGCACTCTCCATGGAAAAGCATATTATGGCATGATGAACATTGGGTTCAATCCCACAGTATCGGGAACCGAAAAAACCATAGAGATCAACTTTTTTGAATTTGAAGGAAACCTGTACGACCAAAAAGTACAGGTGGGGATTTTGCACCGCATCCGCGATGAGCACAAATTTGACTCCATTGAAGCGCTGCGGGTACAATTGGAAAAAGACAGGAACCTTTCGTTGGACCTAATCTCCAAATAAATGCTCTCCCGTTTTCTTTTTAAAAAAATAGACAACGCCCCGCTCATTGTATTCCGCATTTTCTATGGGCTGTTGGTAAGCGCCGAATGCTATGGGGCCATTGCCACGGGCTGGGTACGGAGAACCTTGGTCGAGCCCAGGTTTACCTTTAGCTTTATTGGATTTGAATGGCTGCAGCCATTGCCCGGCAACGGAATGTACCTCTATTTTGCCATGATGGGCACCTTGGGCATACTTATTACTTTGGGGTATAAATACCGATTTAGTGCCTTTGCCTTCGCTTTCCTGTGGACCGGGGTATACTTGATGCAAAAAACATCCTACAACAACCACTACTATCTGCTCATGCTCCTGGCCTTCATCATGGCATTGCTACCAGCCCATAAAGATGCTACCCTTGATGCCTGGCTGAATCCAAAAATACGCTCCCACACCATGCACAATTGGGTTCGGTGGACCATAATTCTACAATTGTTCATCGTTTACACCTACGCAGCGATAGCCAAAATTTATGCCGATTGGTTGGACTTTAGCATTATAGAGATCTTGATGAGCGACAAAAACGATTATTTCCTCATCGGTGAGTTCCTGCAACAAAAATGGGTGCATAAAATCGTAGCATTTTTTGGTATTTTTTTCGACCTGCTCATTGTTCCCGCCCTGCTTTGGAAACCCACACGGAAAATGGCCTTTGGCCTGGCCGTTTTTTTTCACCTGTTCAACAGTTTCGTTTTCAGGATAGGAATCTTTCCGTATCTCTCCTTGGCCTTTACGGTCTTCTTTTTTGACCCCCAGACCATTCGGAACCTATTCTTGAGGACAAAAAAAGTTGTTGTTGATGAGGTGACCGTTCTTCCCAAAAACAGAAATTTGGTCGTTGGGGTTTTGGGAGTTTATTTCATCGTCCAATTGGTGCTGCCCGTAAGGCATCATTTCTTTAAGGACGATGTGCTCTGGACCGAGGAAGGGCATCGATTGAGTTGGCGCATGATGTTACGAAGTAGATCAGGGACCATTCGCTACCGCGTGGTGAACAAGGAGTCGCAAAAGATCACTTATGTTGACCTGGATGGCTACCTCACAAAAAAACAAAGGAGCAGAGTGGCCTGTTACCCAGATTTTGCATGGCAATTTGCCCAACGCTTAAAAAAGGAATATGCCAAAAAAGGGGAGGACATCCAAGTTTTTGCCATCAACAAGGTCAAGATAAACAGTGGGGCCTATTATGATTTCATTGATCCCGAGGTGGATTTGGCCCGGGCATCCTGGAAACATTTTGCACATAATGATTGGATATGCCCCTCACAAGAGCAATAATTGTTGGGCAACTTCCACAGATGGATTAAATTTGCGGATCAAAACAACGCCATGCTTCAACTGCAAACCATTAGGGAACACAAGGAAAGTATCATTGCCGCATTGAAAAAGCGCAATATCGATGCCTCACCCATGATATCCAAAATAATCGAGCTGGATGAAAAAAGGCGTTCCATCCAAACAGAGCTGGACGGTGTTCTGGCAGAATCCAACAAACTGTCCAAGGAAATCGGGATACTTTTCAAAGCTGGGAAAGCGCAGGAGGCCAATATCTTAAAGGAAAAAACCGCTGGATTGAAGGAAACCTCAAAACAGTTGGGAGATGACCTAAACGCCGCGGCAACAGCGCTGCAGGAACAGTTGTACCTGATTCCCAATATTCCCCATGTGTCGGTTCCCGCAGGAAATTCCGCCGATGACAATGAAGAGGTTTTTCGCGAGGGAGACATTCCCACACTCAATGAAGGGGCATTGCCCCATTGGGAACTGGCCAAAAAATATGACATCATCGACTTTGAACTTGGGGTGAAGATCACTGGGGCCGGATTCCCCGTTTACAAAGGGAAAGGAGCCCGTTTGCAACGTGCCCTCATCTCTTATTTTCTCGACAAGAACACCCAAGCCGGCTATATCGAAATGCAAGTGCCCCACATGGTAAACGAGGCATCTGGGTACGGTACTGGACAATTGCCGGACAAAGAAGGGCAAATGTACCATGTTGAGGCCGATGACCTTTACTTGATCCCCACTGCCGAAGTGCCCATCACCAATTTGCACAGGGACGATATTTTGGCTGAAGCCGATTTTCCGATCAAATACACGGGCTATACGCCCTGCTTTAGAAGAGAGGCCGGAAGCTATGGGGCCCATGTGCGCGGCCTGAACAGATTGCACCAATTTGACAAGGTGGAGATAGTACGGATGGAACATCCCAACAACTCCTACCAAGCCTTGGACGAAATGGTGGAGCATGTCAAAAATATGCTCCGTGAATTGAAATTGCCTTACCGTATCCTGCGTCTTTGTGGGGGCGATTTGGGCTTTACCTCTGCCCTCACCTACGATTTTGAGGTGTTTTCAACCGCCCAGAACCGTTGGTTGGAGATAAGTTCCGTATCCAACTTTGAAACCTTTCAGGCCAACCGTTTAAAATTGCGCTATAAGGATGAAAACGGAAAAAGCCAGTTGGCCCATACCCTAAATGGCAGTGCCTTGGCCCTTCCCCGCGTATTGGCGGGAATCCTGGAAAATTATCAGGCCGAGGATGGCATCAAAATCCCAGAGGTATTGGTGCCCTATTGTGGGTTTGAGGTCATCAACTAACGGGACCACTCAATTTATTTGGATTCGCTTAACAGAATTCCGCCTCTTTCTGCGTTATATTTGGAAATAAAACAAAGTATTGCGGTTCCCCTTATTCATATTATCGTGTCTTCTAGTACTGACCTTTTCCCAAGCCCAAGAAGATTTTTTGGCCAAGCAGTATTTTAACGATGGGGACTTCGAAAAAGCAGTGGTCTTTTACGAAAAATTGGCAGAAAACAATCCCCGGCGAACCGATTATGCGGAAGGATTGGTGGCCTGTTACCAACAACTGGAACGCTATGGGGATGCGGAACATTTTTTGATGGAAAAGATCGAGGATTCCTATTCCTTTCCCACCTTCCTTATAGAATTGGGGTATAACTATACCCTCCAAAACCAATCGGAAAAAGCGACCGAATATTACGACAGGGCCATCCAAAAGATTGACGAAAACCCAAATTATGGATACAGCATAGGGTATCGATTTCAAAAATATGCCCTTTTGGACTATGCCATCCGTGCCTATACCCGGGCCATGGCCCTAAAACCGGATTTGAACTATGATTTTCAATTGGCCCGAATCTATGGTGAGCAGGGCATCATTGAAAAAATGTACCAGTCCTACCTCAATCTAATTTGGGAAGGACAGACTTCCCAAGCCAATGTGCTCCGTAACATTGAGGAATTTATCTCAGAAGACCCTTCCGATGCCAACAATGTGCTACTGCGCAAGGTTCTGCTCCAAAATGCGCAAAAAAATCCCGATATACTTTGGAACGAGCTTTTAAGTTGGTTGTTCGTGCAACAGAAACAGTACAAAAGTGCCTTTGCCCAGGAAAAGGCCATTTTTAAGCGTTCGGGGGAAGGTTCCATGGACCGGTTGGAAAATTTGGGACAGATAACGTTGGAGGACAAAGATTATGAAAATGCCTCTGAGGTCTTTGAATTTATAGTGGGGAACAGCATCGAGCCAAGGACCAGGTTAAATGCCCAACTCCACCTCATTGATATTGATCTGGTGGATGCCACGGACAAAAAATTGGATGTGGTGGAAAGAAAATTCCAGGATTTGGTAAATGAATATGGAAACCAGAGTCAAACATTACAGCTTCAGATCGCCTATGCCAATTTCCTTACCTTCAAAAAAGAAAAGCCGGAGCTTGCCATTGCCATGCTCAAGGAAAGTCTGGAGCTGCCCATGGGGCGCGTGGTCCAGGCTTATGTAAAATTGGCTTTGGGCGATATTCTGGTATACGATCAAAAGTTCAACCAGGCCCTGATCCTTTTCACACAAGTGCAAAAAAGCCTTAAAAACGACGTTTTGGGGCAGGATGCACGCTTTAAGGTGGCGCAGACCAGTTTTTACAAAGGAGATTTTGACTGGGCCCTCACCCAACTGAAAGTACTTAGAGGTTCCACGTCCCAGCTCATCGCCAACGATGCCATGCAATTAAGTCTGCTCATTTCGGACAATTCCTTGGAGGATTCTACCCAAACTGCCTTGAAAAAATATGCCCGGGCAGATTTGCTGGCCTATCAGAATAAAAACAAAGAGGCCATTGCGGCATTGGAGGATATCCTACAAAACCACAAGGGCGAAAAAATTGAGGATGAGGCCCTGTTGCGACAGGGACAGCTTTTGGAAGCCCAGAAAGAATATGAAAGTGCCGAATTCAACTATAAAAAAATTGTTGAGTTCTATGCCGATGGCATTTTGGCGGATGATGCCCATTTTGCCCTTGCCGAACTTTATAGGACTGTTTTGAATGAGCCCGAAAAGGCCAAGGAGCATTACGACAGAATCATCACAGATTATCAGGACAGCTATTATTTTCCAAAGGCCCGCAACAATTTTAGGAAACTTCGGGGAGATGCCATTAACTAATTCTTCCCTACATTTAGCCCAACAAACCAAAGGTATATGCTCATATACAACGTGACCATCAATATAGATGAGAGTGTCCATGGCGATTGGCTTTCCTGGATGCGGGACAAACATATCCCAGATATGTTGGCCACTGGTAAATTTTCCCATGCCAAAATGGCCAAGGTCCTTGTGGAGGAAGAGCCAGGAGGGGTTACTTATTCCGTACAGTACACCACTAAGGATAGGAGGACCTTGGAGTCGTACTACCGGGAGGATGCAGAGCGCCTGCGTGCCGATGCCCAAAGGATGTTCCCCAACAAATTTGTGGCCTTTAGAACGGAACTCGAAGTAATAAGCCAACAAATTCCATAACGGTTTGGACCATCTCTTCACCTACGGCACCCTCCAGGACCTTCAGGTACAGGAATATGTTTTTGGTCGTCTGTTGCATGGGCAGATAGATTCCCTTCCCGGATTTAAACGCCTTGAAAATGCAGTGTACGGGAAATATGCTTTGGTGGTATATACCGATAATGCGGAAGACGTGGTGCCTGGAAAGGTCTACGAAGTATCCGAAGCCGATTTGAGGAAGGCCGATGTCTACGAGACCAATGCCTACAAACGCGAAAAATTTCGTTTACAATCCGGGATATATGCTTGGGTCTATCTCAAAAATTCCAAGTAACTTGCAAAAAAATCTCCCGTGTCCAAAAAAAATAAAAAGAAGCTTGCCAATGGCAGGCCCAATAGCTACAACGGGCAAAAAGATAGTGCGGTAAGGGCCAAAAAGCATTTGGGCCAGCACTTCTTAAAGGACGAAAACATCGCAAGAAAAATAGCCGAAACCCTTTCTCTAAAAGGTTATGACAATGTTTTGGAGATTGGCCCAGGCATGGGGGTACTCACCAAATATCTTTTGCTGAGGGACATTGATCTGGTGGCCATGGACCTGGACGAGGAATCCATCGTGTACCTCAACCATAGCTTTCCAATGGAGCATCCGGAGATTTTGGCCGAAAATGAAAGGTTTAATGTGATCGAGGCCGATTTTTTAAAATTTGACCTCACAGAATTGTACGGTGATGAACAATTTGCCATTACCGGAAACTTCCCCTACAACATATCGAGCCAGATCATTTTCAAGATGTTGGAAATGCGGCATCAGGTACCCGAATTTTCAGGCATGTTCCAAAAAGAGGTGGCCCAGCGCATCTGCGAAAAACCCGGAAGCAAAACGTATGGAATACTCTCCGTTCTGGTCCAGGCATATTATCAGGCGGAATACCTGTTCACCGTGCCCCCGGAAGTGTTCGATCCTCCCCCAAAGGTACAGTCCGGGGTACTCCGTCTCACCCGAAAAAAGGAGTTGAAACTTCCCTGTGACGAACACTTGTTCTTTAAAGTGGTAAAAACTGCCTTTAACCAAAGAAGAAAGACCTTGCGCAACAGTCTTAAAACCTTTAATCTCTCCGATAATCTAAAAGAAGATACTATCTTTGACCAGCGCCCGGAACAGCTGAGTGTAACTGATTTCATAACGTTGACACAGAAGATAGCCGATGACCCCGTTTAAACTCACAGAAGAGCTTATTGCAGACATCAAGCAACTGATCGCGGATAAAAAGAATGCCGATCTTCAGTTGATGATGAAGGAATTCCACTATGCCGACATTGCGGAAATCACCGGGGAACTCGATGAGGAAGAAGCCACCTATCTCATTAAACTGTTGGACAGTGAAAAAACCTCCGATATCCTTGCCGAGATGCATGAGGATACCCGCGAGGCCGTACTGAACAACCTTACCGCAAAGGAAATTGCCGGTGAGTTGGGTGAATTGGATACCGATGATGCCGTGGATATCATCAATGAGCTTCCAAAGGAAATCATTCAGGAAGTAATCTCGGAAATAGAGGACCGGGAACATGCCAAGCACATTGTTGACCTTCTGCGCTATGATGAGGATACCGCTGGGGGCCTTATGGCCAAAGAGTTGGTGAAGGTCAATGAAAACTGGAACGTACTTACCTGTGTCAAGGAAATGCGGGCCCAAGCGGAAAACGTCACCCGAGTGCACTCCATTTATGTGGTTGACGATGAGGGCAAGTTAAAAGGAAGGCTATCGCTGAAAGACCTATTGACCACTTCCACAAAAACACATATAAAGGACGTCTACATTCCCAAAGTAGACTTTGTGAACGTGAATGAAAAGGCAGAGGAAGTGGCCAAGATCATGTCCAAATACGATTTGGAGGCCATCCCTGTAGTGGATGAGATAGGACGTTTGGTCGGGCGTATCACCATTGATGACATTGTGGACGTGATCCGTGAGGAGGCGGACAAAGATTACCAGTTGGCGGCAGGTATCTCGCGGGAAGTTGAAGCCGATGACAGCATTTACGAACTTACCCGCGCTAGATTGCCCTGGCTGTTGATAGGCATGTTCGGTGGAATCGGTGCTGCCAGCATCATCAGCAGTTTTCAACCGGTAATGTCCAACTTTCCCATATTGCTCATTTTTGTGCCCTTGATCCAGGCCACGGCCGGGAATGTGGGTGTGCAATCTTCCGCTATCATGGTACAAGGTATTGCCAATGACACCATAAAAGGAGAGGTCCTCAAACTTTTGATGAAGGAATTCGTCATTGGATTGATCAATGGGGTGGCCATAGCCGGGACGGTTTTGATGATAAGCCATTTTATTTTCAGTACACCCTATGTGGTCTCCATGACCATTGGAATAGCGATTGTATTGGTAATCATCATAGCGGCACTGATAGGAACCTTTATTCCGGTGTTCTTGGACAAACGGGGCATTGACCCTGCCATTGCCACAGGACCTTTCATCACTACAAGCAATGACATCTTCGGTATCTTGATCTATTTTTTGACCGCCAAATTGATCCTTGGCATTTGATTTTGCATATGAAACCCATCAATCTAAGACAAAAACACACAGAATTTACCAGCCAGTGGCACCCACACCAAATAGCCGTGGTGGACAATATGCAGGTCCTTTTGGCCAAATTGCAGGGCGAGTTTGTTTGGCATGCCCATGAACACGAAGATGAACTCTTCCAGGTCATAAAAGGTACGCTGTACATGCAGTTTAGGGACAGGACCGAAATTGTTGAAGAAGGCGAGATCATTGTGGTCCCCAAAGGGGTGGAACACAATCCAATGACCAAAAACGATGAAGAGGTCCATGTGCTCCTTTTTGAAAAGCTGACCACCGCCCATACCGGAAACATCCAGCATGAAAAAACGCAAACGGTTTATCCCAAAATTTAGGAATTGTATCTTTAGCCCATGAAAGTTCTGCACTTGGACACCAATCACCCATTGCTCATGGAGCAATTGGCGGCATTGGGTTTTGAAAACCATGAAGACTATAGATCCCCAAAGGAAGAAGTGGAAAAAAACATCCATGGCTACGATGGGGTGATCATAAGAAGCCGGTTTACGTTGGACCAACAATTTCTGGACAAGGCCACAAATCTCAAATTCATTGGAAGGGTCGGTGCCGGAATGGAAAACATAGATGTCCGCTATGCCAAGCACAAAGATATATTCCTGGCCTCGGCACCAGAGGGCAATAGGGATGCCGTTGGCGAACATGCCGTGGGCATGTTGCTGTCCATCATGAACAACATGTGCAAGGCCAACAGGGAGGTGAAGAAGGGCAAATGGGACCGTGAGGGCAACCGGGGAATGGAATTGTCAGGTAAAACGGTGGGCATTGTGGGCTACGGAAATATGGGCAAGACCTTTGCCAAAAAACTCAAGGGTTTTGATGTGGAGGTCATTTGCTATGACATAGTTGGAGGTGTTGGCGATGAAAACGCGCGCCAAGTGGGCATCATGGAATTCCAGCAAAAATCGGACGTGGTGAGCCTTCACGTACCGCAGACCGAACTCACCGAGGGCATGGTGAACACTGAATTCATCAACGGGTTCCACAAACCTTTTTGGCTCCTCAACACGGCACGTGGAAATTGTGTGGTGACCGAGGATTTGGTGGAAGGCCTAAAATCCCAGAAGATTTTGGGCGCTGGGCTGGACGTACTGGAATATGAGAAAAAGTCCTTTGAAAGTACCTTCACCCAGAGACCCAAGGCTTTCAAATATCTTCGGAAGGCCAAAAATGTACTCTTGACACCCCATGTGGCCGGTTGGACCGTGGAAAGCAAGGAAAAATTGGCCCAGACCATTGTGGACAAAATCAAAGCAAGATTTTGCTAAATTGGGTGGGTGAAGAAAACCATTTTCGCTTTTTCCGCCCTCATCGTCGCTTTGCTCGTGTTGTTTCAATTGAGCAAGTACACCTACGTATCCGGCGATATTTCCATGGAGGTCATCATCGCGGCAATTGCCCTTGTCTTTTTTTTCATTGGCCTCTACATCAATAAAAAAGTCGCCAAAAAAGGGATTTCCGTCCCATCTTCCGTAGATTCCAAAAAAATTGCGGCACTCGGTATCAGCAAAAGGGAGTATGAGGTATTGGTGCACATTTCAAAGGGCATGTCCAACCAAGAGATTGCGGAGACACTTTTTGTTTCGGAAAGCACTGTAAAAACGCATGTGTCCAACCTACTTGTAAAATTGGACGCAAAACGCCGCACCGAGGCCTTGAAAAAGGCAAAAGAGCTGCAAATTTTATCCAACTGATTCATTTTTAAGTACAAATGAAAAGGTTTTGGTACTTTAGTATGAGTACCTTCCGTACCAGTGTGCCTACTTTTGGGGCAATACTTAAAAACTACATTCCATGAAAAAAACAATACTGCGCTATGGGCTTTATGGAGCGGTTGCCATCTGTATCCTTTTCCTTGTAAGTTGGTTTCTGTTGAATGGACTGTCCCACTCAGCCCAAGAGATTTTGGGCTATGTATCCATGATCCTCTCCCTTGGCTTTGTCTATTTTGGCATCAAACACTATCGGGACACGGAAAATGAGGGGAAAGTAAGTTTTATGAAAGCCCTGGTCATTGGGGTCCTCATCAGTTTGATCACAGCACTTGCCTTTGGAATCCTTGATGTGATCTATACCGAGGTGCTCAACCCAGATTTTATGACGGAATATTATGAAACCGCCGCGGAAAATCTAAAAGCTTCCCTTCCCGCGGAAGAAATTGGGGCAAAGTTGGCAGAGCTGGAATCCCAAAAAAATCTGTTTTCCAATCCATTGATGTCCTTTTCCCTTATGGCCATGACCGTATTTGTGATCGGTTTTATAATTTCCCTACTTTCAGCCTTGCTATTGCAACGAAAATAACATCCACCATGACCATAGATGCCAAAACCCCGGACGAGTACATCAGCAAACTGCCGGAAGATCGCCAGAAGGCCGTTTCCAAGCTTCGGGAAACCGTAAAGGACAATCTGCCCGAAGGCTTTCAAGAATGTATCAGCTATAAGATGATCGGCTACGTGGTACCGCATTCCCTATATCCGGACGGTTACCACTGCGACCCCAAGTTGCCCCTGCCCTTCATCAACATTGCCTCACAAAAGCACTTTGTGGCCCTTTACCATGCCGGTATCTATGCGGATCAAAAACTCCACGATTGGTTTGTGGGCGAATACCCCAAACATGTGAAAACCAAGTTGGACATGGGGAAAAGCTGCATCCGGTTTAAGAACATTGAAAACATTCCCTACGATCTTATAGCCAAGCTGTGTCAAAAAATGACCCCTCAGAATTGGATAACCCTATACGAAAAAAACAATAAGAAATCATGAAAAACAGAGTAACAGGATTGGGCGGCTTTTTCTTCAAGACAAAAGACCCGGACAATATAAAGCAGTGGTACAAAAACCACTTGGGGATGAACACCGACCAGTATGGTTGGTCATTTTGGTGGAAGGACAAAGAGGGCAACGATTGCATGACGCAATGGAGTCCTTTTAAGGAGGACACATCGTATTTTCAACCCAGCGAAAAGCAATTCATGATGAATTTTAGGGTGGAAAATTTGGTAGAGCTCCTTGAGGTGCTCAAAAAAGAAGGGGTGACCGTTGTTGGGGAGATGGAAGAGTATGAATATGGCAAATTTGGTTGGATCTTGGATCCCGAAGGGAACAAAATAGAGCTGTGGGAGCCTGTTGATAAAGCTTTTCTCTAGGTATTGAATTATTTGCTACATTTAAAACTCGTTTAACCAACACATTAAGACATGTCCGAAGAAAAAAAAGACTTAGGAGACAAAGTAGAAGAAACTTTTGATAAGGCAAAAGAAGCTGCCAAGGAAGCAGCTGAAGATGCCAAAGAAGCGTTTGACCCAAAAAATCCCGACAGCGGAAAAACCGTGGCTATCGTTGCACATCTTACGCTGATAGGATGGATCATCGCCATCATCATGAACAGCAGTAACAAGACCGAAATCGGTTCTTTTTATGTAAGACAGGTACTTGGGATTTTCCTAGTGGGCCTTGTCTTGGGACTGATTCCCATAGTAAATTTAATTGGATGGATCTTTCCACTGATTTTGTGGATTGTTAGCCTTATCGGAGCGATCAACGGAACCCAAAAACCAGTTTTCCTGGTGGGAGAATATTTCCAAAATTGGTTCAAAAGCCTATAATAAAATCAAACAAAAGCCAGATATTTTTCACCTCTGGCTTTTTTATTTACTATCTTTATCGTAATATTGCAATATTAAATTTAATCTTTTAATCAAAAACCATATTGGGAACCTCAAAGACTTTTATGTTCTCCCCAAAGCAAAATGAGCTGGCGCAAGTGGCCAAGGTTTTGGCCCACCCGGCCCGTGTTGCCATTTTGGAATATATCAGTAAACAGGATGCTTGTATCTGCAATGACTTGGTGGATATCATCGGTCTGTCGCAACCCACTATCTCACAGCACCTGAACGAAATCAAAAAAATTGGGCTCCTTAAGGGAAATTTTGAAGGTAAAAATCTTTGCTATTGTATCAACCAAGAACGATGGGAGGAGCTTCAGCAGACCTTTCATGTGTTCTTTGCCAACATAAACCATAATTGCTGTTAACTATGAAAACATCAGAACTATTATCATTATTGAAACAACACCAGGAAAAAAGCCTGCTTTTTGAATACACAAAAGGAAAATTTGTAGGTGCCAATTACCATATCACCGAGGTCAAGAACATCACGGTGGATTCTGTGGACTGTGGTGCCGGGACCGATTTTTGGAAGGAAACCGTGGTACAGCTTTGGGAAAGCCCAAAGGAAAAAGGGAAAAGGGATTTCATGACCGTCAACAAAGCCTTGGGCATCTTGAACAGGGTAGATGGGATCAAGCCCATGGTACAGGAAGCCGAGATCAAGTTTGAGTACAGTAACGCAGAATTTCACACCGCACAACTCTTTGTGGACGATTATACATTGGAAAATCAATCCCTGATCCTGAAGCTTTCTGTGGAAAAGACCAATTGTAAGGCCCAAGAAACCTGTGAAACCGCAACCAAGGCCCCTGAGAAGGAAGCCGTTGCCTGTTGCGCCCCAGAAAGTGGTTGTTGTTAACCTGTCATTATGCAAATAAGGCACATGACCCCATCGGATTGGGACCAAGTCTCCCAAATCTATGCAGAGGGAATAGCCTCGGGCATTGCAACCTTTGAGCGTAATACGCCCAGCTATGAGAGTTGGGACCTAGCCCATATAGCCCAATGCCGTTTGGTGGCGGAGGACGGAAAATCCATATTGGGCTGGGTCGCACTCTCTCCCGTTTCAAGTAGATGTGTTTATGGAGGGGTTGGAGAGGTGAGCGTTTACATCGGCGCCCAGAGCCGCGGAAAAGGCATCGGAAGATCTCTGATGGAGCGACTTATCGAGGAAAGTGAAAAAGCTGGATTTTGGACATTGCAATCAGGAATTTTTCCTGAAAATAATGCCAGTATCAAACTGCATGAAAAGGTAGGTTTTCGCTATATTGGCAAGCGCGAACGAGTGGGCAAAATCCACGGGGTCTGGAAAGACAATCTGTTGTTCGAAAAACGGAGCAACGTAGTTGGAATAGACTGATCATCAATCAAATAACAAAACATGAAAAACGTATTGGTCCTTTGCACGGGGAACTCATGCCGAAGCCAGATGGCCCACGGCTATTTGAACCATTTTCAGGATAAGCTGGCAAAAATTTACAGTGCCGGCATTGAAACGCACGGTCTTAACCCAAATGCCGTCGCCATTATGAAAGAGGATGGAGTGGACATCTCGCACCACACGTCCAACCATGTGGATGAATATTCGGGCATTGAATGGGACTACATCATTACGGTGTGCAACCATGCCAAGGAGCATTGCCCTTTCATCCCTTCCAAAAATGCAAGGCGCTTGCACCAAAACTTTGCCGACCCCTCAAAAGTCAAAGGTTCGGAAGGGGAAATCCGCGAAGCATTTATAGAAACACGGGATGAGATAAAGGAATTTTGCCATGATTTTGTAAAGGAAGAGTTGATGGGTTAAAAAACTTGCGGTCAAAAACCGTAGTTCATGGGCAACATGTTCCCTATTCTATAGCTGGACATGTGCCCTCCAAAAACCAGATTTTCAAAAGGTGAATAATTGCCATATCTATCCAATAGATGGGTGGTATAGACTTTATTTATTTTAAGGGTTGACCTATAATTGCTCTTTATTTTGTGATAGATTACAAATTGATCTCCCAAAAACCGAATGCTCTTCAAATCGCCCAAATGATTGTTCTCATTCTTTATGAAATCCCCTATCTCGATGTCCTTATATTTCTTTTTCAGCCTGAAGTTTTGGCTTTGAAGATCTCCCCTCCAACACGATTGCATAAAATGTCTGGGTGAACCCAGATACGCCCTTCTCCTTCGCGACTCAATCTTAAGGTCTCCCTTGGAATCATCATAAAACCGAGTGGTCCCATCAAAAAGGGTATAGTAAACATTGTCTATTCGTTCCAGGCTCTTTTTTCTGAAAAAAATCTTGAATTCATCAATGGTAAAATGGATGGTGTACCCCAAATAACCATTCTGGATGATCACGGGCTTATCACAGAAAGCGGAAAGTGTGTTCTCTTGTGAATTAAAATAAAGGTGTATGTCATCCTCATTGAGGATTTTACTGGCCCGGCCTGCCCTGGTGTCGCCCAAAAACTCCAATCTAAAGACTTCCATTTTATCCTTTCGGGTAAAGGGATCCGAGGTAAGAACCACCTCTGCCAAATTTTCAATATCCTCTTCCAGCCCTATATTGAGCACCGCTTCCTTGGGCAAGCTGATCATTTTTTTGGTCACATACCCTAAATACCGGATCACAAGAGTGGCATTATTTTGATAGGCAAGCTCTATTTCAAAATCTCCATTCTCATCCGTTATCGTTCCTATTGAACTCGCATCATAATAAACCGATGCACCAACAATAGGTTCTTTGGTCTTTGCGTCAAAAACATGTCCAACAACCTTTTGGGCACTCAGCTTAAGTGTTAGTAGAAATACAATGACGACAATCCTTTTCAAAACTCTTCGTTAACAGATTTGATTGTAAGTAAGAAAATACAAATGAATTTCATGGAATCAAATTTGTCAATGTACTATCTGGGCTTGTCCAGGGTTCTTTTGGGTTGATAGATCTATGAATGATCTTGGAATATGCATCCTGGGGAACGGCATTTTCCCTGCTAAGCCTCCAGATTGTTCATCTTTCGTTCCAACTCGGCTTGGAATTCTTCCATGACAGGCTTGACGGTGCTTTCAGGTAGGTCTGCAATTTTAATGTACATCAATCCATCCACGGAGTTGTTAAAAAGTGGATCCACGTTGAAGGCCACCACTTTTGCATTCTGCTTGATGTATTTTTTAATCAATACGGGAAGGCGTAGGCTCCCAGGTTCCACCTCGCTGATCAATTTGTCGAACTTGTTGAGGTCGGCTTGGGTCTCATCAAACACAAATTCCTTGTCAGCGTCCTTCAACTGGACCTTGAATTCCTTTTTTGGTCGGATGTACTGCGCCACATAGGGATCCCAGTAATTGGACTTCATGAACTCAATCATCAGGGATTTGGAAAAATTGGAGAACTGGTTGCTGATGCTGACCCCACCAATCAGGTATTTATGCTCCGGGTAACGCAATGTGGTATGTACAATCCCTTTCCACAACAAGAAGAGGGGCATGGGCTTTTGCTGGTAATCCTTTATGATATAGGCCCTGCCCATTTCTATGGATTTTTCCATCATTCCGTACAGTTCCGGTTCAAAACGGAACAGATCCTGAAGATAAAATCCATCTATGCCGTATTTTTTAAAAATCTCCGACCCCAATCCCATGCGATAGGCGCCCACAATGCATTTTTCGTCATCGTCCCAAAGAAAAAGATGGTGGTAATAGGAATCAAACTTGTCCAGGTCAATGGCATTATTGGTCCCCTCGCCCACTTCCCTAAACGTTATCTCGCGTTGCCTGCCGATCTCATTCAGTATAAACGGCATGTCCTTTTCCTGTGCCAGATATACCTCATAGTTCTTGCTCTGCAACATCCTGCAATCCTTCTCGCGCAGTTTTTCTATCTCGCCCTGAAGCACCTTTGTACTCACAGCGGATGCTATTTTCTTGGGCGGTTTGGGTATTTTCAGTGTGGTGGGGACCATATCGATCAAACGTTCCTTCTCGAACACGTTGGCCAAGAGATAGGTCTTTTTTCGTAGCAGTTCCGTAAAGGATTCCAAGGTCTGTTCCTCTTTTTGGGCTTCCACCGAGATGGGCTGGCCAATGCGCACCTTAATGGGCCTTCTGCTCTGTGAGGTAAGTTCCGATGGCAGTTTTGCGGTCCTGAAAACATCATTGATCTTGGACAGCCTATAAAAAAGACGGCTATTGCGTGCATGAAAATAAATGGGGACCACGGGCACCTCCGCCTTGCGTATCAATTTAAGGGCAGCCTCTTCCCAGGGTCTGTCCACGACCAATTTGTCATCTTTGTACGTGGATACCTCCCCAGCAGGGAAAATTCCCAGCGAATGGCCCTCCCGCAGGTGCAACAATGCATTTTTGAAGCCCATAAGACTGCTCTTGGCATCCTTATGGTTCTCAAAAGGGTTCACCGGCATGATAAAAGGCTTCAACGGTTCAATCCTATGGAGCAAAAAGTTGGCGATGATCTTAAAGTCGCTCCGTTCCTGCAACATCAGCTTCAACAGCAAAACTCCGTCAATACCTCCCAAGGGGTGGTTGCTTATGGTTATAAAAGGTCCTGATTTTGGCAATCGTTTCAGGTCTTCTTCCGGAATCTCAAAGTCAATTTCGTAATGTTCCAGGATAGCATCCAGAAAATCTTTCCCCGAAAGATCTTTGTTTCTGTTATAAAATCGGTTTATGGATGTGATTTTAGTGGCCACCATCAACAGCCATCCAACAAAAGTGCCCAACAGGCCATACTTATCCAGATGGATTACCTTAGCCACTTCTTTTGCAGAAACCAACCCCATAAAACAGACACGTTAGATTGGGGTAAAGATAGAAAATTACAGTTATTGGCTTTTATCCTAAAAATGAGGCACTTCTATTTTACCACCAACTGAACGGTTTCCTTGCCGCGCTGTTCCACAAGTACCGATCTTCCATTTTGAAGTGATTTGACCGCATTGTCATCAAAATGCCGAATGGTGTAGAGGGAAACATCCTCATGGCAGACCACTTTGAACTTTCGTTTCAGTTCATTGAGCATGGGTTGCAATCCCTTGAACTTGTTGTCCAGACAAACCGAGAAACTAATGGCAGAGTTCTGGATCAAGTCCACCTTCATGCGGTGGTCATGGAACAATTTGAAGATTTCACTGATGTTCTCCTCCACAATGAAGGAAAAATCCAAGGATGAAAGTTTTAGCAGGACCTGATTTTTTTTAACGATGAAACATGGGACCTTTGGCACTATTCCCTCGCCTTTCCCAACAACGGTTCCCTTGTCCCCAGGGCTAACAAAGGACTTAACGTGCAACGGAATCTCCTTTCTCTGCAATGGTTGAAGGGTTTTGGGGTGGATTACGGAAGCTCCGTAAAAGGCAAGCTCAATGGCCTCCATATATGAAATCTGATCCAGCAAAAGTGTTTTCTCAAAGTTTCTGGGATCTGCGTTCAAGACTCCAGGGACATCCTTCCAGATGGTCACTGATTCCGCATTGAGGCAGTAGGCCAAAATGGCCGCCGTATAGTCCGATCCTTCCCTGCCCAGGGTTGTGGTGAAATTGTTGTCATCGCTTCCCAAAAAGCCCTGGGTTATGTTCAATCTGGACATATCCACCCTTTCTGAGACCTCTTTCTGTGTACGGTCCCAATTTACCTGTGCATCCCTGTAGCTATTGTCCGTTTTTATCAAATTGCGCACATCCAACAATACATTCTGCAAACCAACCTCGTTGAGATATTGGCTGATTATGGTGGTGGATATCAATTCCCCGTACCCTACAACCTGATCATAGACAAAGGCATATTTTGGGGACTTGTTCCATGCCAAAAAACCCCTGACTTCATCAAAAAGCAGCTTTATCCTACCATAGATGGGATGGTTTCTGTTTTCAAACAAATCCGATAAAATGGCGTCATGGTAGTCCATCACCTCTTGAAGCGGGCCCAAAAAGGAGTCCTTGTCCTCAAAATAGGCCTCCACCACTTTTTCCATGGCATTGGTCATTTTTCCCATGGCAGATATGACCACCAAGGTATCCTTGTGCCCTACCTCCTTCAATACTTTCACCACATTCCTTACTGCGTCGGCATCCTTCACCGATGCTCCACCAAACTTAAAAACCCTCATTTAGTTTATCCTTTCGATATAATTTTCAATTCCCTGTTCATCCAATTGTACAACATCCCAATCCCGGAGCACTTTGGCTCCCTTGCTCTCATAGAATTTTATGGCCGGTTCGTTCCAGTCCAACACTTCCCAACAGATTCTCTTTACGCCCAATTTATGGCCATGTTTGACGACTTCGTCCAAAAGTGCCGTTCCTAAACCAAGGCCCCGCATCTTTTTGGATACGATCAAATCTTCCAGATGGATGGCAGGTCCCTTCCAAGTGGAGTATCTGGGATAAAAAAGTGCGATCCCGGCAATATTTCCATCTTTTTCGGCCACAAAGCAGTGAAAAAACTTATTCTTCCCAAAACCGTCCCTTTCCAAGTCTTCCATGGTGACCTCAACGGCGTGGGGCTCCCTTTCAAAATCCGCCAGCTCTTGGATCAGGGCCAAAACCTGGTCCATATCCTCTTGCCTAGCATCCCTGATCGAAAAATCCATATTGTTACAAATAAAACTCAAAGTTATAAATATCTAAAATTTAAGTGTGACGAAATCGTTGTAGTTTCACAAAATGCACGATATTTGTCGCCAAATAAAACAGCCCTACATGTTTGAACAACAACATCGCACTTTAGGCGAGTTTATCATTGCCAATCAAGACTCTTTTCAATATTCCTCAGGTGAACTTTCAAGACTACTTAATGGTATCCGTTTGGCGGCCAAGGTAGTCAACCATGAGGTGAACAAAGCCGGTTTAGTGGATATTTTGGGAGGTTCTGGAGATACCAACGTGCAGGGCGAGAACCAGCAAAAGCTGGATGTCCTTGCCAATGAGAAGTTTATACAGACCCTTAAGAACCGGGAGATTGTCTGTGGCATTGCTTCAGAAGAGGAGGAGGATTTCATTGCCATCAACAGTCAGGATGAGCAACACCAGAACAAATATGTTGTGTTGATAGACCCTTTGGACGGCTCTTCCAATATCGACGTGAACGTTTCGGTGGGAACAATTTTTTCAGTGTATAGAAGGATTACCCCAGTAGGTACTCCGGTAACCCTCGAAGATTTTCTACAGCCCGGAAAAAACCAAGTTGCTGCCGGTTATGTGGTCTACGGAACCTCGACCATGTTGGTGTATACCACTGGGGATGGCGTAAACGGTTTTACCTTAAACCCTGCCATTGGCACATTTTATCTCTCCCATCCCAACATGCAATATCCGGAAACGGGCAAAATCTACTCCATCAACGAAGGGAACTACATCCATTTCCCCCAAGGGGTGAAGGACTATATCAAATACTGCCAAAAGAAAGAGGGTGACAGGCCCTATACCTCAAGGTATATTGGGTCTTTGGTATCGGATTTCCACCGGAACATGATCAAGGGGGGCATTTTCATCTATCCCAAAAGCAGTGTGGCCGAAAAGGGCAAACTACGTTTGTTGTACGAGTGCAATCCCATGGCATTTCTGGCCGAACAAGCTGGGGGCAAGGCCAGTGATGGGTTCCAGCGCATCATGGAGATCCAACCTGCTGAACTGCATGAGCGGGTCCCCTTTTTCTGTGGGAGCAAAAAAATGGTGGAAAAGGCAGAGGAGTTTATGGCCAATGCCAGTTCTTGATCTTATTTACGGGTAACGATTTTGTGATAATCGTCAAAATCTATCCTTCCCGTAAAGATGGCTATGGACCTATCAATGATCTCGGAGGCCTTTTTGGGTGAAAATCCCAGACCTACGGCGTATCGCTCAACCATGTTGCGTTCTTCATCGTCTATGGCGTGATCCGAAAAAATGATCTGAAAGAATTCGAACAGCCTCTTATATCTTTTTTCCCCACTGTGCGGTGTTTCAATAGGGTACTTGTTCTCCTTTTTCATCACCTCTTTATATTCGGTGTCCGTAATGTTCAATTTAAAGGCAAACTTATCCAAAATGGCTTTTTCCTTTGGGTTGATCTCTCCATCAATCGACGCCAAACTGGCCAAAGTGGCAAAATGGGCCAAGTTTTTCCTGTGGTCTCCGTGTTCGTAAAGATCTAAAATCGGCATATTTCAAATTTTGTGGCACAAATATAAATCTTATCGAAGAAAGGTTCATAAAATTACCCCCAAAAGAAATTTGTAATTTTCCTTCCGTTGTGCAATCATCAATACCATTCCGCTGAAAAAAGCTGAACTTTTTCATATCGCCGAAAGTTGGTTCCATCAACAAGGTTGGAAACCCTTTCCTTTTCAAAAAGAGACCTGGAGGGCTTTTTTGGAGGGGCAACACGGCCTTTTGAACGCTCCAACAGGTAGCGGAAAGACCTACGCCCTATGGTTCCCCATTGTGTTGGACTACATCAAGAGCCACCCAGAGTATAAAACAAAGCACAAGAAGGGGCTCAAGGCCATTTGGATCACTCCTTTGCGCGCCCTTTCCCAAGAGATCAAACAGTCCGCAGAGCGGATCACACGTGACCTGGAAACCCAAATGACCGTGGGAATCCGCACTGGTGATACCTCAACGCAGGAACGTGCCAAGCAAAAAACAGCCATGCCCGATTTACTGATCACCACACCGGAGAGTCTGCAATTGCTACTGTCGTCCAAGGGTTACGATAAGGTCTTTAAAAATTGTTCTGCCATTGTGGTGGATGAATGGCATGAACTGATGGGCACCAAGCGCGGCGTACAAATGGAACTGGGACTTTCGCGATTGAAGACCGTGTGCGCCAACCTTAGAATTTGGGGCATTTCCGCAACCATAGGCAATTTGGAGCAAGCCCGTGAAGTGTTGTTGGGACCAACCTCCAAAGAGCTGGAAAACTCGGTTTTGGTAAAGGCCAACCTCAACAAAAAGATTACCGTAAAGAGCATCATCCCCAAACAGATGGAAACCTTTCCGTGGCGTGGGCATCTGGGCCTGCACCTTTTGGATGAGGTAGTGCCCATCATCAATAACAGTAAAACCACGTTGCTCTTTACCAATACCCGAAGCCAGTGTGAAATCTGGTTTCAAAAAATCCTAGAAAAATATCCAGAGTTTGCCGGGGAAATCGCCATGCACCATGGCAGCATCAACAAGGAAACCCGCCTGTGGGTGGAACAGGCCATCCGCAATGAAAGTTTGAAGGCCGTAGTCTGCACTTCCAGTCTGGATCTGGGGGTTGATTTTGCCCCCGTGGAAACCGTGGTACAGATTGGGGGGCCAAAAGGTGTTGCCCGATTTTTGCAACGGGCAGGGCGCAGTGGGCATAGGCCCGGAAAGGAGAGTGTCATCCATTTTTTGCCCACCCATGCCATTGAGTTGGTGGAAGCATCGGCCATGCAAAAGGCCGTGCTGAACAGTGCGGTGGAAGACCGGATTCCCTATCTCAACAGTTTTGATGTCCTCATCCAATACCTCACCACCTTGGCGGTTTCGGATGGATTTTTTCCAGAGGAAATCTATCCTGAGATCAAACAGACCTTCTGCTATCAGGCCATGACCGAAACACAATGGCAGTGGCTCCTGAATTTTTTGGTAATGGGCAGTCAAAGCCTGAAGAGTTATGATGAGTACAAAAAAGTGGAGGTGGAAGAAGATGGCCGGTTTAAGGTGAACAGCAGGATGGTGGCCATGCGGCACCGTTTTCAAATTGGCACCATTGTGGGTGATGCCACCATTTCGGTGCGGTACCAACAGGGGGGGTATATCGGTTCCATTGAAGAATATTTCATCTCAAAGTTAAGTCCTGGCGATGTGTTCACCTTTGCGGGAAGAAACCTAGAGTTCATCCGCATCAAGGGAATGTCCGCACATGTGCGGAACTCATCCAAGCGCAGCAACAAAGTCCCCAGTTGGATGGGAGGCCGCTTGAGCTTTTCCGCAAAAATGTCGGAACTGTTGCGTGAAGAACTGTATACCGCTGAACTGCCCTTTTCCAAACAGGGCCCGGAAATAAGATCCTTGGCCCCTATGTTTGCCAAACAACGGGAAGAAAGCATTGTCCCGCTACCCCATCAATTTTTGATTGAGACCTTCAAGACCTCTGACGGATACCACCATATCTTCTATCCTTTTGAAGGCAGGGCCATCCACGAGGGCATGAGCAGCATGTTGGCCTACCGCATCAGCTTGTTGATACCCATTACCTGCTCCCTGGCCTTTAATGATTATGGGTTTGAACTGCTATCGGATAAGGAAATCGACATTCAGGCGGTTTTGGACAACAATCTTTTTACGGCGGAGTATATGCTCTCGGACCTTCAAAAAAGTTTGAACTCCAACGAAATGGCCCGTAGAAAGTTCCGTGATATTGCCGTCATCAGCGGCATGGTATTTACCGGTTATCCCGAAAAAGGGGTAAAAATGAAGCATTTGCAGAGCAGTTCTGAATTGTTGTTCGATGTTTTCAAGGATTTTGAGGACGATAACCTGCTCTATCAACAGGCCTTTACCGAAACCTTTGAACACCAATTGGAGGAAGGGCGATTGCGGTTGGCCCTGGAACGCATCGCGCAGCAGGAAATTGTTTGGAAAAAATGTGAACGGCCCACTCCTTTTTCATTTCCCATCATCACAGATCGGTTACGCGAAAAATTATCCAACGAAAAACTGGCGGATCGTATCAAACGGATGACCAAAATCTTGAACAAATAAAAAGGTGGCCCTCAATTTGGGATTTCCACCTTTTTGTTGAACAATATTGACCGTTTGGTTTTCATTACCCAGCTATTATAGCGTCATGATAACCTCATCCATCGATTTTCTCAACTTCGGTTTTTTAGTGGGCTGGTTGAAATCTTCCTTATCCCTGTACCCAATGGTGACCGCAAACAACGTACGATAATCTTCAATGCCCAATAGGGTATCATATTTGTCCGGCTCAATCCCCTCCATGGGCGTTGCATCTATACCCATTGCAGCGCAGGCTGAGAGGAAAACACCCAATGCCAAATAAGTCTGACTGGCGAACCATGATTTGATCTCATCTTCGGATTGGGGTTTTAAAAATCGTTGGTAATACCCTACGGAACCCTCTGGCAATGTTTCCTGGATCTGTCTCTCGAACAATTCAACATTATCCATCCTGCTGAACACAACCACAGTGTCACAATCAAGGACCCTTGATTCATTAAAAAATGAAGCTTTGGCAAGGATCTCCTTTTTCCGCGGATCACTGACAAAGGTAAACTTCCAAGGCTGACTGTTGATGGAAGAAGGGCTTAACCGTAGAATTTCTTTTAGTTCCCCAATCTTAGCGGAATCTATTCTTTTTGAAGCATCATATTTCTTGGTGGTATAACGCTCTTGCATTGTTTTGATAAAACTCATATTTTTGTACTATAAAAATTATAGTTGCAAAACTATGTATAGTTTTAAATCCTTGCAATAACTGTCAAAAAGGATAGTAGCTTTTTTTAATTCAATTTTAACATATGCATACGGTCAAAGGCAAATCATATCCCTGTAGCACCAGCATTACGATGGGAATCATCGGTGGAAAATGGAAATCTGTCATCCTATTTTATCTGATAGATGGCCCTCTACGCTACCATGAACTCAAAAAGCGCATGAAGGGAGTTACCGAAAGAACCTTAAGTCTTCAATTAAAAGGTCTTGAGGAAGATGGGGTCATTAAAAGAAAGGTGTACACCACCAAACCCCCGTTAAAAGTGGAATATTCACTGACGGACTTTGGAAAAACGTTGGTCCCCCTATTGAAATCCATTTCAGATTGGGGAGATTTTGTGGTGAAGAAATACAGTATGGAATAATATCGCCCTTACCTTTGGGGTATTTACAGGAAATGACCCATTCCCTAAAACTATATGGCCAGAGTTTCGTGCTCCATCCTTTGGGCGGTATTTTCTGGACAGAAAAATCCCTCTTGCTCATCAGCGATGTGCACTTGGGCAAGGTCTCCCACTTCAGAAAATTTGGAGCGGCAGTGCCCAGAAAGGCGCTGCACAAAAATTATGTGTTGCTCGATAGGATTGTGGCCGATTTTGAGCCTTTCCAAATCTGTTTTTTGGGCGATCTGTTCCATTCCTCCCTGAACAAGGAATGGGAACTGTTCGAAAATTGGGTAGCCAAGACCCCCGCAGAGATCATTTTGGTTGCAGGCAACCATGACATCATCGCACCGGAGAAATACCATCAGTTGAAGATTGAGATTTTTCAGGAATTGGTCATGGCTGGTTTTTTGCTCACCCACCACCCCGAAGAGCGGGAAGGTTTGTTCACTTTTTGTGGACACATCCACCCTGCGGTAAAACTGCATGGATTTGGACGGCAGAAATTGAGACTCCCCTGCTTTTTCCAAACCAAAAAGCAGATGATCCTACCCGCTTTTGGGGAATTTACGGGAACCCATGCCCTAAAGCCTTCCAAGGGGGATGAAATCTATGCCATTGTAGAGGACACTGTTGTAAAGGTTTAGATTTCTAGCAGGCGCCCGAAATGACCTATTTCCTGTCATTTCGAAATGAAGAGCATAGCGGCGATTGAGAAATCTATTTGCTTTAACCAGATTTCTCATGCTCTCTTCGTTCGGTTCGAAATGATAATTCTTGCACTTTTTTGATCAAGCAAATTGACGGGAAATCCCAAAAAACACTTTTCCCAAAAAACAATTCGGTTTATCTTTGCCGCAAAGTTTTTGGATTGACCAAAACCCTAATTCCCCAGTTGTTCGAAAAGTCTCCGCAAACCCGGAAACTAGGGGATACTATTGCCCATATTGTCACTTCAAGTACTTCGGCAAAGCTCAGCACAGGCTCTGTCGAGAAGTCTTCCATCAATCAAAAAATCAATGTAAAAGGGCTTGTAGGCTCTTCGCTTTCCTTTGCGGTTTCCCAGATTTTCAAGTCTGTTGAGGCTCCTTTTTTGTTGGTTTTGAACGATAAGGAAGAAGCGGCCTATCATCTGAACGACTTGGAGCAGCTCATCGGTGAAACCGATGTGCTCTTTTATCCCGGAAGTTACCGAAGGCCCTATCAGATTGAAGAGACCGACAATGCCAACGTGCTGCTCCGTGCCGAGGTGTTGAACCGTATCAACTCCCGAAAAAAACCTGCGGTCATTGTTACTTACCCCGATGCACTTTTTGAAAAGGTGGTCACCCGCAAGGAACTCGACAAAAACACCCTGAAAATAAAACTGGGAGACACCCTTTCCTTGGATTTTTTGAACGAAGTACTTTTTGAATACCAGTTCAAAAGGGTGGATTTTGTAACAGAGCCTGGGGAGTTTTCAGTTCGTGGGGGCATTGTGGACGTGTTCTCCTTTTCCAACGACGAACCCTACCGTATCGAGTTTTTTGGGGACGAAGTGGACAGCATCCGAACCTTTGATGTGGAGACCCAACTCTCTACCGACAAGGTGAAGAAAATTACCATCATCCCCAATGTGGAGAACAAATTTTTGCAGGAGTCCCGGGAGAGTTTTTTGAAGTACATCTCGCCACAGACCATTGTCTTTGCCAAGAACCCCACCCTGATCTATGACCGCATTGATTCTTTTTTTGCCAAGGCCGAGGAAAGTTTTGCAAAGCTCAGCAAAGACATCAAACATGCCGAACCCAAGGAACTTTTTGTGGATTCAGCGTTGCTGAAATTGCAGCTGCAAGATTTTTTATGTGTGGAGATTGGGGCAGTTTCTGTCACTTCGAGCCCTTCGTCTGATCTCAGGACAGGCTCCGTCGAGAAGCAGACAGAAAATGAAAACCTAGCTTCTCCCTCGACTGCGCTCGGGAAGACAGCCCAGGATATCTCTATTCAATTCAACACCAAACCCCAACCGGCATTCAATAAAAAGTTCGACCTGCTCATTGAAAACCTCAATGAAAATCGCGAAACAGGCTTTACCAATTATATTTTCTGTTCCACGGAACAACAGGCCAAACGGTTCCACGACATTTTTGAGGAGGTGGACCAAAACGTGCATTACCAAACCGTGGTTTTCCCCCTGTACCAAGGCTTCGTCGATCTGGACCTGAAAACCTATTCGCTAAGCACGGACCATCAAATCTTACGCTACCACAAATTCCATCTCAAAATACTGCCAAAAAACAGCCAACACCTAAAGAACTCAACAAGTCGATTGAGACTACGTCACCCATATCGACCACGGCATTGGCAAATTTGGGGGGGTTGCAAGATTGATGGAGGGCAAAAACAGGAAGCCATTAAAACTGGTCTATGGCGACCGCGATATTCCTGTATGTAAGCACCACTCCCTGCATAAAATCTCCAACACAATGGTAAGACGGGCGCCTCCTAAAATTTACAAATTAGGCTCCGCGGCATGGAAAACCTGAAACAAAGACCAAGAGCTTGTCAAGAAAATTGCCTTGACCTGATCCAAGCAAGCAAGCAAATCGGCGATTGGAAAAAGGATTCCAATACGCACCGGACAGCTACCTACAGTACGAGCTTGAGGCTTCCTTTTTTGTATGAGGATTTCCGGATCAGGAAAAATCCACCCAAGATAAAAAACGACATGGAGAGCAACGCCCTACGGACCGCCTTATCTGTAAGGGATGGGCTTGGAAAGGACTGAAGTGGTTATCAGGCCGCCTTCGGGAAGGCGGTGGACAATGGCAAACAGGTGGCCGTTGGTGCCTGCCACTATTTTGGCCTTCAGCACAACAGAACTTTTCAAAGAGCGGTTGAAGGACATGCCCGTTACGGTGGACTACTCAACCGTTTTAGACCGCCAAAGAGAAAAAAGAGATTTTAGAAGGTCTGGCAAAGGGAAAAATTGATATCACTGGCAACAGGTTAATCACAAACTGGTGAATAAAATGTTGCATTCAAGCGACTCTGGGATTGCTCATTGTGGATGAGGAACAAAAATTTGGTGTTTCCTACAAAGGACAAATTAAAGTCCATCAAGGAAAATGGACGCGTTCACCCCTGACCGCCACGCATTCCCAAAATCTCTCTCAACTCAGCCTTGATGGCTGCCCGCACTTCCGCCACCAACACACCACCACTCCAACCGCCACCCCATTGAGAGCCGAAGCATCCGTTTTAATGAAGAGATTATCCGGGATGCCATTTCGTATGAAATCCAACGGGGCGGACAGGTGTTCTTTATCCATAACCGCATTGAGAACATCAAGGAAGTGGCCGGTAATGATCCAGCGCTTGGTTCCTGATGCTAAATAGGCATTGGCCAGCGGCAATAAAAGTGTACCGAACATCTCATGCTTGGCTTTGGTGAATGGTAGAGTTTGGACGTGGTTTCGTTTCCGTTCACTATTGTGGAAAGCGGTCTGGACGTGACCAATGCCAATACCATTTATCAATAATGCCAATAATTTTGGGTTGAGCGATCTGCACCAAATGCGGGGCCGTGTGGGTCGAAGCAACAAAAAGGCATTCTGCTTTTTCATCACCCCACCTTACGAAGTGATGACCCCAGATGCCCGAAAACGTATCGAAGCCCTAGAACAATTCACGGATTTGGGCAGTGGCTTCAACATTGCCATGAAGGACCTCGAAATCCGCGGAGCCGGAGATCTATTGGGTGGCGAACAGAGTGGGTTCATCAATGAGATTGGGTTTGAGACCTACCAAAAAATATTGACCGAGGCCATTGAAGAACTCAAGGAAAACGAGTTCAAGGCACTGTATGATGAAGTGGAGGGCAACAAGGAAAAAATCTATGTGAAGGACCTTCAACTGGACACGGATTTTGAATTGCTCTTTCCCGATGACTACATCAACAACATCACAGAACGACTGAACCTCTACACTCAACTCAACGAGGTGAAGGATGAGGAAGGGCTCCAAAAATTTGAGGCCCAGTTGGTGGACCGTTTTGGGGAACTGCCAGAACAGGCTGAAGACCTCCTGAATTCTGTCCGTATCAAATGGATCGCCACCCATATTGGGCTGGAAAAGGTGGTGATGAAACAGGGCAAGTTTTTAGGCTATTTTATCGCGGACCAGCAATCCCACTTCTACCAAAGTCCTGCCTTTACGCAAGTATTGCACTATGTGCAGCGCCATCCGCAACAGACCAAGCTTACGGAAAAACAGACCCGTAACGGGCTGCGGTTGTTGCTGACCTTTGATAGGATCACCAGTGTGGAAAAGGCGTTAAAGGTTTTGGAACCACTCAAAACCGAAAAAACATTAGCATAAAACCCAATAATTGCTTTTCTTACCGAACCAAATCATAGTTAAATGAAAAAAAGTACCTTCCTATTTCTACTAGTACTCTCTACATCCATTTTACATTCACAAAGCTCATATTTTAACATTACAGAATCTGAGGGGTATAAAGATTCAAATAAAACTTCCTCTGTAAAAACCGTTTATGTCACTTCAACCGATGAAATCGTTACGGCAAGCACCGGAAAAAACAAATTGATATTTGATGTTTATGACTCCAATGCAAATAAGGTCTTCAATACATCCACAGTTTTGGACAGTAAAGAAGAGGTTGTCGGTCATTTGGAACACAATGATCTCTTGAAGGTGTTTACCGTTTTTAAACCTTCCAAAACCGAAAGGGAAATCAGATGCCATGTGTTTGATGTCAAAAACCAATCTCACCAATTTGTAGAACTTTTTAAAACCTCCGTTGAGAAAACGGCTGCATTGTTCTCAGGGCAAAATAAACGGCAGACAAACTTTGCTACCTCACCTAGCGGAAATTACTTTGCTGTAGCCACTGATAACATCAAAAAGAACTCCAATTCCTATAGTATTCATGTATACGATTCACGTACTATGAAATTGGCCTATCAACAGACTTTTTTCGAAAATCCGGAAAATTTTTTCAAATCTTTTGATATGGTCATTGATGATTCTGGTGCCGTATACTCCGTTGGCAAGGAGTATGCGGAAGGAAGGGCGGAAAGAACCGAGGACGACTCGCCAAATTATTCCATTGTTCTTAATAAAACTATCAAAAGTGGCTCCATTTCCAACCGAATCGAATTGGCCGAAGATCAACACATCGCCGACTTAAAAATTGTTCAAAAAGAAGACCAACTGCATCTTTATGGCTTTTACTCAACCAAAGTTGCCGGAAGAATCTCCGGTCTCAATAAGTTTATTGTTGATAAAGATAAAATCAACGTAATCGAAACCAAGCAAACCAAGTTGCCAGAATCTGTGTTGGCCGACATATACAAATCTGAGAAAGTCGAATCAAAAAAAGATAAGGAACTCAACAATTATTATCTGGACCATGTAATTGAAGATGAGGATGGAAATACAACGCTTCTGGCCGAACAGTTTTATGTAACCCAAACGTATATGTACAATGAATATGGTGGGTATTGGACGACTACCTTTCACTATAACAACATTTTGGTCCTAAGTCTTGATAACAAGGGAGACCTAAAGTGGGGGCGAAGCATTTTTAAGGCATCCAATGCACCTTCATACAATGCGTTTGTGGCAGATAAAAGACTTCATGTCTTATTCAATACAGGCAAAAGCCTTAAAGAAAAGGAGGATGGAAGGGTAAAAGCCAAGAGAGGTTGGCTGGAAGCAACGGCGTTGTTTGATTATGTATATCAAGAAAACGGTGAGGTTACCCAAGAAAAGTTGAGAGAAAACAAAGGAAGGGATATTTATCATCCCTACAATGGCTTTTTTCAAAACGATAGGTTCATTATGTTGACTGCTTCCAATAATCAGAAAAAAGTAATGCTTCTGGAAGCAAAAAAATAATTGGCCTAATCCTATTCAATAGCTTGATACACCTGTTTCACAAACTCCCCGATCTATAAGATTTCTCACGGCTCCTTCGACAAGCTCAGGACAAGGTTCGAAATGACCATACCCCTACACGTCATTTCGACAGAGTGCAGCGACGAGAAATCCAAAAAAACTGTCATGCTGAACTTGTTTCAGCATCCCAACCTGTATGCTGAGATTCCGTGTCAAGCACGGAATGACAATTCATCAAAAAGCCCCATACACCTGCTTTACAAACTCCCCAATCTGTGAAGGCTCCAGCCAACGGGTCACGATCAGCAAACCGTTTTTTTGATCTACCACAATATAGTTGCCCCCAAAGCCTGCGGCATAAAACAGGTGATCGGGTACACCTTCCCAATGTTGGGGTCCCTTATGGTTCAGCCACCACATATACCCATAGTTTACGTTGGGCACGGAAGGTGCCGTGGCTTTTTTGATCCAATCCGTACTGATCAATTGTTCATTTTTCCACTTGCCGTTGTTAAGGAACAACATCCCAAAACGGGCCATGTCCTCGGCAGAAATGAACATTCCTGCACCCGAGTGCCCCCCTCCTGTTACGGATTTCATGTTCAGGCCATCAATGACCGTCCAAGCGTGGTCATAGCCATACCAACGCCATGTGGTGGTGGCCCCAATCTTGTCCATGATCTCTTCCTTCAAAACTAGGGGCAAGGGTTTGCGCCACACATTGGTAAGGGAATAAGCGAGTACATTTACCCGGACATCGTTGTACTCCATCACCGTCCCCGGCTCATTGAGCTTTCTGAATCTCCAATCGTCCAAACCTCCTTCACGGGGAGGCCTGTCTGCCCAATCCTTCACACCCCACAGCTCCCCTGACCAGTCCGAGTTTTGTTGCAGTAAATGTTCCCAAGTGATCTTGGCATTGTGTTCCCCATCAAAAGTACCGTCCCACACATAATTGGCCACCTTGTCCTTTACGTTTTTGATCAATCCTTGGTCTTCCGCCAAACCGGCCACGGTGGACAAAAAACTTTTGGTGACGCTAAAGGTCATGTCCACCCGCTGGGTGTCACCCCATGAAGCCAAGACGTATCCATTCTTCAAAATCATTCCTGCAGGGCCGCCCCGTTTTTTGGTCGGACCCAAAATTTCATGGAAAGGCTCCCGTTTAAACCCATCCAATATGGCTATACGCAAGTCCCGCGAACCGGAATACTCATTGTTTTGGGCAAAATCAATGGCTACCTTCAGCTTCTGCACATCATATTTAAATTGATTGCCTTCCGCAGTTTTCCAAGTTTCATTTCGTTCTGGAAAATAAAGCCCTTGGGCCGCTAATGGGTTGGATACAAACAAAAAAAGGATCAGGGAGAATCGTAAAAAAATTTTCATGTTGGAAGTTTGCTTTAAGACTGCTTCAAGTTAACGATTGTTATTGGAATGGTTTCAATGCCTAATTTTGAAATCAAACAACTAGGTATGCATACCCCTCAAGAATATTCCGTTCCCGCCCAAACAAGGATTGGCCATGTACATTTAAAGGTTTCCGACCTGCAACGGGCACTCAACTTTTACTGTGATCTCCTGGGTTTTGAACTTACCCAAACTTACGGCGACCAAGCTGCCTTTATCTCAGCCGGGGGGTACCATCACCATATTGGATTGAACACCTGGTACAGTAAAAATGGTCCGCCGGCTCCCAAAAACGCGGCGGGTTTGTTCCATACCGCCATTCTGTATCCGACCCGAAAAGACTTGGCCACCATTTTAAACCGATTGTTGCAAGCGGAGTATCCGTTGACCGGAGCCGCCGACCATGGGGTTTCTGAAGCTCTTTATCTGGATGACCCCGATGGAAATGGTGTGGAACTGTACTGGGACAGACCCAAGGATGGTTGGCCCAAAAATGAGGATGGTTCTTTGGATATGTATACAAAACGGCTGGACCTCAATGCCCTTTTGGAAACATTGAAAGATGTCTAAAATCGTTTTTTCCAGACCATTTTTCCTTCTTTATCGTAATAATGCCAAGTCCCCACCTGCACATCTTTTCGGAAGCGACCGGTCATTTTTTTGGTCCCGTCAGGGTAATATTCGGTATACCGACCATGCTTAAGGCCATCTTTTAGATCCACTTCAAATTTGGTTGTCCCACTCATATACAATTTGCGGAAAGATTCGGCATTGAGATCCGTGGGATAGATGGGGCCCAAATCAAAAATGGCATCGGTGATCTCCCCTAGTGGTGGATCTGGGTTTGGGAAAATGGGGTCTACCCTTTCCGCGAACTGCACATTCCTCTTCACCGCTTCCACGTCTTGGTAGCTGAGCACCAATCTGCTTTCGAACAGATTGTCCTCCGGTGTCAACTGGAGCCCCACTTGGGGAAAACAGATGATAAAATCCTTGTTTTTCCGCAACTTCTGTTGGGTGGCGGCATCGGCCAGGGCATACATATTATTATAGAGCACGGGAACATTGCTGTAGACGAACACGGTGGATTCCCGTTCAAAGTGTTTGTTGAACTTTTTGAAATCTTCTGAGGTGGACAACGTCTGTTTGGCCACAATAGCATCAATGATGCTCTTTAAAGTGTTGGGATTGTCACTGAATACTACGTATTCATCTATTAGGGTAAAGTAAGGTTTGTCAAATTCGTCAAATCTGGCACCCAATAATAGTTTGAAAAATCCCTTGATGGACAGAAAATTGATTTCATGCTCCTTGTAGCTTACCGCCTTAAACTTTACCGGGGTCTTTTTCCTGATCTGCCTCTGAACAAAATCAAGATTGGTTTTGGCCGCTTCCATGTCATTGGCCTTGAGCACGAGGGCCATATCATTCTTTCCTTTGGAAATATTGGATTGTATCTGAAGCAGTCCGATTTCATCCCCAATCCAGCTCACAAAATTTTCCTTGACATCGATCTTGAGGAACTTTTCCACTTTTTCAATCCCTTCTTGATAGCTTTCAAACTGCTTGGGGTCGTTCTGCTGGACGGTTTCAAAATTTTTGTAGAATTCCGCAAAGCTGTCAAAACCATAACTAAGATAGAGTGCAGTTCTTTTTGGGGCAATATTGGGGATGGTACGTTCTGCGGTCCCGGATTTTTGTAGGGCCTTTAAATAGTGCTCGTTGGCCAAGTTGATATTGGTGAATCCGTTGGCGGTAAGGGTTCCATTGCGATCCAGATCAAAATAAAAGCCTGAGAACAGAAAATTTTCACTGACCCGTTTTACCCAATCCGAGGGTTTGTCCGAAAAGCGCTTTATGTAATCATCAAAATAATTGTACTGCACATACAACCGGAAAAGGTCCTCATGCTCCACTTTTTGGTTGATCTCAATAAAATTGAGGTTCCTACCCAATACCGGTTCTTCATATTGATCTATGGAAGCCTCCACCAACGTATGGGTATAGGAAGCCACCAATTGATTTTTGACGAAGGCCATGTGCATGGTTTCCTTGCTTTTTCGATCGTGCACCTCTAGGATCTCATGGCCGTGGTACTGACGCCTGCTCAAGGTATAATCTTCATTGAGCAACGTATTCAGATAACTTTTCAGCAATTGCAGTTTGGCAATGCGCTTTAGATCCAACACATAGAAAATGCCATAATCCTTTGGCGAGATCATGTGTATGGAAATGAACAGGGAGCGACCGTCAAAAAACTCGAACAACTTATGGTTGTTGTTGAAGACGGTATCCACTTTCTGGATGTTCTCCGTGAGTTCAGCGAAGTAATCATTTTTCTGCAGATGGTGCCACGCCTCACTTTCACTGATCTTGCTCCAACTTTTTACGGGCTGTTCAGATTCTATCACAAAAACCGCATCCCTGGGAATCAGGTAAATGGATTGCAGATTGGTTTTGGGAGAAAGTACAAAGATGTAGGCCAGATAGCAGAGGTATGCCGCAAATAGGGCCAAAAATCCGTAAAAGATTCGTTTTTTGGTCATTGTTCAAGAAGTGTCTTCAACAATAACGATCCCATCCCTTTTTTAGTTTGTGGTGATGTGCTACAGGGTTTTCAGGTCCTTGATGGTCTTGAAGGCCACATCCACCTGTTCCTCGTTCACTAAAATGGTGAATTCGTTGGTGGTGGAAATCACCTCATAGAGTACAATGCCTTCCCAGGCCAAACGTTGAAAGATAAAATAATAGATCCCTGGAACGGAGACATTTTCCGCGGGAAGTTTCACGGTGATGGAAGAAAGCCCTTCCGCCTTTTGGGTGCAGCGCTCATTCTTAAAGTATTTTTCCACCACGCGATCCATAATATTGCTGATCACAATATTGATCTCGTTCACCCCCCGGGATGAGGTATAAAAAACATCTTGGTTGGCATTGACCTCTTCCAACAACCTGGCCTGTTGCTGTAAAATGCTGTCCGAGGCCAAAAATGTATAGTCGGTCAAATTGGACCGTACCGTGATCTCGCCAATGTTCTTCAATACTTTTACGATCCTGTGCGTTGCGCGGAACTCCAAATCGTCCGATAGCCTTTTAAGTGCCATTACAACGGCCCCATCCTTTACATCCTTGCCCAATTCATCGGCAATTTCGTGTTTTATTTGTCGGGACAGCGAAGTTAGGTTGATGATGCCCTGGGCAAGGGCGGTTTGCAAGAAGGGTTTCTTTTTAATGTAATGTTCAACTACGGCAGATATCGTTTTCATTTGGTTTGGTTTTGTGCAAAAATAACATATTGTTACAAAACAAACAAACGGTTAAAAATGATAGAAGGCATTTTTAAGATGTTCCACGGTAAATTTTCCCTGTTTCTTGATCACGGTGACCACATCGAAACGGACTTCGATAACCAGATCGTTCTCAATAATGTAGTGATCGGCCGCGAGGGTCAGCAATCTAATTTTCTTTTTGGTGATGGTATCTGAAATATCCTCGACAAATCCTGCATTCCTCGACTTTACTTCCACAATGGACAGGACCCCGTCCTTTTTGGCAATGATATCCACTTCGGCGCTGAGATATCTATGGTTCCTAGCGCAGATTTCATAGCCGTTCTCAACCAAAAAATCGGTCGCAATTTGCTCGCCCAGCTTCCCAAAATCATTGTGTTCTCCCATGGGTGTTGAAAAATATTGAAAAAAAAGTGCAGTTCATCGAAAAAATTGGTGGTTCAGGGGAAAAACTACGTTTAGGTTGTAATTTGTTGGCTCAATTGAACCACATCCAACATTAGCATAAACATATAGTTGCCCCAAAACTATGTACCTAATTAACGCCAGACATTGCTATGGAGTACTTCATCAATTGTAATTCCTCTACATTGGCGCCGTACACAACTCCTTTGGATGAGTTGCGTGCTGCCCATTTGTACCGAAGGCTTGGTTTTAGTGCCTCAGTACAAACGATCAACGCTGCTGTTGGACTAACAGCGGGGACCCTTGTTGACAACTTGGTCGACCAGGCCCTTGCGACCCCTCCCATTCCCGCCCCGGCATGGGCAGATTGGACCGATGCCAATTATCCCGCCGATGACGATTTGGCCGGGCAACTCAGGAGGGCCCAAGTGGAAGAGTTTTCAACAGCCTACGGCAACGCCCTGTTGGACAACAACCTACGGGACAGGATCAGCTTCTTTTGGAGCAATCATTTTGTGACCGAATTGGATGTCTATAACTGTAACTCCTTCCTATATTATTACATCAACTGCTTGCAGCGAAACGCGGTCGGGAACTTCAAGACCTTTGTAAGTGAAATTGGCCTCACCAGTGCTATGCTCTATTATCTGGATGGCGTGAGCAACCGGGGGAACAATCCGAACGAGAACTACGCACGTGAACTTTATGAATTGTTTACTCTTGGTGAAGGCAACAACTACACCGAGCAGGATATCATAGAAACGGCCAAGGCCATTTCGGGATACACCGAACGTGGCGAAGAAGGCTGTACCCAAGTCATGTTTGACCCCCAGGATTTTAATACAGGGAACAAGACCATTTTTGGCCAAACAGGCAATTGGGGATATAATGATGTAATCGATATCCTTTTCAATGAAAGGGCCAACGAGATTTCATGGTTTATCTGCAAAAAATTATATGAATTTTTTGTGCATCCAGATGCAACAGGTCAAGAAGGAGGTAATGCCCTGGAAATTATTGATGGTCTTGCACAAACCTTCAGAAACAACAATTTTGAAATTGCCCCGGTATTGCGCCAATTGTTCAAAAGCCAGCACTTTTTTGACGATACGGCGATCGGGGTCATCATTAAGAGTCCCTTTGACCTATACCTGCACCTTATCAAGGAAACGGGGTTTGCCTACGATGACGGCACGGTAATAAACGTCATTGATGCCTGTGGATTGATCGGTCAGCAACTTTTTGACCCCTATGACGTTGCGGGCTGGCAGCGCGACAGGCAATGGATCAACACCAACTATATCATTGGGCGTTGGTTGACTTCGGAGATGTTCCTGGAACGCTTCTTCCAAGCCAATCCAGAACAATTCAGGACATTGGCCATGGATGCGGTTGGGGCTGCGGACAGCAATACCAGCAATCCAGAAATAGTGGTACGGGCCCTGGTGAACAAGTTCACCCCAAAAGGCCTGTTGACGGACGCCGATTTTGAAAAAGCCATGGATGCCTTCAAAATTGATGACGTGCCCGAGAATTATTACTCCCCAGACTATATCCCTGGTGGATTGAGCCTTTGGATGCTTGCGGTGAGCATGGAAGTGCCCACCCAAGTATATGTGCTCTTGCGTCATTTGTCCCGAGAACCCGAATTTCAACTAAAATAACCCTACTACCATGTGCGATAATCACCACACCCACCATAAATCACCATATAAAGGCCTGGAACATGAAGGCCATGATCTGGAACACAAAAACTGGAGCAGACGATCCTTTATCCAAGCCTTGGGTATAGCTGGTTCTGGGTCCATGTTTTTGGGAAGCCACTTTATCTCCGCTTCTGCACCATCACCATTGACTGCGGCCATTGCTGCCGCTGAAACCGACAATATTCTGATATTGATACGATTATCTGGCGGTAACGACGGTTTGAGTACAGTCATCCCCATACAACAATATGATTCTTACGCCAATGCAAGGCCCAATATTTACATTCCGGAAAGTAAGGTCCTAAAACTTACCGATGATTTTGGTATCCCAACCTATATGAGTGCCCTGGAACCTCTCTGGGGCGATGGACAGTTCAAGGCTGTTCACGGGGTAGGTTATGAAAACCAAAGTCTGTCCCATTTTACTGGGTCCGATATTTTTGCCAATACCGATTTGACCACAACCGGTTTCTCCGGTTTGAACACAGGTTGGATGGGTAGGCATTTTGAAGAGCTCTATCCCGATTATTTGATCAATCCTCCCGAAGCTCCTGCGGCCATACAAATTGGAAACTTGGCCAACTTGGTGTTCCAAGGCGAGGAGACCAACTATGCCTTCGTTACCAACAATGTGGATCAGTTGGAGCAAATAGCCCAGACTGGAACTTTTTACGACATTGCAACCGCTCCCTTTGACGATTGTATGTACGGCGATCAGCTCCGATTTTTGAGAGGTGTTGCCAACACCACCTATGAGTATGCCGGAAAAATCCATGAAGCGTACGAGCGCGGCGATGCTCTTAGGTGTGTGGAATACCAGGACAATGGCTTTGCCAGGCAATTGTCCCTATTGGCCAAACTGATCAAAGGAGGTCTGGGAACAAAAGTGTACATGATTTCCATGGGTGGATTTGATACCCATGGCAACCAGCCCATTGTCCACGAGCGGTTGATGTCCACACTTTCCATAGCCATCAACAACTTCTATGAAGATTTGGCCTGTACCCAACAAGATGATAAGGTATTGAGCATGACCTTCTCCGAATTCGGACGTAGGATCTTCGAAAATGGATCCAATGGAACCGACCACGGAAAAGCGGCTCCTACCCTGTTCTTTGGATCGGGACTTAGCGGAAGTGCCTTTGTGGGTGACCATCCATCATTGGACAGCCCCAATAGCCGTGGTAACTTGGAATACACCATGGACTTTAGAAATCTATATGGCACCGTTTTGGCAGAATGGCTATGCGTGCCCAGGGCCACAGTGGAACAGCATTTGTTGGGCTACCAGTATAGAGCGATTGATTTAGGTTTCAATTGTAGTGGTGAAACCTTTGATGATATTGCTATGGATAGTGATCCACCAACATTGCCGGATACCCCTCCAAGCGATAACGGCATGGATCCAGATCCAGATTTGCTGGACACCATCGTCCATACACCCTACTATCCAAACCAACGTGCTCCGCATATCCATTTGGAAATGCCTTTTGCCGCCCATGTCGATATAGAGCTTTTCAACATCATCGGGCAAAAAGTGGGCACTGTTTTCAATGAAATGATGCTGGAAGGTTCCACAGAGATAAACATCAGGGAACGTATGCGCGATAGTTTGTCCACAGGAAAATATATCTATAGGATTTCCGTGGGAGATCAAAGAATGAGTAAATCGATAATGATTATGTAAGAAGCGGGACACTTGTCATCAATTCCAGAAAGCCTCCGATAGTGCATCTCCTCACCCCAATTTGGGCTGCACGATTCGGAGGTTTCCTTTTTTACGCCATATCCCACAGGGCTTTTCTTAAAATCAGTATTTTTGGAGCTTAATTCAGTTGATCCATGCCTCCGAAGAATACTCCAGCACGATATACCATCACAGCCGCACTCCCCTACACCAATGGCCCCATCCACATTGGGCATTTGGCGGGGGTGTACGTCCCTGCCGATATCTATTCACGGTACCTGCGCCTAAAAGGAAACGACGTGGCCTTTATCTGTGGGAGCGACGAGCATGGGGTGGCCATTCCCATGAAGGCCAAAAAGGAAGGTGTGAGCCCCAAGGAAATCATCGACAAATACCACAACATCATAAAAAAATCCTTTGCGGACTTTGGTATTTCGTTTGACAACTATTCCCGTACCTCTGCCGAGATACACCACAAAACCGCGTCCGACTTCTTCCTAAAACTCTATGATCAAGGAGATTTTATTGAGGAGGAGACCGAACAATTGTACGATGAGGAGGCACAGCAGTTCTTGGCAGACCGATTTGTGCTGGGCACCTGCCCAAAGTGTGGCCATACAGAAGCTTACGGGGACCAGTGCGAAAACTGTGGTTCTTCCTTGAACGCAACGGACCTCATCAACCCAAAATCCACCATTACCGGAGGAGTGCCCATCCTTAAAAAGACCAAGCACTGGTTTTTGCCCTTAGATCGTTATGAGGGCTTTTTAAAGGAATGGATTCTGGAAGGCCATAAAAATGATTGGAAACCCAACGTGTACGGTCAATGTAAATCTTGGATAGATGATGGGCTAAAACCACGTGCCGTTACCCGCGACCTGGACTGGGGAATCCCCGTACCCGTTAAGGGTGGCGAGGGAAAAGTGCTCTACGTTTGGTTCGATGCCCCCATCGGCTACATATCGTCCACCAAGGAATGGGCAAAACGGGAAGGCAAGGATTGGGAACCTTATTGGAAAGATCGGGCCACCAAGCTTGTCCATTTCATCGGTAAGGACAACATTGTTTTCCATTGTATTGTTTTCCCCAGCATGCTGAAGGCCCATGGCGATTTTATACTGCCAGAGAACGTACCTGCCAACGAATTCCTCAATCTGGAGGGGAACAAGCTCTCCACTTCCAAAAATTGGGCCGTTTGGTTGCACGAATATTTGGAGGAGTTCCCAGACATGCAGGATGTGCTCCGTTATGCTTTAACAGCCAATGCCCCGGAGACCAAGGACAATGATTTCACATGGAAGGACTTTCAGGCACGCAATAACAACGAGCTTGTGGCCATATTGGGCAATTTTGTGAACAGGGTAATCGTATTGACCCATAAATATTATGATGGGATTTTGCCAACTCCCAATGAACTTCAAAAGGTTGATAAGGAAACCTTAAACGCTCTCAAGAATTTTCCCGAAATCCTATCCAATTCGTTGGAACGCTATCGCTTTCGCGAAGGCAGTCAGGAGTTGATGAATTTGGCCCGGTTGGGCAACAAATATCTGGCGGATGAAGAACCCTGGAAATTGATCAAGACCGATGAGGAGCGGGTAAAGACCATTATGTTTGTGGCTTTGCAGATTGCTACGGGATTGGCCGTGCTCAGTGAGCCTTTTTTGCCCTACACTTCTGAAAAACTGAAAGGGATTCTGCGCATCGCCCAGAATGACAAAAACGGGGTCATTTCGAGCACCTCGACTGCGCTCGGCACAAGTTCCGTCGAGACCGATTGGGAAAGTGTTGGCTCAAAAGACACTTTGCTCCCTTCAGGCCACCAAATCAACAAAAGCGAATTGCTCTTCCGTAAAATAGAGGATGCTGAAATCCAACAACAGCTGGACAAGCTGGAGGCCACCAAAAAAACAAATGCACAAATGGAAAAAGAAGTCGCACCCCAAAAAGAAACCATATCCTATGATGATTTTGCCAAATTGGATATGCGTGTGGGCACCATTGTGGAAGCAGAAAAAATGCCCAAGGCCAACAAACTCCTTGTTTTAAAAATAGATACCGGAATGGATACCCGTACCATCGTTTCTGGAATTGCAGAAAGTTTTAACCCCGAGGACATTGTGGGCAAAAAGGTAACGGTTTTGGTGAATTTGGCCCCCAGAAAACTCCGTGGCGTGGAAAGCGAAGGGATGATCTTAATGACCGAGAACAAAGAGGGCAAGCTCGTTTTTATCAACCCTGATGAGGGTGGGGTTGGGAATGGGGAGACGATTAACTAATGCTCAAAATAGCCTTTCACCCTATTTATAAACACCACCTGCCCAACGGGCATCGGTTTCCCATGGTCAAATATGAGTTGTTGCCCCAACAATTGCTCCACGAGGGCACCTGCACGGAAGCGGATTTTTTTGAACCGGATTTTCCGAACGAAGCGCATATTTTGGCCGTCCACGATGACCAGTATTACCAAGATTTGATGAACTTGACGCTATCCAAGAGTGCGGCCAGAAAAATAGGGTTTCCCTTGAGTAAGGAATTGGTGCAACGCGAGTGCATCATTACCGAGGGTACCATCAAAGGGTGTGAATTTGCCTTGGGACATGGCATTGCCCTGAACATTGCCGGGGGTACCCACCACGCATACACCAACCGTGGTGAAGCGTTTTGCATGCTGAACGACCAAGCTATTGGGGCTCGCTATCTTTTGAACAAAAAATTGGCCAAAAATATCTTGATCGTGGATTTGGACGTTCATCAGGGCAACGGTACCGCTGAAATTTTTCAGAACGACCCTACTGTTTTTACCTTTTCCATGCACGGCAGACACAATTATCCCTTTAAAAAAGAATCTTCGGACCTCGATATCCCTTTGGAAAAGGGTACCACAGATCATGAATATCTTTCCATCCTCAAAAGAACACTGCCCGAACTGTTGCAAAAAGTACAACCTGATTTTATCTTCTACCTAAGTGGTGTGGACATTCTGGCTTCGGATAAACTGGGCACCTTGGCCCTGACCTTGCAAGGCTGCAAGGAGCGCGACCGTTTTGTGTTCCAAACCTGTTTTGATGCCAAAATTCCAGTACAATGCAGTATGGGTGGTGGTTATTCCCCCGACATAAAAACCATTGTGGAAGCCCATGCGAATACCTTTCGTTTGGCGCAGGATATTTATGCTTAACTTTAGCAATTATTCCATTTTCAACCTTGATGAGATTACTGAAATATTGCTTTTTTCTGCTGATGGCCCTCCCTCTTTCGGGTCAAGAATTGCAGCCTCAAAAGGAAAAAGCACTTTGGAACGATTTCACCTATGACATAGGTGCTATTTTTGGAGGGGTTGGCCATGCCTATTCCCGTCCATTTCACTGGAAAGGGAACGATTGGGCCAATTTTGGCTATTTGACGGGAGGTACCCTATTGCTTTTTACGTTGGATGATGAAATCCATCACTGGACCAATGGGTTTGACCAAGATGTCCCGAGTTTCATTTTGGATTATGGAAACGAATACGGTAGCCCCGAAAACAATTATATGCTTACAGGAGGGGTATATTTGGCGGGGCTTTTCACCAAAAACGAAAAATTGAGACGGACTGGGGTGCTGCTTATTTCCTCTGCCACCGCAGGAGGGTTCTTGCAACAGGTAAGCAAACGGATCATTGGTAGGGCCCGACCCAAAAGCGGAGAAAGATCCAGCGTATTTGATCCCCTGCACTTCAATAGGGTCTACAATTACGATTCGTTCCCTTCCGGACATGCCATGCTGGCCTTTAGCAATGCCTATGCCATAGCCAAACAGTTTAAGAGCCCTTGGGTAAAGGCCGGTCTCTATACCGTGGGGTTTATCCCAGGTTTTACACGCATCATGGATGACTTCCATTGGTTCTCCGATGTGGCCTTCAGTACGGTGTTGAGCATCTTTATTGTAGAGTCCATCGACAGGTATCTGGACAGCAAATACAATGAAAAATACAATGATAGCCCCAAAAAGGTAAGTTGGAATCTTGCGTTCGGACCCAGCACAATGGGGGTGGCCCTTCGATTTTAACAATAAGTCCCTTTCTAATTCACAGTATGCCATCCATTTCGTAATTTTATAGTATTAAACAGATAAGGTATGTTATCAAAAAGACTTGAAAAAGCACTCAATGACCAAATACGGATAGAAGCCGAATCATCCCAGGTGTACCTTTCCATGGCTTCTTGGGCCGAGGTAAAGGGACTAGAGGGCATTGCAGGTTTTATGTACGGCCATTCCGATGAGGAACGGATGCACATGCTCAAACTGGTCAAATATGTGAACGAGCGTGGGGGGCATGCGCAGATTTCGGACCTAAAGTCTCCGAAGACTGATTTTGGTTCCTTTCAAAAAATGTTCGAGGAACTTTATGAGCATGAAATCTTTGTTTCCAACAGTATCAACGACCTTGTGCATGTCACTTTGGAGGAAAAGGACTATGCCACCCATAACTTTTTGCAATGGTACGTTGCGGAACAGATTGAGGAAGAAGCCTTGGCCAGGACCATTTTGGACAAGATCAATCTTATTGGCAATGACAAGGGCGGACTTTATCTTTTTGACCGCGATGTGCAACAAATTACCGTGGAAAGTGCCGCCTCCAAAACCTCTGGTCAATAATTGTTGATAAATCTTTTATTTAGATTAATTTAAAATAACTACTTTTGGCCCATCTGCGCATAGCAATGGGAAAAAAGAAAAAAGATTCCAAAAAGCACAAAAAGGCCTTGTTGAAGGAGCTACCGCTCACCAATTGCAAGACCAAGTGCTGTAAAAAATATAAAAAGGGAGAGAGCAAACGCTGCGGCCGTTGCCCCTGTTTTGATCTCCTGAAAAAAGTTGCCTAAAAAAACGGTCCGGAATTCCGGACCGTTCCATTTTATTGCCAATCAGGTTAAAAGATCCCCAATTTAACGCTAGGTGCCGAAACACGGACTCCGGTGCCGATGGCAGCCCTTCTGCTGGGGTAATCATATCTGTGGTAACTGTAATAAAAAGTGGCCTGGTGGTGGTAATGCTCACTATGGTGGCAGTGGTGGTCACAGTGTGCCTCATGCTCGGCATAGGCATCCTGCTTACCTTTCATATATGCCTTGTACGCTTCCTTGTCCCTATGCTTTAAATCCTTTTCATATCGCTTCTGGTCTTTCCAAAAGTCCTCTTCGTCCCCTTCATTTTGCATGGTCAGGGATTGTTCATAGACTGCATCCTCCCGTGCTCGCTGCTCATAGTACGAAAGCTTGTCGTCCGTGGCGTTTTTCTTTTCATTTTCTTGGGCCAATATCGACGTGGAAAATCCCAAAGCGAAAATTGCCGTTATAATGCCTAAATGTTTCATCTTTTCTGATTTTTGGATTCCTTCCTTGGTTGCCGAAAGAATCTGCATTTAGTTCTATAACAATCACATTGGCATTTACCCTATCCAATAATTCTTAAAATAGGGTTAAATCTCAATACAGTCCAAAATTATTAGTGGCCCTTTTTTCGCTTTCCAAGCTTATAATTGGAAAACGTGAGTTCGTAATTTTCTGCTTGGGGGTATTCCAAAAAGTACAATGCCTGTCTTTGATAGTGGTATTCGTGCCCACATTGGTCGGTGCAATGTTGAAGATGGTTCAAATATACCGACTGCTTCCCTGTGAGATAGGCCGCCAATGCCCGTGGGTTTTTTTGTTGGAGCTGTCTTTCAAAATTTCTTTGGTCACTCCAATAATCCGTTGCATCCTCTTCATCCAAAAACCGCATGGATTGCTCGTACAGCGCATCTCGTTGTGCCAGTTTTTCGTAGAACCGTAAACCGAGCGCTGTGGTATCCCCTTCCTGGGCCAATGCCCATGGGCCAAGACACCCTGCAAGAATCAATATGTAGGTTCCAATAGCTCTCATAACAATCTCCTGCTCTTTGGACGTACAATCACCCCTATTGTCACGCTATCTTACCTTTAAGGTATCTTGAAATCGTGGCAACCAAAAAGAAAGGGGACAAAACTGCCCCCTTTCCCGATTATCCGTTAAAAATTGGGTTATTTCCCCAACATTAAAAGCTCATTGCACTTTACCTCGGTGATATATCGCTTTTCACCGTCTTTGCCTTCGTAGGAGCGGGATACCAGTTTACCCTCGATCATCACTTCCTTGCCCTTGGCCAAGTAATTTTCGGCAATTTCGGCCAGCTTGCCCCATGCCACCACATTGTGCCATTGCGTATCGGTGACCTTTTCACCTTCCGCATTCTTGTAGGTTTCGTTGGTGGCGATGGAAAACTTGGCCAGTTTGTTGCCATTTTCCAGGGTTACCATTTCAGGGTCATTTCCTAAGTTTCCAATCAACTGTACTTTGTTTTTTAGAGAATTCATAATTTTAGATTTAAGCGTTACACAGTTAAGACTATCGAACTCTTACGGTCCGACAGGGCAAACTTAGGGGTGCAAAAATCTAGGAATCGGTTTGAAACCATTTGCTTTCGTTTGTAAATGAATGTAATTGATTGAAAATAAATATAGTTCCCCATTAAAAGGATACTAAAATTCAAAACACCTGTGTGCTTATTGGAAGTTTTCGTATCCGCACCCCGGATGCTGCGTAGATGGCATTGGCCAAGGCAGGCGCGGCTGGTGGCAAGGGAGGTTCGCCCAGTCCTCTGGGCGGCAAGTCGTTTTTGATAAACTCCACATGGATTTCCGGGGCTTCGTGCAAGCGTATCCAACGATAATCATGGAAGTTGGACTGTACCGTAGCCCCATCTTCAATGGTGATTTCGCCATACAGGGCTGCACATAGTCCTTCCAAAATACCCCCTTCCACTTGTGCCGAAGCTCCAGAAGGGTTTACCACAATGCCACAATCCACCACGGCATCCACCCTTAAAATCCTCACTTGGTTGTTTTCCTCCATTTGTACTGTGGCCACTTCCGCCACAAAAGAGCCCGAATCCTTGCTGGCCGCAAATCCCCGGCCCTGCCCTTTGGGCAAAAGGGTGTCCCAACCGCTGTTTTCCCTTACCTTTTCCACAACGGCCCGCAAACGGCCCGCATCGTAGGCATAGTCTCCCACCACGGGAACCTTGCGGGGAGGTCCGATAAATTCCAGGAAATAATCGATAGGGTCTTTTTGGTTTATGTTGGCCAATTCATCCAAAAAACTGAGTGCGGCAAAGGCCGTTGCTGAATGTCCCACGGCCCGCCATTGCCCCAGGGGGACATCACTCAGGACATGCCCGTATTCCAATTGCAGATGGGGCACAAACCCAGCCGGAAACTCATACTCATCGATTTCCGTGCCTGCTGGCCTACCTTCTCTTCCCAAAGAGGTCATCCGCGAAGCATTGGCCAGCACATGCCGCCATCCTGTAATCTTTCCTTGATCGTCCAACGAAGCGGCCAATTTGTGCACGCTTGCGGGACGGTACCAATCGTGTTTGATATCCTCTTCACGGGTCCAAGTAAGTTTTACGGGCCTCCCCATTTTTTTGGAAAGGATGGCTGCATCCATGGCATAGTCCACATAATACCTTCTCCCGAACCCTCCCCCTATTCTGGGCAGGTGTATTTTGATCTGTTCCGGCTCCAATCCAAAAAGTTTGACCAATCCTTGTTCCAACGCTTCCGGATTTTGGGTTGGCGCCCACACTTCGCACATATCGGCCCTAAAATCAACGGTACAGTTCATGGGCTCCATGGTCACATGCGCTAAAAAAGGAACCTCATACACATATTCCACATTGGAAGTGGCTCTTTTCTTGGCTTGGACAACATTGCCATCTTGGCGTTCCATGGTCGTCTCGTGGAGTTGCGCGTGAAAACGCTCAAACAATCCCGCTGTGCTTTCTTTTCTTGAAGTGGCATTGTCCCAAACCACCTGCAGTTTCTCCGCACCTTTAAAGGCGGCCCAGGTGGAGTTGGCCAACACGGCAACCCCATTCACAAAATTGGGGCTGTTAGGGCCAATGAGCCTTCCCCCGTATTCACCATTGTCCAACGCAATCACATCGATTACACCATGTACCGAACGTGTTTCCGTTGCATCAAAATGTGCCACCCGTCCCTCATGCACAGGATTTTTTACCACAGTGGCATACACCATGTTGGGGAGATGCACATCGATGCTGTAGCGAGCACTTCCGTTGATGATTTCCTCCACATCTACCTGTGGGTGGCTTTTGCCAATAAGTCCGTAGGTTTCAATGGGTTTGAATTCCACTTCCTCCGGCAAGGGTATTTGGGAAGCTTCGGCGACCAGTTCCCCAAATGGAATTTTCCTTTCTGTTTCTTCATGTACCACCATGCCGTTTCTTGTCATCAACTCCATGGTGGGAACACCCAATTTTTGGGCTGCGACTTCAAGTAGCGCATGTCTAACTTTTGCGCCTGCGGTCCGCATAAGGTCCCAATTTAAGATAACCGCATAACTCCCCCCTGCCCATTGCTCCTCATAGGCTTTGTTATAATCTCCTTGGACCACCTTTACTTTTTCCCAATCGGCTCCGAGTTCTTCAGCCAAGATCAAGGGCAATGCTGTTTTTATCCCCTGCCCTATTTCCGGGTTTTTGGCGATGAGCGTCACCCATCCTTCGGTATCGATTTCGATGAGGGGCACAAAGCTGAAGTTTTCCGCAGGCTCCTTTTGGGGTGCACAGGATTGGAAATGCAGTCCCACTACCAGTGCCCCACTGGCCGAGGCGGTCAGTTTGATGAAATTCCTTCTTCCGAGTGTGTTTTTCATGGTATTGATTTTTCTGATTCTGCGGAAGTTGATCTATCCATGGTTTAAACTACTTGCGGCAATGTGTATGGCCTTTCGTATCCGAACATAGGTGCCGCACCTGCATAAATTTCCGAGTAAGGCACTATTGATTTCCTCCTCGGTGGGATTCGGGTTTTTGGAAAGCAGGTCGAAAGCGCTCATGATAAAGCCAGGTTGACAGTAACCGCACTGGGGAACATCGGCCTCTTTCCATGCCTTTTGCAATGGATGATCGTTGTTCTCTGACAGGCCTTCAATGGTTAGGATGTCGCTTTCCGCTGCGGCGTCCACCGTTAGGGTGCACGACCTGACCGATGTTCCATTTACGATGACGGTACAGGCTCCGCAAAGCCCTTTTCCACAGCTGTATTTGGTGCCTGTCAGGCCCAGAATGTCGCGGAGCACCCATAGCAACGGAGTGTCCGGCTCGGCCAATATGGTTCTCTCCTTTTTGTTGACAATAAGATGGAAGGATGCCATGTTTTGATTGATTTTTGGATGAATTTATCCTTAATCTGGCCAAAACAGGGGATGGAAAATGGGCAATGCAGTAAACGGATAGGGTTTTGATAGTGAATGACACTAGTAGCTCCTATCCTTGAAAAAATGTAAAATTTCTTTGGCGAAACTTCGGCTCACCTTTCGTCGGGTACCATCCTTTAGAACCACTTCCAGACCTTGGGAAGTGTTACCGGACAGCCCGGACACATAATCCACATTGATGATGGTGGACCTATGGATTTTTTGGAACATTTCTGGGGGAAGCACATCGTGAAACGATTTTAGGGGTTTTCGCATTACAAAGATTCCTGAAGCGGTGGACAGTTTGGTATAATAATTTTCTGCCACCAACCAATAAATCTCCGAAGGCTCGCAAAAGTATTTTTTGGCTCCCCGCGTAAGCTCGAACCGCAGCTGAATGGGTGAACTTTGGCCTTCCCTTCCCCGAAGCTTATCAATGACGAACAATAACAGTCCAATATCAATCAATGTCCAAAAAATGAAGAAATAGGAATACACCCCAAATCGAGAACCCGGCAGATCTAGGTACGGACTATAGTGGGAGCTGAGCCAAAAAAACCATCCATAATGGAATACAACCCAGAAGCATCCAAAACCAAAAACACGCAGCTTTCCATTTTTTAGGGTGTTGGCACCTTCCACCACCATTCCAAGGACCTTAAAGCCAATGACCCAGGGAATCCAAATGGCCAATTGCCATAACAATACATGGAGAACAGAGACTTGATCCCGGGTTTCATATTCCCTCCAATAGATCAACAATCCCAAGAGAAGGGCGATAATGACAATTAGGGTAAGGAAGTTTTTCGTCTTCATGCATTGTGGCCTTAAACATGCTCGAACAAAACTCTTCTTAGGCCGAGAATGTTAAACATATTTCAATATAGGTCAATGTTGGCGACCCTGAACGTTAAATGTTGTTAATTGAGTGATAAAGATACCTGGAATCTTTCCTGCATTTCTTTATGCCGTATATTGGAGCCGTTTTCAAGCTCTGTCGGCCCAAAAGACAGCAAGAAACGGGTTTTAACCCCCTGTTGCACACACTACTTTTGGACCATAAAACATTAAAATCATGAGCGAACAAGAAATCATCAATTACAACCGGATAGCAAGGGCCATTTCCCATATCCGAGATCATTTCAAGGAACAGCCCTCTTTGGATGAAATTGCACAGGAAGTGCACCTAAGCCCCTACCATTTTCAACGCATCTTCAAGGAATGGGCCGGGGTAAGTCCCAAAAAATTCCTGCAGTACACCAGCGTACAATATGCCAAGGGAATATTGGACGAATCCAATGCCACGCTTTTTGATGCAGCCATGGAAACCGGTCTTTCTGGGACAAGCAGACTCCACGACCTGTTCATCACCATTGAGGGCATGACCCCTGGAGAGTATAAAAACCAAGGTGAAAACCTCAACATCAACTATAGCTTCGCCCAAAGTCCTTTTGGTCTTGTGACCATCGCCTCTACCGAAAAAGGGTTGTGCCATGTGGCCTTTACGGACGATGAGGAAAAAGGGCTATACGAACTGAAAATGCAATTTCCCAAGGCCAAGTACCAACAGCGGGTGGACCAAACCCAAGTAAATGCACTGCTGTTCTTTGCCAACGACTGGAGCCAGATTTCAAAAATCAAGCTTCACTTGAAGGGAACCGATTTTCAACTGAAAGTATGGGAGTCTTTGTTGCGTATTCCAAAAGGAAAATTGACCACTTACGGAAATATTGCCAAAATGATCGATAAACCCAACGCATCAAGGGCCGTAGGTTCTGCCATTGGCAGTAATCCCGTCGCTTACTTGATTCCATGCCATAGGGTCATACAATCCTCTGGAAACTTAGGAGATTATCGTTGGGAGAGTGTCCGAAAAACGGCCATTATCGGTTGGGAAGCTGCCCAAGTCCAGTAATTCATCACTGAAAATCAAGGAATGTCCGCCATAAAACAGTGGGATGCGCTTCCGTGGAAGACCGCCCAAAAAGAACTCTATGAGAATGGATTTGCTGTTGTGGAAAATGTACTGGATGATGAGACCTGCGAAAAACTGATCGCTGGATTCCATGAGCCGAGACACTACCGTAAGACCGTGGAAATGGAACGGTATCGCTTTGGCAAAGGCACCTACAAATACTTCAAATATCCATTGCCGCCGGTCATTGCAAAGTTGCGGGAATTGGTATACCCAAAATTGGTGCCGGTGGCAAACCAATGGATGCGGGATCTAAAAAAAGACATTGTCTTTCCTGAAAGTCTGTCAAAGCTGCAACAAAAATGCAGGGAAAACGGACAGCTGTTGGCCACCCCGTTGATTTTGAAATATCCAGAGGGAGGCTATAACACCTTGCACCAGGATTTGTATGGCGAAGTTTATTTTCCCATGCAAATGGTGCTGTTCCTAAATGAACATGGAAAGGATTATACCGGTGGGGAATTTGTGATGACCCAACAAGTGCCCAGGGCCCAATCCAAGGCCATTGTACTACATCCTCCCAAAGGAGCCATGGCCCTGTTTACCACCAACCATAGACCCGTGAAAGGTAAAAATGGTTACTACAGGGTAAACATGAAACACGGGGTAAGCGAAGTGCACTCTGGAGAGCGATCTACCTTGGGAATCATTTTTCATGATGCCACAACCTAATGATTGCACACACTGAAATTTCGCGCACAGCACTTTTTAAGGGTTTGCGCCAGCATCGAATCAAATGGGCCGGAAACAGAAATCTCAAAATCTATGGGAACCTGCGATGTAAATCAGGAAAACGCATGAAAATGGATAACCGGGTGTTTTTCAATTCAGAAGAAGAAGCTTTGCATCATGGATACCGCCCTTGTGGGCACTGCATGCCAAAAGCATATGCCCTGTGGAAAAAAGATACTTCAAAGTATTGACGAAGTATATTTCCGTTGGGCTATATTTGAAGCTTAAAGTGGATTACTATGGAATCTTGGTTGACCCCTATAACACTGGAAGGAGAACTTGTACGGCTAGAACCCATGCATAAATTGCACAAAGTCGATTTGGTCTTTGCCGCTTCTGATGGCAAACTTTGGGAGCTTTGGTATACCTCCGTGCCTTCTGCCGATACTATAGAGGCCTACATAGAAACAGCCCTTGCGGAACAAAAAATGGGTCTATCCCTTCCTTTTGTGATTATCGACAAAAAAACCGGCAAAATTGTGGGCAGCACACGCTATATGAATGTGGAATCCCGACATAGGCGGCTTGAAATTGGATCAACTTGGTATGCAAAAAGCGTCCAACGGACCGGAATCAACACCGAGTGCAAATACCTTTTGCTCAAACATGCCTTTGAGACCTTGGGTACCATAGCCGTTGAATTCAGGACCCACTTTTTCAACCATCCATCCCGGAATGCCATATTGCGCTTGGGAGCCAAACAGGATGGAATCCTCAGGAACCACAGAATCGATGAAAGGGGAAAGCTTCGGGATACCGTGGTCTTTTCCATTTTGGATAGTGAATGGGACACCGTCAAAACTTCCTTGGAATTCAAAATGACCCGGTATTGAACGGGTTTCGCTCTCCTCGACCTTGAGAAATTGTAGTGGGGTCCCTTTTCGGTGAATAACCGGACTTTTTATCGATTTTTTGTCAATTTCTCACGGATTGCTTCTATCTTTAAGTGTCAACCCGCTGGTTATATGGCCATTAGAGGAATTATATTAACCGTTTTGTTTTTGATGGGATGGTTTCTCCAAGCACAAACCAAGGATACTGAAGGAGGGCACGAGCGCTGGGAATATGTTTTGGAGGATACTGGGGATATTTTGCAAATTGCCCTTCCCGTTTCCGCAGGAATCATCACGCTGCTGGAAGAAGATTATGAAGGCACCAAGCAATTGGCCCTTTCCTATGGGTCTACCATGGCCTTGACCTATGCCTTGAAATACACCATCAGAAAACAACGCCCAGAAGGAAGGCTCCTTTATGATTCGTTTCCCTCGGGCCATACCTCTTCAGCTTTCTCCGGCGCATCTTTCATACAACGACGTTATGGTTGGAAATATGGCCTCCCAGCCTATATTTTGGCCAGTATCACCGCTGTGAGCAGAATGGAGGGGCCCGATGGTTACCACGATATCTGGGATGTGATGGCCGGTGCCTTTGTGGGCATAGGCAGCACGCATCTCTTTACCAAGCCTTATGAAAAAGACCGTTTTGAAATTGGATTCGCCGCCAATGAGGATATCAAAATGGTCACTTTTTTGTATCGGTTCTAGCCTTTTTCAAGAGATTGGCAAAATTGTAGCTGGCCAATTCCAAGTTTTTATAGCTGCTGAGCTTGGCTTCTTCCAGACCACCAATTTGATTTAGAATCGATACTGCATAATCCAGTCCGATGTGTTGTAGCGTTTCGATGGAAATATTCACGGCACCACAAAAGGCCGCCACGGGAATGCCTTTTGCCTTGGCCCTCTTCAACACACCATTAATCGTTTTTCCAGAAAGGGTTTGTCCATCCAATTGACCCTCTCCTGTAATGATCCAATCGGTATGCTGTAAAATCTCATCAAAATTGGCCATTTCCATAACCAAATCAACACCGGAAATCAACTCCGAGCCCAAGAAAACCACTGCCCCCGCTCCCATTCCCCCAGCTGCACCTGCACCGGGAATATTCTGTGCATCCACCCCAAACGTTGCCTGAAGCACCTTGGCAAAATTCTCCAAACCTTTGTCCAGAAACTCCACTTCTTCTTGGGAGGCTCCTTTCTGCGGGCCATATATTTTGGCAGCTCCTTCAACACCGTGCAGTGGATTGGTGACATCACAGGCCACCTGGATCTTTGTCTTGGCAATTTGGGGGTGTACTTTGGTCCCATCAATCTTTCGGACATGGATAAGATTCTTCCCAACAGGGTCCAATCCTTCACCATCCCTATCCAAAAAACGGTAACCCAAGGCAACGGCCATCCCCATACCGCCATCATTGGTGGCACTTCCTCCAATGCCCAAAACAATGTGCTCCACTCCTTTTTCCAAGGCATCCAGAATCATTTGTCCAGTTCCCAAGGAGGTAGTGTACATGCAATTCATTTCAACTTTATCCAAAAGTTTATAGCCGGAAGCTTCGGACATTTCAACAAAAGCGGTCTTACAATCACCAGACAGTAAATATCCAGTCCTGATATCCCTAAAAAGTGGGTCCTTGACCATTATGTTAACGGTACTGGCCTTTAAATAATCACGGATTATTTCAATGGTGCCATCACCGCCATCTGCCAACGGTTTTTTGATCACAGTGGCCTGAGGGAAGACTTTTTTAATGCCACTTTCAACAGCCTCGCAAAACTCATTCCCCGTCAAGGAGCCTTTATATTTATCGGGAGCCAGAACAAATTTCATCTCCCCAATTTAATCAAGAATATTGATATGCCCTATTTGAAGCCTTTTGAAAAACCATTTCATGGTATTTGGTTTTGACCCTCCAAATTATATGGCACACGTTTTGCTTCTTGTGGTGAAGTATTTACCTTTAAACAAAAAATCGAAACATGAAAAAATTTATCATTCCCGTTATAAGTGTTCTCTTTGTCACCAATGTATTTGCCCAATCCAAGACCTTTTTGGATGTCCCCTATCTGGAGACCTCGGCACAAGTTGACACCTTGGTGACCCCGGACAAGATTTACCTGAGCATCACTATTCAAGAAAAGGATTCAAAAGGACGGAAATCCGTTGAGGAACAGGAGAACAAAATGGCCCAACGTTTACGTGGCATGGGAATTGATCTGGACAAGCAATTGGTGATCAAGGACCTCAGCAGCGACTTCCAAAAGTACTTTTTGCGCGGAAAAGAAGTGCTCAAGAGCAAACAGTACTCGCTTTTGGTCTATTCGGGAAAACAGGCGGGAGAAGTGATGGTGGCCTTGGAACAGTTGGACATTGCCAACGCCTATTTGGAAAAGACCGAATACTCCAAAATGGACCAATTGGAACTGGAACTCAAGTCAAAGGCCGTGAAAAAAGCGAAGCAAAAAGCCGAGGCATTGACCCAGCCCCTTGGGCAAAAAGTAGGATTGGCCATTCACATCCAAGATACCTCTTCTCCATATTACCCAAGGTATAACCAAGCACCTCGAATGGAACTTAAGGCAGCGGCAATGGATATGGCGGGTCCCGAACCCCTAGACATCGATTTTGAAAAAATCAGAGTGGAAACCACTGTAGAGGTAAAATTTGCATTGTCCAATTAGGTGTTCTCCATTCGTCTTTAGGGAAAAGACCATAATATGAGAACCGTACTTATTGTTTTCCTATTTCAGGCAGGTGTTTTATCCGCACAAAACACCTTGCAACTTATGGAAGGGCAAACATCGCCAAAGGCTTCCCTGGATGAGGTGGCATGGATTGCCGGACATTGGCAGGGAGAGGCCTTTGGGGGCCTAGCTGAAGAAATTTGGAGTGAACCCATGGGTGGTTCCATGATGTTCGTATTCCGATTGGTCCATAATGACCAAGTTTCTTTTTATGAAGTGGGGCATATCCGAGAAATTGATGGCTCATTGATCCTACAATTGAAGCATTTTCATGACAACCTCAAAGGCTGGGAGGAAAAGGATGGGACCGTTGATTTCAAATTGGTGAAAATGGAAGAGAACAAAGTTTTCTTTGAGGGCTTGACCATGGAAAAGGTGGGCGAAAATCAAATGAATGTCTGGGTTGTCATCGAACAGGACAATATGTCGGAAGAAATCCTTTTTGCGTATACACGACGGTAACTGGCCTTTAATCCAGAACCGAAATCCCTGATGCTATCATCAATTCAAGTTTTTTGGGATCATGGTCCACCTTTGTGATGACTTGTAGCCCATTGTACAGGGCAAACAACATAAGGCCGATACTTTCCGGGTCCTTAGAGGCATCGATCTCACCGCTTTCTATTCCTTTTTTGATGTAATCGATGAAGAGGGTTTCTACATTATTTTTGTTTTCCCTCAGAACTTCATGGATGGCCTCATCCCCTGGAATAAGCTCAGTGGCCGTGTTCACGGCAAAGCAACCTCTATTGGCCTGATCTGTCTGAGCTTGCAGAATGGCCTCGTTAAAAAGTCGTCGTATTCCCTTTTTTACCGATTTTTCCTGCTCAAACAATGTGCATACAACGTTCCCTTTGGTTTCCCTGTAATGCTGAAAAGCCATTTTGAATAATTCTTCCTTACCGCCAAAAGTATCGTACAGACTGGCTCTGTTGATACCCAAATGACAGACCAAATCCTGTATTGAAGTGGCATGGAACCCTTTTTCCCAAAAGAGTTCCATGGCCTTGTTCAATACTTCTTCTTCACAGAATTGCTTCGTTCTTGGCATTTTTTGGAATAATTGTTCCAAATTTATCGAAAAAACTATACCTGGGCAAAGCCCCCATCCACCGGTATTTCAACACCAGTGATGTAACTGCTGTCCGACGAGGCCAAAAACAGCGCTGTGGTGGCTATCTCATTGGAATTGCCGAACCTTCCCAAGGAAATCATGGATGGAAAACTGGATGCCATGGCATCAATATTTTCTTGGGGTACATTGTGCTTGCCATAAATGGGCGTTTCAATGGGTCCAGGAGCTATCGCATTGACCCGTATTTTTTTGGGACCAAACTCAGATGCCAACGTACGGACCACAGAACGCAAAGCGGCCTTGCTGGAAGCATAGGCGGTCATTCCACCAAATCCTTTCACATTCACCACCGAAGTGTTGAAAATAATACTGGCCCCTTCATTAAGGTGCTCATAGGCTGCCCTAACCGTGAAAATTGGACCCTTTACATTGATATTATGAACCTCATCAAAAATCTCCTCTGTCAGTGTATCAATGGTTTCCAATCTAAAAATACCAGCGTTCAAGAACAGGATGTCGATGTTGCCAAAGTGATTTACTGTTTTGGTTATCAATTCTTTACTGTCGGTAAAACTGGAAGCCTCCGCTTTCACCAAGAGGTAATCTCCGGTAAGTTCATTTTTTAGGGCATCCAATTTCTCCTGACTTCTACCGGTCAATACCACTTTTGCGCCTTCTTCAAGGTATTTTTTTGCAGTTTCCAATCCCATCCCGCTGGTGGCTCCAGTGACGATGGCTACTTTGTTTTCTAATTTTTTCATGTTGATGATTTGTTTACTGTTTTTATTTTGGAACGTTCATTCCGATACAAACGTATATATTTTGGAATGATTGTTCCAAATAAAATTGGATCTTTATCTTTTCTTTAACTTTTGCAAGTGGTTTTGTATCTTCCCATATGCTAATCCAACCCTCAACCCATGAAAGCATTTTATTTTGTTTTTCCCATCTTTCTTCTTTTTATATCCCACAGTGATGCCCAACGTAGGGTTAAAAAACCCTCAATTCCGGCCATCATTGTCAATGATTCCCTGTTCCCAGGCCTAAAATGGCGGAACATAGGTCCCTTTAGGGGTGGAAGAAGCGTTGCCTCTACCGGTGTGGTGGGCCAACCCATGACCTATTACATGGGCTCAGTGGGAGGTGGCATCTGGAAAACCACAGATGACGGCCTCACTTGGAACAATATTTCAGACGGACAGCTAAAAACCGGGACCGTTGGTGATATTGCCGTTTCGGAAAGCAATCCAAACCTGGTGGTGGTGGGTATGGGCGAACATGCCGCACGGGGGGTCATGACCTCCATGGGTGATGGGGTCTACAAATCCACCGACGCGGGACAGACTTGGAAACATATCGGTCTGGATGAAACCCGTCATATCTCGGATGTCATCATCGACCCGATCCATCCGGATATTCTATTCGTGGCCGCCCAAGGAGCCCAATACGGGCCTTCGCAGCAACGGGGCATTTATAGGTCCACCAACGGAGGGGAGAGTTGGGAACGTGTGCTTTTTGTGGATGAAAATACAGGGGCTTCATCCCTATCTATGGACATGAACAATCCCTTGATCCTCTATGCGGCCCTATGGCAACACCGAAGATATCCTTGGACCATGGAATCTGGCGGAGCTTCTTCTGGGCTTTATAAATCAACCGATGGGGGCGCCACTTGGAAAAAGCTGGAAAAAGGTCTCCCCAAGGAATTTGGAAAAGCGGGTATCTCCGTTTCCAGAGCCAATAGCGACATCGTTTTTGCCGTCATTGAGGCCGAAGGTGAAAAAGGCGGGGTCTACAAAAGTGTTGATGCAGGAAAGACTTGGCAGCAAACCAGCAAGGACCGGATCAACATTGCCCGTTCCTGGTACTACATGGAAATCTTCGCCGATCCCCAAAATGAAAATGTGGTTTACGTGCTCAATGCCCCCGTTACCAAGTCCATTGACGGTGGCAAAACCTTCACCCCCGTACCCACTCCGCATGGGGACAACCACGATCTGTGGATCCATCCCCACAACAATCAGGTCATGATCAATTCCAACGACGGTGGGGCCAACATTTCCAACAACGGTGGTAAAAGTTGGAGTACCCAAGAGAACCAGCCCACTTCACAGTTCTATCGTGTGATCACAGATAATTTGGTGCCCTACAACGTATATGGGGGGCAGCAGGACAATTCTGCCATTGCCATTGCCAGCAGAACCAATCACGATGGCATTGACTGGAAAGACTGGTATTCCGTGGCAGGATGTGAGAGTGCCTATCTGGCCTTTGACCCCGATAACCCTGAAGTGGTGTACGGTGGCTGCTACCAAGGCATCATTGAAAAATGGGTGGAAACATCGCGCGAGGCAAAACCCATCACGGAATACCCAGAGTTGGGCCTAAGTAAAATACCCAAGGATTTCAAGTTCCGATACAATTGGAATGCCCCCATCATCAGTTCACCGCACGATCCAAATACGATTTACCATGCGGGCAACGTAGTTTTTAAAACCCAAGATGGCGGAAGTACTTGGGAAGTCATCAGCCCAGACCTTACCCGAAATGAAAAGGATAAGCAGGGTCCTGGTGGAAGACCCTATACCAATGAGGCAGCAGGAGGCGAAAACTATAATACCTTGATGTATCTGGTAGAATCTCCACATGAAAAAGGCGTGCTCTATGCCGGATCGGATGACGGCCTGGTACACGTTACCAAAAATGGCGGTGCGGACTGGGAAAACATTACCCCGCCCACTTTAAGGGAAGGCATCATCAACAGTATAGAAGTTTCACCCCATGATCCCGCAACCGCTTACGTTGTGGCGATGCGGTACAAAGCGATGGATTTGGCGCCCTATATCTTTAAAACAACGGACTACGGACAAACCTGGACCAAAATCACCAATGGGATTGACAACCAACACACCTTTGCGCGAGTGGTGCGGGAAGACAAAAAACAAAAGGGATTGCTTTATGCGGGGACAGAGACGGGACTCTATGTTTCCCTGAACGATGGCCAGCTATGGCAACCCTTGCAACTCAACCTCCCCGTGGTCCCCATCAATGATCTGATCATCCATGACAACGATTTGGTAGCCGCTACTGCAGGACGTTCTTTTTGGATTCTGGATGATATTGGTGCCATTCAAAGCAGTTTGAAGCCTGAAGAAAAACTCAAAATCGTTACCCCAAAGGACACCTACCGTATTTTTGGGGGCAGTTCGGACAAGCCGGTTCCCGGATTGGGCCAAAACCCAAAATCCGGGGTCACTTTTGACTATTACCTGCCCCAAAAAGTGGATTCCACGGAATTGAAATTGGAAGTCCTTTCGGGCGGCAAGGTTATCAGGACCATCACCAACCAAAAATCCAAAGATTTCAAGACTTGGCCCGGCGGACCGCCCAAACCCGATGTGCTTCCCTCGCAAAAGGGATATAATCGCTTTACTTGGGATTTTACACGGGAATCGGTCCCTACCATAGACAAAATCTTTGTCTTTGGCGATTACAGAGGCTCACGGGTAGCACCGGGCACCTATACCCTTCGGCTTTCCCTTGAAGATGCGACCGTTGAAACAAATGCCGTGATTTTGCCCAATCCAAAAGTTGACGGAAGTCCAACTGATTATGCAGAGCAACAATCAGCATTGACAAAAATTGAAGAGACCCTGAAAAATATGCACCAAGCAGTGAACCAAATGCGAAGGGCCAAGATGCAGTTGAACCAATATGCGGATTTGCTAAAGGACAACAAAGATGCATCGGAACTTTTGAAGAAAGGGAAAAAATTGTTGGAGCGTATCACCACTTGGGAAGAAAAATTGATCCAACCCCAACAAAAGACCTTTCAGGACGTGATCAATTTCCAAAATCAACTCAATGCAGAGTTCATGTACCTAAAGGAATTCATAGATGTGGCCGAACCCAAGGTTACCCAAGGTGCCAAGGATCGTTTGAACGATCTTTTGGGCCAATGGAAAACCTACGAGGATGAAAAGAATGCCATTGTGGGCAGTGGCATGCAGGAGTACAACCAACTCTTCAAGTCATTGGAAATTCCCGCCATTATTTTAACCGAAGAATGATGCCCCAACCGTTTTGGACAGATCAGGATTACCGCCATAAGGATTTTACCCAAACACCCTTGCCCAAGGGCGAATATGAAAATTGCACTTTTACCGGGTGCAATTTTTCCAATGCTTTTTTGGACAACCAAAACCTTATGGAGTGCAAGTTTGTGGACTGTGATCTTACCAATGCCAATATTAAGCATACCATTTTCAAGGAATGCATTTTGAAGGATTCTAAACTTGTGGGGCTCCGTTTTGAGGATTGCAATGACTTTTTGCTCTCCGTTCAGTTCGAAAATTGCAACCTGACCTTGGCCTCCTTTTATAAGCTCCCCCTTAAAGGAACTATGTTTGCGGACTGCACCCTTGTTGAAACGGATTTTACAGAGGCAGACCTTACCTTGGCCACGTTTGCCCATTGCAATATGGAACATGCCATTTTCAGGCAAACGGTTTTGGATAGGGCCGATCTGTGCACATCCTTCAATTTCAACATTGACCCTGCTGAAAATCAGCTTAAAAAGACCAAGTTCAGCAAGGACAACCTTTTAGGTTTGTTGAAAAAGTATGATATTGTGGTGACCTAATCTTATATCATGGCTGAAAGAAAATGCTTGGAGTGCGGCGAAAGACTCCTAGGGCGTGTGGACCAAAAATTCTGTTCGGACCATTGCCGCAATACCTATAACAACCGGCTGAACAAAGACAGTAAAAACTTGGTGAGGAACATCAACAACAAGTTGCGGAAAAACTACCGTATTCTGGACAGTTTTCCACTAAAGGAAGGGAAGACAACGACCACGAAAATGAAGCTGATGGACAAGGGCTTTGATTTTGAATACATCACAAACTCGTACACCACAAAAAAAGGAAGCACCTATTATTTTGTGTACGATTTGGGTTATTTGCCCTTGGACAACGACTATTACATGATCGTTAAACGTGAATGATTTAAGGGTTATTGCCAGTTGTGGGCACTCAGTTTCAGTGCGGCCACCACAATATCCTTTCTGCTGATCTGCCCAACCAAAATGCCATTTTTCATGACGGGCAATCGACGGCGCTTATGCCTATCAAAAACACCTGCCGCATCAAAAATGCTCATGTCGTGGGGTATGGTCTCCACGTTTTTGGTCATGTACCGTTCCACGCTTTTGTCCAAAATGGGTTGGTTAAAGTACCTGCTTTCAGAAATCTGTTTCATACAATCCGCTTCTGAAATGATCCCCACCAAAAAACCATTGTCATCCAGTACCGGGCCACCAGAAATATGATGTTTGGCAAAAGCTTCCATCACTTCCAGAATGGATTGGTCTGGAGAAAAAGTGATCAGCTTCTTGGTCATATAATCCTCAACCAAAATGGGAGCATTGTATTCCTTCCTAGTCGATGTTTTAGATCGCGCACCTTGAAAACTTTTGATTGCCATAGGGTTAGTGTTTAAGGTTGAACATTAAATATACCCTTTTTTCGCGAATTATCTAATTTTTTCACACTAAATATGCGAACCTTTCATAATTTCATACTTTTACATACCAACATAGCTAAACCATGAAATTTTCCCGTTCCCTCTCCCTTTTACTCCTAGTTTTGGCTGTCTATTGGAGTTATAGATCCTTGATGCCAACCTATCATCATGACGCAGATACGGCTCTCACGTCCTTTTCCACGGATAGGGCCCTGGTGCATGTGAAAAACCTCTCCAAAGAGCCCCATGCAGTTGGTTTTCCGGGCCATGCCCACGCAAGGAGCTATGTCATTTCAGAGCTCAAAAAAATGGGGTTGGAGACCACCACCCAAGAAGGTTACACAGCCGGTGATTGGGGAAACTTGAGCAAGGCCACCAATATTCTGGCCAGGATCAAAGGGTCGGGAAATGGAAAGGCTTTGTTATTATTGTCCCATTATGACAGTAATCCGCATTCTTCCTATGGCGCCAGTGATGCTGGAAGCGGCGTAGCCACCATTTTGGAAGGGATCAGGGCCTTTTTGGCCGAGAACAGAACCCCGAAAAATGATATCATCATCCTGATCTCCGATGCGGAGGAGTTGGGGTTGAACGGTGCCGATCTCTTTGTGAACCACCACCCTTGGGCAAAAGACGTAGGACTGGTGCTCAACTTTGAGGCACGCGGCAGCGGCGGTCCAAGTTACATGCTCATCGAGACCAATAGAGGCAATGGTACCTTGATCAAGGAATTTGCCAAGGCCAATCCAAAATATCCTGTGGCAAATTCCCTTGCCTACAGCATCTATAAAATGTTGCCCAATGATACGGATTTGACCGTTTTTCGGGAGGATGGCGATATTGACGGCTTCAATTTTGCATTTATTGACGACCACTTTGACTACCACACGGCATTGGATACCTATGAAAGACTGGACAGAACCTCTTTGGCCCACCAAGGCAGCTACCTTATGCCACTTTTGTACCATTTTAGTGAGGTAGGTCTGGACAATCTTAAAAGTCCGGATGATTATATCTACTTTAACCTACCCTTTTTTAGGTTGGTTTCTTATCCCTTTAGCTGGATATGGCCCATGTTTGTCATGGCGATATTGGCTTTCCTTCTTTTGCTCATCAATGGTTTCGGAAAGGAAAAGTTACATGTAAAAGATATGTTTAAGGGATTCTTACCTCTTGTTTTGACTTTGATCATCAATGGTGTGGTGGGGTATTTCAGTTGGAAGGCGCTTACATGGTGGTATCCCGATTTTAAGGATATGCTCCACGGATTCACCTACAACGGGCACACCTACATTTTGATGTTTGCCCTATGGTCCGTTGGGATTTGCCTTTGGGTATACCACAGGTTCAGAAAAATAGGCACTCCGGATCTTTTGGTGGCCCCTATTTTTGTTTGGTTGGTCCTATGTGGGCTCGTTGCCGCATATTTACCGGGAGCCAGCTTTTTTGTGGTTCCCGTTTTTGGCCTGCTCGCCGCTTTTCTGGTAACCATCAACCAAGAAAGGCCAAACCCATTTCTGATGGTCTTTTTGGCCTTGCCCGCTATTTTTATTCTTTTCCCGTTCATAAAAATGTTTCCTGTGGGGCTTGGATTGAAAATGATGGTGGCCACAACCGTTTTTACCACTTTGCTTTTTTTCTTGGCACTTCCATTTTTTGGACAGTTGAAGAACAAGGATCACTTGGGGTATTTGGCCCTGTTCCTCTTCATGGCTTTCGGTATATCGGCGCACATCCATTCCGATTTCAACACAAAACGACCCAAGCCAAGCAGCTTATTATACGTATATGATGCCGATAAGGATTCTGCCATCTGGGCTACATATGACCATAAGCCCATTGGATGGAACAGCCAGTTTTTGGGCGATGCGAGAAGGGTTCCCAAAGAGGGCGAATACAGAATAATACCAAGTAAATACCGATCCCAATTGACCTATGTGGCCGACGCTCCAAAAAAGAAGATCGCCCCGCCAAGGATAGATATGGTTAGGGATACCGTTATTGGGAACGAACGTATTTTGGAACTATGCGTGGTCCCTAAAAGAAAAGTCAACCGTTTGGACATCTATACGAATTCCCTGAAATTGAATTCGGCCAAAGTGAACAATATTGCATTGAGCAGCCATTATCTGGAAAATAGGGGCAAAAGACTGATCACACACTATATCTCCAACAACGACTATACGGAACTGGGTCTGAGTTTTCCAAAAGATTCCATACTGGAACTGACTTTTTATGAAGCTTCGAACGATCTGTTGATAAATCCCGACTTCACTGTGCCAAAACGCCCAGAAAAGAGCATTCCCATGCCCTTTGTGCTCAATGATGCCATTTTAGTGACCAAAACTATCCGGTTTGAATGAAAAAATTGGCATTTTGGGCTGTGGATGGCTGGGGCTGCCATTGGCCAAGTGGTTTTTGCGCAATTCCGACGAGGTATATGGCACCACAACGTCAAGCCAGAAATTGGCAACGCTCCAGGCCGAAGGTATCCATCCTTTCTTGATTTCCCTTTCCTCTTCAGGAATTGAGGGGGGCATACAAGATTTCTTATCAGCCATTGACCTGTTGGTCATCAACGTTCCTCCAAAATTGCGAGGCAAAAACACAGAAAGTTTTTTTGAAAAAATGAAGCTGCTCCATGCTGAAATCCGTAAAAGCAGTGTACAAAAAATCATCTTTGTCAGTAGCACCTCGGTCTATGGGAATCTGCAGAGAGAAGTTACGGAAGCATCTGTTCCAAAACCTGCCACAGAATCTGGAAAACAACTGTTGGCAAGTGAGGACCTTTTTAAACAGGACAATGCACTCCATACCTCCATTGTGCGTTTTGGGGGGCTGATAGGTCCCGATCGACATCCCGTTACCATGCTTTCCGGAAAAAGGAACCTCTCCAACGGAAACGACCCGGTGAATATTATCCACTTGGACGATTGCATACATCTTATAAACACCATCATTGAAAAGCAATATTGGGACGAAACTTTCAACGGAGTATATCCCCTTCATCCCAAAAAAAGTGAATATTATACCGTTGAGGCCCAAAAAAGGGGGATTCCCCCACCCCATTATTCCAATGCAACGGCACCCTCTTTGGGTAAGGTAATTTTGAGCAAAAACTTTTTGGACAAGGGACATGGTTTTGGCACCCCCATTTCTTCTTGAAGCCTTATAGTATTCTTTAACAGCTTGGTACCGATAATTTTTTTAGTTTTGCCGCACCTAAAGGAAAATCAATGAGAAAGACTGTTTTGCTGTTGCTCTTGTTTGTGGGCTTCAATACATTTTCGCAGACCAAGAACGAGCTTTTGGATCATTATGAGGCGTACTACAAAGAAATGAGGATGCAGGGGGACATCAATGGGGTGATAGGTGCCCTGACCCACCTGAACGTGCTTTCCCCATCCATAGAGCGGAGAGATACCTTGGCCTTTGTGTACATGAACAACGGTCAGCATATACAGGCCTTGAACACCATTGGCATCGATAAGAATGAGGGGGATTCCGATTTGGCGGTACAGGTAAAGGCTGTATCCTTGAAATCGTTGAACCAGCCCAAAAGGGCCCTAGAGCACTTTGAGATACTTTTCAAAAGGAGCCCCTCCGCCTATCTGGCCTATGAATTGGCCGATCTAAAAATTCAGATTGGTGACAACAGCGGTGCATCCACCGATATTGATTATGGCATTGCCAATGCCAAGGATGACATGAAATATGCGTTCTACGAAAGGCAACAGCCCTATGAGGTTCCCTTGAAGGCCGCCTTTTATCATCTAAAAGGCCTGGTAACCTATAACACAGACAAGAACAAGATCGATGAGGCAATTGCCAATATTGATGAAGCCCTTAAAATAGACCCCAATTTTAATTTGGCCAGCTTGAGCAAGCAGGCATTGGAATCGAGAAAAGAAAAGCCGGCGGACGGTAATTAAGGCTGTCTTTTATTTTTCAGCTCCAAAAGCAGTAAGCTGTCCTTTTCCTTTTTGATCTGGATCAATTCCGCAACATTTTCGTTGGGAACGGCAATGGACAATACATAGTGGGCAATCTTCCATTGCCCATTTTCTTTTTTGAGCACCCCCGATCCCCTACAGATCTTCATTTGTGTATCCAAGAGTTCATCAAACCAGGCAAAATCTTGGGTCTCGTTCAGATATATATTGCGTTCCACGGCGGTAAAGCTCCATGCCCTGCCCCTATCAAAATAGGGTTTGGAAAACGTTCTGAAGGCTTCATTCTGCCAATTTTCCATGGCATCGGTACCAATGAACACGCCGTCATGGGTCATTTTATCAAAATAGGATTCAAAATCGGCATGCGCAGCGGCCAAATGCCAACTGTCCAATAAAAAGTCAATTTTTTCCTTTTCTGAATCCTGGGCCGATATCGTCAATGTTGATATCAATACCAAAAACTGGAATATGCTATTCTTCTTCATCCAATATTAATTTTTTGTCCAACTGACTGTTCACGATAACGTTCAACTGCTTGCGCATGGCATTGTACGCTTCCAGCATTTCTATGGTAGGTTGCGTGGTATCCTGTTTTTCCAGGATGTGCGATTTTACTTTGTACAGATAGGTCCTGATGACCCGTTGCCTGCTCTTGACCTGAAAGGTGTCGAACAATTCCGGGTAAGTGCCCTTGGCCAAAAGTTTCTCTTTTTCTATGAGATCGTCTATGGCCAAGATCAGATCCTCGTTGTTGGTGGCCCTGTAGAGCACATCCACACTTTCATTGAATTTTTTGAATTCTTCCCATCCCTCAACAATTGCCGAAGCTTCGGGGTTGATGGTGAACCTTTCTGGCATTTTTTGGTAGTTGAAGACCACATCTTCGCCACTGTCATTGGAGGCGATCTCCTGCTTTTCCCTGCACCCCAGAAGGGCTGAAAATACAATTGCGGTATATAACAATTTTCGCATAGGCGAATGTACAAATTTTAATAAAGGCTATCTTTACCCGCAAATGCAATTAACTCCATTTTAAATGCAAAAGCCCATCCTTATTCTAGGTGCCTGTGGTCAAATAGGCACCGAACTCACTTTTGAACTCAGACATAAATTCAACCCCGAAAAGGTAATAGCCAGTGATATCAGGGAGGGCAGTGAGTCTTTGATGGGCTCCGGCCCATTTGAGCTTTTGGACGCCACGAACTACGCGGCCATTGAGGATGTGGTGATGCACTATGAGATTGATGAAATCTATTTGATGGCCGCGATGCTCAGCGCCACCGCAGAGAAATTCCCCATGCGCGCATGGAACCTCAACATGAATTCCCTGTTCAATGTGCTCAACTTGGCAAAGGAGCGCAAAATCTCCAAAATCTTTTGGCCATCCAGCATAGCCGTTTTTGGGCACAATACCCCAAAGGAAAACACTCCGCAGAACACCATCATGGAACCCAGCACGGTATATGGGATAAGCAAACAATCTGGGGAAAGGTGGTGTGAATACTATTTCAAAAAATACGGGGTCGATGTGCGCAGTGTACGCTACCCTGGACTGATCAGTTGGAAGACCATGCCCGGTGGCGGCACCACTGACTACGCGGTGGAAATCTACCATGAAGCATTGAAAAAGGGATCGTACCAATGTTTTTTGGAGAAAGGCACCAAATTGCCCATGATGTATATGGACGATGCCATTAGGGCCACCATTGATCTGATGGAAAGTCCCTCTGAAAATATAAAAGTAAGGTCTTCGTACAACTTGGGGAGTATGAGCTTTGCGCCCGAAGATGTGGCCGAAAGCATCAAAAAGCACATCCCCGGCTTTGGGATTGGCTATGCTGCCCCTGATTTCAGACAGGAAATCGCAAGTTCATGGCCAAGTAGCATTGACGATTCAGCGGCCCGGACAGAATGGGGTTGGCGGCCGAAATTCGATTTGGACAGCACTACGGCGGAAATGCTCTCCAATTTGCGGGAAAAACTCTAGAAATTTATTCCTCTTCGGAACTTTCGAAGTCTTCATCGGGCATTTTCTCAATATCTTCCGTATCGAGATTGTCCTCGTCATCGTCGTCATCAAAAGTGGCCATGCTTCGCTCCAGTTTTGAACTGATCTTCACCAAATATTTGGTATCCTCAGTCGAAACTTCCACGGCCTCTATCAACTCTCCTTTTAGGTTCCTGAAGTTGATCACGTCATTGTCGCCATAGCCATCAGGATATTTTTCCACCAATAGCTTCAGCACTTCGGGGGTCAATTTTTTATAATCGACAATTACTCTTCTGACGTTATTCATGGTGTTGAGCTTATGATCTAGTCGATCTAAATTTAGAACAAAAATGCAATTGGCAAGAAAAAATGCAAAAAAATTTAAGCGCTTTCGATGTCTGACTTGCCACCGGTCTTTTTTAGCAGTTTTATGTGGTGGATTTCCACGCCCTTATCGATAGGTTTGAGCATATCGTACATGTTTAGGGCCACTACACTGGCCCCGTGCATGGCCTCCACCTCCACTCCGGTTTTGTAAAATGTCTTAACGGTAATGGTGATGACGATGTCCAAATCCCGTATTTCGTAGTCTATGCCACAATATTCCACGGGTAAGGGGTGACAATCGGGCAAAAGGTCAGCTGTTTTCTTCACGGCCAGAAAACCTGCGGCCCTACTCATGGAAAACACGTCGCCCTTGGGAACGGTTCCATTCTCTATGGCCTTTATGGTAGCGTTTGAACTTACCTTGACCACGGCTTGGGCAATGGCGGTACGATGGGTGGACTGTTTTTGGGTAATATCGACCATGGGTTAGGTTATGTGTTTACTTTCCACTGATAGGAATCGTCCTCAAAAAGCTCCTTGCCAAAAACGGGGACATGGGCCTTGATCTCCTCAACTACATATTCAAGGGCTTCAAAGGCCACTCTTCTATGGGGGGAGGAAACAAAGACGAAGAGGCAGATTTCTCCCACGTTCACTTTTCCCAAACTGTGGTAAATGTGCATGCAGGTAATATTGAACTTTGCAAAAGTACTCTCCCTGATCTCATGGAACTTTTGATTGGCCATGCTCTCATAGGCCGTATACTCAATGGATGAAACGGTCTTTCCTCCGATCACGTCGGCCCGTACCTGCCCCAAAAAGATATCGTGCGCGCCAATTTGTGTCTTCGACTGGTGCTTGGCTATGGATTCCGCTATGAATTCGGGAGAAATGGCCCCGTCAACAAAAACCTTCTTGATCTTGGTTTCCATGAAAATGACTTTTTGCTAAGGTACAAGAAAACTAATTTCCCTATCCATATTGACATCATTGATACTTTTTTTGCCAAAATTGTCAATGAACCAAGACCTTTTGTACATTAAGGCCTGTTTTATTTATACAAAGTGAGACTCCATCTACTAAACCGTAGCAGCGATTCCGGTTCATCCTTTACCGTTACCCTTAACAGCTATCCCCATTTTCTTAGGATTTGGCACTATCATGTGGAACTGGAGCTTGTTTTGATCGAAAAAAGTATCGGGACAAGGTTCATTGGGGACAATATCCAAAAATTCCAACCTCGGGATATTGTCCTTTTGGGCAAAAATTTACCCCATATGTGGCTGAACGATGAAGTCTATTTTGAAACCAATGTTCCAGATGCCGCAAAAGCCGTCGCTGTTCATTTTAAAGAAGATTTTTTGGGGGAAACCCTTTTTAAATCCCCTGAATTTGCACATATCGGTCAAATGTTCGAAAGAGCACAACGGGGTATCAGATTTCACCATCTGAACAAGGATGCCCATGAATCCATCAGGGGCCTACTGACCTTGGACCCCTTTTCCAAGACAATGGCATTTATCCAATTACTGCACAAACTTGCCAAACACAAGGATTATGAGCTGCTGTCCAGCGTTGGTTATATGAACAGTTTTGAGCAAATTGAAAATGAAAGACTTCGCAAAGTCTATGCCTATATCTTTGATAATTTCAAGAACGATATCGGTTTAAACCATGTGGCCCAATTGATCGATATGAACCCGTCGGCCTTCAGTCGTTTTTTTAAAAGGACCCATCGCAAACCTTTTACCCGTTACCTCAATGAAGTACGGGTAGGATACGCCTGCAAACTGCTGCTGGAAGGTGAGAGCAACATTACAGGTGCGGCCTATGAATCCGGGTTCAACAACATTTCCAACTTCAACAGGCAGTTTAAGACCATAAAGCACATGTCTCCAAAAGAATATATTAAATCCATCAAAAAAACGGAATAAACAAAATAATGGCAAAAAAAGTATCGGTTTAGGTATTTTTTTAGGTGGTTCCTAATGTTGCTCTCTCCTATTTTTGATACCATGTACATGAATCGGCCTTATGACAACAATAACCAAGATTGAAGTTAAGGACATTCGTTTCCCCACCAGCAAAGCGCTGGATGGGTCCGATGCCATGAATCCTGATCCCGATTATTCCGCAGCTTATGTCATCCTAAAAACAGACCATCCCAACGGTATCGAGGGCCATGGGCTTACCTTTACCATTGGTCGGGGCAATGAAATCTGTGCTGCAGCCATTGCGTCGATGTCTCATCTGGTACTGGGGAAAAGCCTTGAAATCTTTACTGCAAACATGGGTGCATTCTGGAAGATGATCACCGGTGATAGCCAACTGCGATGGCTGGGGCCTGAAAAAGGAGTTATCCATTTGGCCACGGGCGCTCTGGTCAATGCCGTTTGGGACCTGTATGCAAAAATTGAAGGAAAGCCGCTATGGAAGCTTTTGGCGGATATGTCCCCTGAGGAATTGGTGTCCTGTGTGGACTTCACCTACATCACCGATGCCATTACCCCGAAGGAGGCCCTTGAAATCTTAAAAAAATTAGCGCCTACCAAACAACAACGCATCCATCACCTTATGGAACAAGGGTATCCTGCCTATACAACTTCCGCAGGCTGGTTAGGGTACTCTGACGAGAAGGTGCGGCGTTTATGCCGTGAAGCTAAAGAAGAGGGATTCAAACACCTGAAAATGAAAGTCGGTTCCGACATCAAGGATGATATGCGCAGGGCGGCCGTAATCCGTGGTGAGATTGGCAATGACCTAAAATTGATGATGGATGCCAATCAAAAATGGGATGTACAGGAAGCCATTGACAACATGGCCCAATTGAAAAAATTCAATCCTTGGTGGATTGAGGAACCCACAAGTCCTGACGACATTTTGGGGCATGCCAAAATAGCCGAAGCTGTTGCACCTATAAAGGTAGCCACAGGAGAACATTGCCAAAACCGGGTTATTTTCAAACAGTTGATGCAGGCCAACGCCTTTGCCATTTGTCAAATAGACAGTTGTCGTGTGGGTGGGGTAAATGAAAATCTTGCCATTCTACTCATGGCGGCCAAGTTCAACATTCCCGTTTGTCCCCATGCAGGAGGGGTGGGTCTGTGTGAATATGTGCAACATCTATCCATGGTGGATTATATTTGTATTAGTGGCACCATGGAAGACCGGATCATTGAATATGTAGATCACCTACATGAGCATTTCTTAGATCCCGTAGTTATTAAGAATGGGACCTATATGCCCCCAAACATGCCAGGATATAGCATTCAAATGAAGGCGGAGTCCTTGGAAGACTATGCATTTCCCAACGGGAAAATCTGGAAAAACAACTAAACAACCATATCATGAAATTTAAAACCAAGTCCATTGCACTAGCGCTGCTCACCGGCATATTTACCTATGGCCAAGGATTGGAAAACTACCGGCCAACCCCGGAAAACCTAGAGGCCAGGGAATGGTTTAAGGAAGCCAAATTTGGGTTGTTCGTGCACTGGGGCGTGTACAGCATCCTCGGCGATGGTGAATGGGTCATGAACAATCAGAACATCCCGATAGATGCCTACGAAAAATTGCCCACTTTTTTCAATCCCATTGGTTTTGATGCCGAAGAGTGGGTAAAAATGGTCAAGGATGCAGGCATGAAATACATTACTATCACCAGCAGGCACCATGATGGTTTTTCCATGTTCGATACCAAGGCCAATTCCTATGATATTGTGGACAGCACCCCTTATGGAAAGGATGTCTTGAAACAATTGGCAGACGCCTGTCACAAGGAAGGTATAAAACTCTTTTTCTATTATTCGCTGTTGGATTGGCACAACGATGATTATTTTCCAAGGGGCAGGACAGGAACCAACATTGCGGGAAGGGAAAATGGTGATTGGGACAAGTACATTGGTTTTATGAAGACCCAACTCACCGAACTGTTGACCAATTACGGAGACATCGCCGGGATTTGGTTCGACGGTCATTGGGACCAAAAGGAGTGGGATGGTAAAAGATTCGGAAAATTACAGGTGGATTGGCACTATGATGAAATCTATAAACTGATCCACGACCTACAGCCCCATTGCCTTATTGGCAACAACCATCATTTGGCGCCCATTGAAGGTGAGGATTTTCAAATGTTCGAGAAAGATCTTCCTGGGAAGAACACCACCGGCTTTGGTACCTCGGCCTCCGATATTGGAAAGCTGCCCATGGAAGTATGTGAGACCATCAATGGCTCATGGGGTTTTAACCTGCAGGACAGAAGGCACAAATCCAAGGAAGAGCTTATCCGTTATATTGTGAAGGCAGCGGGTTATGGAAGCAATCTATTGCTGAACGTGGGGCCCATGCCCAATGGAAAAATCCAAGAGGAGCATAAGGAATCCCTGAAGGAAATGGGAGCATGGATGCGCGAAAATGGAGAGACCATCTACGGTACTTCCGCTGGACCTACGCTTCCCACAGAAAAACTGGCATCTACACGCAAAGGCAAGAAAGTCTACTTGCACATACTTGACCAAAGTGACAAGGTTTTCATAGACGATTTTGATGAAAAAGTAAAAAGTGCAAAGCTCTTCAAGGATCCGTCTTCTTCCGTTGAATACCAGCAAAATGAATTTGGATTGCTGATTCAAGTTCCGAAGGAAAGTATCAATTCCATCGATACTATTGTGGAAATAACCCTAAAATAATATGGCAACGTTTGATTATGGCAATAAAACGGTACTGATCACCGGAGGGGGCAGCGGGATTGGCGAAGCTTTATCCAAACAATTTGCCACCAATGGCGCCAACGTACATATTTTGGACCATGATTTAAAAAAGGCGCAAGAAGTTGTCAAGTATATCACCAATGCAGGCCACACAGCCCAAGCACACCGGTGTGATGTGTCCAACCAAAAACAGGTCAAGGAGGTAATCGATGGCATTACTGCCAAAACAAATTTGGACGTACTTATCAACAATGCGGGCATTGCCCATGTGGGGAACATCGAAGAAACCTCAGAATCGGATCTGGACCGTCTTTATCAGGTAAACGTTAAGGGTGTCTATAATTGTATCTATGCAACAATTGGAAAAATGAAGGCCCAAGGTTATGGTGTCATCTTGAATATGGCCTCCATAGCATCTTCGGTGGGTATTTCCGATAGGTTTGCCTACTCCATGACCAAAGGGGCCGTATTGACAATGACCTATTCCGTGGCCAAGGACTATATAAACCACGGGATACGGTGCAATAGCATTTCCCCTGCCAGGGTACACACCCCCTTTGTGGACGGCTTCATTTCCAAAAACTATCCCGGAAAAGAAAAAGAAATGTTTGAACGGTTGTCAAGGACGCAACCCATTGGTCGCATGGGAACACCGGATGAGGTGGCACAACTGGCCCTTTATCTGTGTTCTGACGAAGCATCTTTCATTACAGGGACCGATTTTCCCATTGACGGGGGCTTTATCAAACTAAATGGTTGAGATGGCCAAAATTATTATGGATTTCAAAATGAAAAATCAATGAAACTAATTCGATTTGGGCCAGTAGGTAAAGAAAGGCCCGGCATTGAACTTGCCAATGGCGTCCGCTTGGATGTCAGCCAGTTCGGACGGGATTTCAACGAAGCATTCTTTGGCGGCAATGGTATGGACAAACTGCAGGAGTGGTTGATCAAAAATGAGCCTTATTGTCCCGTTGTGGCCCAAGATCAACGTCTGGCCCCCCCTTTGGTGCGTCCCTCCAAGATTGTATGCGTGGGACTCAACTATGCAAAACATGCCCAAGAAAGCGGTATGGCCATCCCAAAGGAGCCTGTACTGTTCTTTAAGGCTACCTCGGCCATTGTGGGCCCCAATGATGATGTGACCATTCCCAAGGGAAGCACCAAAACGGATTGGGAAGTGGAGCTGGCCTTTGTGATCGGAAAAAAGGCTTCCTATGTGGCCGAGGCCTCGGCCATGGACCACGTAGCGGGCTATGTCCTCCACAATGATTATAGTGAAAGAGAGTTTCAATTGGAGCGTGATGGCCAATGGGTAAAGGGGAAAAGCTGTGATACCTTTGCTCCACTGGGACCATTTTTAGCGACCAAGGATGAAATAAAGGACCCCCACAACCTTAGGCTATGGCTCAAAGTAAATGGGGAGACCATGCAGGACAGCAACACCTCCGATTTTGTGTTCGGAATCCCAAAACTGGTGAGCTACATAAGCCAATTCATGACCCTCTTGCCTGGAGACATCGTTTCCACAGGGACGCCTTTTGGTGTAGGGTTGGGATTAAATCCCCCCCGCTATCTTAAACCTGGCGATGTAGTGGAGTTGGGAATTGAGGGATTGGGGAGTTCAAAGCAACATATAAAGAGTTTTGAATGAGATGACCATAGACAGCCATCAGCATTTTTGGAAATACCAGCCCAACACGCACGCATGGATCGATGACTGCATGGGTATCCTTAAAAAGGATTTCATGCCCATGGATTTGGGCCCTTTGCTTCAAAAAAACAATATTGATGGTTGTATTGCGGTACAGGCCGAACAATCTGAAAGGGAAACCGATTTTTTAATGAAATGTGCCAAGGATCACCCCTTCATCAAAGGTGTGGTAGGCTGGTTGGACCTTTGTGCCAACGACATTGAAGACAAGCTTGAAGCGTATTCAAAACATTCCATATTAAAAGGGCTGCGGCATATTGTGCAGGATGAACCTGATGACTTTTTTATGCTCAGGCCAGAATTTCAAAGGGGTATTTCCCTACTGGAAAAGTATGGTCTTACCTATGATATCCTGGTTTATCCCAAGCAATTGCTCTCTGCTTTGATATTGGTCAAGACCTTCCCAAACCAACCCTTCGTACTGGACCACATCGCCAAGCCTAGAATAGATGGAACCATAGACGCCAATTGGGTACAGCAAATGAAAGAACTTGGAAAACAGGGCAATGTGTATTGCAAAATTTCGGGTTTGGTGACAGAGGCTACTTGGGGAAAATGGAAAAAAGAAGAATTTGCGCCCTATCTTGATATAGTGTTTGAAGCCTTCGACGTCAATCGAATCATGTTCGGTTCGGATTGGCCCGTGTATTTGTTGTCAGCCCAATACAACGAAGTATTGGATATTGTACAGGATTATTTGCTGAAGTTCCAGAAGGATGTTCAAAAGAAGGTCATGGGTATGAATGCCATATCATTTTATAACTTAACCGGGTAAAATACGGCATATGGATTTGGGTCTAAAGGACAAAGTAATTTTGGTCACTGGAGGTGACAAAGGTATTGGGAACGCCATCTGCAATATCCTGGCGGAAGAAGGGGCGGTTCCCGTCATCATTGGGAGGAAGGAAAACGATGTCCTTGCCGCTATTGAAAAGATCACAAAAAAAGGACACAAAGCTTTTTATGCCCTTGCAGAATTGACAGACCCTTCGCAATGCAAAGATGCCGTTGAAAGAACCCTCGAAAAGTATGGCAAAATAGATGGATTGGTGAACAATGCCGGGGTCAATGATGGTATTGGCCTGGAACACGGTAATTATGAAGATTTTAAACGCTCGTTGGAACGCAACGTGGGACATTATTACCTGATGGCCAAGTACGCCCTTCCCCAATTAAAAAAACATAAAGGAAGCATTGTCAACATTGGCTCCAAAACTTCGGTCACCGGGCAAGGCAATACCTCGGGTTATGCCGCGGCAAATGGCGCCCGCAATTCACTTACACGGGAATGGGCCGTGGAACTCCTTCCCTATTCCATTCGGGTGAATGCGGTGATCGTGGCAGAGTCTTTCACACCTTTGTACAAAAGATGGATCAACACCTTTGACAATCCCAAAGAAAAACTTAAGGAAATTACGTCCAACATCCCTCTGGAAAATAGAATGACAACCCCCGGGGAGATTGCCAATATGGTCGCCTTCCTACTTTCAGAAAAATCCAGCCACACCACAGGGCAACTTATTTTTGTTGATGGCGGCTACACACATTTAGATCGATCACTTTAACCATAACCATATGACCAAACCAAAAATAGTAACCAAAGAAGTCCTTTTGCCGTTTGTACTGATCACCTCGCTTTTTGCCCTCTGGGGTTTTGCAAATGCCGTTACAGACCCCATGGTCCAAGCCTTTAAAAAAGTGTTGGAACTTTCCAACTCTCAGGCAGCATGGGTCCAGATGGCCTTTTACGGAGGATACTTTTGCATGGCTTTGCCCGCAGCACTTTTTGTACGCAAGTATTCCTATAAAACTGGGGTTCTCATTGGTTTGGCCCTATATGCGGCCGGCGCCCTGATGTTCTATCCCGCTGCCATAACGGAAAAGTTCTGGTTTTTCTGTCTGGGACTCTATGTGCTTACTTTCGGCCTTGCTTTTTTGGAGACAACGGCCAATCCCTATATCCTTGCCATGGGTGCGCGTGAAACCGCCACCCAACGTTTGAACTTGGCACAAGTGTTCAATCCTGTGGGGCTCTTGTTGGGACTGCTCATAGCCCAACAATTTGTACTTAAGAATCTACAATCGGATGACATAGCAGATTATGCCTCTTTGGACATGGCCAAAAAAGCGTTGATCCGCACTTCAGATCTATTGGTGATCAGAGATCCCTATGTAATTCTGGGACTTGTCATTTTGGCCGTCTTTGTGCTCATATTGGTCAACAAAATGCCCCAGGCCAAAGGAGATGGGACCATTCCATCCTTGAAAGAAACGGGGAAAGCACTGTTCCATAAACCAAAATACATTTTAGGGGTGTTGGCACAAGTACTGTATGTAGGAGCACAGATTATGTGTTGGACCTATATTTATCAATATGCTGAAGCTATAGGAATGGCAAGTGAGATTGCGGCCAACTATCAGTTTGTGGCATTCATCGTCTTTTTGGCGGGCCGTGCCATCGGCACCTATATGCTTCGGTTCTACAGTCCAGGTAAATTATTGATGTGGTTTGCCGTACTGGCGGCGTGCTGTGCCATGGGAACCATTTTTATTGAAGGGCTCATAGGGCTTTACTCCTTGGTTGGGATTTCTTTCTTTATGTCATTAATGTTCCCTACCATATATGGCGTTTCGCTAAATGGCCTCACCGAGGAAGAATCCAAATTGGGAGCTGCCGGACTGGTCATGGCCATTGTGGGAGGGGCGTTGATGCCCAAATTACAGGGTATGATCATAGATGTTGGGGGAAATGGCGTAGCCGACACCCAACTTATGGGAGTTTCGGAAGTGAATTTTTCTTTTGTTCTACCGCTATGTTGTTTTGTGTACATTGCCTGGTTTGGGTTCAAAACCTTCAAACGATTTGAAACGGAATTGGTATGGGATATTTAAAAAGATACTGCCTGGCCCTTGATCTAGTGGATGATGAACAGCGTATTGCCCAATACGAAGCCCATCACAAGAAGGTATGGCCCGAAGTGCTGAAGAGCATCAAGGAGTCCGGTATCCAACAAATGGAAATCTATAGGGCAGGAAACCGTCTCTTTATGATCATGGAAGTGGATGATTCATTCTCTTTTGGGAAAAAGCAGCAGGCCGATGCACAAAACTCCAAAGTGCAGGAATGGGAAAACCTTATGTGGAAATACCAACAGGCACTCCCCTTTGCCCAACCAGGGGAAAAATGGGTGATCATGGACCAAATTTTCAAACTATAGATGGCATGCGCAACCAAGATCAAATCGTATTCAATCCCAGGTACCCGACAATAGAAGATTTAAGGGAAAAAGCCCGGAAACGTATTCCAAGATTCGCGTTTGAATACCTTGATGGTGGTTGCAACGAGGAAATCAGTCTACGAAAGAACACCAATGAAATTAGACAGGTGGAACTGCTGCCCCGTTATCTGGACAACTACAAAGGGGCAAAAATGTCCACGGAAATCTTCGGTAAGATCTATGATGCCCCTTTTGGGATTGCACCTGTTGGCCTCCAAGGCCTCATGTGGCCCAACTCCCCCGAAATATTGGCAAAAGCTGCGTTCGAACACAACATTCCGTTTATCCTCAGTACGGTGACCACTGCCAGCATAGAGCGTATTAGTGAAATCACCGAGGGAAACGCCTGGTTCCAGCTTTACAACCCATCCGAGGAAAGGGTACGCAATGACCTCATCCAAAGGGCCAAACATGCCGAATGTCCCGTGCTCGTACTGCTCTGTGATACCCCAGTTTTTGGGTTTCGCCCCAAAGAGATAAAGAACGGTCTTTCCATGCCCCCAAAAATGAGTCTTTCCAACATCCTCCAAATTCTTCGAAAGCCAAAATGGGCACTGGAAACCTTGAGGTACGGGCAACCCAATTTCGAGGTTTTGAAGCCCTATATGCCAAATGGATTGAACTTGAAGCAGCTTGGGGCTTTTATGGACCAAACCTTCAGCAAGCGCATGGATATGGATAAATTAGCTTCCATTAGGGATTTATGGAATGGAAAACTGGTCTTAAAAGGAGTGGCCACGGAGGCTGATACAGAAAAAGCCATAGCATTGGGGCTGGATGGCATCATAGTTTCAAACCATGGGGGCAGGCAGTTGGATGCTGGAGAGTCCACCATTAAATCCTTAACGCGAATAGCGGCCAAGTACGGCAACAAAATAACGGTTATGATGGACAGTGGTATACGTTCTGGACCGGATATTGCACGGACCTTGGCCAGTGGTGCCCGCTTTGCCTTTATGGGACGCTCCTTTATGTATGGAACGGCGGCTTTGGGCGATTCGGGAGGAAATCATACAGTTTCGCTATTGAAAACACAGTTGAAACAGGTGATGGAACAAATAGGATGCCCCGATGTTGCCAGCCTACCAAGTTTTAAAAAATGAATTGCGCAAACATTGCCCTATCCAAGAAGTATGATAATGAGGGCCGAGAAAAAAAATCAAACAGTATTTAAAACCCAAAATTGTTGGGTTTAGTTTCAATCCTTGCGGCCCGGCCGGCAACAAAATTATAGAAAGTCTTTCCTCGTTTAAACCAAGGTTTTGTACTTTCCCTAGCAAAATCAAAATCTCAACCAAATGACCAAGTTCACCTCTATCCTTTTCTTTTTCATTGTAGTATCGACCACCCATGCACAGACTGTCGTGAAAGGTACCGTTATAAACACTGAAACTTCACAACCACTGGAAGGTGCCTCATTGTATATCAGCCAGGTCAACAAGGCCACCGCCACAGATGCCAATGGGAATTTTCAATTTTCAGGTCTTGGAAAAGGTGTCCACTCCCTTCAGGTAAGTTTTCTAGGGTTTGAAAGTGCTGTGGAAACCCTCACCGTTGGTGATGAAAATGAAATCAGCATAAACATCTACCTAGAACCCCAGCCCTTTGCCATTGAAGAAGTGGTCGTTGCGGCAGCGTATGAAAAACCGCAGCAGGAGGAAACCTTTAAAATTGATGTGGTCCCCAAAGAACAATTGGCCAAGAGTGGTGGTATGGGCATTATGGACATTCTTCCCAAAGTTCCCGGAGTGGATGCGGTAACCACAGGTCCTCTGGTGAGCCGCCCTGTGATACGGGGACTTTCCAGTAACCGTGTGTTGACGATTGTGGACGGAATCCGTTTTGAAACCCAGCAATGGGATGATGAACACGGTATAGGAATCAATGAACTGGGAATGGACCATGTCGAAATCATCAAAGGCCCCTCCTCGCTTCTTTATGGTCCCGAGGCCATGGGGGGGATTGTCCGCTTTGTAGAGGAAAAACCTGCCGAGGTGGGCACCACCAAGGCCGATGTGGAGGCCATGGCCTATTCCAACAACCGTGGAGGGCGCGCTGAGGCCGGCGTTAAAAGCTCCAACGAAAAATTCAATTGGGGCATTGGGGCCTTGGGAAAGCTCTTGTCCGACTATTTCTATGATGGTTTTGATTTTCGTGTTCCCAATACCCGCCTTTTGGAATATGGGGCAAAAGGTTTCGCGGGCATCAATAAACCATGGGGAAACAGCAAACTTTCCTACACTTTCAACAAAGCCTACTATGGTATTTTGGATGGCAAGGATATCGTTAAGGATGAGAATGGCCGAATCATCAACATAGATAGCCTCGAAAAAGAAAAATTCCCTTTTGAGATAGAGGCACCCTATCATGGGGTGACCGACCATCGCATCATCTCCAAGACCACGGTCTTGGCAGGTGCCTCCACCCTAAACGCCACGCTGGGCTATCAAAACAACCACCGTACAGAAAATGAAGAGTTGGCCGGCAATAAAAAGGGATATACCTATTTGGACATGATCCTGAAATCCTATACCTATGACGTGAAATGGGCACTCCCTACCATGAACCATTTCCATACCATTGTAGGTTCCCAGGGATTGCTCAAGACCAATACCAACGGTGATGCCGGGACCACACAATTGATACCAGATGCGACCATAAAAGATGTGGGGCTTTTTGGGGTAAGCAGATTTGAGCAAGACCACTATAACCTCAGTCTTGGAGTTAGATACGACCATCGAAACTTAGATACAAAGGAAAGCGAAAATCCAACAGTTTCACAGCCTGCCATTACCCGGAGCTATGATAATTTGAGCTACTCGTTCGGGGGCGCTTACGAACCCGTTGAACATCTTATTCTTCGGGCAAGCGTGGCCACGGGTTATCGTTCCCCCAATCTTAACGAGCTGATGTCAAACGGTGTAAAATTGGAAAGTCAACGATATGAAGTCGGGAATTCCGATTTCAAGAAGGAGACCAATACAGAATTGGACGTAAGCCTCGCCTTTGAAGGGAAAGAAATATCCATGGAAGGCAGTGCTTTTTACAATTCCATCAGCGACTATATCTACATAACCCCCACAGGGGAGGAGGTAAGCAGTAATTTGGACCCCGATGTAATGGTGCCGTTATTTGTGTTCCAGCAACAGGATGCCAATATTTATGGTGGTGAAATAGCCCTCAATGTACATCCTACGACCCTGCCATGGGGACATTTGGAAACGTCCCTATCCACATTAAAAGGTCAGCTTTCAGACAATGATGAGCACTTATACCAAATGCCACCAACCAAATGGAACAATAACATCTATATCACATGGGACCATTGGGGCAAGTTGACAAACTGGACTTTCAATGTGGGCACAAACACCAGTTTTGAACAGCACCAGGTGGCCCCCAATGAAATGGAGACTCCTGGGTACACACTGTTACATTTGGGATTGGACACCCATTATCGGAATATGGAATTTTATCTGAATGCCACCAACTTGATGGACAAAAAATACCTAGACCATATGTCCCGTTTTAGGTCCTATGAAATTTATAGTCCAGGGCGGAACATTTCTTTAGGCGTAAAAATGCCATTGTTGTAGAAACTTCTTGCTTTGAAGCTGTTCCTCGAATTTGGATGGTAAAGGGAATAGGGTATTGAAAAGTAGCCCCGGCAAGAATCGAACTTGCATCTAAAGTTTAGGAAACTTCTATTCTATCCATTGAACTACGGGGCCATTTCTAAAAATGGACTGCAAAAATATGTTTTTTTGAAAAACTTTGCACGTAACCATCGGCATTAATGCAACAATAAAAGGAGATTTTGAATCTACGGCAAAGATTTTTCCCTTTGTCCCTGATTAAGAATCTTATCCAAGAAATTTCGGGACAGCGGTTTATCCACATACCCTGAGATCATTTTGTGTTCCTTGGCAATGGTTCTATCCTTGGAATTGGCAAAAGCGGAAAGCACATAGACCTTGGGAAGTTCCTGTTCTTTGAACAAATTTTGCATGTTTTCCAGAAAAGTCCATCCATCCATACCATCCATAACCAGGTCCAAAAAGATTATATCGGGCAATTTTTTGTTGTTCTCCAGCCAATCAAGGCAAACGGACAGGCCTTCCTCGCCACTGGAACAGGTTATGATATCAAAATCTACATGGGATTGTTGTATGCAGTACCTCGTCGCAAACTGCGACACCAAATCATCATCAATAATGCAAACGGTAAGTTTCATTTGGGGATTTTTAGCGGAGGGCATTAGCACTGGAGCAAAGCTAGTATCTTCCTGAAAATGGGCCTTCCAAATCCGTCGTTTTGTTAAAAAATCCCGTCAAGATCAACTCAATGGGGCAATTTGGGCTTCAAAATACCATATGCCAAAGTTCCAAGCACGGCCCCAAAAATGACCACCAAAATGGGCCAAAAACCAGCCCCTACCAAAATATACATGGGTCCTGGGCAGGCCCCTGCCAAAGCCCATCCCATACCAAAAAGTGTGCCTCCAACAGCATATCGTACAAAGGAACGGTCCTTGTCATCAAATCTGATCTTCTCGCCAAAAAAAGATTTTGCCCCGGTTCTTTTTACCCACTGGACAAATGCGATGCCCACAACCAATGCCGAACCCATTATGCCATACATGTGGAAGGACGCAAATTGGAACATTTCATAAATGCGAAACCATGATGCAGCCTCTGATTTGTAGAGCACAATGCCAAAAAAGACTCCAATGACGATGAATAATGTACTTCTCATGGCTAAAAAATTAAGGGAAACAATACATGGACCATGATCAATCCGCCAGCAAAAAAGCCCAATACGGCTATCAAAGATGGTCTTTGCAGATTGCTGAGGCCAGAAATGGCATGCCCGGAAGTACATCCTCCGGCATATCGGGTTCCAAAACCGACCAAAAATCCGGCCACCAACAAAATGATCCAGGTTTTCGGTTGGGCAAGTGCTTCCATACCAAAAAGTTCTGTGGGCAGATAGGCCTTTCCGGCACTTTCAAAGCCAAGTTCCCTCAAGTTTTCAACGGTTGCTTGGGAGATGTCCACCGCATCATTCGGTGAAAGCAAATGGGCCGCTATAAAACCGCCCACAATGGCGCCTGCCGTAACAAGAAGGTTCCATCTTTTGGACTTCACATCAATCTTGAAATAATCCGCTAATTTGCCCGCGCCGCCAATGGAACAAAGGGTATCCAAATTGGAAGACATTCCAAATCGTTTGCCCATAAGGATCAAAACGGCCATGACCAGGGCGATGAGGGGCCCCGAGACATACCAGGGCCAAGGTTGATAGAGCATAGTTCTTCTATTTTCAACAAAAATGAAGAAAATGCCTCAAAAAACAAACTTGTGTGTCCCAGCAGCTAGTCGGAAATCCCAAATTTTTTGAGAATCTCTTCCAACGGACACCATTTTGTGAGTGAGGATTGAAATAGGTTTGCCCCGACAAATGCGGTAAACCATAGCCAATTGATGTTTACATATTGGGCCAAGAACAAACTTATGAGGATAAAGCTTCCTGCCACTCCCCTAACAATTCTATTTCTCATTTTTTTGTCTTTATACGGTTCTTTCGACAGGAATTTCAACGGCCCTAATGGGATTGGTGGTATCACTTTCCATGTTGAACTCCTTTAAATACTTGAACAGTTCTGTTACCTTCTCCTCCTCGGTAAAGGAAAAAAAGAGATTGGAAGCGGCCCCTCCCCGTTCACTGGGAAACCAACTGCTGGTATAGAATAGGGGCGCTATATTTTTGTACCCATCAATGTCCGATTCACTAAAACTTTCGATACCTGCCTTTTTGAAGAGCTTGAAGACCTCGCTCTTGTACTCTTCCACGGTGGTTACAATAATCATTTTCATTGTTAGTCATAATTTTTTTGTTCAATCATATAATAAACCAATGGCACCACCAGAAGTGTGAGCACTGTGGATGCAATGGTGCCTCCCATCAGGGAAATTGCCAATCCTTGAAAGATGGGGTCAAAAAGAATCACAAACGCTCCAATGACCACGGTCCCAGCCGTTAGCAAAATGGGTGTGGTGCGCACGGCCCCAGCCTCTATTACGGCCTGTTTAAAGGGAATCCCATCTTTTAACCGCAGATTTACAAAGTCAATCAGCAACACGGAGTTCCGCACCATGATCCCAGCCAGGGCAATCATCCCGATAAAGGAAGTGGCGGTAAAAAATGCTCCCAGTATCCAATGCCCGAGCACGATCCCGATCAAGGAAAGCGGTATGGCCACCATCATCACCATGGGCGCCTTAAAGTTTTGGAACCATCCCACAATGAGCATATAAATGATCACGATGACCCCCAAGAAAGCTATTCCCAAATCCCGGAACACTTCCAGGGTAATCTGCCATTCACCATCCCATTTTACGGTGTAGTCATCTTCAAAATCGGGTTGGTTCATGTACAGTTCACTGATGGAATAACCCTTGGGGAGTTCCAACTGGTCCAACTTTTCCGTCATCCCCAATATGGCGTATACCGGACTTTCCAGCTTCCCGGCCATGTCGGACATGACATAGACCACCCTTTTCTGGTTCTTGCGGTAGATGCTCTTGTCCATAACCCCCTCTTTGACCTCCACCAAGTCGCCTATGGAAACCATGTTACCCTGTTTGGAGGCCACTTTGAGCTGTTTGATCTCCTCCAAACTGGACTTTTCCTTTTCCGCAACGGACAATACAATGCCAACTTGATCAAAGGAATCCTCATTGTAGACATGGGCAACGGGCTTTTCCCGAAAGGCCATGCCCATTCCCTGAACAATTTGTTGGGGGGTTATCCCGTACAGCATGGCTTTTTCCTTGTCCACGATAAAGTTGTATTCCGTTTGGTCATCCTCAACCATCCAATCCACGTCCACCACATCGGCAGTGTTGTTCAAAATGCCCTTTACCTTGTTGGCAATCTCCATTTGCTTTCCATAATCAGGCCCATACACTTCGGCCACAATCGTTGACAAAACGGGAGGACCCGGTGGAACCTCAACGATCTTGACATTGGCGTTATATTTTTTGCCCAATTCCTGAATCTTCGGTCTAAGCGATTTGGCGATGTCATGGCTTTGTTCACTGCGATCATGCTTATCCACGAGGTTCACCTGAATGTCTGCCATATTGCTGCCCCCGCGCAGATCATAATGCCTCACCAATCCATTAAAGGTTATGGGAGCAGAAGTTCCTACATAACTCTGATAGTTGACCACTTCGGGTCTGGTGGAAAGGTAAGCCCCAATTTCCTTGGCTACTGCGGAAGTACGTTCCAACGTGGTTCCTTCGGGGAGGTCTATCACTACCTGAAACTCATTTTTGTTGTCAAAAGGCAGCATTTTTACCGTAACCGATTTCGTGAAGAACATCACCACGGAGGCCATCAACAAGAAAAAGGTAATGCCCAAGAACAACCAACGTTTTTTACGACTTTCTATCAGTGGTTTTTCAAACCGCTCGTACATTCTATAAATGAAGGTATCCTGAAGCTCCAGTGCTTCCTTCTTTTTGGACGTTTTTTTATCCTTTTCCCTCAAGAACAGATAACCCAAATAGGGGGTAATGGTCAAGGCGACGAAAAGAGACAGCAGCATGGCAATGGAGGCCCCAATGGGCATGGGCGACATGTATGGTCCCATCAATCCTGAAACAAAAGCCATGGGCAATACGGAGGCAATCACTGTGAAAGTTGCCAAAATGGTGGGGTTACCCACCTCGTTGATAGCATATAGGGCAGCATCCTTGAAGGGAAGTCGCTTCATCTTAAAGTGACGGTGCATGTTCTCCGCTATGATAATGGAGTCGTCCACCACAATACCGGTTACGAATACCAAAGCGAACAAGGTGATTCGGTTTAAGGTATAGTCCAACATATAGTAGCTGAGCAGGGTGAGCGCGAAGGTAATCGGTACGGACAGGAAGACCACAAGTCCACCGCGCCACCCCATGGCCAACATCACCACAAAGGTCACCGCAATGATAGCCCCTATCAAATGCAACAGCAATTCCGAAACTTTCTGTGATGCCGTCTGTCCATAGTTTCGGGTCACCTCCACATGTACTTCATCTGGAACAAGGGTTGTTTTTAAGCGCTCCACTTTTTCCAGAACCACATCGGCAATTTTCATGGCATCCGCACCTTTCCTTTTGGCTATGGAAATGGTGACTGCCGGGTATTCGGATCTATACTCCAAAGATTTCTCGCTGGCCCCCCCAAACCCAAAGGAAACATAGTTTTTGGGCAGTTCAGGACCATCAATGACCTTGGCCACTTGCCTCAAATAAATGGGCTGGCCCTGTTTGATGCCCACGATGAGGTTTTCCAAATCTTGCGCAGATTGAAGAAACTCACCGGTGCTTATGTGAAACTCGGTATCCTGGGCATAAAAATTACCGGCATCCATTTGTTGGTTATTGGCCCGAATCATTTGTGCGACCGTTAAAAAATCCAGCCCACTTTCTGCCATTTTATCCTTGTCCACTACAATGCGTAGCTGGCGGCTGCGTCCCCCAATCTTTTTGGTGATGGACACATCGTTCACCTTTTCTATCTCGTTGATGAGTTCCCCTGAAATCTCCCGCAATTGAAAGTCATCATAGGTTTCACTCCACAGTGTAAGGGCCAGCATGGGCACGTCGTCAATGGCCCGCGTTTTTACCAACGGCATAGTGACCCCTTCAGGCATTTGGTCCATATGCTTGTTGATCTCATCATAAAGTCTTACCAGGGAACGCTCAATATCCTCCCCCACATAAAACTGTACAATGGCCATTCCCTGTTCCTTCATGGAAGTGGAATAGACGTATTCAACACCTTTGATGTTTGATATGATCTTTTCCAGCGGTTTTGTGATCCTAGATTCAACCTCGGTTGGGCTGGCTCCTGGATAGCCCACAAAAATGTCCGCCATGGGCACATCTATCTGCGGTTCCTCTTCCCTTGGGATCAAAAAAGAGCTGTACACCCCAATGACCATGAACACGATCATTAAGAGTACCGTTAACTTAGATCCTATGAACCCCCTCGCTATCTTTCCTGCAAGTCCGTCTTTCATGCTTACCTAGTTTTGGGTTATTGGATGGATACCTTTACTCCGTTGTACAGCTTTCCATCCGCAGAAACGATGTATCTCTCACCCTTGGAAAGTCCGGAGAGTACTTCCACTTCGTCTCCATACGTATCGCCAAGTCGCAACCATCGCAGTAGTGCGGTATTGTCGTCGCCTAGGGTGTAAATGCCGGATAGTTGCCCTTGATGCACCAAGGCTTCGGACGGAACGGTCACAAGTGCATCCGCACTGCGGCCATTATCCGCCTCCAGCCTAATGGTTGCATACATCCCTGACAATATTTTAGACTGTGACTTGTCCAACAAGACCTTCAATATATATTGGCCTCCTGTATTCTGGGCCGAAGTGCTCAATTCTGTTACCTTTCCGCTCACGACGGTATCCAAAGCCTTGATGTGGACATCAGCCTTCATGCCCTCCTCAATGTTATTGATATTACTTTCCGAGACTTTGGCAACCACCTCAAAATCACCTGGAGACTCCACAGCTACCAAGGGTACTCCTGGATTTGCCATGTCTCCTTCATCTATAAAAGTATTGGTGACGACCCCATCAAAAGGGGCCCTGATATTGGCATAGGCAAACTGTGAATTGATTTCGTTCCTCATTTGGGTAGCCGCCTCAAGCTTGGCCTTGGCCATCTCGTAACGCGCCGTCATGTCATCAAGCTCTTTTTGAGAAGCACTATTTTCCTGAAACAGGTTCATGAACCGTTCATAATCCTTTTTTGCATTGGTATAGGCCACATTGGCTTCGGTAATGGAAGCATCCATTTGTGCCCTTTTTGCACGCAAGTCCACATTGTTGATGGAAATCAGCAAATCGCCCTTCTTCACTTTTTGACCGATCTTCACGGGTAATTTCTCCACATGCCCCATCATTCGGGTGCTCAGGGTTGCACTGTTCACTGCGGTCACTTGTCCGCTGCCTGCCATAATGGTAGAGGTATCCCCTATTTCAACTTCAGCAACAGAGACTGTTACAGTTTCTGATTTTTCCTGTTTTTTTCTTTTGTCGCTTCCACATCCCAAGAGGGTCAGTCCTACAGCGAATGCCAAAATGGAGTTTCTATATATTGTAATGTTTTTCATGTTGAATTTATTCTATGGTTAAAAATGCGAGGAAGGATTGTGCCTGGTTAAACTCATATATGGTCTGGTAGTACACCAATTGTCGTTCGGCATACATGGCTTCGGCCATGAGCAGGTCCGTGGTCTTCTCCAGCCCTTCCCTAAATCTGTTTGTCCGTATTCTCAAAGATTCTTCGGATTGCTCCATGGCCAACTTAGAGGTTTCTAGTCTGCCTTGGGCATCCTGTACCATCCTTTTGGTGCGCTGTAGCTCCATATTGCTTTTGGATAGGTACTGTTCATATTCTTGTTTTGCTTTTTCATAGCTTGTTTTGCTCCTGCCTGTTTTTGCAAACCGTTGGCCTCCTTTGAACACATCCCAGCTCAGACTGGCCCCGAAGAGATATCCTTTGGCACTGGTCTGGAAAATATCGTCATCATACATTTCATAGCTTGCGAAGGCATTGAGCCTTGGCAGAAAGGTCATTTTATCGGCCGTCATATTGGCCTTGTACGCTTCCGAAACCAAATCCATGGCCTTTACATCGGCCCTATTCTCCAAAGCTCCATCGCCCTCCATATCAATACTCTTGGGAGAAAGTGCTTCTGAAGGTTCATAGATCACATCGCCCTGTTCGTCCATCAAAAAGGCAATGTAATCCGATGCATTTTTGACGTTGCTCTTGGCCGATTGCAACTGATTGGCCACCTCGGTGACCCTTACCTTGGCCTGAAGGAGATCGGATTTTTGCAGCAATCCCTGTTTATAGCTATTCTCGGCGACATCTTGGTTGGAACTGGCCGCATCATAGGCTTTTTGCAATACCTCTACCGCCCTATAGGCCAACTGCAATTGGGAATAGGCCTTTTCCGCTTCAAAATTGAGGTAATCCCTTGTTCTGGATGCCTGAAGTTCCTTGGCCTCCAGAGTGGTCTTTGCCGCCTTACGCTGATAAAATCCGTCCATATTGATCAAAGGCTGTTCCACCGAAATCTTTGTGGCAAAACTCTCCACCTGATCCGGATCGTTCAATAACGATGGATTAAAATCGGCCTGTGTCAAAATCTCTTGGTTCAACTTAGAACCAAAGGCCATCAAGGGGTTTGTGGTAGCTATACCGGTATGTGAAATGGAGATTTGGGGCAAAAAGATGGAACTGGAAAAATTGTAATCAAATTTGGCCATCTTGGCCTCCTGTTCCGATACCTTAATGCTGGCATTGGACTCTTGGACCCTAGCCAAGACCTCCTCCACGGAAATCCTGATATGGTCTTGGGAGAGTAAGCGTCCCTGCGCCAAAATAAATAGGGTCAAAAATAAAACTCGCCTCATACGCTCAAATAATTTGAGCCAAAATTAGGGGCGTCAAATCGGTTCCACAGTAACATTGGTTACCTTGATTGGCGCACCCTCTGTAAGCGATGGGGCCACGATTTGGAAAGTTGACTTACTCAAAAAGCCGAATGAAAATGTGCCATGACCGCCCCTTATTGTAACATTGATTCACAAACCACATTACAATGGAAAGCCTGGCTTCTAAAAAAGATTTCTCCGGAAAAATTATTTTTTGCCGCTATTCATCAAGGCCAATACGGCACCTACCAACACGATGACCACCACGGCGAACAACCCAATCATCCAAATTCCGTTCTCCCATGATACCAAAGGAATGGACAGAAAAGTTTTCATAAGCACGAATTTTAATGAACCCAAATTTAAGGGCAATACTTTCTTCAAATCATGACAATTCTCATGATGGAACTGCATTCACGGCTACTTAAATTTACACATTTTTGCCTTTCATCATTTTGTTCCAATATAAATGGGGCAATCCGTACTTCTTCAACATCCATAGCCTCCAATGTTCCTTATCACTGTTGAACACCAGCATCCGTTTCAATTTAGGGTCTGGTATAAAGTTGTTCTTATAGTCGAACTCTGCCAGGGTCATTTTACCATAACCTGTCACCAATGGGCATGAGGAATATCCATTGTACGAATGGTTGTCCGCAGTTTTATGTTCCATCAATTTCAATAGGTTATCCACCACAACGGGAACTTGTTTCCTAACCGCCGCACCAGTTTTGGCCGTTGGCAATGCGGCCACATCCCCTAGGCCAAAAACATTGGAATACTTGTTGTGCTGCATGGAATGATGATCCACATCGAGCCATCCGGCCTCATTGGCCAAAACAGATTCCCTCACAAATTTGGGTGCCGCTTGGGGTGGGGCCAAATGCAACATATCAAAAGGAACATGGATGTCCACGTCGCCATACATTTTTTCTCCCAGTTCATTGTCTTCATTGATGATACATCTGTTCTCTTCGGGAGCGGTATGGCTAAAATGTACTATCCTGTTCTCTATATCGATTTCCTTTGGGGCATAAAAGGGTTTGAAATGGATGCCGTATCTATCAATGACCTTCATCAGTGTCTCACGGATCTCCTTTACCCCGAATATGACCGTTCCAGGTGTGGCAAAAATGACATTGGCCATATTCTTCATTCCATTTTTGTTGAAATAATCCGCTGCGAGATAGGCAATTTTCTGTGGAGCCCCACCACATTTAATAGGCGTTGTGGGTTGGGTGAACAGGGCATTCCCCCCCTTAAAGTTTTTGATGACCTCCCAAGTGTGCTCAGGATCAATGTAGTTGCTGCAGGCAACACCTTTTTCCAGGGCTTCCGGAAGTCCTTTTATCATACCAGGTTCCATCACCAATCCCGTGGCGACCACCAAGAAATCATATGTAATGTTCCCATTCCGCTCTGTTGAAACGGTGTTCTTATCTGGATCGAAACCTGTGGCCTTATCCTGTATCCAGTCCACTCCCTTGGGCATTACCTCGGCCGTGGGCTTGGCCGTTTTTTTGAAATCATAGGCACCGGCACCTACCAACGTCCAGGCTGGTTGGTAGTAATGTGTTTCCGCAGGCTCGATGATGGCTATATCCAACTTTCTGTTTTTGTTCAACAATTGGGCAGCGGTCATAATACCGGCAGTGCCTCCACCAATTATCAAGACTTGATAATGTGATTTCATAGTATACTGATTTAGATTACGTTAGGTAAAGTACTGAGCATAATCTTAAAAAAATGTAACCAAAGTTACATAGCTCTCAAAATCAGCATTCCTACTTGGGAACTTAACAAAGAATAAAAAAAGACCGCCCCAAATGGGGCGGTCTTTTTAATCAACCAACCAAGAAACCTAATTTTTGACTTCACAAGTAGTTTCCCAAAAGGGACATGCAAAGCACAAAAATTAAAAAAAATTTATTAAGACGACTTATGCCTGTCACTGTCATTTCAAATGAAGCCTTGAAGTCCAAAATCACATCAGATCAACATCTATTTCAAAACTTCATGTCAAAACTATAACATGTTCACAAATCATTCAGTAACCTCAGTTACACAGCTGTGCTATTTTTATAGTATTTTTAGGTTCAGGTTATTTTTTAATGGACAGAAGAACTTTTTCCCACAGATTATCCCTGGCCACCATGGCAAGTTTGCTAGGCGCAGAAATTGTATTTGGCAGCAAAATGCCCAAAAACTATATCCCTTTGGAGCTGCAAGATCTTGATCCCTATAAAATGTTCAACAAGGATAGGGAAATGGTGGTGCTCAACAACCGACCATGGAACATGGAAGCCAAGGCCCACTTGTTGAATGACAAAGTGACCCCCAATAAATTCATGTTCATCCGAAACAATGGAAAAATCCCGGAAAATATAGATGCCTCCCAATGGACATTGACCGTGGATGGGGAATCCGTCAAGACCAAAAAGACCTTTACGCTCGCCGACCTAAAAACCAAATTTCCACAGTACACGTACCAATTGACCTTGGAATGCGGGGGCAACGGCCGAAGCGAGTTCAATCCGCCCGCCAAAGGAAACCAATGGACCGTGGGGGCGGTTTCCTGTGCCAATTGGACAGGTGTACGTGTGCGCGATGTTCTCGAAGATGTTGGCATTATGCCAAATGCCGTATATATTGGGTACCACGCCGTGGACACCCATTTAAGCGGCGACCCCTCCAAAGAGCCTATTTCCAGGGGAGTCCCAATGGCCAAGGCCATGCAGGACGAAACCTTATTGGCGTTCTCCATGAACGGTGAGGACATTCCCTTGGCCCACGGTTTTCCATTACGATTGGTCTGCGGGGGATGGCCTGCATCCACTTCGGGGAAATGGATCCATAGATTGAGCGTCCGCAACAAGGTGCATGATGGGGAAAAAATGGAGGGAAGTTCATACCGTATGCCCTGTGAAACTGTTGCCCCCGGCAGCACAGTTGAAGACTCCAACATGTGTATCATTGAATCCATGCCCGTAAAATCCTTGATTACCTATCCCAAAAGTGGGGCACTCCTAAAAATGGGGAAACCCTTAAAAATAAATGGCCATGCATGGGCAGGGGAACTGGAGGTAGCAAAAATGGAGTATTCCATCGATTTTGGCAGTACTTGGCACAGTTGCAAGCTGGAAAAACCCGCGAACCGATTGGCTTGGCAGCATTTCAACGCATCGGTGTCCTTCCCAAAGAAAGGATACTACGAAGTATGGGCCAGAGCGGTGGATTCCAATGGGAAAGGCCAGCCCATGGTATTGCCCGGCTGGAATCCCAAGGGATACCTTAACAATGCCTGCCACCGGATAGCAGTTAAAATTGTTTGACCATGAAGGACAGGTTCAGAAGTCAAATCAAATCACTTTCAAAAGTGCTCTTTTCAGTCCTTGTAGTGGTTTTGATAGTGTTCGGGGTGCTGTTCTATTTTTTCAATCGTCCTGAGGAGACCAAAATTGAGGAACCCCCAGTGCAAGAAACTGTTGAGGCCAACGACCAAATTGAAAGCGGAATTGATCCAGCTACTGGTTTTGTAGAGGATGAAGGCATGCAGGCCACCATCCAAAACTGTACCGCTTGCCATTCTGCAAAGTTGGTGACCCAGAACAGAATGAGCAGGGAAGGATGGGAAGCAACCATAAAATGGATGCAGGAAACACAAAATCTTTGGGATTTGGGCACCAATAAGGAACCCATCCTCACCTATCTGTCAAAAAACTATGCCCCAACCGAAAAAGGGCGCCGCCAGAATTTGGAAGATATTGAATGGTACGAACTTGAATGATTGCCATGGAGAATTACCTTGATGCCTTTGTGAGCGGTTTCTTGGGAACAGTGCAATGGACCTGGAAATCCATTTTGTTCCAAGTGCCTTGGTACACCAATTATTTTTGGGGATTGATCGTCATCTCTTTGGTAGTTTGGTCATTGGAAATTCTCTTCCCATGGCGCAGGGAGCAGTCCATATTCAGGAAGGATTTTTGGCTGGATGGATTCTATATGTTCTTCAACTTCTTCATTTTTGCGATAGTCATCAGTGGGGTCTATGAAATCCTCAAAGTGCTTTTTGGCCAATTGGGCATCACGGCCCAAAGTTTGGCCATCATTGACACCTCGGCTTGGCCCGTATGGGCAGAACTTTTGTTGTTCTTTATCATTTTGGACTTTGTACAGTGGTTCACCCATGTATGCCTTCACCGTTTCTCGGTTTTGTGGCGATTCCACCAAGTGCACCATAGTGTCAAAGAGATGGGTTTTGCGGCCCACTTACGCTACCATTGGATGGAGAACATCCTCTACAAACCCTTAAAAACCTTTGGGGTGATGATCTTGGGAGGTTTTGAACCTGGGCAGGCCTATATTGTGCACTTTGTGGCCATTGCCATTGGGCACTTCAACCATGCCAACATCAAACTGACCTGGGGACCCTTAAAATACATTTTCAACAACCCTGTGATGCATTTGTACCACCATGCCTATGCCCTTCCCAAGGGACGACATTATGGGGTAAACTTTGGCATCAGCCTTAGCTTATGGGACTATATTTTCCATACCAACTATATTCCAGAAGACAGTGGAACAATCCCTTTGGGGTATCCTGGCGATGGGACCATGCCCAAAAGTTTTTGGGGACAACTGATCTATGGGTTCAAAAAAGTAAAAGGATAACCTTACTCCACCGGTCACTCAGGGATCTCGGTTTCAAAAACAATGCTCCAAAGACCCCTTACCTCATCAACATCGTAACCCGTGGCCTTATCTTGAGGGTATAATTGGTACAGTTGTGCCATCACATCCGGGGCAATGGCCTTCTCTGGCATTCCATGGCAATTCAAGCACAAATTGTTGGTGATAATGGGATAGTAAAAGTTCAATTTACCGTCTTCTTCCTTTATCATAGGCTCAATGGAATCTCCTTTTGCCACTTTTTCCTTAAAGACATTTATACAGGCCAACTCCACCGTATTTGCCATGTTTTTGGGATTGCGGGGCTTGTCCGAAACCCGCTTTATCTTGGCTTTATACTGGGTCGCCATGCTATCGGTCAACGGATAGGCCCGTTCATTGCAGAACGTCACGGCTGCGGCCACTCCTTTATTTTGGATAGTGCCCAATAAATTTTTGCCCAGCACTTTTTGGGTACCCTGGGCGTATGTCATGCCCAATTCCCTATAATTTGGCTCTTGAATCTCAGTAACCCCCGATGAGTGGGGTTTATCCTTGCAGGAAAGCATCAAGAATACTAATAGGCCATATATGTAGCGTCTCATTGATGCCGTTTTAGAAATTCAACAATCTCTTTTTGATATCTTTTGGATCAATAATTCCAAATCCTATAGCCTCCCCTTAAATCGTACACTTCGGAAAACCCCATTTCCACAAGTCTTCTTGCGGCCTTTTGGCTTCTATTGCCAGACTGGCAATAGAGATAAAGGGGTTTGCTCTTATCCATTTTGGAAAATGCAGTCTCAAAAGAGGAGCGCTGAAAGAAATCTATGTTCTTCGCACCTTTGATATGGCCGGACATGAACTCACCTCGGGTCCTTACATCGACCAGTTGCACCTTTCCCTTTGAAATGGCCTTTGAATAGTCTTCCAAATCCAATATCTTGATAGTATCTGGAAGCTTTGAGCCCTTGAACAAAAAACTTAGTAGTGACATTTTGCGCTAGTTTAAAAGTCCAAAATAAATAGGTTGGGCACGATGGTCAGTAACGTGGGTTACACAACCTTTTGTTCTCCCAAAAAATAACCTAATCCTGCGACCGCCAATCGTCGTAACCGCCCGTGTAATCAAAGATTTTCTTGAACCCCTTGCTCTTTAGGATTTCTGCCGCACGGTTGCTTCGCCCACCCATCTTGCAATACAGGTAGACAGGTTTTTCCTTGTCCAAGGTCTTTATTTGCTTCGGGAACGAACTGCCATTGACATCAAAATTTACAGCATCGTCAATGTGTCCATTGTTGTATTCCATGGGTGTCCTTACATCCACCAACTGAACGTCCTTGCCAATGACCTCGGTCTCCATGGTTGCCTTATCTATCTTTTTGATAGTGCCATCTTCTTGTGGAAAACAGGAAAGGGCCCATAGAAGTCCAATGCCCAAAAGGATACACTTTATTCTTGTAATTCGCATAGCGTACTGTTTATTTTAAGGTTGATGGACATACATATTCCGTAACGGGTATTCCTGCTTCTTTGATGGCGGTAAACCCCCCGGCCACATCCACAAGGTTATGAATACCCCTGCTCTTTAGTATGGAAGCGGCAATCATGCTCCTGTACCCTCCTGCGCAATGTATGTAAAAGGTGTCCTTTGCGGGAAATTCCGATAAGTGATCATTGAGAAAATCCAATGGGGCCAGCATGGCATTCTCGGCATGTTCGGCCCGATATTCGGATTCTTTCCGAACATCAAACACGGGAATGCCATCTCCCAATCTTTTTTTGAGTTCTCCCGCACTGATGCTCTCCACAGTATCAATCTCCTTACCTGCTTTTTCCCAAGCTTCCACGCCACCTTTCAAATACCCCAAAGTACCATCAAAACCAACCCTTGAAAGCCGGGTTATGGTCTCTTTCTCCCTACCTTCTGGGGCTACCAATAGTATGGGCTGTTCCACATCGGCGATCAATGCGCCCACCCATGGGGCAAAACTTCCGTCCAATCCAATGAAAATGGACCTTGGCACATGTCCTTGGGCAAAATCCTTTTCATTTCTCACATCCAATACCACCGCCCCTGTTTTATTGGCCGCAACCTCAAAGGCATCTGGGGTCAAGGCTTGGGTGCCCCGTTCCAGAACGGCATCGATATCTTCGTAACCTTCTTTGTTCATTTTTACGTTCAAGGGAAAATATTGCGGAGGTGGCAAAAGTCCGTCGGTCACCTCTTTGATGAATTCCTTTTTGGTCATGTCTGCCCGCAGGGCATAGTTCATCTTTTTTTGATTGCCCAAGGTATCCACGGTCTCTTTCATCATGTTTTTACCGCAGGCCGATCCGGCCCCGTGTGCTGGGTACACGGTCACATCGTCTGCCAGGGGCATAATTTTATTCCGAAGGCTATCGTATAAGATCCCGGCCAACTCCTCTTGGGTCATATGGGCGGCCTTTTGTGCCAAATCTGGTCTTCCCACATCTCCCAAGAACAATGTATCGCCGCTAAAAATGGCATAGTCCTTTCCGCTTTCATCCTTGAGCAGATAGGTAGTGCTCTCCATGGTATGCCCCGGGGTGTGGAGTACCTTAATGGTTACCTTTCCCAATTTGAATTCCTGGCCATCCTCCGCGATGATGGCATCAAAAGCCGGATTTGCATTCGGTCCGTAAATGATCGGTGCCCCGGTTTCTCTGGAAAGGGTCACATGTCCGCTCACAAAATCCGCATGAAAATGGGTCTCAAAAATGTACTTTATGGTCGCCCCATTTTCCTCTGCCCTCTTTAAATAAGGCTTTACCTCCCGCAATGGATCCACAATGGCGACCTCGCCCCCACTTTCAATATAATAGGCCCCCTGGGCCAAACATCCTGTATATATCTGTTCAATTTTCATCTTTCTAATTTTTCCAAATATAGCATTGCATCCTTCAGTGCTTGGTCTCCAAAGTTACAAACTCTTTGTTCCAGACTGAAGGGAGACTTTCCTTTGGATCGAGCTTTTTTCATTTGGATGTGCACAACAATCCACTGCCTCAAAGGTCTGCACAAAAAGATTTTCTTCCCCAAGGATATCCATAAGGCCACTGCTGTACAAAATATCCCGGGTTGGACCTATGGCTCCGGCAATCAAGAATTGTATCCCTTTTTCGCGCAGGTCCAAAATAACACGTTCCAACATAGTGGTGGCACTGCTATCAATATAATTGATAGCCTCTGCATTGAGAATCACAAATTTTAATCCGGTCCCCTTCTTCTCAACCTGTTTGTACAATTCCTTTTTAAAATAATCCTTGTTGCCGAAATAAAGTTGGGCATCAAACCGTAATATCAGCTTATCATGGTCCACTTCAACTTCTTCGGTGAACCGGCTTATGTTTTTGAAATAATTGGTGCCCTTGATCCTGCCCAAAATGGCTATATGTGGCTTGGATATGCGGTATACCAACAACAAAAGGGAAATAAGGACCCCTAAAAGAATACCTTCTATCAACCCGATGAAGAGGGTCATTAAAAATGTGGCCACCAGGATAAAAAATTCATCTTTTCTGTACTTGAACAGTATTGCCGGATATGCAACATCTATCAACCCAAAAACAGACACCATGATGATAGCGCCCAATGCGGCAGTGGGCAAATTATAGAAAATAGGGGTCAAAAACAGCAATATCCCCGCGATGAGCAAGGTGCTAAAAACCAATGCCATTCCAGTTTTTGCACCTGCTTGGTCGTTGATCGCGGTTCTTGAGAAACTCCCGGATACGGAAAACGATTGAAAAAAGGACCCTAGCAAATTGGAGAGCCCCAAAGCCCTGAGCTCTTGATTGGCGTCCAATTCATATTCCGGATGTTTTTCCTCAACCGTTTTTGCAATGGAGATGGATTCCATAAACCCAAAGAGGGCCACGGTGATGGCAATAGGGAGCAATTGCCCCATTTTGTCCAGTTGGATGCCGGGAACCTGAAAAGTGGGCAACCCTTTTGGAATGTCCCCGACAATTTTGATGCCCATAGCCTCCAAACCAAGGAAGGTAACGGCCAAAATTCCCAAGATCACTACCAGCAGGGCCGTAGGTATCTTTTTGTTGATCCTGTTCATCAAGAGGATAAAAAGTATGGATACAGCACCTAGGCCCAAAGCATATAAATTTACGCGGGCAAGACCCTGAAAAATGTTTTCCACAAGTATATAGACCTTCCCAGATTGTGGAATCTCTATGCCCAAAACATGTTTCAACTGTCCCAATCCGATCAGAATGGCCGCCGCTGAAGTAAAACCACTTATTACGGGCTTGGACAAAAAGTTAATGAAGAAACCCATTTTGAGGAAGCCCAGCAGCAGTTGCAGCCCTCCAATCAAAAATGTCAGGAAAAGAATCGTAGCAATATAGTCCTCAATGTCGGCGATATGCAATGCTCCTATCCCCGCTGCCACCAGTAGCGAATCCATGGCCACGGGGCCCACGGCCAGCTGTCTTGAAGTTCCGGTAAGCGCATAGACAAATTGTGGAACCAGTGCGGCATAGAGCCCGTAAATGGGGGGCATGCCCGCAATCATGGCATAGGCCATGCCTTGCGGCACCAACATGATCGCCAAGGTTGCCCCGGCAATCAAATCGCCATACAGAATGGAACGGTTATAGGTGGTTATCCAAGATAGAAATGGAAAAAACCGTTTGAGCATTTAGCGAGCTTTTTTACAAAAATAGGGTTCAATGGGAGAACTACTGTAACCAAAGACACATACCTAAAGGTCCAGAATCTCAATATAATTTCTGTGTAGGACCAATTTCTTCATTTTTTCCAGTTTCTTCAGCAATCTGGAAACCACCACTCTGGAGGTATGTAGATCGTAAGCGATTTCTTGGTGGGTACTCCGAATGCGATTATCGTTGGTCACCTCCATTTTCTTTTTAAGGTAATCCACCAACCTTTGGTCCAAATTCTTGAACGCGATACTGTCCACGGTCTGTAGGAGTTCATTCAACCGGTTGTGATAGCTTTCAAAGACATAGTTGCGCCATCCCTTGTATTTGGCCATCCATTCCTCCATTTTTTGCACGGGTACCATCACAATTTTTGAATCGGTCTCCGCTATGGCCCGTATCTCACTTTTTGTATGGCCCATACAGCAGGCCATGGTAACGGAGCAGGTTTCTCCTTGCTCCAGATAGTACAATAGCAATTCATCCCCATCCTCATCTTCGCGCAATACCTTGATGGCTCCCGACAACAGCAAGGGCATGGCCCTTATATAGTTTCCGATATCCATAAGGATTTCACCCGCGGGCACTTCCACAAATTTGCCCACATCTGCAATTTCATCCACCAATTCCATTTCAAATTGGCCGTCAAAGGTTGTATAGAGTTCTTTAACCATAATCTAAAATACTCTCCTAAGGTAACCATTTTGGCAAAAAAATACTTTACCCAACCCCTATCTTCATAAAAAGTAAAAACCCACACTTTTGGTGTGGGTCTTCGACAAACTAACTCAAACTAATTAACATAGATGAAAATCTACTTAAGACATTATAATTTCATAGGTGTTCCTTTTATTTCCATGGTGATGGGCATCTCCAACGCTTTTAAAATAGTTGGTGCTATTTGGTTGGTGTGCAACTGTTCCTCTTGATGAACTTCCCCCAAAGGCTGGATGCCTTTTCCAAAGGCGACCAACCAAACCTGGTCGGCTCCCTTTATTTTGGAGCCATGACTCTTCCAGGTTTCCAAAGGATTTGTGCCCCTGCCATGATCTGTGGTGACCAAGAAAACGGTCTGATCTTTGTAAAAAGGATCTTGCTGGGTGTATTCCCACAGTTGTCCAATCATGGCATCGGTGCGTTGTGCGGCTTGCAGGTAAAAATCGTAAAAGCCCCCGTGGGCAAAATCATCGGTTTCACCATAAGAGATGTACAGCATCTTGGGGTGGTTTTTTTTCATTTCTTCCAAGGCATAGTTGTGGGCAAATACGTCCAACCGAACGGACTCCCAAATAATAGGTGCCTGCCGCTGGATTTCATTGAGCATTTTTTCCCCTTCGGTAAGATTGTTTCCCGTGGCTTTTTCATACCCTGCATTTACCGGCACCCCAGATCGTTCCTCGTTGATGATGTAGGGAAAGACATCCCAGCTGCCAAAGGCAGCAACTTTTCCCTTTCCTTGGGGGGTGTTGTTGAAACGCTCCAAAATTGTGGTATTGGGATTGGGCATTTTATCATTGCTCTTGATGTTTTCATCATCGGCGATACCGGTCAAAATCTCGTTGTACCCCGGGTAAGAAAACCACATGTTGTTGGTCAGGTTCATTTTACTGCCCAAATTTCTGTTGCCGTGCAACTGTCCCATTTTTGCAACTTTTGTCCAGAAGAATGGCATCAAGGCCTCTCTCCTTTCTTTGGGAGTAGCTCTCCAGAATGCTTTTTTGAGCTGCGCAGTGTCTTGCACATATTCCTTGTTTGCAACCAAAAGGGAGTCGGCCCCGGTGAACAGTTCCTGCCAACGGTAACCGTCGAGGGTGATCAATATTATTTTCGGAGTGTCCGTCCCTTGGGCCTTACCAGATAAGACCATTCCAAGAAGACAGATCAGCGCGCATATTTTTTTCAAATTTTTCATTAGGCTATGGTGTTTGTTTTTAAAAATGCTTCGTTCAATATTTCCAATGCTTTTTCCAACTCTTCTTTGGAGATGGTCAAGGCCGGTGAAAGTTGCAGCACATTCCCTTTGGATACCTTAAAACTCAATCCTTGTTTAAGGCACTCGTACATGATTTCCTCTGCCTCTGCAACCGCTTTTTTCTTGGTGGTCCTATCGGTTACCAATTCTATGCCCCATAACAGCCCTATGCCCCGCACATCACCGATCAAAGAGTATTTTCGATGTAATTTGTAGAGGGCATTCTTCATAAAGGCTCCATAGTGTTTCACTTTTTCCAATAATCCCTCTTCTTCAATGATCTCCAAAACGGTCAACCCTGCCATAGCTCCCATAGGGCTTTTTTCATGGGTATAATGGCCTAGGGAAATGTGCCCAAAATTGTTGTACTCCTCGCGGGTGATAATGGCCGCTTGGGGTATGATCCCACCTCCCAATCCCTTGCCCAAGCATAGGATGTCCGGCTCAATGCCATAATGTTCAAAGGCGAACATCTTTCCCGTTCTGCCCAAGGCGATGGGGATTTCGTCCAAAATAAGCAGTACGTTGTACTTGGTGCAGAGCTCCCGGGCACCTTTCCAGAATTTTTCTGATGGAATCTGTACGTCGGTATTGCGAATGGTCTCTGCCAAAAAGGCCCCGATCTGGTTGTCCTTGGAAAGCACATACTCCAAATATTCCAAGGCCTTGGCCTCATTTCCCTCAAAAATACCGCGATAGGTAATGGGTGGGGGAACCCGTTCCACGCCGGGCATCAGAGGTCCCATATGCTCTCGGAACACCGATTCGCCCCCCACACTGATGGCATCCAGTGAAGCGCCATGGAAAGAATCCCAAAAGGAAATCACTTTGTACTTGCCCGTTACGGCCCGAGCCAATTTTAGGGCAATGCCTATGGCAGAACTTCCATTGGGGGTAAGCAATACCTTATTGAGCCCCTTTGGCGTGACGGATGCAAGTTTCTCTGCAAACCGTATGGCCACTTCGTTGGTGTATCTTCGGGTGGAAAAGGTAAGCCCTTGAAGTTGCTCCGTCAATCGACTGACGAGTTTTGGATGCGAAAATCCAACCTGGTGCACATTGTTGCCGTGAAAATCCAAATATTTCTTGCCAGAAATGCTTTCAATATAGGATCCTTCGCAGTTTTTTAAGACATCCAAGCATGGAGTGGACATGGATTGGTGCATAAAATATTTGGCATCCTTTTCCAGCAACTCTTTAGTGTATTCGTTTAAATCTCCCTTTACCCAGGCCCCTCTTGCAGAGGTCAGATTGATATCCCCTTCCACAACATACTCAGCGTTGTGCCTATCTTGATCTATATGGTCCATGTTTTGATAGTATTTCCCGTTTTTCGGATTTGTCGTTCAACACATAAATATCGTAAGTGTTTCCGTCATTATAAACCCGAATTACAATATGTCCTTCCTGACTTTTGTATTCATCCAATTTACCCCCAATCACGTCCTTCGTTCCCTGAAGCATGATCGTGGAGAACACATCGCGTTCCCCAGGGTACAATTCCCTTGAGGTAATCCTCCGCAATACCTCCTCGCCCGGATGGTCCGCCGTCCAGTTTTGTTGGATCCAAACCCTGGGTCTTAGGGTACGGACGTAGTAGGGATTTTGGGAATCCCTGTTCCCATGGTGGTTGAGTGTGGCCACGTCCACAGGCCCAATCACAGGTGCCACATGGGATTCCAGCGAATTCATATCTGTTTGTCCCAGCCCATCAACTCCGGCAATGTCCCCTCCTGTAAAATAATTGAACTTGCCATAATCGATCCGGATGCAATTGCTCAATGGGTTTTCTCCTGGATAGTCTCCCTCTTGGAAAAGTGTATAGGTGTTGTTGTCCTCTCCTGTCCAGATTCTGCCATTGGATGCTATGTTTCGGACTGAAAATTCAGGATAATTGGTTGGATCCCTTTTTAGCACGATTTGATCTGTATGGCCTACTTGCAGGGCCTCATTTATCAATCCAACTTGTTGACCTTGAACATCAATGAACTTCCAATACTCCTTCAAGGTGGGGATCATTCCATACTTGTCCCTGGTAAATCTTTCCTCGGATTGAATTTTGGCATCTTTCAAATCGATGGGGAAATCAAAGCCACGGTCCAGCAGTTTTTTGATGGGAATCAGGGTACCCACTTCCATAATTCCGGTAAGCTGATAGTCTCCAGTTGCTTTTTTTCGCAGTGAATCGATTTCGCCAAAATGATCGTCGTGATAGTGGGTGATCAAGGCATAATCCAATTGGCGTTTTTGTCCTTTCGGAAAGAATTGTCCTATGTAATCCACAATCCATTCCGGTGCTGATTTTGAGCGATTGGGAACCAATGCTGCATTTCGACGAGAGGTTGTTCTGGAGTGGGTCTCGGACATGTCGCCGGCATCCACCAACAAAGTTGTCCCATCCGGAAAAACCATAAAAGCGGCATCGCCCCTGCCCGTATTGATATGGTGAATATCCAAAAACCCAGGTTCCCAACCAGGAAGTTGTTGCCCGTGTCCGCCTATTCCTGCCAAGGTCAGGGCAAGGGCAAACAAACTGGATTTTTTGAGGTTGGGGAACATGGGTTATTTTTCTCTGTACAAATAATCGGCGGGTATAATCTGCTTGGGGATGTTGGCCCCTTGGTATTTCACATCCAAATGATAGCCACCGCCTCCATTGTAAAATTCTACCCGTATCAAGTGGCGCCCTTTGATCAGGTCAACTGGGGCACCACGTTCTAAAACGCCATGGTTGCCATCATTGTCCACCGCCAATTTTCCATCCACATACAATTTACTGCCATCGTCACTGTTGGTAAAAAAACCATACTTTCCATCTTCCTGAATTTCAAGATAGCTTTCCAGGACCAAGGCCACTTGGTCTTTTTGTATGGTGTCAGTAATTGCTTGTTTATGAGAAAACTCGGTCACAAAACCTTCTTGAATCGGTTTTAAGGTTAAAAAATCTGGAAGTTTTTCCATTTTTTCACCGTAATAGATCTTGAACCGTACGGGGTCTTCCTTGGTTTTGGGGACTATCCTGAAATTGCCTTCCGCTACGGTACTTTTAATTTCGCCGTTCTGAAAAACAGCCGCTTTCACTACTGTTGTTTCCTTCAGGTAAAAGGTGTCCTGATAGGCCAAGCTGTTCTCCAAAGTGGGCAGTTCAGTGCCCAATACATAGCGAATTTCCCCTTTGTTGTTGGGGTTTTGCATCACCACGGCAACCGAATCCGCCTTAAAGATCCCTCCAGCTGGCTCAAAATAGCCAGCATCTGGAAGAATCTTTGGTGGGGTCATTTGCTCTCTTCTTTTATAGGTAAGTTCTGGTTTTTCGTTTCCGATAAATGCCCCCTTAACCGGCCTTCCTATCCAAGCTTGGGGTGTTTTCAAGCCCATGGCGTAGGCCACTGTGGGTGCATTGTCAAACTGATAGACGGTTTCTTCAATTTCATAGCCCTTCTTAATGCCCGCTCCGTATAGGATAAAGGGAATTTCCATTTCCGCCAGACTTTCGCCTCCATGTCCAAAACCAATTCCCCCGTGGTCCGCCGAAACAATGAAAAGGGTGTTTTTGAAAATGCCCGCTTCTTTGGTAGCCTCAACGATTTTGGCAATCAAGGCATCCGCCTTTTCCACAGATCGATAGTATTCTGGGCTGCCATGTGCCATGCTATGCCCTGCGTGGTCCACATGGTCCAGATGGACAAACGTAAATTTTGGGGTGTGCTCTTTGATGTAGTTTACTGCTTCTTGGGTAGTATTGTCCTCATGATCTCCATCAATGTCAAAATCCACATCTCCCTTTTCGAAAAGGCGACCAAATCCATCCCAATCGTAGATTGCCCCCACATGGGCTTCGGGCTGCTGGTCCTTGAACAAGGTAAAAATAGTTGGAAACATACCTTCTTCGGTCGCGACCACCGGAGGGAGTTGATGGTCAAATCTCTCCCATGCGTTGGAAGTTATCCCGTGCTGTTCGGTATCGGCCCCCATGATCATACTGGCCCAATTGGGACTTGAACTCGATGGAAGCACGGACCGCGCATGCAGGGTAAATGCCCCATTCTGCATCATGGAATCCAGCATGGGCGTGTTCGCCTTTTGGATACCATCCGGACTCATCCCATCCACCCCAATGACCACTATATGATCAATCCCTTTCGGACTACCTTCCGTTTTGGAAGCACATGACCACAGGAACAGGGTTCCCATGGTCATTGCCACAATCCAAATTGTTTTGCTATGCAACATCTGTTAAAATACTAGTTTTCCCACCAAACTTTGGTAGTGATCTCATCGCCGCCTATCCTGCTTACCGCTTCCTTGTAATTGGCACTGTTCAAAGACTCCTCCTCGCTTGGATATTCAAACCGGCTGGGATAGGTGCTATAGAATGCATCGGGTCCGGGTGCTATGGTATTGGGGAACCCCGTTCTCTTGAATTCTATAAATCCTTGGTAATCTGTATAGAAAAGGACAATGTATTTTTGTTTGACAATAGCCTCCAAGGAATTGTCGTAGGATACTCCTGTCCTGCTCAAATAATCGGCAGGCATGGCAACATCCCAGTAGTCAAAATTGGCCTGGATGCCTTCTTCATAATATTCCTGGGCATTTGCCGTAATCCATCCTCTCTGTGCAGCTTCCGCAAAAATAAGGGCCACCTCGGAATACAGCATCAAACGGGCGTCATTACTATTGGGCTGAAAATAGAAATAGTCTATGTTGAATTTGGACAAAAATGCATCTCCGCCCTTGTATTCATACGCAGGCCCGTCCACAATGCCATTTTGCATCCCTTGGATCTCTGGAGTGCCTGCTTCCACCGAATTTGCCGTTGGATCTGCAAAAAATTCCAATCTTGGGTCATCAAAGCTCTGCAGCAACTGTACAAAATGTTCGGAGATCCGATATTCATTGTAGGAACCAACCCTGTACACTGATTCTTCGGTTACTGGATGCGCGTCGGGGTTTGCGGCCAAAAAGTGCAATACCGCGTTGTCATCATTGGATTCCATAACGGGGTTGGCACTAGGGTTGTTGAATATGTCCGCAATCACGGCTTGTGATGTCGAGGCATCTACTTCGCTCAAACGCAGGGCAAGACGAAGGCGCAGAGAGTTGGCAAATTTTCTCCACATGGCCAAATCTCCCCCAAACACCAAATCTCCCTTGACCAATCCCAGATCCGAACCGCCGAGGATATCACTGGCACGTTTCAATTGTGCGATCATACCGGTGTAAATGGCCTGTTGGGTATCATATACCGGAGTATAATTGGCCTCCTCATCAACGGCTTGGTTGACTTCGCTATAGGGGATGTCGCCATACATATCTGTCAATATACTGAACATCCAGGTCTGCATGATCACAGAAACCGCCTCATAGCTTTGCAGCGAATTTTCAATGGCGATTTTCTCAAGTTCCTTGGCATCCCTGATGGCCAGGTAGTAGGTATCCCATGTGCCCCCTTGATCGCCCCAGTCAAAAAGGTCAAAGGAAGTGAACACGATCCGGGCTCCATACTGGCCCATAAGGTTTCCCTCGCTCCAGGCGCCGCCCACTGCATTCCTGATGGAATTTCTTTGGAAATTGGTGAGGAGCAATTCTGGATTTTTACTGATGTCCGATGCAACATCAGGGTTCTCATTTGAAACATCAAACTTATCACACGAGCTCACAAGGCCCATGATCATGATTCCGATGATTATTATGTGTTTTCTCATTTTTTTATTTGTTATCACGTTCGTTTGTTCAACTTAATGGGGTCACAGTTTTAGGTTGACCGCCATTCCTATGCTTCTTGTAGTGGGCACTGTGGCATTTTCCACTCCGGGAACATAAGAGCCTCCTCCAAAGGACAATAGTTCGGGATCGCCATGGTTGAAGTCTTTTGCCCACAACCAAAGGTTGGTTCCTATCAATGAAAAGGTGAAATCCTGTATTCCCATTTTTCCAACGACCTTGGCGGGCAAGGAATAGCTCAACCTGGCCTCGCGCAACTTGATGAAGGTGGCGTCATAGATACCTTCTGTCTCGTTGTCCCTTCTGTACCGGTTGTTGTGATAGGCATTGGCGGGCACAATGACATCGTTCTCCACATAACTGCCATCCGCAAGCTGTTTTACGCCATCCCCTATGATTCCATCGGAAAAGGTGCCTCCATAATCCAATCCAGAATCCTTAATGCCTGGATGGGGTCCTCCAAATTCTGGTGAACGTCCCCATAGGGTTTCCACCACGTTGCCGGATGTAGCGGCAATCAATCGGGTCCTTGAAAGCAGTTCCCCTCCTTGTCTCCAATCAAAAAGGAAGTTCAGGGAAAAGTTCTTGTAGGTCAGGGTATTGTTCCAGCCCAAGGTAAAATCTGGGTTAAAGTTTCCGAGTTTTCTCAGGGTATTGTCCTGCTGTACCAAGCCTTCATTGAAAACGACCTCTCCATAAAAAGGGCTGTTCTCATCCTTTACCTTTACCAGACCAGTGCCCCACATATCGCCCAGGGAACCTCCCTTTTCGGCAATCAAGGTTATTCCGTTGCCTCCATAGGAGTACCTGTCCACACCATCGGCCAGTTCCAGAATTTCATTCCTGTTGAGCCCAAAGTTGAACATGGTGTTCCAGTTAAAATTCTCTGTAGTGACCGGGGTGACATCCAACATCAATTCCACCCCATAGTTCTTGATTTTTCCCGCGTTGATGGTCCTGGACGTTTTTCCAGAGGTCGTGGCCAGATCAATGTCCAAGATTTGGTTTTTGGAAATGGTATTGTAGTAGGTAAAGTCAATGCCAACCCTATTTTTGAGCAACCTCAGATCGGTACCAATCTCATAAGAAGTCTGAATCTCCGGTTTCAAATCGGCATTGGCCAAGTTGTTGGATGGCGAGGCTGTTGGATTGTCCCCGACCGGAGTTCCCAGGGCAAAGAAGTTCTTCAATCCGTAGGGATCGGTATCGTTACCCACCTGGGCCCATCCAGCGCGCAATTTGGCAAAGGAAAGGAAATCATCATTGGTGGTTCCGAGCATATCGGACAGGATCACACTTAAGGATGCCGATGGGTAGAAATAGGAATTGTTCTCCTCTGGCAAGGTGGATGACCAGTCATTTCGTGCGGTCAAATCCAAAAACACCTGATCCTTATACCCTATTTGGGCAAATCCATAGAGGGAGTTGATCTGTCTTTCGGGCCTGTTGGTCCGTTGTACCAAGGGCCCATCGGCATTGTTAAAGGAATAAATGCCCGGCAATAGCAATTTATTGGCTATCAAGGCATTGAAATGGTTCTTTTGTACCATTCTGTTTCCGCCAAAGTTTGCGTTGATGCTGAGATCTTCATTGATGTCCTTGTCAAAAGTCAACAGAAAATCCAAGTTGGTCTCATGGAAATTGACCTTATCCTCCCTGTACTGTCCATTGGGGAAACGCTGTGTGGAATACGCCCTTTTTATAAAACGGTATTCTGAGAAGAAGTCCCTACCTCCCCTTACCATGAACTTGAAATTATCGGACAATTTATAGGTGGCCGAAACGTTGCCTATGATCCTGTCCTTGGCCAACCCGTTGGTGTTCTCGTACATGGTGAAATACGGGTTGTCATGATAGTTGTAGTTGTAGTTGAACTGCTGGAAGCCTTCCAAACCATCTTGCCAATAGTCGCGCAATCCCTTAACATCAATCTGTTGTCCCCACCATATAAAAAGGTACATCACCGACTCGGTTCCATAACCGTTAACGTGTCGGTTATCGGAGTCTGTCCGCACATAGTTTACTTTGGAAGAAATGGTGAGCCTGTCCGTTAGATCATACGTTCCGGATAGGGAAATGGTGTTCCTTCTCAAATCGGTATTGGGAAGGATGCCCTCATTGTCAAGGTTGGTGTAACTTACCCTGTAGTTTCCTTTTTCGTTGCCTCCAAAGAATGAAATATTGTTGGTGAACGTCCTACCTGTTTGTACAAAGTTTTCTACAGGATCTCCGTGATCTACAAAAGGGGTTGGGGTAATGGTGCCTCTTCGGGTCAGATCAACACCCTGCGATCCCAAAATAAAATCCAATCCGTGAACATCACCACCACGCAATCCGTTGGAGGTTGGGGAATCGTGCTGGGTCCTAAGCGTCCCATCCAATCGCGGCCCCCAGGACTCATCCACTCCATCAAAGGTTCCGTTACCGTATCCATCCACAAATTGAAAGTCGAAGTTCTTTCCCTGTCCGTACACTCTCTGGTATTCCGGCCCTTTCAACATACTCTCAAAAGTAACCTTCGAATTTACCGAGATTCCCATCCCTTTGCGAGACCTTCCTGACTTGGTGGTTATGATTATGGCCCCGTTTGCAGCCCGTGAGCCGTAAAGCGCGGTGGCATTGGCTCCTTTAAGTACGGATATGGATTGAATGTCATCTGGGTTGACCTCGGCGGCTCCATTTCCATAATCTATGTTCATGTTGTCCGCCCCTCCCAAGGTATTGGTCCTGGTGTCCGTAGCATTGTTGATCGGGATACCGTCCACCACAAACAGGGGTTGGTTATCGCCCTGTAAAGAGGAATATCCCCTAATGACCACAGACGAAGACTGTCCGGGGCCTGTTCCATTGGTCACTACCTGTACCCCTGCGGCCCTGCCTGACAACGTGCTCACAAAGTTTGTGCTGGTGGACTGGGACACTTCATCACCATCCACTTTTTCAACAGCGTACCCCAGTGTCTTCTCGTCCCTGGTAATGTTCAAAGCGGTGACCACCACTTCGTCCAGCAATTGGGAATCTGGTTGCATGGCAATTGTTGCGCTTGTGCTTCCGGCAGTGTTGAACTCTTGGGATATGTAACCTATATAAGAGATTACCAAAATATCCCCATTTTGGGAGAGTTCAATTTGGAAGTTTCCATCAAAATCTGTGGCCACGCCGTTGGTACTGCCTTTTACAACGACAGATGCCCCTGGCAGTGGCACATTGTTTTCATCTACGACCTTTCCCGAAAAAGTGGTTTGGGAATAGCCCATTATACTTGCCGTAAAAGCAAGTAAAAATGCTACGAGTGTTCTTTTCATTTGTTGAGTATTTGTAAAATTTGGTTAATTATTTATCAACAAATATCCAACACAAGCGTTAAGGCACGCCTTTATACAGATTAAAAAAAAGATATGGAAAGGTTAAAAGAAATGGGCAAATGTTAGCTAAATATTATTTACAAATATTCACTTTTTTAAGTATCTTGCGCTGTATGAACATTTTAATATCTCATTGTTTAACAATTGGTTAAGTTGTACCGATAGTATTTTAAGAAATCAAAAAATATTATAAATACTAAAAATAGAAAGAGCTCAAGAAATTATGGAAGACTATCTCATAGGTATCGGGAAACGAATCAAGGAAATACGAAAGGGTAATAAAAAGACCATCAATGACATTGCCATAAAGGCAGGGGTTACGGCTGGACTGATTTCCAGGATAGAAAACGGAAGGACCATCCCTTCCTTACCAGTTTTCCTTAAAATTGTGGAGGCCATTGAAACACAAATGACGGATTTCTTTGATGGGATGCCCAAGGCCAATGGCCAAAACTTTTTGGTATCAAGAAGGGACGAGCAGACCGTCATTGAAAAGGAGGACGAAGCCATTGGTTTTCGGTACAACTACATATTCAGTAAGCAATTGAATTCCGTTGGGTTTGAAAGTGTGCTGCTGGAAGTCCAGCCCAATTCCAAACGCGATAAGGTCATCACAGATGCCTTTGAGTTCAAGTACGTGCTCACTGGAGAGTGCTACTACGCAATCGGTGATCAAGAGGTGTTGTTAAAGGAGGGCGATTCCATCTTTTTTGATGGCAGGATACCCCACGTGCCCATCAACAAGGGCAAAACGGTCTCAAAAATGTTGGTGGTCTATTTCTTTATCTAGGATTTCCCCGTAGGAAAGAGGATTTCTCCCAAATTCTCCAAGGCCTCCAAAATCAGGGTCGGGTGGGCTTTTTCCAGTTGGGCCCGTGTGTGTGCCCCGGTCAAGACTCCAACGGTCATGCCACAATTTGCATTTTTTCCCTCCTCGATATCGATCACGGAATCTCCGGCCTTGAGTACTTGCCCGGCATCCAAAATTCCGAACAGTTCCATGGCCTTCTCTATCATTTCCGAAGAAGGCCTTCCTTCTTGAACATCGTCAGCCGTGATCAAGGCATCAATATCCTGACCTATCTTCCACCCCAACTTGTCGATCAAGGTTTGGGCGGTCTTGACATCGTACCCCGTATTCAGTACCACCTTCACGTTGTTGGACCTCAATATCTTAAAAAGCTCTTCAACACCTTGATACGGGAATACCTCCAGATTTGCATAGGCCTCCTTGAGCAAACCCTTGAAATCCTCATAGATCTCGCCTGCTGTTGCCTTCAAATTTTGTGGAACGGCCACTTGCCCCAAAATATCCTCAATGGCCTTGTACTTTTCCTTGCCGGCCCCGTGTTCCAGGACCACATCCAGCGGAATCTCCACTCCTGCCCTGGCCAAAGCTTTTCTCACCGTTTTGTACACCACGTTATCCTCGTTCACCGTGGTTCCCGCCATGTCAAAAACTGTAAGTCGAATATCTTTCATACGTTATTTACACATTAAAAATTTTAGCAATACTTTTTTTGGAATAGCCCGCACTACCTGTCATTCCCTTTCCTCCGATACCTGTGATAATATGGATGTCGTCTTCGATGGTCTTTCTAAATATGTCCGAAGTTTTTGACTGGGAATACATGCCATACCATCTATGTTGAATCTGATAGTTGGGCAATTTTATGATTTTTTTGGCTTCATGAAGCATGAAACGATCTATATCCATATCCAGATCATACCCCAAATCTTCCATCCTGCCAGCATCTGCATATTGATGGGAATCTCCCAAGATTACAGAGCCGTCCGCTGCCTGTTTGAAAAGGATATGTACACCCCATTTTTTTTGCGGGCTGTTCTTGGGTTCCCTTGCCTTGATCTCCAAATACGAAGGGCATTCATGAAACGCCTCGTACCTTCTAATGGACCATCCCGTTAAAATGGATCCCTTTAAGGAACAGTTCCGTTGCGGCCTGGTCTGCATCATCTGCAATTTTGATACTTCCAGGTCACTGTTTTCAAAAACCCCAGGGTATAGGTTTTTAAAGTCGCTCCCATTGCAAATGATCACTTTTTTGGCACGGATCATTTTGTTTGAGGAGCTATGCACCTCCACTCCATCCAACTTTTTCACGCAGTGGGCCACGGTGAAATTCGTCACGATCTCCAACCCCATTTGAAGCTTGAGGTATTCGTGCAACCTGTGGATCATGGCCCTAGGTTCCACAGTGACCTCTTCGGGAAAAAAAAGCCCGGCCGTTACATAGTCCCTTTGCAGGCCTGGATAGCGTTCCAAACATTCGTTTTTGGTCAGCATTTTGGAACAGTAGCCATTGCTGTTGTTTATGGCCCTCAATTCAACCAACAACTGTTCTTCCTCTTCGTTTGATGCCAAATACACTGTTCCGTTTTGTCGTACGGTGATATCAAAAAGCGACTGTATCTGTTTATATATCCGAAGACTTTCCTTACCGTACTTTTGCCATTTGGAGTTCATCCCCGAAGGCACCACTTGTCCAAAATTTTGGGTCGTGGCACCTCTTGGATACAGGTCTTTTTCCACCAAACATACTTTAAGTCCCATTTGAAGGGCGTGGAAGGCATGAAAAGTCCCGAGGATGCCACCACCTACAATTACGGCGTCATATTTATTGCCCATAATCCAATTGCTCTTTAAAGTTTTCCGTTCTGCGCCTTGCGCGTATGTGCAAAAATGAAACAATGGAAATTCCAATTCCCGTCAAAGCCAAAGCATAACTGCCATACACGAAGAAATTGAGCCATGATAGGTTGGCCTGTCCAAAATTTTTGTACAACAGTACCAGGATACTGCCCATATATCCGAAGGCATCTGCGATATAGATCAAAAAGCCGGAGTTTCCCTTTATTCTGAAAACCGCTATGAACCTGTCAAAAAATAGCCCGTTGAAAGGTACGTAGCAGATATACAATCCAAAACCCGTACACACCATCCATACAAATGGGTTCAAAAGGTCCATTTGAAAAAGCAGGGTTGAGATTCCCAAGACCACGGTCCCAAGGATAAGCAGCCAATGGTACGTCAACAACGCCTTGAGGTTGTCCTTGATATAGAAAATTGAACCAATGATCAAAAGGACCACGACGGCTATGATGATCTCCGATGTGGAAAAGACCGAAATATCCCCTTCATAGCCAATGCTATCCCATAATTCCCTTGCAAAATTGTCACGGAAATCCCGAAACGCCGTAAGCAGGGTGTAGAACACGATTATGATCAAGAGCGGAAAAAAGAATCCCTTGATAATTTTTTTCCGGTCCTCCCGGGTCATGGGCACACGTTCCACCCTTAAGGCCTTATCCTCCTCTGTGGGTGGAGGCACTCTCTGCAACAGAAATGAAAAGAGCAGCAATGGCACCAGAAACAATGCCCCAGTAACCACGGGCATCCAAAATTCGTCGACCCCAAAGAAACCCATTACATACAACCCAACGGACTTTACCACCCCACTGGACACAATGAAGCTTGAACACAGGGCAATGCCCAAAATGTCCGTAAACCTTCTACCCTCCACATAGGAAAACACGATGCCCCATATCAACCCCAAGGGAATGCCGTTCAGAAACATTAGGAAAATATTATAGGGGGCCGGCACCCATGCGAAGAAAAATAGGGCCAGTTCTGCAATCCCGATCAACGAAACCAGATAGGGCAATCTTTGATTGGGCCGCAATTCTGATATGACCTTGATTCCCAAGAACTTGGAAAGGGCGTAACCCAAAACCTGGGCAATGACCAATAGAATCTTATAATCAATTCCAAAAAAACTTAGGCCTTCGTACGTGGCGGCGGTGAAAGGTTTCCGAAATGCGTACATACAAAAATAGGTGCCAAAGGCAGCCAAGGAGGCATGCAGTAAAAAAACAGCATTTGAATGCTTACCAAGTATGTTTTTGAGGAATTGCAATGTTTACAAATAATAAAGTAATATTTCAAATTACTCACTTTTATAAGAAATTACCTATCAGTTTTGGATTAAAAAATTGTTAGCAAAAAATTATGCCCAATTGGATGGGCATAACCACTTGAATTTCCATTTTTTAGTGGTTGACGGGGCAGACAAAAAAAATTTCTACTTTGCTTTGACCTTAAAAAGTACCACAGATTTGGAAGGGATGTGGGCCGCAATGGTTTTGTTCCCTTTTTTAAAGTCTTTGAACCCGTTACTAAAAACCTCTTCCTTTTTTCCAAAATCATTGAAAGAATTCATGGTTGCGGCGGTGATGATCTCCGCTTCCACCGTATCCATTTTAACATCACCGATGAAATCTATGATCAATTCCATATCCTTTTTTGGGTTGACATTGGTCAAGGTTACGTGGATTGTTCCCGAAGCATCCTTGGATGCTGATAGAGATATGGAGGGCACTTCACCGCTCTCCATGGAATACGTTTCCACATGGGCTTCCACCGGTAATGAAAGGGCATCCTGGTGCACTTTGTACATTTTGAAAACGTAAAAGGATGGCGTCTTCACCAACTGTTCATCCTTGGTCAGTATCATGGCCTGCAGCACATTTACGGTCTGGGCAATATTGGCCATTTTCACCCTGTGTGCATGATTGTTGAAAATGTTCAGCCCCAATGAGGCCACAATGGCATCACGCAGTGTGTTCTGCTGGTAGAGGAAGCCGGGATTGGTGCCTTCCTCCACATCGTACCAAGCTCCCCATTCATCCGCTATGAGCCCTATTTGATTGTTTGGGTCAAGCTCATCCATAATCTTAAGATGTTCCTCAAGATTCGGTTCCATCGCCAAGGTATTGGCCACGCTGCTGAACCATTCGCTTTCATCAAAATCCACTGCAGAACCTTTGTTTGACCAATTGTTGGCAATGGTATAATAATGATAGGACAGGCCATGGGCAATATCGATATAACTGGGAACATTCTTTATTTCGGACATGAACACCCTGGTCCATTCAAAATCATCAAACAATCCTCCGCTGGCTATTTTATACTCGGCTTTGCAGTATGTGCTGTATCTTTTGAACACGTTGGTATAGTATTCGGCACTCATGCTACCACCGCAACCCCAATTCTCATTGCCAATGCCCCAAAATTTGACATCCCACGGTTCTTCCCTTCCGTTTTGCTTTCTCAAACGGGTTATGGCACTTTCTTTGGATGAGGTCACATATTCAATCCATTGATAGGCATCCTTCACGGTACCACTGGCCACGTTCACCGCAATGTAAGGTTCAGCATCCAACATTTCACACAGTTCCAAGAACTCATGGGTCCCAAAGGAATTGTCCTCGGTTATACCGCCCCAAAAAGCGTTCACGGTTTTTGGCCTTTCTGAGAGGGGGCCAATCCCATCGCGCCAATGGTACTGCTCCGCAAAACAACCTCCGGGCCACCGTAGCACCGGCACTTTTATTTCCTTCAAGGCTTCCACCACATCCAATCTGATCCCATTTTGGTTGGGAATTTCCGAATCCCTTCCCACATAGATTCCGCCATATATACACCTGCCCAAGTGTTCGGCAAAATGTCCATAAATAAATCTGCTAATGGTATCCTTGGCTTTTTCCAAATTGATGGTAACCTTATTTTCCTGCGCGTTGAGGCTAAGGCAGAAACACAAAAAGAATCCTAAGAAAATAGATATTGTCCTTGTTGTTTTGGTTATCATAACCTTGAAATTTATAGGGTTGGCATGAAATCCTAATGTGAGGGTTCCACATAGGCATTCAAACGCTGTATGGTTCCATCATCATTGTACTTCAACTCAGTCATTTTCACACTTCTTAAATGTGTCTTTCCTCCTGAAAGTGAGCTATCGTGAAAAAACAGCCACCATTTTCCCTTATACTGAACGATGGAATGATGGTTGGTCCAACCCAATACGGGATCTAAAAGTATTCCTTTATAGGTAAATGGACCATAAGGGCTATCGCCAATGGCATATACAATATTATGGGTATCCCCGGTGGAATAGGATAGGTAATACTTATCCTTGTAGCGATGGACCCAGGAAGCCTCAAAGAATCTTCGCTCATTATCGCCAGCTTTGATCGGTTCGCCATCTTCATCCAAAATTAGTACATCCCTAGGTTCTTCAGCAAAATTTACCATGTCATCGGCCAACAGTGCGACTTTGGGGCTCAGGGCTGGCTCATCGTCCGCGGGATAAATGTCCTCGGCATGATATTTCCCATCGGTCCATTTTTGGAGTTGTCCCCCCCATATGCCTCCAAAGTACATATAGTATTTTCCACTGGTATCTTCAAAAACGGCAGGATCCATACTATAACTTCCTTTTATAGGCTGATCCATTGCCACAAAAGGTCCTTGGGGTACATTGCTTTTGGCCACACCTATCCTAAAGATATCCTCCTTGTCCTTTACCGGGAAGTAAAGAAAATAATCGCTTCCTTTCTTTGCGGCATCTGGTGCCCACATCTGTCTTCCCGCCCAAGGCACATCCTCAATGTGCAACGCCAACCCATGATCCGTGACCACTCCCCCAACACTGTCCATGGAAAAAACATGGTAGTCCTCCATATTGAAATGGCTGCCCAAATCATCTTCGGGAATGCCCGATTCAAAATCGTGGGAAGGATACACAAATAGTTTTCCCTCAAACACATGGGCGGAGGGGTCGGCCGTATAAATTTCAGAGGTCAACGTATAGATCTTTTCGGGAGCAGCACCTATTGCATCCGTTTTGGAATCGATTGCGACGTTCTCTTCAGTAGGAGCCTGTTTACGGTCTTTGCAACCAAATGTGGCAGAGACCAATAATATTGACAAAAAACAGGTGCGGAAAATCCCTTTTAGGCATCTATGGAGCTTAAAAAATGTGTTTTTCATAAGGCAAGGGAATAAATTTAGTTGTTAAAAAAAAGGATTGTCATAAAAATCAATCGTTTGCTTTTCAAAGGTCTTAAAATTAATCATCTGTAAAACAGATTATTACAATAAAAAGTCAAAACGAATTAAGTTAAAAATAAATAAAAGTTAAAAAATTTAACGCAACCGATTGCGTGAACAAATATATTATGTATATTTAACACATTCAAAATATTATGAGCTCTTTTTTATCATAATCGAACTAATTAACTAAACAAAATCAAAACTTAGTAACATGACCAAATTCTTATTAGCAGGGCTAATGAAATCAGATGGCCTAAAGACTCGTTTTCTTTTATATCTTTTTTTGTTGGCCTGCGGCGTGATGCAAGCCCAGAACGTCACAGTGTCTGGGGTTGTGTCTGATGACCAGGGAGCTCCCATACCAGGAGCCACAGTGTTTGTGCAAAACACAACGAATGGTACCACTACAGACTTTGATGGAAATTATGTCATCACGGCCCCATCCAATGGGGTTTTGGAGTTCCGCTACTTGGGCTTTGTGACACAGACCATCAACATTAATGGAAGAACCCAAATCAATGTCAGCCTTTCCGAAGATACGCAACAACTGGAAGAAGTTGTTGTGATCGGTTACGGTACCATGGAGCGGGCCAATGTGACCGGGGCCATTACCACAGTGGATGTGGTGGAAGTCCAAAAAGCACCTGTGGCCAACTTTGTGGAATCGCTCCGGGGCCAGGTGGCCGGTCTTCAGGTAACACGAAATTCTGGGCAACCAGGTTCAGCTCCCCAATTTAGGATCAGGGGCAACAACTCGCTCGGAGCATCGGCAAATGTTGATGACAACAGAATCGATGAAGTAAACCAACCCATAATCGTAGTGGACGGTGTGCCTTTGGTTGGGGGCAATTTGGCAGAATTCAACTCAGATGATATTGCCAGTATCAATATTCTTAAGGATGCCGCTTCCGCATCAATTTATGGGTCCAGTGGTGCCAACGGGGTTGTCCTGATCACCACCAAAGGTGGTGTTTCCGGAAAAACCCAAGTGCAGATAACCAGTTCCGTTGGATTTTCGGATTTGGTGCAAACACCCGATATCATGAACGGAAACGAATTTTTAAAGTTCCGATTCGATGTGGCAAAAGCTGGCAATCCCAATGCATCTGACCCACTTGTGGCAGGAGTTCTGGATCAGATTGAATTCCAAAATTACCTGGCCGGTCAGGAAGTGGATTGGCTGGACCAAGTAACCCGCAGCGGCCTTCAGAACAATCTCGGTGTTTCCGTATCTGGCGGATCCCAGTTGGGCACATTTTATTTCAATGGCAATTATTTGAGCGATGCCGGCCCTTTGGTCGCATCGGACTATAAAAGATATTCCATTCGTTTCAATGGGGACCTGAACGTGACCGATTGGTTGAAAATCGGTGCCAGGGTACAAATGTCAAAGAGCTTTTCGGACCAACGGACCCGAATAGTGGGCTTTGACAATGACAACGTTCCTTCCCTTTCAGCTTTGGTGGAATCAAGCCCCTATGGCACGTTGCTGGACGAAGATGGCAACTTTACCAAGTTTGCCACAACAGATTTGTTTGCCGTCAATCCACTGCACAAATTCAACGAAAGTCTATTGGATGAGAATGTGACGCGGTCCTATGTTAATCCGTATGTTAATGTAAAACTGGCAGATGGTCTAACCTATACCCTTAATACCTTTGCAGAACAACGGGATGAATTTTTGGGTAGGTTCCAGTCCGAAAACTTCACCGATGGTGCGGACAACTTGGCCCAAATCAGAAGGCGTGAGACCACAACCTATCTTTTGGACAATATTTTAAACTACAAGAAAAATTTTGGGGATCATGGTCTGGATGCAACACTGATCTATGGTGTACAACAATCCCAATGGACAGAATTGGACAACCGGGCCACCAAAACGGCCGCGGACCAATTGGGATATTGGGGTATTGGAACAGCCCCTTCCGAAACACAGACTATTGATGTAAACACCAGCGATTGGGGCAAATCTTACCTGGCTGGAAGGTTAGGCTATAATTATGCCGGAAAATACAGTGCCACCTTAACGCTGAGAAGGGATTCATCATCCCGGTTTATAGGAGATAATAGAGTGGGATATTTCCCTTCCGCATCTTTTGCCTGGAATGCCCAAAACGAAAATTGGTGGTTTGGAGGTGACGCCCTGAGCCAGTTCAAAGTGCGTTTTAGCTATGGCGAGCTCGGTAATGACAATATCAACCCTTTCTCCTACCAAGCCAATACCACTTCCACACTGATCCCCCCAGATTTGAACACTACGGGATTGATTCCCGGTGACGTTGCCGGAAATCCCAATCTTAAATGGGAGACCAGCAAACAGCTCAACCTGGGATTGGACTTTGGTCTGTTCAACAACAGGGTAACCGGTAGTCTGGAAGTTTATGACACGGATACCAAGGACGTACTTATATTCCAGGTCATTCAGGGAGCGCTCAACAACGGTTTCACTAGATACCCATCCAATATTGGCCAAACCCAAAACAAAGGAGTAGAGGTAAGCCTAAGGGGCGATGTTATCCGTACCGCAGACTTTACATGGAACATGAGCGCCAACTGGGCCACCAACGAAAGTACCATTGTTCGGTTGAATGACCTGGGCCCCAATGGGGAACCTTTGGATGATGTTGCCAATGGCTGGTTCATAGGTCAGGATTTCAGGGAAATATTTGATTTTGAGTATACCGGAGTCTGGCAATTGGATGAAACCCCCGATGTGACCAACTTTGGAAACGTGCCACAGCCTGGAGATCCAAAATTCAAGGATCTCAACGGAGATGGCAATATCGATTTTGACGATAGGGCCTTTATCGGGAACCCTACCCCAGACTGGTACGGTGGTATAAACAACGTGTTCAGTTACAAAGGATTTGAACTATCCGTCCTTTTTGAATTCACGGAAGGGGTCAAGAGATTGAACGATATCTACAACACCTATGCAACCGCTCGGCAAAACAGGATCAACATCAACTACTGGACCCCGGAAAATCCGACGAACGACTATCCCAGGGTTGGTGATGGCAGTGCCATGAACATGGGAACGTTCCACAAAGCCATCTTCTACGAAGATGCCAGCTTTGTGGCGTTGCGAAACGTTTCTTTGGCCTACTCCCTTCCACATGTTTGGTTGGACAAGACATTCCTATCCGATGTGACCTTCTCATTGCGGGGGAACAATTTAAAATATTGGACGGATTATAAGAACGCCTATTCGCCTGAGATCACGAATACCGATCAATATCCCATTTCAAGAACTTGGGCATTTGGAGTTAAAGTTGCATTTTAAAAAAAAAGAGATGAAAAAGTTTAAAAAGATTTTAGTATCGTTTATAGCTCTGGCCCTTCTGTTCGTTACGGGTTGTGAGCAGGATGTATTGAATCAAGATCTGCGACATACCTTATCTGCCGAAGATGCGGCCAATACAGTGAAAGGTAACCAAGCCTTATTGGCTGGAGCATTGATTTTTGCAAGAGAAGTCTACAACGATTTTGAACTGCGTATTCCCGTGTTCAAACAATGCGGGGTCGATATCGTTCAGGCTGGGACAAACCTAGGGGATGAACCTGCCACCGCAATGCCTGCCATGAATGGGTATACCACAGACTTGGCGGCCAACAGTGCGGAGATACAAACGTTCTGGGACAATTATTACCAAGGTATCACGCCGGCCAACCAAATCATCAACTCCATTACCTCCTCAGGGAGTATAGATGACCTGTCCGACGAGATTAAAAACTCATTGGGACAGGCCTATACCATGCGCGCCTTCCTATATCTTGAGCTGGTGCGCAGATTTGAGAATATTCCCATCGTGGAGGTAGCGGATCTGGACAAGACCGGGCCCGTTTCCGAAACACAGCAGAGCACTCCGAGCGAGGTGTACGATTTGATCATCTCCGATCTACAGGCAGCCATTCCCCTGCTTCAAAAAAGAATCGAATTGGACAATAGTGTCTTGACCATCTCCAGTGGTCTGGCCAATATGCTGTTGGCAGAGGCAAGTCTGGATATCGGGGATAATGCCACTGCGGCCGCAGCTGCGGATGCGGTCATCGCAGATGAATCGTACAGCCTTCAACCTTTGAATGGAATATTTGGATTGGATGGTGGAAAAGGCGGTGAAGAAAACAATTCCGAAATTATTTTCTCCATCGGTTTTGAACCTCCTGCAACGGACAATGTGCAGTGGACATCACAGCATTTTGTACCTCTCTACGATAGGGTTAACGGTATTGCCAGGACCATGGACCAAGGAGGTAGACCATGGTCCAGATTATCTCCCTCCGAATACTATTGGAGTTTGTTTGATTCCAATGACAATGGAGATTTGGAAGATGAAGGGGACGGACGTATCCAAGCATGGCATAAAATGTACTGGACCTTTGACGATGCGGATAACGTGCCCGCTGGTAAATCTGTTGGCGACAGGGTAACCCTTGAGGATGTTCAGGCCCAGTGGCCAGATACCCCAACCAATTGGAGGTACATTGAGCCAACAACCATTAAAACATGGGAAAATGGTGAATATGGCAGGACAACAGCCCTTGCTGAAGGATGGAGGAACATTATCATCTTTAGATATTCACATGCCTATATTTCCGGTGCCGAAGCTTATTTCAAGCTTGGAAACACATCCAAGGCTATGCAATATCTCAATGTGCTCAGGGAAAGGGCCTATGGCGATGCCTCAGGAAATTTTGGAAGCATCACCTTTGAGGATATCATTGAAGAGCAAGCCCGCGAATTGGGCCATGAAGGCCATCGTTGGTATTTCTTGAAGCGCAACAACCTATTGGTGGAAAGGGTTGGCATGTACAATCCCAGTGCTGCCGGAAACATTCAGGACAAGCATGTAAGATGGCCCATTCCGCAAGGTTTTATAGATCAAACAGGAGCTACTCAAAATCCTGGATACTAATACTAAACCAACTATAATATCATGAAGAACAGTTTAAAATACATACTTAGTACCATCGCACTGGTCGCATTGCTGTTTGTGGCCGGCTGCGAAGAAGATGATAACTTCACTATAGTTCCGGTATCCGTGGAACAGATAAGCGTTGATAGTGCCTTCCCTGGAGACCCCGTAAGCTTGACGGGCTCCAATTTCAATACGGTCCAATTTATTTTTGTCGGTGACCAACAGGCACAGTTCCAATTAACGGACAATACCATAACCTTCAATGTGCCCCAAGGGGCCGATATTGGCAGCAACACTATTACATTGGCCATGGCCAACAATTATAGGGTCAATCTTCCTTTTGAAGTATTGTTGAGACCAATACCTGTAATCGAGACTTTTGATGCATTTGTTCCCGTGGGTGGCGATTTGGTCATCAACGGATTGAGTCTGAACGCGGAATACAGTCCTGTGGTCACCATAGATGGGGTACAGGCCACGATAACATCAAACACCGCTACCCAACTTGTGGTTACCGTGCCCGATGTTGCCGATGATGAGTTTTTGGACCTTGCCATAAGTTCAATCCATGGAGAGACCACGGCTACCACAAAATTCTTGGCCCGTGAAAGTGTATTGGCCAACGGACAGTTGGAGGAAGGATCCGGAGATGATTTCACCGCCTGGGAAAAATTGAACGGCGGTGATCGCATGACCGCTGTTACAGGGGAGGAAGCCTACGGAGGCGGCAGGTCCATGATGGTCATGCCAGCTTCGGGCAACCCATGGGACAACCAATTTGCCTCAGATGGGGTGCAGCTCAATTTTGGTGAGGAATACACCATGATCATCTGGGCCAAGGCGATAAATGAAGGTGCCTTTTTGAGATTTTCCATCTCACAATTTGACGGTAACGGAGCCGATTATTTCTATGGCGAGGACAAAGTTTTGGAAACATTCTGGGCTCCCTATTCATGGACCTTTACCGTAACCAACGACCTTGCTTCACACAGAGCCGTTTTAGATATGGGGGCTTCATCCGGAGCATTTATAATCGACCACATAGCCCTTGTTCCCGGTGCACTAAGTGCTGGTGGTGAACAGCCGGAGCTATTGGCAAATGGAAGTTTTGAAGATGGACTCACAGGCTGGACCACGTTAAACGGTTCACACGATGTATCGACCACCGAATTCTATTGTGGAACCACTTCCATGACGGCAACGGGCGCGGGCAATAATCCTTGGGATACCCAGTTGGCGTCCGATCCCATGGTATTGGAAGTGGGCACGGACTATGAAATCAGTTTCTGGGCCAAAGCCGCAGGACCCGATGGGGTGTTTAGAATCTCCATGTCGCAGTTTGCCAGCGGACAGAGCGATGACTTCTTCTACTCCCCAGATCTGGAAATCCCCGAGGATTGGACCTATTTCTCATTCATCACCACTGCACAGGCCACATCCACAGGCGATCAAAGATTGCTGTTTGACATGGGTGTCACAACACAGACATTCTTTGTGGACGGCGTAAGCGTAAAAGAATATGTGCCTCCGGTAAGCCTTTATGCAAATGGTGATTTTGAAGATGGATTGACAGGCTGGACCACATTGAACGGGGCCCATTCAACAAGCACCGATGCCCATACAGGCTCAGGTTCATTGACAGCCACAGGAGCAGGGGGCAACCCTTGGGATACCCAATTGGCCTCAGACCCAGTGGCGCTTACGCCAGGGCAGGATTATAAGATCAGTTTCTGGGCCAAAGCCGCAGGACCTGATGGGGTGTTCAGGATATCCATGTCGCAGTTTGCCAGCGGGCAGAGCGATGACTTCTTCTACTCCCCGGATTTGGCAATCCCCGAGGATTGGACCTATTTCTCATTCATCACCACCGCACAGGCAACCTCTACGGGTGACCATAGATTGTTGTTCGACATGGGAGTCACCACACAGACGTTCTTTGTGGATGACGTGATAGTGGCAGAATACGATGGCTGTGAATAGTAATAATTGTTAATTGAATATTTTGAGTTAGTTGTAATTTTCAAGCAAAAACCGCCTGGCCTCGTACAGGCGGTTTTTTTCTTCCAAACTGTGTGAACCTAAGTTTTTTTAACTTTAAGATATACGGATTATAATGGTTGCACCTAAAAAAATAATCGTCATTCTTGCCCTTTTGGCCGCCTTCGGATGTGGCGATAAAGGAGTAAGGAAAAAAACCACGGATGCCAAAACATTGTTCACCTTGGTCCCGAAAAACCAGAGTCATGTGGATTTCAACAACACCATTACCCAAGATCTGGAATTCAATGGGCTCAACTATGCCTATGCTTACAACGGGGGCGGCGTTTCCATTGGGGATGTTGACAATGATGGCCTGGAGGACATTTATTTTGTTTCAAACCAACAATCCAACAAACTGTACCTAAACCAGGGAGAATTAAAGTTCAAGGATGTTACAGAGAAAGCGGGTGTGTCCGATGCGGGCGGCTGGAGCACGGGATCTACCATGGTGGATGTTAACGGGGATGGCTGGTTGGACATCTATGTATGCAAATCCGCATCCCTGCAAAATGAAGGGTTAAGGAGAAACAAACTCTTCATCAACCAAAAGGATGGCTCGTTCAAGGAAGAAGCCAAAAAATGGGGTCTTGATGACAATGGCTTCTCAATCCAATCTTATTTTTTTGATTATGACAAGGATGGAGACCTGGACATGTTTTTGGTGAACCACCGGAACGATTTTGTGAACGCCAATGCCATTGAGGATCGCACAAACCGGAAATACTTTTCCGAAACCTCATCCCATCTTTTCAGAAATGACGGCACTAAATTCACCGATGTAACCCAAAAAGCCGGTATGATGAACCGGGAGTACAGCCTGAGTGCCTCCATTGGGGACTACAACAATGACGGTTGGATGGATGTGTACATCGCCAATGATTTTATCACCCCGGACCATCTGTACATCAACAATAAAAACGGTACTTTTTCCAACCAGATCAATACCCTGTTGCGGCATACCTCCTATTCCAGTATGGGCTCTGATTATGCCGATATCAACAACGATCTCCTGCCCGATCTTTTGGTCCTCGATATGTCCGCAGAAGATCATCGCAGGGGCAAGCAGAACATGCCCAGCATGAACACCCAAGGATTTTGGCGTATGGTGAGCGAAGGATACCACTACTCCTACATGTCCAATATCCTGAATCTGAACAGGGGCAATTCAACCTTTACGGACGTTGCCCAAATTGCGGGCGTTTCCAAAACCGATTGGAGTTGGGCACCACTCATTGCCGATTTTGACAATGATGGGTACAAGGACATTTTTGTCACCAATGGCATCCAACACGAACTGGGCAATCAAGACTACAAACGTATCCTTAGGGAAAAGGCAGAGTTAAAAGGTGGTGCCCCATTGACGCTTGACGAAGCCTTGGGTACCATGCCTTCGGAAAAACTCATGAACTATGCCTTCAGGAACAATGGGGAACTCACCTTCTCCAAGGCCATGCAAGAATGGGGATTGCTCAAAAGAGTGAATTCCAACGGCGTTGCCTATGGCGATTTGGACAACGATGGTGATCTGGACTTGGTCCTGAACAATCTGGATGATGATGCTATCATCTATGAGAACAATTCCACAGGAAACTACATCAACATAAAGCTTATAGGTGATGAAAAAAATCCGTTTGCCGTAGGTGCACGCGTAAAGGTTTATACGGATATGACTTCGCAATACCAAGAGCTTTATCCTTCCAGGGGATACCAATCCTCCGTGGGCTATACCCTGAACTTTGGTTTGGGAAATGAGGCAAAAATCAACCGTATTGAAGTGATTTGGGGAGACAACACGGTATTGGCCCAGGATAATGTGAATGCCAACCAAACGCTTACTTTCAACAAAAAGGACTTTAAGTTTGATGGGCAAATCCAAAAACCCACACCAAACTACTTTAAATCGGTAGATCCCAAAAGTCTGGGCATTGCCTATTCCCATGTGGAAAACGAGTTCAACGATTTCTCCAAACAGGTGCTTTTGCCCCAAAAACAGTCCCAAAAAGGGCCCACCCTTCAGGTGGCCGACGTGAATAAAGATGGATTGGATGATTTTTTTGTGGGTGGTGCATTGAACCAAGCCGCCGAAATGTATCTTCAACAAGGAAATGGCACCTTCATCCAAATAAGCCAAACTATTTTTGAACGCGATAAGGGCCATGAGGACAATGGGGCATTATTTTTTGATGCGGACAATGATGGGGATTTGGACCTCTATGTGGCCAGTGGCGGGTATGAACTTGCTGAAAATGACCCCTTGTTCCAAGATCGCCTTTACCTCAATGATGGAGCTGGAAATTATACCAAAGGCAGCGGCCTGCCAAGAATGCTACAAAACACCAAAAGCGTTGCAGCCTTGGACATTGATCAGGACAATGACCTAGACCTCATTGTGGGAGGCCATGTAGTTCCGGGAAAATATCCGCTTGCCGAAAAATCACGAGTGCTTAGAAACAATGGTGGACGATTTGAGGATGTAACCGAGACCATGGCTCCGGAGTTCATCGAAATGGGCATTGTGAACGATCTCTTGGCTTCCGATTTTGACAAAGACGGTGATATGGACCTTATCATTGCTGGTGAATGGATGCCCATTACCTTTATGGAAAATACTGGAAATGGGCTTAGAAGATATGCCCCTGAAAGCTTCAAAAATTCTTCGGGCTGGTGGAACACCATTGCCGAAATCGACATAGACCAAGATGGCGATATGGACTATCTGGCGGGCAATTTGGGAGACAACAACAAATTTCATCCCTCAGTGGACAAGCCGTTACATATCTATGGCAACAATTTTGACGATGACGGAGCCTACGACATGATCTTGAGCAAAATCTATAACGGCACCTTGGTCCCAGTTCGCGGCAAGGAGTGCTCCACAGAACAAAACCCTTTTGTGAGTGAAAAAATAGGCAGTTATAAAGAATTTGCAAATTCCTCCTTGGTCGATATTTACGGTGAGAGCCAAATCAATGCCTCGTACCACAAAGAAGCCGATACCTTTGGTTCTGCTCTGATTCTGAACAATGGCGATGGTACCTTTACCACAAAAGAACTGCCTTCCAACGCCCAACTGGGGCCGACCATGGCCTTTGTCACTACCGACATCAATGGTGATGGGTATATCGATGTACTTGGTGCCGGTGGTATTTTCGAGGCTGAAGTGGAAACCGTTCGATACGATTCCAATACGGGATATATCCTATTGGGCAATGCCGATGGAAGCCTAACCTCCTATTGGGACATCAGCTTTTTTAATGCAAAAAACGCAAAGGCCATGAAAAAAATAACCATAGCGGGAAAAGAACATTATTTGATTGCCAACAACAACGCTCCCTTGGCTTTGTTTACAAAAAGTTAGTCTTTCCGAAGAATCCCATCGAGCCATTGTTTGGCGAGGGGTGGCCAGGCTTCTGCCGCCGGATTTCCCTTTCGCGACCCATAACCATGGCCCCCGGTTTCATATAGGTGCATCTGTAGGGGTGTTCCCATTGCTTTCATGGATTTTGCGATATCCAGGAAGCCCTCAAAAAGAAAATCGTCAAACGTCCCAAAAAGGAATATTGGTGGCATGCTCTTATGAAATTGAACTTGGGTCAACTTGGAAGCGTTCGGGTCATCTTTGGCATAATAGGGATATAGCAATAGGGCAAAATCTGGACGACAGGATTCCGAATCTAGGGCATCCTGTGGGTCGTAGGAGTCTTCCATATAGTTTGTACCTGCCAACAGCGATAGGTTTCCCCCGGCCGAAAACCCGATGACTCCAATTTTATTTGGGTTCACATTATAGTCAATGGCCCTATGCCTGACTATTCTGATTGCCCTTTGGACATCATTCAAAGCTCCCAAACGATTATTGGGGGCACGATATTCCAGTACAAAGGCCGTGTATCCCAAACCGCAGAACCATTCTGCTATTTCTTGTCCCTCAATATTGATCGCGAGATATCGATAACCACCTCCAGGGGAAATGATCACCGCAGCACCATTGTGACTGTCCGTGTCAGGTTTAAATACCGTAAGGGATGGATTGGTAATGTTGGTTATCCGAGCCACATTTCTGCTGGTATCCGGTGTTTGTACCGGAGTGCTTTTTGGATTGGATTCATGGGGAACCTGATTTGGCCATAAATACAGGGTATCTTGGGTTTGGGCATGACCTGAGAGTGCAAAAAGAAGCAAAAATACCGGCCCTATCCTATTCATATTCGTACAGTTCAAACCGTTGAATATTGACATCGTCCATAAAAGATCGTATGTGTCTCCCTTGGTGGGTCTGATCGCCATTCAAATGCTGGTAAACCATCCACTTGCCATCCTTAAAATAGCCTTTGTCCGTTTTTAAGATCCCAACTCGGGCATCAGGTTTTTTTAGGTTTGTAAATGTGATTGAAATTCCAAATCCCACATAGTAAAACTCATGTTCGCCGGTCTGCACAATAATGGCCCCTGCCGGTTCCCACTCTTCTGATTTGGCATTGGGTTCCCATCCCAAATTGTAGGTATGCCTTGCCGTAAATTTATAATCCCCAAGAACAAAGGTTGTCTCCTTGACATCTTGGTCCAGCAATATCCCCCTAATCTTGTCCTGGCCCTTATGTTTCTCCAATATGGGCTGTATTTGGCGGAGGATATCATAGGTCTTTGCCAACTTTTCTTCTTTTGGGGATAAAGGGTTGGTCGGAATCTGTTCAATCGAAAAAGGTGAAAAACCCAAGGCTTCATAATTTCCGATGACAAACAAAGCCTTGGCGGATACGGTGTTGTTGAAATGATGCTCCGGTACGAAAAGAGGATTGCCCTGTCTAACATATAAGTCGCACCAATGCTGAATGTTCGGAAAGTAGAAATCTGGGGCATAAAAATCGATATTGGGCGAGCCCGCTTTCCAGACATCCAAAATGTGTGGAAGCGGTCCTGCGCTCGGATATGCTCCCGGCACCCACCCAGGTCGGTTCAACGCAGCATTTATGTAGGCGGGCAAGGCATATTCCTTTTTACCGGCAGCGCAGACCTGGTCGGTATAGCGTGCAAAGTGGTAGGCCATGAATATTTCGTCAGTATGAAGGCCTTCCCCAAAAATTTCGTTCCAGTTTCCTTGCGTTTTGGAACCATTCCTCTCCCAAACTTCCAAAAACTCCGGATTTAATTGTCCCCTATTCGCCAGTAAATAGTCCATTAATGCCTTGGGCACATCCTCTCCAAATTTTGCATTGGCCAGCGGATGATAATCCCGAGCCGATGGCAACATCCCAATCTCATTTTCGGGCTGCATCAAGATAACGGTTTGGTATGCTCCATCCACTTCTTTGATGTGCCGCATCAAGTTTTGGTACGCATGTAGATCGGCCTGCAAATTGTTTTCGGAAAAAGGGGTCAAAATCTCCTGGCTTATCCCTGCCTCACTCATGGCCCGAGGAAAACGCTCTTCATCCAATTTTACCCATGCGGGCACATGGCTGGACATACTGTTTTTCCATGCCCCAAACCAAAGAAAAACCAATTTCAGACGGTGCTTTCTAGCCTCCAAGATCAAGTCGTCTACCAACTGAAAATCAAATCTTCCTTCTTCTGGCTCCAACAACTCCCAATAAATAGGCACAAGAATCGTATTCACGTTCAAATCCCTCATTCTTTGCCAAACCGGTGCCATGGATTCCATGGTAGTGGCCGTTGAATTTCCCAATTCCCCGCCCAAAATCAAAAAAGGCTTGTCCTCAACGATGAGCTGCGTTGCATTCCCCTTTTTTGTGAGATGCGGGATTTGGTGGGTTTCTTCCGAAACCACCGTATTTTGATCCTTACACGCCAGATTGGTTAGGATGCCTAAAAAAATCAGGATAGCCAGGAAGTATATATTTTTTCCCATTTTATTCGGTTTTTGAAGTCCGATAGTTTTTTATATGCTTGGCAACGTCCAAAAGCGTAGTGGTCCAAACCTCATTTTCATGCTGTTTCAAGTACTCCAGCAATTCCTTGTGGGCAGAAAGGGAAACGTCCATGGAATGTTCTCCTCCAACACCGTGGAATAGAAATATAAGCAGCGCATTATTTTCTTCTGCCTGCTTGACCAAGTCGATGAGTTCCTCCCCACTCTCTCCCACAATGGGATAACTGTCCATGCTGTAGATGTCAACCTCATCTATTTTATGCATCTCGGAACGCACTGCCCGGGCAGCAACCAAATCTTCCTTCAGTTCGTCCATAAAAAAATCCTTGCCATTCACGGTAAAATCCCCACAGGTATAGGCGAAGGTCCTTTCCTTTTTCCCATCCAAGGCTTCCAAAAGGGTATTGTTGATGCGTATCTCGTCCACCATCCGTTTTACGGTGTAGGTGTTCATGTCATAGTTTGGGTTGACCCATGGCCTGCTTTCATTGCCCATGCATGGATGAAAAATGGTATGGTTGGCCAGTTCGTGGCCGTGCTTTGTAATCTGTTTCCAATCCTGGAGTCGATCTCTAAAAACTTTGGAGTAAGTGGATACGTAAAAAGTTCCCTTGAGTCCCAAAGAATCCAACAGGGGTATGGCATGGTCCAAATGAACATTCAACGCATCATCGTAGGTTAGGATAACTGCTGCCTTCTTGCCCCTCCATGGTAAAGCATCCAATTTGTCTGGATCATAATTTCTAAAAGGGGACGCTGGCAGACCTTCTTTGTTATAGAGGTTGGCCCCTCGTGGATTGTCTGCCCATGCATACCGTACATATTTGGGATAAGGAATATCCTTGCTTTCAACCACTACGGTATTTCCAACAATTTTGGCTTTGGCCCAAATAAAATTTTGGTCCTCCCCCGCAATCTCAAACCGGTTTAGAGGTTCACCATCAATAGAAATCAATCCGCCGCCCATGGCATCAAAATGTAGTATGATTTGATTCCCTTTTACCTCTGAAGATTTAAAAATGGGGCCTGAGTACACGATGTCCTCTCCATAGGCCAATTTTAAGGCACCCAGGGCCAAGCGCTTTCCCACATCTTCCTTGTTCAGGGGGTGAATGTCGTTCCACTCTCCCAAATCGATGGCAACGGCCATCGCCGTATTGGGAACAGAAAGTGCCTGAAACTGTGCATTACGCAGTTCGGCCCAATTGCTTTCTGTGGACAGATAATCCACTTCTTGAAAATTTGCCAGTTGCACATAGAGAAATGGTGCCTTTGGCTCACCAAACTGGTTCCGCCAATCCTCGATAAGAGCAGGCAGATAATCTTTGTATGGTTTTGGGTCGTCGGTATTGGACTCTCCTTGGTACCAGAGAAATCCTTTTACCGAAAGTTTCGTCAATGGGGCCACCATGGCGTTGTACAATGATGTGGGCTGGTTCTGTGACCAAAACTGATCGTAGGAACCCTTATTTGGTTTTGGCACAAATACCTCCCCTACCTTATACTGCCATTCGCCTTTTAGGTCAACACTGATGCCGTTGGCAGTGAGCCCGTAGTTTTTGTCCGGCACAAATCCTCCTTTTCCATCATAGTTGATGACCCGTACCACAATGGTGTTGTTGCCTTTTTTCAAAATTCCTTTCGCTACCGTATACCTTCTGGGGGGATATTGATAGGTAATGTTCCCCACTTTGATGCCATTCACATACACCTCATCAGCATCTACAATCCTGCCCATAAAAAGTTTGGCTTCCTCTCCTGCCAATGCATCCGGAATCTCAATTTCCCTTCTGAACCAGACCACTCCGTTCAAGTCCCTTACACCTTGGTCTTCCCAATACCCGGGAATATAAAAATTGTTCCATCCCTCAGGTTGGTATGCATTATCGTACCACTTTACAGCTCCAAGAAGTCCCTTATCTCGAATGGGTTCTGTTTGAGCGGGAGGTTTTGTGGTAAATTGCCTGGTATAGTTTTCATCCTTGTTCTTTTGGATGGTTTCCAAATCTTTGGGAAATTCCTTGAATCCATCTTCACTGATCCAAGATTGAATGGGCGTCCCCCCAACACTGGCATTGATGATGCCGATGGGAATTTTATACCTTTCATATAGTTCCTTGGCAAAAAAATAGGTCACGGCCCCCATCCCCAATAGATCTCCGGGCACCGCGGCTTTCCATTCACCTGCAGGCAAATCCTTTTGGGGGCCTTGCACATTTGTTTTTGTGGGGATAAAGAAATTCCGGATTTCTGGGTAGTTGGCATGGGCGATTTCATTGGGATATTTTTCCTTTACGCGCTCCATGGGCAAGACCATGTTGGACTGCCCGGCCCCTATCCATACATCGCCAAAAAGGATGTCCTTGACCTCAATCTCATTTTTGCCCTTAAAGAGCATCGTATAAGGGCCTCCCGCTTTTTGCGCTTTTAGGTTAATAGTCCACTCTCCATTTTTATCGGCAACCGTTTTATAGTCATTGTTTTTGAAAGAGAGCACGATTTTTTCATTGGGTGAGGCCCATCCCCAAACTTTCAGGTCGGCATCTCTTTGAAGGACCATTCCATCTCCGATCAATTGGGGAAGCCTTATTTGGCCTGTGCCCCAAAAAGGAATCATAAGACCCAACAAGACTGACCATCTTTTCAAGTGCACCATGTCCTTCATTTTAACAAAGCAAAAAAACCATGATGAATTTGGTATCTATTGTGGTTCATCATGGTTTCAGCAGTATTGAGATAGTTTAGTTTAATCCGGATTTTCTTCGTTAAGGCCTGCTATCAGCCCTCGATGGGAAATCTTGGTCACAAATTCATTGCTATAGAGCAAGGGCCACTCGGTTCCCCCGGCATATAGCCAACTGTCCCTGTCCCTACAGCCCCAAAGTGTAATCCCATACTGTTGGGCCGAAGGAACAAGGGTACTGTAATAATACCCCACCCTTTGAAATTGAACTTCCTGTGCAGCGGCCCGTTCTTCGGTCAACGCCGAAATGTCATCACTATAATTGACCTTTACATCCAACTCAGAGACATGGACCAACAGTCCGGTATCCGCTATATCTTGAACGGCCGTTGGCAAATCTGAGCTTGGCCAATCATGGTTCAGGTGCATTTGCATACCAATACCGTCGATGGGAATGCTGTTGGTCTCAAAATCGGATACCAAGTTCAAAACAGCGGTCCTTTTGGCCACATCCCCCGCAATATTATAATCATTGTAGAACAATTTCACATCTGGATCGGCCTCCCGTGCCCACAAATAGAGTTTTTTGTGATAATCATCCCCTATTCTTTGAAGAAACAAAGTATTTCGTACAGAACCCCCATCAAAATATTCGTTGAGCACATCCCAACCTGTTACAATGGGGTCTCCGTTGTCATTTGTGGCCTCGGCAAAATGTGCCACCGTTGCTTTCACATAGCCTTCTACCTGTGCCTCAAATTCTTCATCCGTCCCCGCAAAGCTGTTCAGCCAACCTGGAATGGACTGGTGCCATACCAGGGTATGGCCATGCACCCGAAACCCATTTTCCTTGGCATAGGCCACTATGGCATCTCCGTCACTGAAATCATAGGTGTCCGGACCTGTGAACATATTGGCCATTTTCATGTCATTCTCGGCCGTAATGCTGTTGTACTCATCGTTCAAAACCTGCTTAAAGGTCTCATTATCCGCAGATGTCGATGCCAGTTTGGTTGCCGAAGCTATATTTCCAATGGGGAAACTGGCCACATCATTCAGATCTTGCGTGGCACTATAGAGGAAGGGGTCATTGGCCGGTATGTCGTCATCAACCACAGGCCCATCGTCTGTTGGTCCTGGGTCAATGTCATCTGAAGGACCTCCAATAATGGGTCCGGAAGGGCCATCATTTCCGCCGGAACTACATCCCGCAAGAATTCCAAAGAACACTATGGCAACGATCTTAAATACTTTCATTTTTCTCATGTTTAGTTATAGCCTGTTTTAACTTTGATGGTCTTGGCGTATTTGCATCATAGCAATAGTTGTTTTTCCGAGACCAGCTTATAGGATATTCCCTGCTCCAAACCCCTTATCTCAGCCAATCCCTTGAGCCTTCCCATCAACGAATAGCCTGGGTACTGTTCCTTGTTCCCTTCATAGGAGTGCAAAAATCCATGATCTGGGCGCATCGGAAGAATCGTCCTGTTTCTTTGCATCAACAACAACAATTTTTCCACTATGGCCTCCATGGGATTGTCCCCATTCAAATGTTCAGATTCCCTAAAGCGTTTTTCCTGTTCTTTTTTTACATTTCTCAAATGCAGAAAATGGATTCGGTCCCCATGCTGGTCAATGATCCTCAACAGGTCGTTATCAGGGTGTGCCCCCAGCGATCCCGTACAATAACAAAGTCCGTTTGCAGGTAAGGGGACCGCCGCAAGAAGTTCGCCAATGTCATCTTCCGTACAGACAACTCTGGGCAATCCAAGTACCGAAAAGGGTGGATCGTCTGGGTGGATGGCCAACTTTACTTTCAATTTTTCTGCGACCGGCGCCACCTCAGAAAGGAAGCTGATCAGATTTTTTCTAAGGGAATCATCGTCTATTCCTTTGTAATCTTCCAACAGTTCCAAGACTTTTTCCGGGGTAAAACTTTCATCGCTGCCTGGAAGTCCCAATAGTACATTTTTAAAGAGTTTCTGCTTCTCCACCTCGCTCAAGCTATTGCCATATGCCAATGCCTCGTCCAATTTTTCCTTGGTGTAGCTTGCTTCCGAATCCGGTCGCTGGAGCAGAAAAACATCAAAATAGATGAAGGCGCGTTCATCAAAAAGAAGTCCCTTGGTTCCGTCCGTATTAAGATATCCATGGTCTGTACGGACCCAATCCAAAACGGGCATAAAGTTATAGGTAACCACTTTAAGCCCACATTGGGCAATGTTTTCCAAGCTTTTGATATAGTTTGAAATATATTTTTGATGGTCTCCTCCTCTTCTTTTGATATCCTCGTGCACCGGCAAACTCTCAATCACCGTCCATTCCAATCCTTCGTCCCGAATGATCCGCTGTCGTTCCAGGATGTCTTCGATCTCCCACACATCCCCTACCGGAATCTGATGCAAGGCCGTGACAATGCCTTCCACCCCACATTGTCGAATATCTTCCAGCTTGATGGCATCATGGGGACCGTACCAGCGCATGGTCTTCTCCATCTTGATCATATGTTCCGTACTTCTGTTCAAAATCCGATGCTATTTCCACCATCTACGGGCAAAACGGTCCCCGTAACAAATTTGGCCCCATCCGAAGCAAGGTAGAATGCTGCCTCGGCAACATCTTCTGGCAATCCCATTTTGCCCATTGGGGTTCTTGCATATACTTTGCTCTTTCTTTCGGGATCTAGGTCCAGTGCCTTGGCGGTCATATTGGTCTGTATGAACCCCGGTGCAATACAGTTTACCCTGATCCCATATTGGGCCAATTCCACGGCCATGGCCCGCGTCATACCCTCAATGGCGGTTTTACTGGCCGAGTAGGCTATTACCTTTGGCATTCCATACTGTGCAGCCATGGAACTGATGTTGACAATGCTTCCGCCTCCTTTTTCCATCATTTTTTTAACCACTTCCCGGCTTACGGCAAAAACACTGAACAGATTGGTGTGGACCACCTGTTCAAAGTCAGAATCCGTTACATCCACAAAGTCTTTTTTCATATTGATGCCCGCATTGTTGACCAGAATGTCCAGTTGGCCTTCCTCTTGGTATATGCCATCGATCAATTTGGGAATCCCCTCAAGACAGGTAAGATCAAAAACGACGGGGACTGCATTTTTCCCAATTTCAGCGCTGGCATCCTCTGTACGTTCCCTTGATCTTCCAATGATATAGGTCTTGATCCCATTGTCGCAAAATTTCTTTGCGGTTGCGAGGCCCAACCCAGAATTACCTCCTGTTACTATGGCGATTTTCTTTCCCATTGATTCTTTTCTAGTTGTTAATTCCATTTGGGCCGGATTCCCGGAGCATATGGAAATTTTAAGGATTTGTAATATTCCAACGTATTCCCAGGATGTTCCATTTCCTTCGGAAAATCCATTTTTGAGAACGTCTGGAAATATAGCATACAGGCATCTCGCCACCATTTTGCCTCCTTCAGCTGTATCTGCAACAACATGGAAACCTGATTGTGGCGGAAATCGTCCACGTACGGTTTCATCCCTTGCCATGTGTTTATCATATTTTGGACCTCATCCACGCCTTCTTGATATTTCATCCCCAGACCCTCCCACAGGGTTCTTCCATTCTTAAGCCTATAATCCCACGGTAGATGATGAAACCATAAAAGGTATTCTTCTGGACAGGTTTCCAGATCGCCAAACATTTTCGCCACTTCCGGGGCATATTGGGAAAGCGCATCACTGCCCGTCTTTGTCCTGTCAAAGCCAATACCCTTGCTATCGGCTTGATGGTAGTAGACAGGATTCCATTCGGGTCTCGAAAGATCATCAACCCACGGGCCAGGGCCATAGTGATGGTTGGTATCGAAAATGTGGTGCAACCCCAGGGGATCCATATAATTCACCACGGCCTCCCTGGATTTTAGCATCATTTCCTTGACCGGTCCTATAAAATTTTCATCGTTGTTGAACGTGCAACGAAGCCATTCATCGGCAATATCCTCGGAGTCCATGTATGGATTCCAAGCCAATCTTCCAAAGCCGTACCAATCGGCTTGCCCGAAAGGGTGCCCTGTCCAATTGGCTGCCGTACCAATATTGGAAACCCCCGCAATGCCCGTTAGCTTTTTAGGATTCAATGTTCCATCTATCACTTTTGCGACGGTTGAACCTTTCCCTTTTCGGTATGTGTCGGCCTCCAATACTTCCTGAAAAAGCTTGGGCAGATATACCATGTGTGTGGCAAAGCCCAAATATTCCTTCGTGATTTGAAATTCCATCATCAAAGGGGTTTTGGGCATGGCGCCGAACATGGGGTGGAATGGTTCTCGAGGTTGAAAGTCGATAGCCCCATTCTTTACTTGGACCAGCACGTTGTCCCTGAACTTCCCATCATAGGGAACAAATTCGCTATAGGCCTGTTTTGCCCGATCTGTTGGATCGTTCTCAGAATACACAAAAGCCCTCCACATGACCACGCCTCCGTATGGTGCCAAAGCATCCGCCAGAAGGTTGGCGCCGTCCAAATGGGAACGCCCATAGTTTTGTGGCCCAGGTTGCCCTTCAGAATTGGCTTTTACCAGAAATCCCCCAAAATCCGGAATCATTGCATAGATTTCCTTTGACTTGTTTTTCCACCATTGAACCACCTCTGGGTCTAGCGGATCCGCAGTTTTTAGACCCCCTATCTCCATAGGGGCGGAGAAACGCGCGGTGAGGTAGACCTTTATCCCGTAGGGCCTGAAGATATCCGCCAAGGCTTTTACCTTTTCCAGATACTGCGGTGTGAGTATCAAGGCATTGGCATTGACACTGGTAAGGGCTGTTCCATTGATGCCGATAGAAGCATTGGCCCTAGCATAATCTATGTAGCGTTGATCGATATAATCTGGCAGGGTGTGCCAATTCCAAATGGAAAAGCCGGCATAGCCGCGCTCAATGGTCCCGTCCAAATTATCCCAGTGATTCAGCATCCGGATATCCACTTTGGGTGATTCTTCAATATCAAGATCCACAATGCCCTTGTGGGTTTGCAACAGTCTCAAAAAATTGAACGTGCCATATAAAAGGCCAATATCTTCCCGTGCGGTGATCAGAATATATGCTTTGCCTTTAGAGGTGACCGATTTGATGATAAATCCTTCTTTTTTCAAACCTTCGGTTTGCACTTCATTTTGAAATGCTTCGGGAAGGTTTCCATGCTTTGCAACGATGAGCATGTTCCCAGACCCATCATATTCCTTGAACAGTGTTGGGCCGGCCAATAATTCACCAAGGCCCATTTGCAGTTCTTGTCTGACCAATCCCAATGTTTCACTGCCCTCTTCCAGATGTACGGCTTGAATCCGTGTTCTGTATTCATCCAAGAGTATCCCGTTATCCACCTTGCTATAATCCAGCCAAAGTTTGTATCCATCCGACATTGCCCACGATGGGGCGAACATCAGAAGGAAAAGGCCAAAAAAGCATACATTTCTCAGTTTCAGGAGCTCTTTCATTATTTGGAAATTGGCAAAAAAAAATCGATTAATTGTCAAATCAATCAATTGCACTGAGTAAAATAAGTAAAAAATTCATAGATTAACAAAATGTTTAATGCAATCGATTGCAAAAATTGATATTTTTACGAAATTTGAGATTCATTTACTAAAAAACCAATTAATCCTAACCAAACCATGAAATTATTTAAGGCTCTTTTTCTATCTGTCCTTATCATTCTAGGAATATCGGCTTGCAAAGAACGGCCCAAGGGGGATGCTAGCGAAACTACGGAAGCAACCTTACAGGAACCCAAATATGATTTTCCCTTTTATGATGCTTCCCTTTCCATGGATGAAAGGGTTGCCGATCTTGTCTCAAGGCTCACCCTCGAGGAAAAAGCGGACCAAATGATGCACAATACCTCAGCCATTGAGCGCTTGGGCATCCCGCCCTATGGTTGGTGGAACGAAGCCCTTCATGGCGTGGGACGATCCGGTGTGGCAACGGTTTTTCCGCAGGCCATTGGCCTGGGCGCCACTTTTGACAGTGATCTCGCCCTGCGGGTGTCCTCGGCTATTTCTGATGAGGCCCGGGCCATGCACAATGCATCCAAGGAAAAGGGATACCATCTTCGGTATAGCGGGCTCACCTTTTGGACCCCTAACATCAATATCTTTCGCGATCCACGTTGGGGCCGCGGACAGGAAACCTACGGGGAAGATCCCTATTTGACCTCCATTCTAGGGACTTCTTTTGTTAAGGGGCTCCAGGGAGATAACCCAGATTATTTGAAAACCGCGGCCTGTGCCAAACATTATGCGGTACATAGTGGCCCAGAAAAATTACGCCATGAGTTTGATGCCATTGCTTCCCCAAAAGACATGTGGGAAACCTACCTTCCCGCTTTTGAGGCGTTGGTCAATGCCGATGTGGAAGCCGTGATGTGCGCATACAACAGCACCAATGGAGCACCTTGTTGTGCCAACAACTATTTGATTACCGATGTGCTCAGGGACAAATGGAAATTTGACGGGCATGTGCTCAGCGATTGTTGGGCCATCGTGGATTTTTATGTCCCTTCCGAAAGGGGCGGACATGGTGCCGTGAGAACTCCCGCTGAGGCCGCAGCTTTAGCGGTTAAAAGTGGTGTAAGCCTAAATTGTGGCAGCACGTATTTGGAAGGATTGCCCGAAGCGGTGAAGAATGGATTGATTACGGAGGCCGAAATCGACCAGCAATTGGCCATTTTGTTGCGCACCCGGTTTAAACTTGGCTTGTTTGATCCGAAAGGAAGTAACCCATATGAAGCTATTTCCGTGGATGTGATCAACAGCGATGAACATAGGGCGCTGGCCAGGGAAGTGGCCCAAAAAGGAATCGTGATGCTAAAGAACAACGGGGTGCTCCCGTTAAAAAATGACCTGTCCAGATATTTCATTACAGGTCCCAATGCGGCCAACGCAGATGTGCTTTTGGGGAACTATTACGGAGTAAACCCAAAACTGGTCACCATTCTGGAAGGGGTTGCGGGGGCCATCCACCCGGGGAGCCAATTGCAATATCGAATCGGTGCACTGCTCGATAGGGAATCCCTTAATCCCCAAGATTGGGCCACCCCCAATGCGGGAACAAGCGATGTTACCTTTGCCGTACTCGGGATTTCCAGTCTCTTGGAAGGTGAAGAGGGTGAATCACTGGCGTCCACAACCGCTGGGGACAGACTGGATTATAACTTGCCCCAAAATCAAATAAATTTTTTGAGAAAACTTCGCAAGGCAGCCGGGGAAAGGCCCATTGTGGCCATTATTACCGGAGGTAGTCCCATGAACCTTGCCGAGGTGCACGAATTGGCCGATGCCGTTTTATTGGCCTGGTACCCTGGGGAAGAAGGCGGCAATGCGGTGGCCGATATTCTCTTTGGCAAAGTGTCGCCCTCGGGCAGGTTGCCCATCACCTTTCCAAAATCATTGGAGCAACTCCCGGCCTATGAGGATTATGGAATGAAGGGCCGCACCTATAAATATATGGATGAGGATCCTCTATATCCCTTTGGATATGGCCTATCCTATGCCCACTTTTCTTACGGAGACCTAACAACCTCAAGGGAAACCTTTTCACAGGAAGAGGAAGTTGTGGTATCCGTAGAAGTAACCAACACGGGTGATGTGCCATCCGATGAGGTCGTACAATTATATGTGTCGGACCTTGAGGCCACTGTGGACGTTCCCCATTACCAACTCTTTGGCGTACAACGGATCAATTTGGAACCGAAAGCTTCCAAGAAGGTCACTTTCACATTGGGACCAAAAGCCTTTCAAATGGTGAACAACCAGGGAGAACGGGTATTTGAACCGGGCACCTTCAAAATTTATATCGGTGGAAGCAGTCCCATGAAGAGGAGCACAGAATTGGGTGCTCCCAAAATGAGTACCGCCGTAGTGACCTTACAATAACCTTCCCCTAAAGAAACAACCTTATGAAGAAATTTATCCATGATGACTTTTTGCTGGAAACGGATCAAGCCAAAGAGCTTTATCACGACCATGCCAAAAATCAGCCCATCATAGATTACCATAGCCACTTGCCCCCCCATGAGTTGGCAGAGGACAAAAATTTTGAAAACATCACCAAATTATGGATCGAGGGCGATCATTACAAATGGAGGGCCATGCGTGCCCTGGGCATTTCGGAAAAATACATCACCGGTAACGGTACAGATGCGGAAAAGTTCCAGAAATGGGCCCATACCGTGCCCTATGCGTTGAGAAATCCCTTGTACCTTTGGACTCATTTGGAATTGAGTCGGTATTTTGGGATCGATGAACTCCTGAATCCTGAAAGTGCCGGAAAAATTTATGGCCAATGTAATGCGGAGCTTAAAAAACCCTCATTTTCAGCACGCAGTTTGGTGAGCAAAATGAACGTTGAAATTGTATGCACCACCGACGATCCCTTGGATGATCTTTCGCACCATGCCAAACTATCCAAATCGGATTGCCCCGTAAAGATGCTCCCCACCTTTAGGCCTGATGGTTTGATCGATATTGAAAAAGTGGACTTTACGGACTATTTGTCCACCCTTTCAAAAATGACCGGGATTGCCATTACTGATTTTGAATCGTTGGGCGAGGCCGCCAAAAAGAGAATTGACTATTTCCACGAACATGGGTGCAGACTTTCAGATCACGGTCTTCCACATGCCTATGGCATGGATTTTTCACAAAATGAAATCAATAAAATCTTGAAGAACAGATTGGCGGAAAAGGCTATTTCCGAAAAGGAAACCATGCAGTACAAATCTGCCATACTCACACTCCTGGGTAAATTATATGCCGATAAAGATTGGGTCATGCAGCTCCATTTGGGACCCATTCGCGATACCAACAAGGCAATCTTGGCAAAAATCGGGATCAATGCCGGGGTGGACAGCATTGGGGATTATCCGCAGGCCGAACAATTGGCCAACCTGCTCAACAAATTGAACAACAGCGGCAGCTTGCCAAAGACCATCCTCTACAACTCAAATCCTTCGGACAACGAAGTCTTTGCGACCATGGCGGGCAACTTTACCGGCGAGGGGATAAAGGGCAAGGTCCAGTTTGGGGCGGCATGGTGGTTTTTGGACCAAAAGGATGGGATAACCCAACAATTGGATGTAACTTCCAACATGGGACTCCTGAGCTGTTCGGTGGGCATGCTGACGGACAGCAGAAGCTTTCTGTCCTTCCCAAGACATGAATATTACAGAAGGGTCCTTTGCAATATCCTGGGAAATGACATTAAGACAGGTCTTTTGCCAAACGATATGAAATGGATCGGGAAAATTGTAAGGGATATCACCTATGACAATGCCAAGGAGTTTTTCCAATTTCCAAATTTGGTGGAAAAGCTCACCTTGAAAAAGTAAGTTCATATCTCCAATTAGGACCGAACAGTAGATCTATATGGAAAAACATAGTCGACAGGATGTTTTAAAAACCATGGAAAGGACAGGGTTTGTACCCCTTTTCTACCATATGGACCCAATTGTGGTGAAGCACGTTGTAAAAGCCTGTTATGAGGGAGGTGCCCGTTTGTTCGAGTTTACCCACAGGGGTGAAAATGCTGAAAATGTCTTTGCGGAACTGGTAAGATTCTGTGCAGCTGAATGTCCAGGGATGATACTGGGCGTGGGTTCCGTCACCGATGCGTCCACTGCTTCGGCCTTCATCAACATGGGAGCCTCCTTTGTGGTAACACCAGTGCTAAGGGAAGACATCGCCATCATCTGCAATAGGAGAAAAATATTCTGGTCCCCGGGCTGTGGTTCTTTGACAGAAATTGCAAGAGCGGAAGAGCTGGGTTGCGATGTCGTCAAACTCTTTCCCGCCGAGGTATTTGGCCCTGAGTTCATCAAAGCGGTCAAAGGCCCTCAACCCTGGACCCACATCATGGCCACCGGAGGTGTAGACACCACTAAAGAGAATCTGACCCGTTGGTTCAAGGCAGGGGCCATCTGTGTGGGCATAGGTTCCAAATTAATCGATAAGGAATCATTGTCCAAAGGCGATTTTAAGGCCATTTCCCAAAAAGTGAAAGGCACGTTAAAGATTATCCAAGAGCTAAAGCAAACATGAAATTCAGGATATTTCTTTTGCTGTCCCTTACCCTTCTTTCCTGCCAACAAGAACAAAAGGCCAACAGGACCATTAAATTGGCCCATAGCCTTGGAATTACCCACCCAGTGCACGAGGCGATGGTCTTCATGGCCCAGCAAGTGGATAAAAAATCCCAGGGAAAATTAAAGATCCAGATTTATCCCAGTAGCCAATTGGGTTCGGAAAAACAGTGCCTGGAACTCCTCCAGATCGGCAGTTTGGGAATGACCAAGGTTTCCGCTGCGGTCATGGAAAATTTCTCGCCAGACCTGAGAATATTGGGATACCCTTATCTCTTTCGCAACGATGAACACAGATTTAAGGTTTATGATGGTCCCATCGGAAAAAAATTGCTCTCGGGCTCGGAAAAATTTTGGCTGAAGGGATTGACCTATTTTGATGCAGGGAACCGTTCATTTTATACCAAAGAAAAACCCATTGATACCCCTGAAGACCTAAAGGGATTGAAAATCAGGGTGATGCAAAGCCCAACGGCCATTGAAATGGTCAAACGTTTTGGAGGAGCCCCCACTCCAATTTCTTGGGGAGAACTCTATACTTCCCTGCAACAGGGGGTTGTGGATGGGGCCGAGAACAACCTACCCAGTTTCTATTCCTCAAAACATTATGAGGTCTGCAAATATTTTTCGGTGAACGAACATGCATCGGTTCCGGATATTTTGGTGATAGGAACCTTGACTTGGCAAAAGTTGGACGACATGGAAAGAACCTGGCTGATGGAAGCCGTTTCGGAAGCTACAATTTATCAGCGAAAATTATGGAAAGAGGCAGAACAACAAGCCCTCGATGAAATAAAAAAGGCCGGGGTGCAGGTTTCCTATCCTGACAAAACTCTTTTTGAGGAAAAATCAAAGACCATGTTACAGTCATTAAAGGAAAGTGATGGACACTTATACGAATTGGCGGAGCAAATACAACATGTAAAATGATGAAACGCCGTGTAGATCTTTTTTTGGAATGGACTTTGGCCATTTTGCTCATCATCATGGTCGTGGATGTTTTTTGGGGTGTTTTTACCAGGTACGTGCTGGAAAGTCAAAGTTCGTGGACCGATGAACTGGCCCGTTTTCTGCTGATATGGTTGAGCATCTTGGGGGCGGCCTATGCTTCTGGCAAAAACCTGCACATAGCCATTGACCTATTACCTCAATATTTGAATGAAAGAAACAAAAACATACTGGACATCATCATTATTGTCGTGATTCTCCTTTTTGTCATATCGGTTTTTTTGATCGGGGGCCTGCGTTATGTCTATATCTCTTTTGCATTCGGACAAACATCCCCCGCGTTGGACCTTCCCATCGGTTTTGTGTATCTGGTGCTTCCCCTGTCCGGTCTTTTCATCCTATATTACAAAATATCCGACCTGATCACCACAATCAGGAATCTAAAAGTGATCAAAAATGGAAGTTAGCATCCTAATTCTCAGTTTCATCATCCTGATTTCCATCCGAGTTCCCGTGGCGTGGAGCCTGGGCATTTCATCCCTATTGACAATTTTGGTCAATGTGGATACCTATCCAGCACTCACCACCATTGCGCAACGCGTGGTAACGGGTTTGGACAGTTTTTCCATCCTTGCCATCCCGTTTTTTATCCTAGCGGGGCACATCATGAACAAAGGGGGCATTGCCGAACGATTGATTGCCTTTGCCAAGGCCTTGGTGGGTTCACTTCCCGGAGGGTTGGCCCATGTAAACATTGTGGCCGCCATGTTGTTTGGGGCCATTGCAGGATCTGCCGGGGCCGCCGCTGCCGCCATAGGTGGTTTTATGTCCGATCAAATGGAAGAATCCGGCTATGATAAAGGATTTGGGGTGGCGGTCAATATAACCTCGGCCACAACGGGACTTGTGATACCCCCAAGCAATATTTTCATCATCTACTCCGTGGCCAGTGGCGGTGTGAGTATCGGTGCGTTGTTTTTGGCGGGTTATCTCCCTGGGATTTTAACGGGATTGTTCTTGATGGTCGTTGCGTACATCTGGGCAAAGCGAAAAGGGTACCCCACGGCCGACAGGAGTTCCATCAAAACCGTACTGGTCACCTTTGTAAAGGCCCTTCCCAGCCTATTTTTGTTGGTGGTGGTGATCGGGGGAATCGTTGCCGGTATCTTCACCGCAACCGAAGCATCTTCCGTGGCCGTCATTTACTGTTTGATCCTAGCTGCGCTCTACAAGGAAATTTCCTTGAAGGACATTAGGCCCATATTTGTGGAATCTTCTTCCACCATAGCCATCGTGATGCTGCTGATCGCCATGTCCATAGCCATGTCATGGGTGCTTTCCTATGAGAACATTCCTCAGGTGGTTACGGAGGCATTGTTGGGATGGAGCGACAATAAGATCATGGTGCTGATCATCATAAACATCATCTTGCTCATCGTAGGTATTTTTATGGACATGACCCCGGCTGTTCTCATTTTTACCCCCATTTTCTTACCTGTGGTCACCGCTATGGGCATAGATCCCGTGCACTTTGGCATCATCATGGTGCTGAACCTGTGCATTGGGCTCTGCACGCCCCCGGTCGGTTCCGTGCTTTTTATAGGGGTGGGTGTGGCCCGAACAAGCATTCAAAAGGTCATACGGCCTTTGCTGCCCCTATTTTTGGCGATGATCTTTGCGCTGATAGTGGTCAGTGTTTTTCCTGAACTGAGCCTTTGGTTACCTAGACTGTTTGGATTCTAGCACGTGGAGATTTTTCAGGGATGAATCCCTAATGATGATTTCTGTGCCCAAAACCGTTATTTCTGACAGATTGGAATCATAGTTTTGCCCAGAGTGTTCCAAGATTCTTCTCGCCGATATGGCCCCCATTTTGCTTGCAGGGTGGGAAACCGATGAAAGTGACGGTTGTACGATGGATGCGATTGGGTCATCGTTGAACCCAATGACCGCCAATTCATGGGGTACATCGACCCCCATTTTTTTAGCACACATAATGGCACTCACCGCAGCGGTATCGTTCGCGGAAAATATGCCATCAGGAGGATTGGCCATTTTCAGGAGTTTCTTTGTGGCTTTGTCCCCTTCTTCAAAACTCAAGGTCTTAAAATGTATGATCAGATCCTCCTCCACTGAAAGGCCATGTTCCTGCAGGGCATCCACATACCCCTTTTTACGTTCCTCATAAATATTCCTGTGCTGTGCCCCCGCAAAATGGGCAATTCGGGTGCAGCCTTGCTCTATTAAATGTTTTGTGGCGGAATATCCGGCGGTGTAATTGTCAATCACCACCTTGTAGGAGTTGAAATTATCGGGAACCCTATCCACAAATACAATGGGGATCCCCTTGTCCACAAATTTTTGGAAGTGCCCCATGTCCACCGTTTCCATGGACAGGGATACGATGAGACCTGTTATCCTGCTATCGTAAAGTGCATTGCAATTGCTTATCTCATTTTCATATTTGTCATTGGATTGACTGATGAGGACATTATATCCAGCTTTTCGGGCCGTCTCCTCGATACCGCTTATCAAAGATGCCATGAAAGGCCTGTTTATGCGGGAAATAAGCACCCCAATGGTGTTGCTTTTGTTGTTTCTGAGCCCGGCCGCAAGATTATTGGGTCGATATCCCATCTCCATGGCAGCTTCCTTAATGACCTTTATCGTCTTCTTGCTGATACTTTTATGGTCATTCAAGGCTCTTGAAATCGTAGAGGGAGAATAGTTTAATTCTTTGGCGAGATCATAGATGGTAACCTCTTTTTTAATCTTCATTTGTCAGCGTGCGGTTAGGTTTTTCAAGCCTATATATCAATAGCTTGAATTTCAATTTACTAATTTAAGTTTTAGTTTTCTTTTCGTATAGCATTTTTTACAAATTGTACTTCTTGGACGGCAAGCAAAAAGTGAAGGGCTCCAAAGAATCTGTCTTTTCTTGACCGTGTGGCCAAATAAATATACAGGATCCCGTCTAAAAGTTTGAGAGTCCAAAATAATGAAAAAATAAATTTATGCAATCGATTCCGTTAACTATATTTGAAAAAACATACCAAAATATTGCTCAATTGTAATTTATGTATTGGATAGGTTTTGATATTGGCAGTTCTTCCATCAAGGCGGCACTGGTACATTCTGAGGATGGCAGGGTGAGGGAAGTGGTCCAGTATCCTAAAACGGAAATGCCCATCATTTCCCTTACTATGGGATGGGGTGAGCAGGAGCCGGAACTATGGTGGAAAAATCTTTGTGCCGCTACCAAGGAATTATTGCGCAACTCCAAGGTCCCCAAAGAAGCGATAAAAGGCATTGGAATATCGTACCAGATGCATGGCTTGGTCCTTGTGGACAAAGATTACCAAGTATTGAGGCCCTCCATCATATGGTGCGATAGCAGGGCCGTGGAAACGGGGGAACAATTGTTTGAAACCTCAGGCAAGGCAAAATGCGTGGGACACCTATTGAATTCTCCCGGCAACTTTACCCTTTCCAAACTAAAATGGGTAAAGGACCATGAGCCGGATGTATACCGGCGCATCCATAAGTTCATGTTGCCCGGGGATTACATCGCCCTAAAACTATCGGGTTCCTGTGTGACCACACCATCAGGACTTTCAGAGGGCATCCTATGGGATTTTAAGGAGAACTCGGTGGCAAAATGGTTGCTGGAAGATACAGGGATAGACCCTTCACTGCTTCCAGAAATTGTCCCATCGTTTTCGGAGCAGGGCCATGTGGACAAGCAAGGCGCCATGGAATCCGGTTTGCCCGAAGGCATTCCCATCATGTACCGGGCAGGTGACCAACCCAATAATGCGCTGTCCCTCAATGTGATGGAACCTGGTGAGATTGCCGCCACAGGGGGCACATCTGGGGTGGTCTATGCCATTTCAGGGCAAAAGGACACCCAAGAGCATACCCGTATCAACAGCTTTGCCCATGTGAACCACGATGCCAAAAACACAAGGATTGGCAAACTGTTGTGCATCAACGGAACAGGAATCCAATACAGTTGGATCAGAAGTGAATTCACCAACGGCCTGTCTTACAACGCCATGAACCAACAGGCAGGATCCATCCCCATTGGTTCGGAAGGACTTTGCATATTGCCTTTCGGGAACGGGGCGGAACGCATGTTGAACAACAGCAATAGGGGTTCTCGAATGCTGAACTTGAATTTTAACGTGCACAAGGCCGCCCATGTTTTCAGGGCCGCGTTGGAAGGCATAGCATTTTCGTTTGTGTACGGCATGGAAATTTTAAAAAATGATGGGGTGGACATTGCCTCCATCAAAGCTGGAAATGACAACCTGTTCCGGGCAGAGATCTTTTCAAAGACCATTGCCGCCTTGGCCGATAGCCACATCGATATTGTGGAGACCACCGGAGCGGTGGGTACAGCCCGTGCGGCTGCCTATGCTTTTGGGGATTTCAAGAGTATTGGGGAAGCCATGGCCACGGATGCCATCCAAATGACCTATCACCCCGAAAAGAATGCAGAAAAATATCGCGAAGCCTATGCTTTATGGAAAAAAGAATTGGAAAAATATTTACACAACTGATTAATCTTTAATTATGGTTACAATAGGAAACAAAGAGTTTTTTAAGGGTATTGGAAAAATTCCTTTTGAAGGAAAAGGGTCGGATAATCCCCTGTCTTTCAAATATTATGACGAGAACAAAAAGGTTGGTGGCAAGACCATGAAGGAGCATTTTAGGTTTGCCATTGCGTATTGGCATACCTTCACCGGAGTGGGTGCAGATCCCTTTGGGGCCCCGACCCAAGAATTTCCATGGCTCACAAATTCAGACCCCATACAACAGGCAAAGGATAAGATGGATGCGGCCTTTGAGTTCATTACCAAAATTGGGGCGCCTTATTATTGTTTCCATGATTTTGATCTGATCGCAGAGGGGGGGACCTTGGCAGAATCTGAAAAAAGATTGCAGATGATTACCGACTATGCCCAAGAAAAAATGGCCGCTTCCGGAGTGAAACTCCTTTGGGGAACCGCAAACTGTTTCAGTAACTCCCGGTACATGAACGGTGCGGCCACCAACCCGGATTTTGATGTGGTTGCGTTTGCCGGGGCGCAGGTGAAAAACGCCTTGGACGCCACCATTAAATTGAGTGGCGAAAACTATGTGTTCTGGGGAGGGCGCGAAGGGTATATGTCGCTCTTGAACACAGATATGGGACGCGAACAGGACCACATGGCACGTTTCCTTCACATGGCCAAGGACTATGCCCGGAAACAGGGCTTTAAGGGCACTTTCTTCATTGAACCAAAGCCTATGGAACCTTCAAAACACCAATATGATTTTGATGCCGCCACCGTTTTGGGCTTCTTGACCAAATATGGCCTGATGGACGATTTCAAGCTGAACATCGAAGTAAATCACGCCACTTTGGCCCAACATACCTTTGAGCACGAACTGCAGGTGGCCGCGGACAATAATCTGTTGGGCAGTATCGATGCCAACAGGGGCGATTATCAGAATGGATGGGATACCGACCAATTCCCCGTGGATGTCTATGAGCTGACCCAAGCCATGTTGGTGATATTGCAAGCCGGTGGCTTTCAAGGCGGTGGGATTAACTTCGATGCCAAAATCCGCAGGAACTCTACGGATCTGGAAGATATTTTCCATGCCCATATTGGGGGAATGGACGCATTTTCAAGGGCTTTGCTCGCCGCAAATGACATATTGGAAAATTCCAGTTATATTAGCATGCGTAAGGAGCGATATGCTTCATTCGATTCTGGTGCCGGCAAAGCGTTTGAAGATGGCAAGCTGACCATGGAAGACCTCCATGCCCATGCTTCCTCCAACCAAGGCATTAAAAAGCGTAGCGGCAAGCAGGAATTGTTTGAAAACATCATCAACCAATACATTTAACTGAACGTCATTTAGTAAAATGACTGAACAAACTAAACCAAATTAATTATGGAATCAGTTTTAGAAAGTGCGGATTGGGTAGTTCTGGGACTATACCTCTTGGCGCTTATTGGCGTGGCCGTTTGGGTGGTCATCCAAAAGAACAAGAACACCGAGGACTATTTCTTGGCCGGCCGTAACGTGGGCTGGTTCGTTATCGGGGCCTCCATATTTGCATCGAACATTGGTTCGGAGCATGTGGTGGGACTGGCCGGTACGGGCTTTGAATCCGGTACGCCCATGGCGCATTACGAACTCCATGCTTGGATCGTTCTTTTGCTCGGTTGGTTGTTCCTGCCGTTCTATATCCGCAGTGGCGCTTTTACCATGCCCGAGTTCCTGGAAAAACGATTTGACAGCCGATCGCGCTGGTTTCTATCCATTTTTTCTTTGATCGCCTATGTGCTCACCAAAGTATCCATCACCATTTATGCGGGTGGTATCGTAGTATCCGAATTATTGGGCATTCCGTTTTGGTACGGTGCCATTGGTGTGGTGATCTTTACCGGGATCTACACCGTTGTGGGAGGTATGAAAGCAGTAATCTACACGGAAACCTTACAGACCATCATTCTGATCTTGGGATCGGTGATCATTACCTATTTGGGCCTACAGGAAGTAGGGGGTTGGGGGCAGCTTAGGGAAACCGTAACATCGGTCAGTCCAGAGCACTTTAATATGTGGCGTCCCATCAGTGACCCACAATTTCCATGGACCGGTCTCTTGATCGGGGGTACCATTGTGGGAATCTGGTACTGGTGTACGGACCAATACATTGTGCAGCGTACCCTAGCGGCCAACAATATCAAAATAGGGCGAAGAGGGGCCATTTTTGGTGCGTATCTTAAATTGATGCCCATATTGATTTTCTTGGTGCCCGGTATCATTGCCTTTGCACTGACCATCCAAAATCCGGAGGTTTTTAATGTGGAGCGTGCTGATAGGGCCTTCCCCATGTTGGTGAAGACACTCCTTCCCGTTGGGTTGAAAGGTTTGGTAGCAGGTGGCCTTATGGCTGCCTTGATGAGTTCTTTGGCCTCTGTGTTCAATTCATGCTCCACCATCTTTACCATTGATATCTACAAAAAATTACGCCCACATAAAACTGAACGCCAATTGTTGACCATTGGTAAGGTTGCCACAGGAATCATTGTGGTGCTCGGTATCATTTGGATCCCGATCATGGATAAAATTGGTGGCGGTGTAATGTACCAATACCTACAGAACGTTCAATCGTACATAGCCCCTCCGGTGACCACGGTATTCCTGTTGGGCATCATTTGGAAAAGGGTAAACTCAAAGGCGGCCATTACCACGCTGTTGGCGGGATTGGTGCTGTTGGTGCTTCGTTTGGGCTCCGAAATCTACTACCAACCCCAGATAGCGGCCGGTGAGAAAGTACCAGGCTTCCTGTTCAGTTTTGCGACCATCAACTTTGCGCACATGGCCATTTTCATGTTCGTTTTTTCAGTGGCACTCTGTATTGCGGTGACCTTGGCCACGGCCCCTCCAAATTACGCGTCCATCAAAGGGCTTTCCTTTGGAACACTCACTGCGGAAGATAGAGCGGATACCAAAGGCAGTTACGGTACCATAGATGTGGTACTTTCCATAGTATTGGTGGTCATTGTGGTTGGAATCCTATCTTACTTCACAGGTTAAAAACATACCTTTTTTAAGACGAAAAAGCCCGGAAAATTTCCGGGCTTTTTCGTCTTATTGCGGTTTTTCCCTTGCAAATTCCACTACCCTATAATACGCTTTTTTAGGTTTTAGATCTTCGTCAAAGAGAAGGGGATAGTTCTTTCTTCCATGAACCGGAAAATTGTCCAACCAAGAGTGCTGGTCCGAGACATTCCAAAATGTAACACCCGTCAATGTTTCCTTATATTCCCTAAAAACCCGGAACAGCATATCGTACTGTTCAATCTGCCTATGTTCCTGTTCCGGTTTAAAGGCATCGTCCTTATCCTTTGGCAGGGAATCCCTACGGCTGTGTTCCTTTTGGTAAACCGACACATCCAATTCTGTAATCTGGACCTCAACCCCCAAAGAAGCATATAGTTCCAGAGCGTCCCTTAGTTCCTGTTCAGTAGGTTCATAGATGGAAAAATGCCCTTGGATCCCCACTCCATGGATGGGTACTCCAGCATCTTGGATCATTCTCACCAGCTTATAGATCTTATCCCGTTTACTTGGTCTTACGGCACTATAATCATTGTAGAACAGCTTCATATCTGGGTCCACCTCATGGGCATATTCAAATGCTTTGATGATATAATCCGCGCCACATATTTTGTACCACTCCGAATTCCTCAAAAACTCCCCTTCCTTATCTGAAACGGCCTCATTGACCACATCCCATGCATAAATCTTGCCCTTGTAGCGGCCCACCACGGTGGTAATGTGTTCTTTTAGCCGCTGCAAAAACACTTCCTTGGTAACTTGGTTCCTGTCGTCATCCTTAAATATCCAATCCCCAGCCTGGTTATGCCAGCACAGGGCATGGCCTCTCAACAATAGGTGGTTCTTTTGGGCGAAATCCACAATCTCATCAGCAAATTGCCAATTGTATCTTTCTTTTTCAGGGTGAATTGGGCCCATTTTCATGACATTTTCCGGTGTCATGCTATTAAAATGTTTTAGGATAAGATTCGCACTTTCACCTTGCAAAGACCTAGGCGAAACTGCCACTCCAATGGGAAAATAATCTTTGTAATACTCTTTGAGCCCCAGGTCTTTCCCTTCATTCACTTGCGAAAACAGGGAAGACATTGCCAAGAAAACAATAAAGCATGGTCTGAAGCGTATGCTGAAACACTTTTTTATCATTGGAATAGACGTATGGATGGCCGAAACCATCCGATTCATCCAAAGATAGCCAAAAGTTACACAATCGATTGCGCAACTTTGGAGATATAAGACTATCGCGCTACCCTACCGGATGCATCGCCTCCCATCAGTTTTTCCACCTCATCCACCGACACCAAGTTGGCATCTCCATAAATGGTATGCTTTAAACAGGAAGCGGCCACTGCGAAATCCAAGGCTTTTTGATCGTTGTCATAGACATTCAACCCGTAAATCAATCCGCCCATGAAACTATCCCCTCCGCCCACTCTATCCACAATATGGGTGATTTGATATGTGGGTGACTTGTACATCTTTTTGCCATCGTACATGACTCCGGCCCACGTATTGTGCGAGGCACTGATGGAACCCCTCAACGTGGTGATCACCTTTTTGGCCCTTGGGAATTTTTCCATCATCTGCTTACAGACCGAAAGAAATGCCTCGGCGGTAACGTCCTTGCCATCTTTGTGCACATCCAGGCCTTGTGGATGGATGCCAAAATGCATATGGGCGTCTTCCTCATTGCCCAGAATGACATCGCAATAGGAGGTCAACTCGGTCATGATGGCCTCCCGGTCACCCCCATATTTCCAGAGTTTTGCGCGGTAGTTAAGGTCGGTAGAAATGGTAAGCCCCATTTGGCTGGCCATTTTTACTGCCTCCAAGCATGCATCTGCAGCACCTTGTGATATGGCCGGGGTTATTCCTGTCCAGTGGAACCAATGGGCATCCTTAAAAACCAATTTCCAATCCACCATTCCAGGCTGTATTTCCGCCATGGCGGAATGGGCACGATCATAGACAACCTTGCTCCCCCTACTTACGGCCCCCGTCTCCAAAAAGTAGATGCCCAAACGGTCGCCTCCAAAGACAATATGGTGGGTACCCACGTTCCGCTTTCGCATTTCCATAAGGGCGCACTCGCCGATATCATTTTTGGGCAACCGGGTCACAAACTCAACAGGCAATCCATAATTGGCCAAGGATACCGCCACATTGGACTCCCCACCCCCATAAATGACATCAAACGAAGAGGCCTGGGAAAACCTCAGGTTATTTTGGGGGGCCAACCGAAGCATAATCTCCCCAAAGGTTACTATTTTTTTCATGTTTTTTTGAAGTTTTACAGCAGCATGCAAACTACTATATTCCCGCAAAATATCATGTAAAAACAAAAGGGATTTGTTCACAGAACAAGGCCTTTATGTTAGAAGAACCCATATTTCAACCTCTCTTTTCAATCCCGCATGACACTGGATCGATAAAATCCACTCCTGTGATTAATTTTTATTAATAATTGTATGAAAGCATCAAAATAATCTTTAATTTTGACCAATCGTTCATTTTTAAAAATGAGTCCTCGCACTGAAAAACAGTTGGCCGCACATAAAGAGGCCAAAAAGGAAGAAATCATTAAGGGAGCTTTGCAACTTTTCGCCAACAGGGGATATTTCAACACCTCCATCAACGACATTGCCAAGGAGCTAAAGATATCCAAAGGGTTTTTATACAATTATTTTTCCAGTAAGGAAGTGCTGTTGAACGCTGTGGTGGACTTTGCCTTGAAAGAGGCATCAAATCTTAATATCCCGGAGGAAGAACTACTGGATTTGAGCCCAGTGGAAATGTTCCAAACGGTCATTGAAGGTTACTTTGCCCTCTTGATAGAGAAAAAGGAGCTGTGGCGGTTGATTACGTCCTTGGCCATCCATGTGGGCTCCATTCCTTCCGTTCAGAAAACCATTTCGGGCGTATATGAAACATTGACAAAAGATCTTGAAACATTATTTGCCATGATCGGCCATAAGGATCCTGCCAATGAAGCCATTAAACTGGGGGCCATCATGGACGGCATAGGTATCCAATACCTCATTTTTGGTGAAAGCTATCCCTTGGAAGAAATAAAGAAGAACATTTTAAAAACATATATAACGCCCTCAAATCCAGAACAATGAAAAAAATAATATCAGTTTTATTTTTATTTGTTGCCAAAATGGCTTTTTGCCAAACGGCCGATGAGATCATCAAAACCGCTGATGCCAAATTCAGGGGACTTTCCTCTTATGCCGAAATGACCATTGACATCATTCGGCCCAAATGGTCCAAAGAAATGAAAATGAAGGCCTGGTCCAAAGGTTCTGATTATTCCATATCGGTGATCACCACTCCCGTTAAAGAAAAAGGGACCGTTTTTCTCATGCGGGAAAAAGAGGTTTGGAACTATTTGCCCACCATAGATCGAACCGTGAAATTTCCGCCTTCCATGATGCTGCAAAATTGGATGGGCACCGATCTTACCAACGACGATCTTGTCAAGCAATCATCCATAGTCACCGATTATGACAAAAAAATTGTAGGGGAAGAGGAAAAAAACGGATATCGATGCTGGAAAATCGAGCTGACCCCAAAACCCGATGCAGCGGTAGTTTGGGGTAAGATCATGATTTGGGTAGACCAAAAAGAATATATGCAGATGCAGACCGATTTTTATGATGAGGACCAATTTCTGGTAAATCAAATGATCGCTTCGGATGTCAAGATCTTTGATGGGAAGACACTCCCGTCAAAATTGACGGTGAACCCCATAGATAAGCCTGGACAGTCCACCGTAATCGCCTATGATGCATGGAAGTTTGACCTCAAGATTCCAGAAGAATACTTTACCACCAATTACATGAAACGCATACATTGACCCTTCTGGTTGAAAAGTTTAGGATATGATTTTAAAAATAGCTTGGCGGAACATTTGGCGGAACAAGAAGAGGAGTTTGATCACCGCCGCATCCATCACGGTGGCCATATTCCTGTCCCTCATTATGCGTTCCATGCAACTGGGTACCTACAAACACATGATAGATAATGTGGTTGGGGCCTACACCGGGTACATGCAGGTGCACGGTAAGGGATATTGGGATGAAAAATCGATCAACAATACGATAACGGTAAACGATACCCTTATCCAAAAGATCTCGCAAGTGAAAGGGGTGGATATGGTCTTGCCCCGACTGGAAAATTTTGGGTTGCTCTCGCACAGAGATCTTACCAAGGTCATCAGCTTTAATGGTGTTGAACTGGAAAAAGAGCAAAAGCTACAGGATATCCAATCTAAGATTGTAGCGGGGAATTTGTTCAAAAATCGCAATGACATTGTCATTGGTAAGGGTGTATCGTCCTACTTCAATGTGGGCATCAACGACACCTTGGTATTTGTGGGCCAAGGATATCACGGCATGTTGGCTGCGGATAAATTCAATATAGCGGGCATCATCGACCTCAAAAATCCTACGCTCAATAAAATGTCGGTGTTGCTGTCCCTTAAAGATGCGCAAAACCTTTTTAGTGCACCGGATATGGCCACAAGCCTTGTACTGGACAAAACGGACAATGCCCGATTGAAACCCTTAAAAAGGTCATTGGAAAATACCCTGGACCCTGAAATCTATGAGGTTATGGATTGGGAGCAAATGATGCCCGAGTTACAACAGACCATTTTGGCCGATAGCGTGGGTGGTTTGTTGATGGTAGCCATTCTCTACATGATCTTGATCTTTGGCATTTTCGGTACGGTCCTCATGATGACCCAGGAGCGCAAATACGAGTTTGGCGTTCTGGTTTCCATAGGGATGAAAAAGGGCCAGTTGGCCTTGATGGTGTTCATTGAAACCGTGATCTTATCCCTTTTGGGAGTTTTCGCGGGAGTACTTTTGGTCTATCCCATCATGCTGTGGAAGCATTATGATCCACTGGTGCTCCCTGGAACCCAGGCCGAAATGATGGAGAACTTTGGTTTCAGTGCCGAAATACCATTTTATATCCAACCGGACCTTCCCTTGGTACATGCCCTATTGATTTTTGCCATTGCCCTAGTGGTATCATTATATCCCATCACGGTAATCAAAAAATTGAAGCCCTTGGAGGCAATGCGAAGCTAATGGACAACCCTAAGGAACAATGAAAACACTATTGACTATAGCATGGCGAAACGTCTGGCGGAACAGGCTGCGAAGCAGCATTGTGATCGCTTCCATTGTTTTGGGCATTTGGTCCGGCCTTTTTATTATGGCGATGACTTTGGGCCTGAACGAACAACGGATGAACAGTGCCATCAATACTTATTTGTCGCACATACAGGTGCACGATGCGGGATTTCAGGAGAATTTTGATAAAATGGATACCATTTCCCAGAGTAGCACATTGGTTCATCAATTGGATACCATGGGGCAGGTAAAAGCCTTTTCCAAACGGTTGGTGCTCCAAGGTATGGCCTCTACCGCACGGGGTAATTATGGTGTGAAAATTATGGGAGTATTTCCCGGACAGGAGCAAAAAGTCACCAATATTTCCCAAAAGTTGGAAGAAGGCACCTATCTCTACAAATTAAAAAGGAACCCTATCCTCATCGGAAAAAAACTGGCCGATAAATTGGGGGCCAAGATCAATTCAAAAATCGTATTGAACTTTCAGGATGCCGCCAATAATACCATTGCCACAAGTTTTAGGGTCGAAGGTATTTTCAAGAGCGTGAACAGTATGTTCGATGAGGGTACCGTATTTGTCAAATACCCCGATGTGGCATCCTTGGCCGGATTCAATGGGGAAATCCATGAAGTGGCCATTCTTTGCAATAATATCAACCAAACCGAAACAGTAAAGCAACGTATCAGAACATCCAATTTGGTGGAAAGTTGGGATGAGCTTGCCCCAGAACTGGGCTACGCCCAAAAAACCATGGGCAATTTCATCTACATTTTCATGGGCATCATCCTGTTGGCTTTGGCCTTTGGTATTGTCAACACCATGCTGATGGCCGTTTTGGAACGCAAACGGGAACTGGGCATGCTATTGTGCGTGGGGATGAACAAAAAGAAAGTGTTTGCCATGATCATCTTGGAGACCCTTTTCTTGGTCATCATTGCCACTCCATTGGGGATATCGCTGGCCGGTGGAACCATCTCCTACTTTGGGATGCATGGTATAGATCTCTCTGTGGTGGCAAAAGGATTGGAAAGTCTGGGCATAGGCGCCAAGGTGTTTACCCGACTGCCCTTGCCCATGTACTGGGACATTACCCTGATGACCTTGGCAGTGGCGCTATTGGCTGCCATTGTGCCGGCACGTAGGGCCTTGAAATTGAATCCGGCTGAAGCCGTAAAAGCATTATAATGAACAAAGCATCCGCCATAAAAAAAGAAGTGATGAACATAATTCAAACCGATAGTCTGTTCAAGATCTATAACGAAGGAAAAGGCAACGAGGTCCGTGCCCTGAATGGGGTTTCCCTATCTGTTGAAGAAGGGGAATTTACGGCCATTGTGGGTCCTTCTGGATCGGGAAAAAGTACCCTATTGAATATCGTAGGTGGGCTGGACAAGCCCAATTCCGGCAAGGTGACCCTGAACAACATTGACATCAGTGGGTTAAAGGAAAACGAACTTATCAATTTTAGATTAAATAACATTGGGTTTGTGTTCCAGGCCTATAACCTTATCCCCGTGTTGAACGCCAAGGAGAATGTGGGCTTTATCATGTTATTGCAACATGCCGCAGATTCGGAAATACACGAACGTGTGGAAACCCTTTTGGAGGCCGTTGGTCTGGAAAAGCAGGCGCTCAAGCGTCCCAACCAAATGAGTGGAGGACAACAACAACGTGTAGCAGTGGCCCGGGCCTTGGCTTCCAAACCCAAGTTTGTCCTGGCCGATGAACCCACCGCCAATTTGGATTCAAAATCAACCTCAGACTTACTTGATATCATGGAAAACCTGAACAAAATGGAAGGGACCACCTTTCTTTTTTCCACCCATGATCAGCGGGTCATTGATCGCGCCCATAGAATCATTACTCTCGAGGATGGTAAAATCATCAGCGATACCAAGGAAAAGTGAGGGCCCGTATTGCCATATTGACCCTCCTTATCCTATTGATGGCCTGTTCCATGGGGTCGGCGCAAGAGGAAAAACAAAGCTGGGCCTCTGATCATCTCGAGTTTTCCGGCTATGTGAAATATCTCAACATTTCCACCTTCAGTTCCCTGGACAGCGTTGTCAATGACAACCTTCTTCATAACCGGTTGAATTTCAAGGTGTATGCGAACGATCTCTTTACAGCTGGTATTGAGCTAAGGAACAGGATTTTTTGGGGTACTTCCGTGCAGAACATTCCTGATTATGCACAACTCGTAAAAAGTTCAAATCAGGATATTGACATGAGCGCCCTGGTCGTGAACAAGCCTGCTTTGATCGGGCTGTCCACCATTGATCGGCTGTACTTGGATTTCCATTCCGGAAAATGGCAGGTAATTCTGGGTAGACAGCGCATCAATTGGGGCAAAAACCTGGTGTGGAACCCCAACGACCTTTTCAATGCCTACAGTTTTGTCGATTTTGATTATGAGGAACGTCCAGGATCAGATGCCCTACGGGCACAATATTATGTTTCCGGAAACGCCAGTTGGGAATTGGCCATCAATTACGCTGATGCATGGAACAGGAATACCTTTGCCCTGAAATACAATTTCAACAAATTTGAGTACGATTTTCAGGTTTTGGCCGGAAAGTATTTGGAAGATTTTGTTTTTGGCCTGGGATGGGAAGGGGCCATCAAAACTGTTGGAATCAAAGGGGAGTTCAGTTATTTTTCGTCCCAAGGCAATGCCGACCAAAGTAAGGAGGTCCTTGTGGGTTCCATTTCTTTGGACTACTACTTTAAAAATGGATTGTCCCTGAACCTTTCCTCGCTTTATAATGGCAATGGCATTACAGCATTGGATGACTTTGATGTATCCCAATTTTCCTCCACAACTTTAAACGCCAAGCAATTAATGCCCAACAGATGGTCTTACTTTGCGCAAGTATCGGACCCCATCACTCCGGCCATTACGGCATCCATGGCTGCCATTTATGCTCAGGAACTGAACACGGTCTTTTTTATGCCCCAATTTCAATATGCCATTTCCCAAAATTGGGGTTTTGATGTTACGGGCCAAATCTTCTATGGAAAACAAGACGATTCCTTTTCCAATATAGGGAACAGTGTGTTTTTGCGTTTCCGCTTTGATTTTTAGGCAAAAAGAACACCCTTGATAAATCAAAAGCGCATGTCCAGCCAATGTAGTTCTTCATAATTTTCTTACCATTGCACCTATGCGTTTAAAACTTAGAATTTTAGTTGCCGTTCTTTTTTCCGGTCTGTATTCGTTTTCGCAAAACCCTACCGGGAATACTTCCGGAGAATCCATATCCGTAGGATATACCCTGATCGATGTCAATAGACCCGGTGCATCGTACTATCAAGATTCCCTGAAAAATGATAAACCCATCCCCATAAGCCTATGGTTCCCATTGGAACATGGTGACCAACCAAAAATGACCTATGCGGACTATGCCAAAGGCATCTCAAACGAAAGTACCCAAGAAGAGAACTTCAATCGGTATGTTAGAATGCTTGCTTCATTTGGCCAGGACAGTGTCCCCATCCAGCAACCAGCTTTTCAGGCTTTGCTCGGCACAAATACCAAGGCCGTTTATACCGTGGATTTTCCTAACCCCAAACACCCATTGCTACTGCTACTAGGTGGGCATCCCCTATACTTTTTGGAGTTGGCGGAGGCCATTGCGGAACAGGGTTATGTGGTAGCCTCCATCCCCAGATTGGGCATGGAACAGGGGCAACGATTGCCTTTTGATACCACTGGCGCCGAAGAATACCAAAAGGATTTGGCATTCGTGATAGATTATTTGTCAAAAAATGAAGCGGTGGATAAGAGCAACGTCCATTTTGTGGTTTGGAGCTTTGAGGGCGTTCCCGCTTTTGAATATGCCCGGACCAACAAAAATGTAAAAGGTTTTATTAGTCTTGATTCTTCTTTGGGGTATGGGTACGGCCCAGATTTAATCACTGACAAAATTCATTTTTACCATTCTGAAATCAATTTTCCTGTAATCCATTTTACGGGACCGTCCATGGACCATGGGAAAGACCTATCCCTCCTGGAAGCGTTGGGCAAAGGTTCCAGTTCTATAGAGATCAACAAAGATTTTGATTTGGGTCACGGACAGTTCACCTCGATGGGATCTATAACCAGTGTTTTAGTACAATCTAGGGAAGTGGACCCTGTCTATACATCACTTGTTGCGCGGATTCTTTTTCAGTTAAGGAGCAACTAATTGCAGTAAGTATGGGCTATGAGAAAAGCCCATAAAAAATAGCATTTTGGACCAATTTTTGATGCTTTATATAAGCCTATGGGAAATAATGTTACCTTGTAGGTAGACAAAGATTTTGCATTCAATGTTGGAAAGCCCCTCCGTAAAAAGTTCAATTTGTAAACAAAAAATTCAAAGGTCTTGAAAGCAATCACCACCATCAGTATTCTTCTATTTGTTACATTTTCCTTCGGCCAAAAGAACATCCAGGGGAAGATAACCAATGAAGGAAGTCCCCTGAAGGATGTACACATCACCAATATTTCCTCTGGAGATCAAGTCGCATCCAATAAAGAAGGCATGTATGAGATCATGGCCAGCCCCAAAGAGGAACTCAGGTTCACCTATATTGGCATGGATACAGTGTCGGTCATTGTGGAGGACGTTACCAAAATCCTCAACATTAAAATGAACCTTAGGATTGAGGAACTGGACGAAGTCACGGTTTCCAAGACCCTGCTCAAGGGACAAAAAGAGTTGGAACTGGAGTACGATTCCAATCCTAACATTATTAAATCAGCTTATGGTTATCTAAATAAAGAGACTTCGGGTTACTCCATTCGAATTATAGGAGAAGACGAAATAGATAATGCTGCGAGTTTGGATTTTTTGCTCACTGGCAGGTTCGCTGGGGTTTCGGCAGGTTGTAATATATTGACCGATATGTTATATGCATCAATGAGGTCCAGCAATATGTCAGCAGGTATTTTAATGAGACAGCAATCAGATTCAAAGAGCTCATCGACAACCAAGGGTAATCCCTTTCGAAGTAGCGGAAATGTTGTCTTTGATGTTGACGGGATGATATTGAACAGTATATCATGTGGGGCATTACGTGGCAATGTTCGAAGAATAGCCTTTATTTCTTCTCTTGCAGGATTGGCTCGATATGGAAGAGGAATAAAAGGTGTTGTAGTGATTAACACCAAAACCGGTACAGTCACCCCAAAAGATGCTAATGGCACACCGTATGACCGAGCACTGTTGCGGAACAACTATCTCACTGAAGATGTCGTGGATGCCGAAGGGGAGGGTACATCCTTGCCCGGTTATGTAATGGAGCTAAAGGAAAGTGGATCCTTGGAAACCGCCAGGGCCGTATTTGAAAAGTACAAGCTCAAGTATGCCAGCCATCCTTTCTTCTATCTGGATTCTTACCGATATTTCTATGATAAGGAGAAAACATTTGCGGATACGATTTTGGATACATACATTGGGCTGACCGACAACAATCCAGTGCTATTGAAGGCCATGGCCTATGTGTTGGAGTCTCAGGGACAGCAGGAACAGGCCCATTCCTTCTATAAAAAGGTGTATATGTTAAGACCAGAATATGCCCAGAGCTTTATTGATATGGCCAACAGTTACCGTAATCTGGACAAACCAGAATCTGCCGCTTCACTCTACGCTCGGCATTCCTACCTTTTGGACAAGGGCTTTCTGCCCAAAGATAGTCTGGAGCTTGCAGCAATCATGCAACGGGAAGTCGACAACCTTTTTGACCTTGACAATGGATCCTTGAAGATCAAAAAGAGGAAGAAGGCCTACGATGAACGAAGCACGAGGCTGGTCTTTGATTGGAACGACTCCGAAGCGGAATTCGACCTACAGTTCGTCAACCCCAACAGCCAATATTTTAGTTGGAAACATACCTTGGAGGAAATGCCGGACAGGATCCGTTCCGAAAAAGAACTGGGTTACGCCATGGCCGATTTTCTCTTGGACAATGAACTGTTGGGCACTTGGAAAATCAATGCCACCTACCACGGCAACAAGCAACTTACCCCTACCTATCTTAAAGCTACCATCTATAGAAATTATGGCAGCAAATTACAGAGTAAGGAGGTCAAGGTTTTCAAGTTGGGCATGAAAGGGACCAACCAACACCTTTTTGATTTAAAAATTCCTTCGGAAGTGGTACATAACTAAACCGCAAGAAATATGTTATAAATAAGGGAGGCCGCACAAAAGTGTGGCTTCCTTCATTTTTTGCTCCCCCTGCTGGGCTTGAACTATGAGTAATAGCCTAAATGTTTGCGGTACCTTGACATGTCTACTGTTTGGGCAAGGAAATTATGTGCCTTTTTTTCACTTTCACCTATACGTATTATAATTCTAGATATTGAAGTTTTACTCAATCCCGATTGCATGCTAGTATCAGAAACTAAGTCAAATCCGGTTATAAATTCACCATTTAACCCATACTGATTTGCTTGTCTTTTTCTATTATCAAAGAGTCTTCAATGGTAAAATCCCTATCGTAAGACCAAAAACGATTTTCTAGCAAATGTGTACTGCTCAAGCTAGCCTTGGATATATATTTAAATTTACACTGCGAAAGGTATTGCGATATTGGAATTATTGTTTTATCAAGGTAATGACCTGCCAATTGCCAGTGCCAAATTGTTTTGGTCCATTGAATAATGCTACAAAGTACTTTACTTGGTGCTCTCCCATTGGTATTGGTATTGAATTGTACGGAATCAATATTGAGAGGTTACTGGATTTTTCGTTATAAGAAGTGGTATCATACCCAGGTTTAAAGTCTTTGCAAAATTTAGAAACTTCTCCCGCCTCATTGCGCAAAGGATTTTCTGAAGAATCATAAAAAAAGACACATGCCTGACAATTAACTTCCTTGGCATTTTTGACTGAGAATTTTGGACTGACCTTCAAATCGGTATCCATCCTTTCAACAATAGTTTCAAGGTCCTTAAGGATTATTCCACGAGAATAGGTAAATCCATAATAGCCGCTTCTAATTATGTCATTGCTGTCTTCGTCCCAAATAATAACTCGGAATTTAAGCGAATACTCTCCGTCATCCAATTCAAATTCATCATACGGAAGAAAAATCTTCAATTCTTTGAACCGTGAATTCGAATATCTCGGTTCGAAATCCGTGCCCGATGAGACATCCCCATCTCTCGTTCTGTATTTTCCATTATCCTCTTTTAAGGCAACCCCTTCCTTGGTCATAAAATAAGCTGAAGCCCTACACTTGGTTGCTTTCGCATTCTCTATGTTAAAATCAATTGAGATTTCCATTCCTTTTCTCTGTACCCCATCGTAATCATCCCTGAACACATTGTGTTCCACTGAAAAGTCATTTAATGTCCCCGAAACTATTTTTCCTTCTTTGCTTGGCTTCCTATTTGTAATGTCATTAAAAGGATACATTTCCATAATTACAGTTTTGTCCGTAGGGGACAAGTCACTATTCCACCCCACATTATAACCGTTTAGGGTAAATTCTTGAGGAATTGGATAGTGCATGATTGAGAAGCTATCATATTTAAAATTTGAAAGAGTTTCTTCGTACTTAGTAAAAATATTATCATCTATTTGACCAATGGTCCATCCCTTTGAGGTATAATAATTATACACAACGGGTTTATTCCATTGGATGTTTCCCTCTGGGTGCTGGTGTTCATGGTGTAGCCCCAGGGCATGGCCAAACTCATGAAGTGTTGTTCTCCTAAATTCTTCTTCGGATGTAGAAGAATCAAACCATCCAAAATTCATGCTAGGCGTATTGGATCTTGCATACTGCTGGGAAGTCTTCCCAAGGTTACTCCAAGAACCATCTCCAGATACAAAGGAAATTAATATATCTGGTGTACCTGAGTTTACATATCTGAACTTTATATTGGCAAAATTTTCCCACACCTTGGAATATTCGATGACCTTTGATCTGACATACTGACTACCTCCTTGAAATTTAACATTCAATGTTGACCCATTTGGCCATCTAAAATTAAAATCCGGGACACCGTTCAAACCACTGTTATTTAATTTCTGGGGAAACAGCTTATCTGAGCAGGTTTTTATTTGGCATTGGATGGTGGAAATTTGAAACAAAACAATTAGCCAAAAGAATATTGAATTTTTCACTGGATGGATGGTTGATCGTTCAGAATCATAAATTTAACAAAAATAATCGCTCATCTTGAAGGGCTTTTCATATAATACTTTTTTACAATCCTGGTTTATTCCGCTTTAAGAGACCATAAACCAATCTTGTAAACAAAAAAATCCAACACTATCATCTAGTGTTGGATTTTTTTTCACGCTCCTGCCGGGGCTCCCCTCGGTTGCGCTCAGGGTAAGCTTCTCGCAACAACAGGGTAAAAAATGAAAAAAGCCACACTTTCGTGCGGCTTCCTTTATTTTTTGCTCCCCCTGCTGGGCTCGAACCAGCGACCCTCTGATTAACAGTCAGATGCTCTAACCAACTGAGCTAAGGAGGAATATTTTACCGTAAGCGGGTGCAAATATAGCAGTTTCCTTTATACACCACAAACAAAAAAAGTGGTTTTCTATTTAAAAAGCCATTTATACAAATCGTTGCCATTGGCAAACAGCAACAATCCGATCAAAAGGAAGAATCCCACCATCTGCGCATGTTCCAGAAACTTGTCGCTGGGCTTTTTGCCCGTCAGCATCTCATACAACAAGAACACTACGTGTCCCCCATCCAAAGCGGGAATGGGCAGCACGTTCATAAAGGCCAGGATAATGGAGATCAAAGCCGTGGTAGACCAAAAGGCCACCCAGTCCCATGTGGGTGGAAACATGCCCCCAATGGCGGCAAAACCACCAACGCCCTTATAGGCCCCCGTCTGGGGATTGAATATCTTTTTCAACTGCTTGGCATAGCTTTTTAAGGTCTCCACACCTTCCTGGATCCCCGCTGGAATGGATTCCCAAAAACTATAGGTTATCGTCTTTTTCTCCACAACGCCCCTATCCGCCAAATCCAGGATATTAGGTATTCCGGGGACCACTCCTATTTTTCCAGAGTCATCTACCTTGACCTGAACCTGTTTGGCCTCTCCTTTCCTATCAATGGTAAGATCAACCGTTTTACCTGTATATTTTTCAATGATTTCCTTGGCTTGGTCGTAGTATACAATGTTGTCATCGCCAATTCTTTTGATGACATCGCCTTTCTTGAGGTCGGCATTTTTGTTTTGGGATTCTTTGGAAACCTCGGAGATGATAAAGGGCACCCTAGGGTAAAGGAACTTTATTTTGTCCTCATCCTCCAACAGGGTCGAGATAAAGTCCACAGGGATTTCCTTGTCTATCCGCTGACCATCCCTTTCTAGGGTCATGGTATTGCCATTGATCAGTTCAATGAAGACGTTTCTAAAAGATTGTATCTTGTTGCCATCAATGGCAATGATCTTATCCCCTGTTTGTATCCCGGCCTTGTCGCCAATGGTTTTTTCCACTACCCAAACCCCATCCTTCAGGCTATCCATGGGCACATATTCTTTCCCATATTTGTAGGCCATCCCAATATAAATGATCACCGCCAAGATAAAGTTGACCGTAACGCCGCCCAGCATAATGATCAACCGTTGCCAAGCTGGCTTGCTGCGGAACTCCCATGGTTTGGGCTCTTCTTTCATCTGCGCGGTATCCATGCTCTCATCGATCATCCCGGAAATCTTTACATATCCTCCCAAGGGCAACCAGCCGATACCGTACACGGTCTCCCCTATTTTTTTCTTGAAAAGTGAAAATTTTATATCAAAAAAGAGGTAGAATTTCTCAACCCTGGTCTTAAAAATCTTCGCGGGAATAAAATGCCCAAGTTCATGGAGGACAATGAGCAATGACAAGCTAAGAAAGAATTGTATGATCTGTATTACAACGGGGTTCATCAGCAGCTATCTGTTAAAACCCACAAAAGTAAACTTTTAACCACTGATATGAAAGCCGCATAAAGCATCGCATTGGGTTTTAAGAAAGTTTTAGCATCAAAATCCGGATTTTATGGCGATGGATTTTACGGGCAGCCGTAATTTTGTATTCCATGTTGTCCTTCTTTTCCAAATATAAAATGTTCTGGATCGTGCTCTTGGCACTTTCAGCTGTCATCATTTATTTGTTCTACAATGCCCTGCAGCCCAAAAAGATGCTCCCGGTGTACCAACCTTCCATGGTGGATAGGGAATTGGTGGACAGCACCCTGTACTTTAAAAGGAAATACCATACCATTGCCGATTTTGAGCTCATCAACCAAAATGGGGAAAAAATCACCCAGGAAAATTACAGGGATAAAATCTATGTGGCCGATTTTTTCTTTACCACCTGTCCCAGCATTTGTCCCATTATGACCAAGAACATGGCCGAAATACAAAATGCCATTTTGGACGATGACGATGTGCTCCTGTTATCGCATTCCGTTACCCCAGTCATTGATTCCGTGCCCCAACTGAAAAAGTACGCGTTGGAAAAAGGGGTCATCGACAGCAAATGGAACCTGGTCACCGGCGATAAGAAACAAATCTACGAACTGGCACGAAAATCCTATTTGGCCGTCAAAAATGATGGGGATGGCGGACCTTACGACATGATCCATACTGAAAATTTCATTCTGGTGGACAAGGAACGGCGCATCCGGGGCTTCTACGATGGTACGGATCCGAAGGAAATCGCCAAGCTCTTGGAGGATTTGCAAATCCTTAGGGCAAGCTATGCCGAATAGCCTTCTATCTTTATCAAGATTTTAGGGTTCTATTTTGGCTTTTTTACTTACTTTTGCCCTTAATTAAAATCAATCTAAATAAGCATAGTGGCCACGGTTGCAGATTTGTCATATGGTCAAAAAGGGATCATCAAGGACTTTGCGGAGGATGTGCTTCCCGTAAAACTTCTGGAACTGGGTTGTTTGCCTGGGAATGTTATCGAGTTGGTCCAGATTGCCCCTTTGAACGACCCCATTTACATCAATCTCAGCGGAAGCCACATTGCCATAAGACGATCTCTTGCCCAATTGATAGAGCTTGATATTGTTGATGATACCACGGTCCTATGAGCAAAAGCATCAATGTTGCACTGATAGGCAATCCCAATACCGGCAAAACCTCGGTTTTCAACCAGCTTACCGGCCTAAAGCAAAAAGTGGGCAATTACCCTGGCATTACCGTGGAGAAAAAGGAAGGCATCTGTAAACTTCCCAACGGGGCAAAGGCCCATATCCTAGATTTGCCCGGAACCTATAGCCTCAATACCACCTCCTTGGACGAAAGTGTGGTGGTGGAATTGTTGCTCAATAAAAACGACAGGGACTATCCCGATGTGGCGGTCGTGATCAGCGATGTGGAAAACCTCAAAAGAAACCTGCTCCTCTTCACCCAAATAAAAGATCTTAAGATTCCCGCCATTTTGGTCATCAACATGGCCGATCGCATGTCCCGCAAGGGCATTTCCATCGATGTGAAGCTAATGGAGAAAAAACTGGACACCCGAATTGCCTTGGTAAGTACCAGAAAGGGCGAAGGGGTTGAGCGCATCAAGGCCCTCATTGCGGACTACAGGACCCTCTCTACCTCGCCAAACCTCAATGCATCCAAGATCGCCCCGGAATATTTTGACCGATTGCAAAAAACCTTCCCCAAGGAAGACCTGTACAAACTGTGGTTGGTGATTACCCAGGACGTCAACTTCATGCCCATTGAAAAGAAACGGATCGAGGATGCTACCTCCTTCTCCACCAAATCCAAGGCGGAACTCAAGAAATTACAGCATCGGGAGACTGTGCTGCGTTACCAGTTCATCAACGACACCTTAAAGGAAGCCTACAAAGTGGACCTAAAGGCGGCCAAGGGCCTAAGAGCCTCTTTTGACAAGATCTTGACCCACAAAATCTTTGGGTATGCCATATTCTTCATCATACTGTTGACCATTTTTCAGGCCATTTTTGACTGGAGCAGCTATCCCATGGATTTTATCGATGAACAATTTGCCATAGCTGGAGAGTGGGTCAAAAATACCCTGCCACCCGGCGTGTTCACCAATTTATTGGCAGAAGGGATACTCGTCGGTATCGGTGGCATCGTCATCTTTATCCCCCAAATAGCATTTTTGTTCCTGTTCATCTCGCTCTTGGAAGAGTCAGGATATATGAGCAGGGTAGTCTTTTTAATGGACCGCTTGATGCGACCTTTCGGACTCAGTGGAAAAAGTGTGGTCCCCTTGATTTCGGGAACTGCCTGTGCCATTCCTGCTGTTATGGCAACCCGTACCATTGATAACTGGAAGGAGCGTTTGATCACCATTCTGGTGACTCCGTTCACCACCTGTTCCGCAAGATTGCCCGTCTACCTGATCCTCATTGCACTGGTCATTCCCAAGGGGAGGATCTTGGGACTGAGCTACCAGGCATTGACCTTGATGCTGCTCTACCTTATTGGCTTTGGCATGGCCATTTTTTCCGCCATGATCCTGAACAGGGTCCTAAAGATAAAGAGCAAATCGCTCTTTATGGTGGAAATGCCCACATACCGCTTACCGCTGTTGAAAAATGTGGCCTACACCGTATTGGAAAAAACGAAAAGTTTTGTCTTTGGGGCGGGAAAAATCATACTGGCCATTTCCATTGTGCTCTGGTTCTTGGGATCCAACGGCCATTCCGAGGATTTCAAAAATGCAGAAAGTATCGTTGCCCAAAGAATCGAGGAAAAAGGTCTTTCGGCCTACAGTAAAAACTATATCCAAAACAATATCGCCACCTACGTGCAAAGCACAGAATTGGATGCGCCGCATTCTAGGATGGCTCAGGATTCCATACAGACCATGACCGCTATTTTGGAAGAAAAAGCGAAGGCCCAGGAAATTGCCAGTTACAAATTGGAACATTCCTATATCGGTTACGCCGGAAAAGCCATCGAACCCTTGGTAAGACCTTTGGGGTACGATTGGAAAATCGGGATAGCCATTTTGACTTCTTTTGCCGCCCGTGAAGTGTTCGTAGGGACCTTGGCCACTATTTACAGCGTGGGCAGCGATGAGGAGGAGACCATAAAAAACAGAATGGCGGCAGAAATGCACCACTCTGGTGAAAAGCCTTTGTTCAACCTCGCTTCGGGGATTTCATTAATGCTTTTCTATGCCTTTGCCATGCAGTGCATGAGCACCTTGGCCATTGTTAAAAGAGAGACCAATTCTTGGAAATGGCCCTTGCTGCAACTGGTCTTTATGAGTTCTTTTGCGTATCTTGCAGCGTTGGTGGCCTATCAAATTCTCAAGTAGATGGAAACCCTGCAACACATTCTTGTATACGTTTTACTGGCCGCGGCCCTAGTCTACTTGGTCTGGAAGTTTGTGTTGCCCAAATCCCTGATCCCTGGCAAAAAAAAGACATCCAAGTCCTGCGGGCAGGATGGGTGTGGGTGCAGCTAAGCTACCGTCCCTTTTCATCCCTGTCATTTTTGGCACAAAAAAGCCCAATATTCGCAAAAAATCACTAGCTTGTAGAATACTTTTTTGGCCATGAAACGCATTTTTCCACTTTTCATCCTATTAGCTTTTTTGTCCCTTGCCAGTTGCTCGAGCACAAAAAACACCGCAGACAAGCAAGACCTTGCACAAGAACTCACGGATAAAAACAGAGGCAACTTCACACTGCTCCAGCGAATACGGCAGCTGCCGGGGGTGGTCATCCGCAATGGGGTGCCCTATTTCAACAAGGCATCCAACTCCATCACCGGTCAATCGGCAATTGAGCCTTTGTATGTTTTGGACGGATATATTGTTGGAAATTCTTTCAACTCGGTCAACCAACTGGTGGACAATTTCAATGTGAAAAGCATAGAAGTTTTGACAGGACCGGAAGCTGCCACCTACGGGTCAAGGGCGGCAAGTGGGGTGATCAAGATCAAGACATACCAATAATTTCTAAAAGCCTTTGATCGGACCTGCACAGATCAGGCCCCGATTTTGACTTCTGTCCAGGACATTGCCCACTATCTTTCCATGGAAATTTTTATTTTTTTTCATGAGCCATGTAACCTTTTTTATTTTCCGGACTATATAAGGTAAACAGACCAACTAAAAAGAGCGTTTGGAAGCACTTTCAGATGAGATGATAATGCAGAAAGTTGCCGAAGGCGATCTTGATTTGCTCAAGATCCTTTTTGAAAGGCACCACCAACACGTGTACAACTTTTTGTACAAGATGTGTGGAGATCGAATGTTGAGCGAAGATCTGACCCAGGACGTTTTTTACAAGTTGATCAAGTACCGGGGTTCCTATAAAAATGGTTCATTCCTATCCTGGCTGTTCACCATTGCCAGAAACAATTTGAAGACCCATTTTATCAGAAACCATAAAACCCACGAGGACATTGATGTACTTGAGTTTTATCAAGTTGAACCCGAAGCCGGGAGGCAGGAAGATCTCTCCCATCTGCAAAATGCCCTCAATAGGTTAAATGCCGCTGACAGGGAATTGGTGATCCTTAACCGGTTTAGGGAAATCCGGTACGAAGAGTTGGCGGAAATTGTGGGAAGCAACCCCGGGGCGGTCAAAACAAGGGTCTGTAGAATTTTGAAAAATTTGAAGGATATCTATTTGGAAAATTTATAGCCATGAAAGAAAATCATGTTTTGGAGCTACTGCCGGATTATTTGGACAATACCCTGTCCAAACCTGAAAAGGCCAAGGTTGAAAAACATTTGGAATCCTGCACACAATGTGCACAAGAACTGGAAGGCCTAAAAATATTGTTCCAGGCTTTTGACAATGATACGATCGAGGTGCCTACGGAACGGCTCAGGACAAAATTTGAAGAGGCTTTGGAGTTAGAGAAAAATAATCGGGGTAAAGTGGTTTCCCTAAAATCAAAAATGGGGAAACCGGGTTGGGCCTCCAATCTGCTCAAAGTAGCGGCCAGCATTGCTCTTTTGGTGGCCTCCTTTCAGATGGGAGGGGTTTTTGAGCAACGAAAATCCAAGGAGGACATGATTGCCCTGAAAAACGAAAGCCTTCAGATGAAACAGGTGACCATGCTGTCCCTACTGGAAAACCAGTCGGCCAGTAAGCGTATCCAAGGGGTAAACTATATCGAGGAATTTGAAGAACCCGATGAAGCCATCATAAAAGCTTTGGCCAACCGCTTGCTGCATGACGAAAACGACAATGTGAGGTTGACCGCCTTCGAGGCCCTCTCCAGATTCACTGCTTCGGAAAGTGTGAAGAACGTCTTCATCGAGGCTTTGGAAAAGGAAAAAAATCCGAGTATCCAGATCGCCATCATACAGATCTTGGTACAGATCCAGGAGAAAAAGGCCGTCGCACCCATGCAGCGATTATTGGAACAGGAGGACACACAACCCTTTATCAGGGAACAGATCAAAAACGGATTACCTAAAATCATATAAACATCAAAAAACGAAAATCATGAGAAAATTCACAATTCTTTTAATCGCCCTTGTCATTGGGACAATGGCCAAGGCACAAACCGATTACACAAAATCGTTGAGTGGCATTGAATGGGTCAAAATTGAATCCAAGGCGGACATCACGGTAAAGACCTACAACTCCAATGAACTGTTGATCAAGGCCAGCAGCAGTGTCAGGGCCACGGAAAAATCCAAAGGGCTCCGATTGGTGGGCGAAAGTGGCAATGACAACACCGAGGTAGGTTTTTATGTAGTACAGGATGGGAACACCCTCCTGGTAAAGAACCTGAGAAAATCCGAAAGTGCGGAAATCTATCTCCCCAAGAATCAAAACGTCTCGGTAAAAAGTACTTGGAACGGCAACATCGAAATCAAAGGATTTGCGGGTGAAATAGAAGCCGATGCACAGCTCAACGGCAGCATTGTCATCATGGACGTGAACGGTCCGGTGACCGCAAACACCCTGAACGGGGAAATCACCGTGGAATTCGCCACCGTTAAGCAAGGTTCCCCCATCTCCATCTACTCCACAAATGGTGCGGTGGATGTCAGCCTGCCCGGAAACACCCCTGCCAATCTTTCCTTGGGCAGTACCAATGGTGACATCTATACCAATTTTGACATCGAACGGGAAGAGAAGGATGGCCTAAAACCCGTCACCGGAAGAAAAGTGAGGGCTTCCATCAACAAGGGAGGCGTGGATATCTCCTTGAAATCCACCAACGGGAACATCTACCTGAGGAAATTGTAATTCCAAAATATTCATCATTAAAAACGAACAGTCATGAAAAATTTAATCGCCATCATAGCGGCCGCCCTGCTCGGCCTTTCTTTGAACGCCCAAAAGGTCATCGAAAAGAATTTGGCCTACACCAACCAATTTATTGATCTTGATGTACGGTTTGCTTCTGACATTGAGGTAAAAACCTGGGACAAACCCACGGTATATTTTAAGGCCGATATCACCACGGAGGCCGGAAAATACTTGGACCTGTACAAGTTGGACATTAAGGAGGGCAGCAGTTCCATCAGCATTGCCTCCGATCCCCAGGAATTGTTCAATGCCTTTTACGATGAATGGAACAAAAACCGCCCCGAAGGACAAAAAAGGTATTACCATACCAAAGACACCTATCAGTTTAACTACGTGCTCTATGTCCCCAAAAATGCAACCTTCAAGGTGAGCAGCATCAATGGAGACCTTAGGGCCGAAATCATTGAAGGTGATTTCACCGCTGACCTGATCAATGGAAACATCACCATAAAAAAATATTCCGGTGATATGGATTTGAAGACCATCAATGGGGAGATTGATCTTGTCATGAAAGACTGCCGCCTTTTGGCCGATACCATTCATGGGAACATCTATGCGGATAAAAACATGGAGCTGACCGTAACCGAAGGATATGTGGGCCAGAAGGTGGAGGGAAGGTTTGACAATGCCACACACCACCTTCGCCTGAATACCATAAACGGCAATATGTACCTTCGGCTTTAGACTATGAGAAAAATCACAATTGTACTGACCGCAATATTCTTGGCAACGGCATGCAGAAAACAGGAAGCCCGGACCGCTTTGGGAAATACGGTGGCGCAAGACTCGTTCCAATTGGCCCAGATGATCTCTGAGCGGGAAGTGGCCATGATCACCAAGAATATGGGATTGGCCATGGACCAGTTTTCCGAGGAGGCCACCTGGATCAATTCCCAAGGCTATTACTTTGAAGGAAAGGAGGAGGTGGAAAAATTCCACGGAATGTTATCGGGGAACGACTCATTGGATTATTATTATGAAGCGGGAATTCCCAGGATCCAAGTATTGGATTCCAAAAATGCGATTGCGTATTACTCATGGAAAATGTTTTGGTACAAAAAACAAATACCCACGGATACCACTTTTAAGGAAATTGGCTTGATGACCCTGCATGCCCAAAAACAACAGGATGTTTGGAAATGGTGTGCCGTGACTAATCAGCATACACCATGGTTCTATGAAGAGATTCGTCCCGTTACCGTAGAATAAACTTCAAATCATAGAAGCCACAAAGGAGTATAGGAGCAAGGCCCAGCCTATCACCAAGAGCAAGCCTCCCAAAGGGGTCACTGGTCCCAAAAAACGAAGTTTTTCGCCTTTTGCAGCGCTCAGGCACAACGCATAGATGCTGAAGGAAAAAAGCAGCGTGCCAAAAATAAAGCAGTGTACCATCACGGAGTCCAAGGGTCCGTCAAAACTAAGGTTGAAGCCCAATATCAATAGGACAATGGCATGGTACATTTGATATTTGACCCCTGTTTCAAAGCTATGCAACAGCTCGGGGGTCAATTTCTTTTTTAATGCATGCGCGCCAAAAGCCCCAAAAACAACGGCCAAAAGTCCATACAGTGCTCCCATGACCTGTGTCAACAAAATTGTTCCCATATTTTCTTGAATCGATCCTTATTTAAAACGCAATGTCAATCTCATAATCCGATACTACATCAAATGTACATTCACTATACTTTGGCGGGCCAAACATGTGTGCTTTGCCTTTTGAGAAGGCAACCTTTTCCTTTGGAATGCCCAGCCAATTGGTGTCCAACTCACCATTTCCGTTTTCATCATGGAATACGGCCAATGCATATTTTCCTGCGGGCAAATCCTCAATCTTTAGGGTGACGATACCCTTGTGGGCCGGAACACTGCTTCCCTTGATGGCACCGTCCGTGGATAAAAATGTACCATCAGAAGCATAGGCGGCCACATTGATGGTTCCGTCCGCAGATTGCACATTATGGATGTTGACCAAGATCGTATTTTGCGAGAAAAGGCAAAAAGGCATCAATGCGATAGCCAAGAAAAGGATTTTCATGGTGAAATGGGACAATTTATTGGTTATGTTCCGAGTTTTTTCCCCAAAATCAATTTGGGCTGTTGAGGTTGTCCATCAATTCGGTATGCAAAATAGCATATATTTTCTGTGTTTCCAGACTATCCCGAAAATTGAAGTACATTTTGAGCGAATCGTGGTGCACCAATCTGATCTTTTGCTGCCGGAGGTCATCCACAAAGACATAGACTTTGGTGTGGGTAAGCGAATCCTTAAAGATTCCTTTTTCACGCGTCATCCATGAAAATCCAGAGGAACGTTCCATTTCGGGCAATCTGTCCACAAGCATGATACTGTCCATTTCGGCAATGGGGATTTTTTGAAAATATATCCCGGAAAAAATCTTTAGCTTGCCCCCCTCTAGTTCGTGCCAGTTTTTATAATGGGCCACAAAGGCAAGCAAACAGACTACCATCGTTAGAACGATCAGTACGTTCCACAGCCAATGTCTCTTCTTTTTATTCATTTACCTTGTCGGTTCTAAACTTGTCAAACCAAGCTATGACATGGGCCACTTTGGCGATCAAATTGCTCGGCTTGTTGGCTATTCCATGGCCTGCCCCGGGGATTTCGACCAAAACCGTCTCAATCTTCCTGAGCTTTAGGGCATGGTAGAGTTGTTTGGCCTCACTGGGAGGGGTCCGAAGATCTTCCATGCCCACCATTACCATGGTAGGGGTCTGTACATTACCAACGAGTGAAAGCGGTGAAAATTTCCAATAGCCCTCAAAATTTTCCCAAGGTTGTCCCGGATAGCGACTCTCAGCGTAATAAAAATAGTTGTCGGCGGTCAAGGTCTTGCTGATCCAGTTCATGACCGGTTTGGCCACCACGGCCGCTTCAAAACGATTGTTCTTGCCAATGATCCAGGCCGACATGATACCTCCTGCACTGCCGCCGGTCACAAACAGCTGGTCCTCATGCGCAATTCCCATGTTGATGCAATGATCCACACCGTCCATAACATCGTTATAGTCATCCCCTGGATAATTGTTGTACAACAGGTTTCCAAATTCCTCACCATAGCTGGTACTGCCTCTTGGGTTTGGATAAAATACAATATACCCCGCCGATGCATAAAGCTGCATTTCTATGGAAAATCGGTCGCCATAATTCGCAATGGGCCCACCGTGGTTCTCCACCATAAAAGGATATTTTTTACTCTGGTCATATGCTGGGGGATAAACCACCCATCCTTGAATATCCCTGCCATCAACCGAAGATTTGTACCATACTTCCTCTACCTTCCCCAAATCCCTGTAGTTGAGCAACGCATTGTTCAAACTGGTGATTTTTACCGCATTTTTGGTTTTGGGGCTCAAGATGGCCAGCTCGGCAGGGTAATTGGGCCGCGTCTGTGTATAGGCAATGGAACCATTGTCCGAAACAGTGTAGGATCCCCCGGAATAGGGTCTGCCCAAGCTTGTCCCCCCCACATTGTCGACCAATTTTGCTATTTTCCCAGAAAGTGAAATATAGCCCACTTTGCCGTTTCCCTTATCGTCATAGTACACATAGAGTCCTTCACTTTTGGAATCCCATTGGATGTCGGACAAATCCCTGTCCAATCCACTTGAAATCACTTTTTGATTGCTGCCATCACTGTTCATGATGTGCAGTTTTTGGGTTTGAAAGGTCTGTACCTTGTCCTCAAAGCCCAAATAGGCAATATATTTTCCATCTGGGGAAACCTGGGGATCGCTGTCTGGCCCATTACGGTCAGTCAGGGCAACTATTTCTCCACTTTCCACCTCCACGGAATAGATTTCACTGTTCCTGAAACGATATTCCCAATCTTCCACCCTATTGGCCGAAAAATAGATTTTTGAACCGTCCCGGGACCAGGAAAGGGTTCCCCTATGGTGCCAATCCCCGGAAGTGATCTGTCTTGGAGCGCCTCCATCGGTCGGAATGGTAAAGATGTGGTTGAATCCTGGATTGATGTACCCACTTCCATCGGCTTCATGGTACACGCGATCGGTAATCCTAGGGGCTTCTTCCCATTTTGCCCCTTTGGGCTTGGCAGGAATTTTTGCAATCACCGGAGGTTTCTGCTCCACGTTCATGGAAAAGGCCAGTTGTTCCCCATTTGGTGACCATGTCAGGGAACTTGGGCTAAAGGGCAGTTGGGTCAATTTGGCCACTTTACCAGAGGCCACCCAGTACATATAAATTTCGGAACCTTCATCGGTGGTACTTGAAAATGCGATACGGTCTCCTGAAGGTGACCATTGGGGCCCACTTTCATTCACTTCCCTTGTAGTAAGTTTTTGGTGCTGGCTACCATCGGTCTTAATGAGCCAAAGATTGCCTGCGGCCCTATCTTTCATGATGTCAAAACCCGTCCTACGGTATACCACCCATTCGCCATTGGGCGAAATCTGCGGATCGGAGACGTATTGAAGGTCAAAAATGTCCAGATAGGAGAATTTTTCTTTTTGTGCCGATGTGAAAATGGTGGTCAAGCCAAGGAAAATAAAAAAAAGCAGTTTGCGCATTGTTCCAAATTTTGATGGTTTTTAAAGGTACTGTAATCCCATCATTTCGGCAACACGGTGGCAATTGGTAAATTTTGCACTATAACTTCCTATATTTATGGGAAATAGCCAACCTCCTATGATCAAGTTCTTCCGACGTTTTCGCCAACAACTCCTTCATGAAAATAAATTTACCAAGTACCTGCTCTATGCCGTTGGAGAAATCGTGCTGGTGGTGATCGGGATTTTTATTGCCATACAATTAAACGGGTGGAACCAGAATCGTATCGAAAAAAAACAACTTGCCATAACACTTGAAAACCTTAAGGAAGAATTCAGCAGCACCGAAGAATTATTGACGTCAATATCTTCCCATTATGTAACAAGTATCGAAGCAAATATCCGCCTCATGAATCTGTTCATAGCACATGATGGGGGCATTTCGGCCCAAGACATAGACCTCTTGATATCACAATCAGCCAAACAAGTTCCTTTTTACCCTCCCCAACCCGTTCTGGATGAACTTTTTAATTCGGGAAAGATAAAGTCCATATCCAATGAAACCCTAAGACGAAATTTGCTGGAATGGGAGTCAAACATCAAATGGTTCCATTTTGATTATGATCTTATGATAACTTTCAGTAATGACCAATTTCAGCCTTATATTACGAGACATTGGTCTTGGAAGAATATTGAAATAACGGAGGGAAGTGAATTTTTTGACGAAAGGAGTACGTTTAATGTAGATCCCAACGAATTATTGCAGAAGTTGGAATTTGAAAACTTAATAGACACAAATTTGTTCCACACAAATCGGCTGTATAAAAGACTAAAGATAATTGACGTTTTGTTGGATAACATATTACTACAAATAGATAATAGTTTGTCTCAATAATACATATGGATTTTAAGGACAAAACCGTATTGATCACAGGTGCTTCCCGCGGTATTGGCAAGGCCGCAGCTCTAGCTTTTGCCCAAAAAGGAGCAAAAGTGGGTATCAATTTTCGGAACAACGAAGAAGCGGCCCAACAGACATTGACACAGTTGCCGGGGAATGGACACAAGCTTTTTAAAAGGGATATTTCAAAAAAGGAAGAAACCAAGGTGCTCATTGCCGACTTTGTAAAGGCTTATGGTCGACTCGATATCTTGGTGAACAATGCGGGTATTTCCGTCTTTCATGAAATTGATAAAGTTGATTTTGACCATTGGACCGATGCTTGGGAAAAGACCATTGAAACCAATCTTTTTGCAGCGGCCCATCTTTGTTATTGGGGCGCAAAAGCCATGATGGAATCTGGCGGTGGCCGTATTGTGAATGTCTCATCCAGAGGAGCATTTCGCGGGGAGCCCAATGCCCCGGCCTATGGGGCCAGCAAAGCAGCCTTGAATGCCATGAGCCAGTCGCTCGCAAAAAAATTGGCGCCACACAAAATTTATGTGGGCGTAGTGGCCCCGGGTTTTACAGAAACGGATATGGGAACCCAGGCCCTTACCCCTACAGAGGAAGAACAGCTTTTGGCCGAATCCCCATTTCGGCGCATGGCCAAGCCCGAGGAAGTGGCCCATGCCATCCTTTTTTTGGCTTCGGAAGGGGCCGAATATTCCTCCGGTGCCATTATTGATGTCAATGGAGCGAGCTATTTACGGAGTTAATATCGATTCATCATGTCATTTCGAAATGAGCACGCCTCTGGCTAGCGATTGAGAAATCTAGATTTCTCACACTCGTAAACTCGGTTCGAAATGACTACTTTCACTTTATGAAAGCAGCCACCGTATCACAGCTCAAAAAAGAACTTCAACACCTCTCTCCCGACGAATTGTTGGCCATTTGTCTTCGGTTGGCACGGTTTAAAAAGGAGAACAAGGAATTGCTCACCTATCTGCTTTTTGAAGCAGGCCACGAATCAGGTTATATTGAAAGTATCAAGTTGGAGGTTGATGCGGAGTTTGAGGACATCAACACCAAAAGCTTTTTTTACATCAAAAAGAGTGTCCGAAAAATTCTGCGCAATCTCAAAAAGTATATTCGATATTCCGGCAACAAGGATACGGAGGTGGAACTCTTGCTGTACTTCTGTGAAAAATTGAAGGCCTTTCAGCCCTCCATAAAAAAGAATCCGGCACTCTACAACCTCTATCAAAGACAATTGGATTATCTGGATAAAAAGTTGGCCACCTTGCATGAGGACCTGCAATACGACCACGGCTTGGTTTTGGATGAACTAAAGGGGTTTTAGCGCTCCCTTGTGCGTTGTAGCACATGTTAAAATAGGTTATCTTAGGAAAACCTAAACAAAACGATCATGCAGCATCCTATTTTCCGTAGATATCCTTCACGTGTACTAATCGCTTTGTTATTTTTTACCATCATGCTCTCCTGTAAAAGTAAATCCCAAGAAAAGGAGTCATCAGAAAACATAGATAAAAAGTGGTGGAAAGAGGCCATTGTCTATCAAATCTATCCCAGGAGTTTCAAGGACTCAAATGGCGATGGCATTGGCGACTTGAAAGGCATCATTGAGAAATTGGACTACATCAAGAGCCTTGGGGTAACCGCTGTATGGCTCAATCCCATTTATACCTCTCCCAATGCGGACAATGGATACGATGTGAGCGACTATCGCAATATCATGGATGAGTTTGGCACCATGGAGGATTTTGATGCCATGCTCCAGGGCATGCATGAGAGGGATATAAAACTGGTCATGGACATTGTGGTGAACCACAGCAGCAATGAGCATCCCTGGTTTTTACAATCCCGAAGCTCTAGGAACAACCCGTACCGTGACTATTACCATTGGTGGCCCGTCGAGAAGGGGACCCCACCCTATCGCTACAGTCTGTTCGATGCCAAAGGGTATGCCTGGCAATACGATTCCTTGACCAATGCGTACTATCTCCATTACTTCGCCAAAAAACAGCCCGATCTCAATTGGTCGAACCCCAAGCTGCGCCAAGAAGTTTACGACATTATGAAATTTTGGGCCGACAAGGGAGTGGATGGTTTTCGCTTGGATGCCTTCCAATTTGCGGCCAAGGACACCACGTATCCCAAGTTTCCGGATGGGTTTGAAAAAGATTTCATTCAGTACTACGCCATGCAGGATGGCATCCACGACTACCTGAAGGAAATGCACCAAGAGGTTTTTGGCAAATACGATGTGATGAGCGTGGCCGAAGGCGCTGGGAGAAATTTTGACGATGCACACAAACTGGTGGACAAGGACCGGAACGAACTCAACATGGCCTACGCCTTTGAGGGTGTGGACATCCCAAAATATGAAGGCTACGAACTTGCCACTGTGAAGGAGGTTTTTACCAAATGGGACCAGGAATTTGCCCAAGATGGTTGGCTCTCCATTTTCTTGGCCAATCATGACCAGGCAAGAATGGTGAGCCGATGGGGCAATGACAGTGAAGCGTACAGGGCGGCATCCACCAAAATGTTGAACACCTTTATGTTGAGCATGCGGGGAACCCCCTATTGCTATTATGGCGATGAATTGGGAATGACCAACATTGATTTTGACAGTATTTCCCAATATCGGGATATTGCGGCCATCAATGGTTATGAAAAGGCATTAGCTGAAGGAGAGGATATGGAGCTGTTCATGAAAAAACTGAACTTTGGATCAAGGGACAATGGACGTACCCCCATGCAATGGGACGATTCCAAAAATGCCGGATTCTCCACTGCAGAACCATGGCTTCCCGTAAACGAAAACCATGTTGAATTAAATGTGGAAGCACAGGATTCAGATGAAAACTCGGTGCTGAACCATTTTCGAAAAATGACCGCCTTGCGCAAGCAACATCCCATTTTGGTCTATGGAAGCTATGCGCTTTTTGAGCCGGAGCACCCTTCGGTATATGCCTATACGAGAACGCTCCAAGATGAAAAAGTCCTGGTTTTGCTGAATTTTTCCGAAGAGCCTTCCAACATTGCCCTTAACAAGGATTGGAAAATAGCATCCATATTGATCAATAACTATCCAGCCCTTGAAAATTTGAATGGCACGGTGACCTTAAAACCTTTTCAGGGAGCTATTGTAAGCATTGCCAGTAATCCTTGAAAATTTTCAATCCTACTCAAAAGAGTCACGAAAACAAATACCACAGTTGTGCGGTAAAAAAGCAGACCGTAAACCCCATTACTATGGGCAATAAAGTAGCGATCAAGGTCCATTTTACACTTTTGGTCTCTTTGTAGATGGTGTAAATTGTAGTGGAACAGGGGTTGTGCAACAAACTGAACAACATCAGGTTGATACCGGTCAGGAGCGTCCAACCCCCGGCTCTTAAAATACTTTCGGTCCCTGATATGGAGTCCAGTTCGAACATAACACCCGATCCCTCACCCACTCCCGCCATTCCAGATATCAATACGGTCAGCATCAAAATGGTGGGGATTACAATTTCATTGGCGGGAATGGCGATGATATAAGCCAATAAAATAACTCCGTTAAGCCCAAAAACCACAGCAAATGGATTGGACCAATCTATAAAATGTTCGGCCAAACTCAGGCCGTTTATCGTAATATTGGAAACAAGCCAAATGACCACTCCGGCCGGAATGGCAAATACCACTGCCCGCCACAACACGAACAGGGTCCTATCGATCAAAGAAGTATAGAGAGTCTGTAATACCCTTGGTGGCCTATAGGGTGGCAGCTCCAAACTAAAGGTGGAGGCCTCTCCCCTCAATACCGATTTGCTAAGCCCCCATGACACCACCAAGCTAAAGGCAATCCCCAATACGGCTATTCCTACCACGGCCGCGGTAGAAACCATTCCTGCCCAAAAAGCCGGCACAATGCCCCCAATAAAAATAGTGGCGATGAGTATCTGGGTGGGCCAACGGCCATTACAGAGTGAAAAGTTGTTGGTGATGATAGCTATCAAACGTTCCCGGGGGCTATCGATGACCCTTGCGGCTATGACCCCAGCCGCATTACAGCCAAAACCCATGCTCATGGTCAGGGCCTGTTTGCCGTGGGCCCCTGCCCTTCTAAAAAGACTGTCCATGTTAAAGGCCACACGGGGCAGGTATCCCAGGTCTTCCAAAAGGGTAAAAAGTGGAAAAAAGATGGCCATTGGCGGCAGCATTACGGAAATGACCCAAGCCATGGATAGATAGGCGCCATCGACCAACACCCCAGAAAGCCACCAGGGCATGACACCATCCGCTGCATTCTTTAGTATAGGATGTAATGTATCCACCAAAAGAGAAGCCAATAAACCCGAAGGATAGTTAGCTCCCGATACGGTAATCCAAAATACCAGGGCCAAAAGCAAGAACATAATGGGGAACCCCAACCAACGGCTCGTTACCAACTTGTCTACCTTCCGTTCTATGGCAAAAGCCGGTTTGTCACCTTCCTGTGTTACGGTCTTACGGGCAATCTCTGCCGCATCTGCATATAAAGCCGATACAATTTTGTCATGATAGCCAATGCCCAATTCCCATTTAAGATTGTTGGCCATGCCCAAGATATCGTCCGTTTTTTTCACTTCTTCTTCCATCATACCGTTATTGGGGTTTCATTCTGGACCAATTCATCCAGATCTCCATTTTGTATGGCCTCTATAATGCTTTGGTCCCCTTCCAACAATCTGAGGGCCACCCAATCTGCATTGGGGAGACCTGGATACTTTTCCCGTAGTTTTTTTGATAATTTTTCAATGGCATGTTTCAATTGCGGGGTATGGTTTCGAAGTCTATGCGGCTTGCAGATATATCTCCCCAACGCCACTTCGGCCATCATGGCCACCAGTTCCGTCATGCCTTCACGTTTTCGGGCAGAGACTGGCACCACTGGAATACCCAATTGCCTGGATAATAATCGTACATCTATTTCCACATGGTTCCGTTTAGCCTCATCCATCATGTTCAGGCACAGGATTGCCCTATCGGTGATTTCGAGGATCTGCAGTACAAGGTTTAGATTACGCTCCAGTCGTGTGGCATCTGCAACTATTACTGTGACATCCGGGCGGCCAAAAAGGATAAAATTGCGGGCCACTTCCTCATCCGTACTGGTAGACAATAGCGAGTAGGTTCCCGGAAGGTCCACTACCTTATATCGATCTCCTTCATAGGAAAAAGCACCTTCGGCACGCCCTACTGTCTTGCCGGGCCAGTTGCCCGTGTGTTGTCGAAGGCCGGTAAGATTGTTGAAAACCGTACTTTTCCCGGTATTGGGATTCCCCGCAAGGGCCACCACATAATCCACCTTGTCCATGTTGATTCCCAAACGGACGAGGTTTCCACTGTGGTGCACTGGGCAATTTTCGCAATTATGCCGATCGCTCATTATGGTTTGCCTTTACTTTGTTGATGAAAATAAGATTGGCCTGGTCTTTTCTAATGGCTATGGTAGTCCCCAAAATACGATACCCAACGGGATCTCTCGAAGCACTCTCCAATTCTGCCGTGATGGTATTCCCCGGAACGATTCCAAAATCCATTAGCCGACGACGCTGAAGTCCCCTACAATATGAAGAAATGCCTACAATTGTAGCCGTTTCGTCCGGTCTTAATTCTGAAAGTCGCACATAGCCTTGCTGTATGGGTTCTGCCTTGGGCAAAGGCTGTACCGTGATCGCCGATGCAAAGAGAGGGGTCAGCACACATTCATTTCCATTGGCCGCAAAAGTGATCTTCCCTTCCTGTACATCGAGCAGGTACACTTGCATGCCAGGATACAGCCCTTGTGCCGATAACTGTTCAAAAATATAACGTGGTTCGTCCTCTATGTGAACTATCTGTGCCACTTGGCCTTCTTTTAAACTACTCAATGGCGTTCCTGAAAAGGGGGGAATCACCCCATCTTTTGATGGGATGGGATCTCCATGGGGATCAAAGGCGGGATTGCCCATACGAGCCGCAATTTTATCGGCCTCTTCCAAGGAAACCTGATGTTCCTGTATATCGGCCTCGCCATGCCAATCCATATAGTTGACCCCGGTCTCATCCGCCAAAAAGCGTTCCCAAACACGGTGCACACGAACAATTCGAAGGGCATATGATTTACCCGTGTCCGTGAGATGTATGTTGGGCCCATCAAAATTTACCAGACCCATATCCCTCAAATGAGCCGCTAGTTTAGCCATTTGGTCAGCACTGATGTTGAGGTTTCCAGCAGCACTGTTCAAGCTGCATTCCATCCCTTTGTATTCACAATCAAACAAATATTTAAGGGTATCTTCCAACAACACGCGTTGGGAACTCATCCTTGCTTTGCCAACATAGGCCAACAAGCCCTTTTTGGGCCAAAAAATCCAAGCCAATATCCCCACACAAATAAGTCCTATGGCCAATGTAACCGCTGGATGTTCCATTATCTGTACAGTTAGTATCATATTGGGACTAAGGACAAAACCTAGAATCCCTTGATTATTAGTTATACAAAAATAATAATTTAGTCTTAACTAAAAAAATGAATCTGGCATATTCAGAACCTAGCCCGTGCATCATTCATTTTTTAGGTATAGGTTGGCCGCAATTTGATGGGACACCACATGTTCCCTATTCCCAATATACAGATGCAGGGAACCGTCAAAAGCTTCCTTTGAAAGAATTTGGATTGATTTGCCAAGTGCTATCCCATGTTTGTCCAAATATTGCAAAAAAACAGCCGAACTGTCCTTGACACCCACACAAATGCCCTTGGCACCGACAGGCATCTCACTGAGCAGTTGTTGGTCCCGTTCCATAAATTTGCCATCCCTGGTAGGGATGGGATCGCCATGGGGATCATATTTGGGAAAATCCAAGAGTTCATCTAGCTTGTCTATCAGCTTTTCACTTTTGATATGTTCCAATTGCTCGGCCACTTCATGGACCTCATCCCAGGTAAAATCCAGTTTTTTGACGAGAAAAACTTCCCACAAACGATGCTTCCTGATAATGGAAAGTGCGGTTTTAATCCCATAATCCGTTAAAGAAACCCCTTGGTATTTTTTATAGTGCACCAACCCTTTTTCTGCCAATTTCTTTGCCATATCGGTTACGGACGAAGGTTTTGTCTCCATTTGCTCCGCTATGGCATTGGTGGCAATGGGCGTGGATTCACTCCCTCCCAAATGAAAAATGGTCTTAAGGTAGTTTTCCTCCGAACGGGTCATGGAAAATATTTTTTCAAAAATACATTTTTATTTATCAAAACCTATTTTTAGATTTGTCTAAATTTAAATTTATACTGTTGAAAATTAAAATGCGCATTTTTTTCCAAGCCTTGGTCTTGATGTTCTCTTTGGCAAGCGCGGCGCAGCGTACAGTCCTGTCCGGAACCATTGCCGAGGAAGGCAATCCCCTGTCGTATGTAAACGTATTGCTGAAAGGCACCCCAATGGGAACCGCAACGGATGATGAAGGTCGGTTTTCGTTCACGGAACTTGAGGCAGGCTCCTATGTTTTGATTGCATCCGCCATAGGCTATCTTCTCTACAGGACCAACATAATTATAGGAAAGGGAGAAACCAAAACGATTGAAATTGAAATGGAGCCCTCCGCTGAAAGTTTGGATGAGACCGTGGTGACCGGAACGTTGAAGCCCGTAAGCCGCTTGGAAAGTCCAGTGCCTGTTGAGGTCTATTCCCCTGCCTTCTTGAAAAAAAATCCAACGGCAAGTATTTTTGATGCCCTTCAAAATGTGAACGGGGTGCGTCCACAGATCAACTGCAATGTCTGCAACACCGGGGATATCCACATCAACGGTTTGGAAGGACCCTACACCTTGGTGCTCATAGACGGCATGCCCATTGTAAGCGGTTTGGGAACTGTTTATGGCCTCACGGGCATTCCCAACTCCCTTATTGAGCAGATAGAAATTGTAAAAGGTCCGGCTTCTACCCTGTATGGCAGTGAAGCGGTGGGGGGATTGATCAATATTATCACCAAAAATGCGCTAAGCGCCCCCGAATTCTTTGCCGACGGATTTGTGACGGGGTGGGGCGAATACAATTTGGATATGGGAAGTAAGATCGAAGTGGGCCAAAATACAGATTTACTTCTCGGAATCAACTATTTCAATTACGATGTCCCCATCGATAACAATGCGGATAACTTTACCGATGTTACCCTTCAGGATCGCATTTCACTTTTTCAAAAATGGAATTTCAAACGGGAAGACTCCAGGGTATTCTCCTTGGCGGGACGGTTTTTTTATGAGGACCGTTGGGGCGGTGAAATGCAATGGACACCAGAATTCCGGGGAGGCGATGAAATTTATGGCGAAAGTATCTATACCCGTCGATGGGAGGTTTTGGGAAAATATCAATTGCCCCTCAGGGAAAATCTGTTGCTCTCCGTTTCCTATAATGACCATAGTCAAAATTCTGCCTACGGCAATACTCTATATTTGGCAGACCAGCGTATTGGTTTTACCCAATTGACCTGGGACAAGTCCGCTGGAAAACACGATCTGCTTTTGGGCGGTGCTTTACGATACAACTACTATGATGACAATACCACAGCCACTGCCAAGGCGGACAACATTTGGATTCCCAGTGTATTTGTGCAGGATGAGATCGACTTGGCCGCAAAGCATTCTTTCTTGGCCGGGCTTCGGTACGATTATGACCGGCGGCACGGGAATATTTTTACGCCCAGGGCTGCCTATAAATGGAAACTGTCCGATCATGATATTCTAAGGGTCAATGCCGGAACCGGGTTTCGGGTGGTGAACCTTTTCACCGAAGACCATGCCGCCCTTACTGGATCCAGGGAAGTGGTCATTACCGAAGCATTGAAACCAGAGCGTTCGGTGAACGTCAATCTCAACTATTTGAAAAAAATCTATAGCGACAATGGTATGTTCATAGGTTTGGACGCCTCTGTTTTCTATACCCATTTTTCCAATATCATCTTACCGGATTATGATACGGATCCCAATGCCATTATCTATGATAATTTGGATGGTAAATCAGTTTCCAAAGGCCTCAGCGCCAATCTGGAAATGGTCTTTGCCAATGGTCTTCGCTTTTTGGCGGGTGCCACTTGGCAGGATGTGAGCAACACTGAAAATGGTGTTACCGAACGGCAAATCCTTACGGAAAGCTTTACCGGAACCTGGAACCTATCCTATACTTTCCGTGTTTTGGACCTATCCATGGATTATACGGGAAACCTTTATGGCCCCATGCGTTTGCCCCTTTTGGGCGATTTGGATCCCAGACAGCAATATTCCCCCATCTGGAGCATACAAAATATCCAGTTCACCTATAAAGGCCTTAAGGATTTTGAAATCTATGGTGGCATTAAAAATCTGTTGGACTGGACACCCAACCGGGGCAATCCCTTTATCATTGCCCGGGCCAACGATCCCTTCGACAAAAACGTGACCTTTGATGCCAATGGCAATGCTATGGCGACCCAAGATAACCCCTACGCCCTAACCTTTGATCCCGGCTATGTGTACGGCCCAAACCAAGGTATCCGTGGATTTTTGGGGTTGCGGTATACGGTTTTTTAGAATGGCCATGGATTGGTTACCTTAGATGGCATCTAGAGCAATAAATTTTTAGGGGACTAGCCTAACATCAAAGTAAAATGATATCGACAAAAATTGCCAAACGTTACAACATTGCTTTCGGGCTTGCGCTGTTTACCATACTTTACAACATTGCTGAAGGTCTGGTTTCAACCTATATCGGATTAGAGGATGAAAGCTTGGCTTTGTTCGGTTTTGGATTGGATAGTTTTATAGAGGTCATCTCTGGTCTGGGCATTGCGCATATGGTCCTTAGGATCAAAAAAAATCCAGATAGTAAAAGGGATAACTTTGAACGAACTGCCCTAAGGATAACCGGGTTTGCCTTCTATCTGTTGACCATAGGTTTGGTACTGACCAGCTTCTATACCATCTGGACCGGACACAGGCCTTTGGAGACCTTTTGGGGCGTCATCATTTCAATGGTGTCGATAGTGATCATGTGGATTTTGGTGATTTGGAAGAGAAAAGTGGGCCATCAGTTGAATTCCGAACCTATCTTGGCCGATGCCAACTGTACCTTGGTATGCATTTATATGTCCATCATCCTACTGCTGAGCAGCGGCATCTATGTGCTTTTTGGCATTCCCTATGTTGACAGTATCGGAACCCTTGGTCTTTCCTATTTTGCCTTCAAGGAGGGCAAGGAGTGTTTTGAAAAAGCCAATAGCGATCGTTATTGCGCCTGTGACTAGGTCGTACCTCTTCTATCCGTCAAAATGAACCACAAGACAATATATCTACTGTTGGGGCCCAAAGGAAGTGGGAAAACCTTTATTGGCACGTTGATACAGGACACTTTTTCAATAAAGTTCGTTAGGGTTGAAGATTGGGCATTAAAGGTCAAGAGAGGAAGGAATATAGGCGATGACTCTTATCTCAGAGAGGTTTTTGAAACCATTGAAAATGGAATACGAAGCGAATTGCTGGAACAGGACAAAGTGGTTTTTGAATCCACGGGCCTGACCGAATACTTTGATCATATGCTGAACCGGTTAAGAAAAGAATTTAAATTAGTGACCATCAAAGTCATGGCGGAGGAGGGCCTTTGTTTGGAAAGGGTCAACACCAGAGATCGATCCATTCATATCAACGTATCGGATGACGAGGTTAGACGGATAAACAGACTGGCCGTTGACAAAGAGCTTCCCTGTGACTTTTCCATAACCAACAATATCAAAACAGAAAAAGAATTGCTTGTTGAACTAAGAAAAATACTATCTCGAAAATGATCATCAGAATCTTTACCGCAACCATTCCGGTTGAACTGCATGACGAGTTTGAATCCAAATTCAAGGAAATTTCCGTTCCCGTTGTCAAAAATTACCAAGGTTTGGTATCCTTGGAAATCGGAAGGCCATCACCATGGAATCCCAACGAATTTGTGATGGTCTCCCGATGGAAAACCCAACAGGACCTCATCAATTTTGCAGGAGAAAACTGGAACCAGGCCCATATCCCCAAAGGCATGGAAAAATATATAACCTCGTGCACGGTTTCCCACTTTGAAGCCATTGATATGCCCGATGCCTAAATTCATTGACAGATTATTTCGCTCCTTCGGGATTGATTCCAGAATCGGCTATCTTTAGTGAAGCAAAACGTACAGAGAAATGACTCCCCGCGAACAAATCATTGAAATCGTAAACAAACTTTTTATCCATACCGATTCCCAAAATTGGAACGGACTGCGAACCGAGGTTTTTGATGATAGGGTGTTTTTGGACATGTCCTCTCTAGGGGGGACCGCATCGGAAATGACCGCCGATGAAATCTGTGCCATGTGGGAAGCCGGGTTCAAGGGCTTGGATGCGGTAAACCATCTTGGCGGAAACTATGTGGTGGAGCCAGTCTCGGAAACAGAAGCCAAGGTCTTTGCCTACGCAACGGCCACCCATTACAAAGAGGCTGCAAAACATGGGAAGACGCGCGAATTTGTGGGCACATACGACTTCAAGCTTCGAAAGATTGACAGCAAATGGAAGCTGTATTCCTTTGTGTACCATCTAAAATATATGACCGGAAATCTAGATTTGACATAAGCATTGTGCAAAGCTGGCCATCGTCAAAACACCTTCCATCCATCCCTTTCAACTTTTGGATCAAAAAAAATCATACTTTTAAGGTATCGGGCAGTGTGCCCAAAACATTGGCAGCCATGAAATTAAATTCAGAACAGAAGAAAAAGGCACATGACATGATGGAGCTCTGGGAAGACGATCTATTGGAACGTTATCCAGAAAATCAAAAAAAAACCAAGGATGAGTTCCGCAACTATGACAACCCTGCACGGGATACCGTCAAGGAATTCTATCGGATGAACCACACCTATCAAACCTATGATTTTGTAAAGGAAAAAGAGAAGGAATTCCTGTCCTTGGACCGTAGGGAAATGAGCCTTTGGGACGCCGTTGAATACTTGAACACCTTGGTGGACGACTCGGATCCGGATATAGACCTGGACCAAACCCAACATTTGCTGCAAACTTCTGAGGCGATCCGTGCCGATGGTCACCCAGATTGGTTTGTCCTTACCGGATTTTTACACGATTTGGGCAAGGTACTCTGCCTTTTCGGTGAGCCACAATGGGCCGTGGTGGGAGATACATTCCCTGTGGGCTGCAAATTTTCGGATAAGATTGTATATCCAGATTTCTTTGGGGCCAACCCTGATTCCAAAGATGGACGGTACAACACCAAATTGGGCGTATACCAAGAAAATTGCGGCCTTCGGAACGTCCATATGTCCTGGGGCCACGATGAATATCTGTACCATGTGATGAAAAATCATTTGCCCGAAGAGGGCCTTTACATCATCCGATACCATAGTTTCTATGCCCAGCACAGGGAACACGCTTATGACCATTTGATGGATGACCATGACCATGCCATGTTCAAGTGGGTAGATAAATTCAACCCGTACGATCTGTATACCAAGGCACCGGTTCGACCCAATGTGAAGGAACTGCGCCCTTATTACGAAGACCTTGCCGCTAAATATCTGCCCGACACGATTCGGTTTTAGCGGATGGTACAATTCATCAGTTTTTTTGTTTTTACGGCCTTTGTTGCAGCCTTTTCCAGCTGGAAACTCAGAAAAGACAAGCTTTCCACCCAAGATGGTTATTTTTTGGGTGGCCGAAGCCTGACCGGTATTGTAATTGCAGGTTCCCTCCTGCTCACCAACATTTCCACCGAACATTTGGTGGGCATGAACGGTGATGCCTACAAACATGGCGCCATTATTGTGGCTTGGGAAGTTACTTCCGCCTTGGCCTTGGTGGCCGCGGCCCTGTATTTTGCCCCGCGTTACCTACAAATGGGGCTCACCACCATTCCCCAGTTTTTGGAAAAACGCTTTGATGGTCTTACCCGAACCATTATTGCATTCCTGCTCATCGTTTCCTTTGTTTCCACCCTTTTGCCCATCGTCCTGTATTCCGGGGCCATAAGCATTGAACAGATATTTGAGATCTCCAACCTGTTGGGTATCAGCCAAAATGAGGGCCTTTGGCTTACCGTGGTGACCGTGGGCTGTGTTGGAGCGGTATATGCCATATTTGGAGGCTTGAAAATGGTGGTCTATACGGATACCGTAAATGGCTTTGGGCTTTTGATAGCAGGCATTTTGATTCCCATTTTGGCACTTTGGAACATCGGTGATGGGCATATTTTGGAGGGTCTTCGGTTGGTGTTTGAAAAAGCCCCCGAGAAATTCAATGTCGTCAGCAATGAGGTTTCCGCGGGAGAAGGTTCCAGAGATTCCATAATGCCCTTTGGGGTATTGTTCACCGGATTGATCATCAACCAACTCTATTTTTGGACGATGCACCAATCCATCATACAAAGGGCCCTTGGTGCCGTAAATTTGAAAGAGGCCCAAAAGGGATTGTTGTACACAGGCCTGTTGAAAATTTTGATTCCCTTGATCATCGTCCTTCCGGGAATCATTGCCTATTATTATTTCAACGACACTTTTTATGATCGGAAAGAATTGGTATACCCCAATTTGGTAAAACAAGTGTTGCCCTTTTGGATGACCGGTTTTTTTGTCGCTGTGTTGATGGGGGCCATCTTGAGCACTTTCAACAGCGCACTGAACAGTGCCGCCACTATTTTCAGTTTGGGCATTTACAAAAGGTACATCAACAAAGAGGCCAGCGAAAAAAGACTGGTCCATATCGGCAAGACCACTTCGGCCCTGTTGGCCATTTTTGCCATTGGCATTGCCCCTTTCATTGCCCATGCACCCAGAGGACTGTACCAATTGCTGCAGCAGCTCAACGGAATATTTTTTATCCCAATGGCTACGGTGATCTTGGCCGGTTTTTTCCTTCCCAAAGTTTCGGCAATGGGAGCAAAGGTAGGATTGTTCTTTGGTCTGTTGTTTTATATTTTCACCAACTTCGTCTGGCAGGTCAACCTGCACTATGTCCACATTTGGGGCATTGAATTTGTGCTCAACATAATGGTCATGGTCTTGGTTTCCAGATGGTTCCCGCGGACCAACACATTTACTATCACCAACATTGGCGTGGTGGATGTATCGCAATGGAAATACGCCAAGGGCTTTAGCATTTTTTTGATTTTGGCCACCTTGGCCGTTTATGTGCTTTTGGGGAATGTGGGGTAGCAGTAGGGTTTCCTTTTACCAACTTTCCCAACAGTTTCTTCCTTTCCGTATTTTTGGGACATGTACGATTATATCATAGTAGGTGCAGGCGCGGCCGGCCTTTTATTGGCCGATAGCCTAGGGAAAGATTCCTTTTTTGCCTCTAAATCCATCTTGGTCTTGGAGAAGGACCCCAAAACCCAGAACAATCGTACTTGGTGTTTTTGGGAGAAGGGGAAAGGTGATTTTGATCCACTGATCCACAAAAAGTGGGACAGCATTTTTGTGGCCGGCAAAAGGCTACAACTATCCACCTCCATCACTCCCTATACCTATAAAATGCTTCGAGGGCTTGATTTTTACAATCATTATGTGCCCAAGGTCAAGGCATATCCCAACATCACATGGGTCCAAGATCAGATAATCCAGATTGAAGAGATTGACAATGGTATGCTGGTGACCTCACAAAAGGACCGATACATGGGAAAGCTGGTCTTCAACAGTGTTTTTGATAGGGAATCCACCCTGCTACAGAAGGAATTCCCTGTATTGCAGCAACATTTTTTGGGATGGTTCATCAAAACAGAAGTACCGGTCTTCAATTCCGAGGAGGCCATCTTTATGGATTTTTCAATTCCGCAAAATGGAAATACCCGGTTTATGTACGTGCTTCCATTTTCCGAAACCGAAGCCTTGGTGGAATATACGCTCTTTTCAGAAAGACTTTTGGAGAAAAACGAGTACGAGGAGGCAATCAAAAACTATATCGAGAAAAAATACAACACCCCCTACACCATAACGGATACTGAATTTGGGAGTATCCCCATGACCTGCTATCCTTTCCACAAAAACAATACGGACACGCTCTTTAATATTGGGATAGCCGGCGGATGGGCCAAACCCAGCACCGGTTTTACCTTTTACAATACCAGCAAACAGATTAAGACCTTGGTCGAACATATAAAAGAAGGGAAGCCCCTTTCCCAATTTCACCAAAAGACCCGATTCTGGTTTTACGATATGCTTTTGTTGGACATCCTACATAAAAACAACCATTTGGGGCAATCCATATTTGAAGCTTTGTTCAAAAGGAGAAAAGCCGCGTTGATCTTAAAATTTTTGGGCAATGAAACCAACCTGTGGGAAGAGCTCAAAATTGTAACGGCCCCCAAACCATTGCCATTTCTAAGAGCCTTGGCAAGTAGAATTTTTTAGACGGTGCGTTGCATGAGGTTTTCCCCAAAAAGCCGCAACAGTTGCTTACTGCTTTGGGAAAGTGTCATGCCATCCAACGTATCGAAAGCTTTTTGGGTGTACTTCTGTATCGCCTCCTTGGTGGCTCCTACCGCCCCACTTTCCCCAAAGATGGATTTTACAGTCTCCACTTTTGAGGTGGCATCCGTTGGTTTTATGGAATAAAGGTGCAAAAGGCTTTCCTGTTGTTCCTTTGTGGCCAACTCCAAAGACCTGAGATATAAAAACGTCTTTTTGTTCTCCATGATATCTCCCCCAACCTGTTTCCCAAAGGTTTCTGGGTCCCCAAAAGCATCCAAAAAATCGTCTTGGAGCTGAAAGGCAATGCCTAGGTTTTTTCCAAATTCATAAACGGCATCGGCATCCTTGGATGAAGCATGGGCAACTAGAGCCCCCATTTTCATGGCAGCGGCCACCAAGACCGAGGTCTTGTACTCGATCATCGTAAGGTATTCCGCAATGGTCACATCGTCCCTGGTTTCAAAATCCACATCGTACTGCTGGCCCTCGCAGACCTCGATGGCGGTTTGGCTAAAAAGTTTTGTGAGTTCTTTAAAAATTTCTGGGGGATAGCCTTCAAAAAACTGATAGGCCAAGATCAACATGGCATCCCCTGAAAGAATACCCGTGTTCACATCCCATTTTTCGTGAACGGTACTCTTTCCCCTCCTGAGGGGAGCAGCATCCATGATATCATCGTGCACCAACGAAAAATTATGGAACATCTCTATGGCAAGGGCAGCTCCCATGGCATCTTCCGCCTTAGCCCCAAAAAGCTCGGCGGTCATCAAGGTAAGTACGGGTCGCAAGCGCTTTCCACCCAATCCCAATATGTACTGAATGGGCTCGTAAAGGTTTTTGGGTTCCGCAAGTTTGGATCTTGCCTCAAGTTGTGCCACAAATAGGGCCCGATACTGTTCAATTCGATTGGAATCTGCCATGCGCCAAAAATACATGCAAAAAACCAAAAACTGACCAGCCATCCCATGAATCCTTGTATTGAAGGAACCCCAAATGTCGGTTGCAAAAAAAAGTTGCCCAAAAAATGCAATAGATTTGAAATGATTCGTCTTTAGAGATGAAGAACACAACCAGCCTATTTTTGAATGGCAGCCAAAACAGAGAACAGGAACAACTTAGCCACATTCTTCAATGAGGAATACCATTCATTGAGAACGTATGTACAGTCCAAGATCCGTGACACATCTGAACGCGATGCGGAGGATATTGTCCAGGATGTGGCCCTGCGCATATTCTCCAAGGCGGACGATATCCTGCCCATCAACAATATTGGCGGGTTTGTGTACAGTGCCATACGCAACAGGATCATTGACATCATGCGCGGCAAAAAAGAGCGGAAATATCCCAGTGAGGACATTGATCGACAATGGCGGGATTTTGCGGAACTTTTTTATGACGATGCGGACAATTCCTATTCCCCTGAAATGGAAACGGCGTTGCAAACAGCTGTTGCGGAACTGAAACCACCCTATAGGGATATTATCATTGCCGTGGATTTTGAAGGATATTCCTATAAGGAAATAGCGGCAGAAACAGGCATTCCCACAGGGACCCTGATGTCCAGAAGGCATCGTGCCCTGTCATTATTGTCAAAACATTTGGAAAATATAAAAGAACTTAAAAGCAATTAATTATGGAACATTCAAGAGACATAGAAAAAAGAGTGGAAGGGAAGGTGGAACACTATGCAAAGAAAGTCATCAAGGTTATTATGATGGTGATAATTTTCAGTGTGCTTTTTTTACTGGCCATTTACGTCCTCATGCGCTTATGGAACTGGCTCATGCCCGACCTTTTTGGGCTGGGTGCCATTAACTACTGGCAGGCCCTGGGCATAATGGTCTTGGCCAAGCTTCTTTTTGGCTTCGGTGGCGGTGGTGGAAAAAATAAAGGCAGATCCAGTCACAGAAGGAAGTTCAATTCGTCCCATCGATGCGGTTCAATGCGAAGGGATTTTGAAGAATGGAAACATTATGAGAAATTCTGGAAAGAGGAGGGCGAAGAGGCCTACAAGGCCTATGTAGATCGAATCAAAAACGAAAATCATGATACCGAGTAAAAAGAACATTATCCAAGAACGCTACAAGCGCCGGTTCAAATCCTTTTATTGGAGTTTAGGGGCTAAAACCACGATCCAGTCCAAAAAGGATTTCCCAATTCGTCATTATGTGGTTGGTTGGTCCCATTAAAAGCAGGGAGATTTAAACCAACGTTAAAAAAATGTAAAACCATGGAAACTTTTTTTGTTTTTCAAGTTTCCATGGTTACTTTTGCCGCTCGTTATGAGGGAAAAGATAATACATAAGGCGACGGAACTGTTCTTGAATCTGGGTTTCAAGAGTGTGACCATGGATGATTTGGCCAATGAAATGGGAATCTCCAAGAAGACCATTTATTCCCATTTCAGGAACAAAACCGAATTGGTGAAGGAGACAACGATGACCATGTCAGACCTTATTACCTGTGGTATTGACGACATCATTGCACTGGAAAAGAACCCGATCGAAGAACTTTATGAAATCAAAAAATTCATCATGGTGCACCTAAAGGACGAGAAGTCGTCACCGCTGTACCAACTGCAAAAATATTATCCAAAAATACATACCTCTCTCAAGGAAATACAATTTGAATGTACGCACCGATGTGTGGCCGAAAATGTAAAACGAGGCATGGAAATGGGAATCTATAGGGACAACCTGAACGTGGAGTTCGTATCCAGGATTTATTTCACCGGGGTCATGAGCATCAAGGACAACAACCTTTTCCCAACCGAAATCTTTGCAAAGGCCCAGGTGCTCGACTACTATCTGGAATATCATTTAAGAGGTATCGTAACCCCCAAGGGAAGAAAAATATTGAACTCAATCATCAATTCAAACCAAGAATAAATGCGAACAACCCTAATCATTTTATTATTTGTACTGCCCTGGCTGTCATCGGGCCAAGAAACCCCCGGTAACAGTTTCAGTCTAGACGAGGCCATTGCGTATGCCCTGGAGCACAATTACAGTGCCCTCAATGCCACAAGGGATCTCGACGATGCCCAAAAGCAAAAATGGGAGACCATTGCCACTGGACTTCCGCAGATTTCCGGACATGTCGGTTATCAAAACCAATTGAAACAGCCCGTGACACAGATCCCGGCCGAATTTTTCGGTGGGGAGCCCGGAACATACCAAGAAGTGGTATTCGGACAGGCCCAATCCGCATCGGCAACGGCAACGTTGAAACAACAAATTTTCGATGGCTCCTATATTGTGGGGGTACAGGCCACCAAGACTTTTTTGGACTATAGCCAGAACAATAAGGAAAAAAACAATCTAGAAGTGCGGAAATCTGTTGTGGAGGCCTATGGCAATGTATTGTTGGCCAATGAAAGTGTCCTTATTTTGGAAAAGAACAAGGCCACTTTGGAAAAGAACCTCTATGAGACCAAACGCATCTTTGAAAATGGACTCGGGGATGAAGAAAGTGTGGACCAATTGCAGATAACGCTTTCTTCCGTGGAAAATCAGCTCAAAAATGCCAAGCGCTTGGAGAACATTACCCTCCAAATGCTCAACCTGGTCATGGGCCTACCCATTGAGAACCAAACCGTGCTCACAGAAAATTTGGATGACCTTACCCAAAACCAAATTGACCTGGGGTTATTGGATTCTGAACTCAACATTGAGAACAATGTGGACTATAAATTGGTCGCCAACCTAAATGAACAGCGGTATTTGGAATTGAAGTTGGCCAAAAGCAAGGCGCTGCCCACGTTGAACGCCTTTGTGAACTATGGGGGCACCTCGTTCAGCGATAGTTTCAATTTTTTGAGCAGTGGCCAACAATGGTTCGGCTCCTCGGTTCTGGGGTTTGACCTCAATATCCCCATCTTCAGTTCTTTCGGAAGAAGTGCCAGTACCCAGCGTGCCAAGATTGCCCTGGAAAAGGCCAAGACGCAGTTTACAGAAGTACAGGAACAGATTCGTTTGCAGTTGGAGAACGCCAAGAGCAACTATATTCTGTCCATAGAGGAATACGGCACTTCTAAGGAAAACTTGGAACTGGCCGAGCGTATTGAGAACAAAAACCAAATAAAATATTCAGAAGGTCTGGCAACCAGTTTTGAGTTGAGACAGGCACAGACCCAGCTCTATACCACGCAACAGGAATACCTACAGTCCATGGTAGATGTCATCAACAAGAAAACAGAATTGGAAATCATTTTAAATCAATAAACAAGTAAACCATACCATCATGAAACAAACAATATATATAGCACTTATAGCGGTAGTCCTGAGTTCTTGTGGGGGAAGCAACAAAAATTCCGTTGAAAGTGTCATTGAAGGAAACAATCTCGAGGCAATAAGGGCAAAGCATGCAGAGATTTCCCAACAGCACAAAGCTCTGGAAATGGACCTCAAGACCTTGGATTCTGCCATTGCACAATTGGACGATTCCGCTAAACTTCCCTTGGTGACCACCATCGAGGTGGCTCCGCAAAGGTTTGACCACTATTTGGAGCTACAGGGAGATGTAATGACCAAGCAAAATGTCCTTATCTATCCCGAAATGGCAGGTACATTGTACCGAGTCTATGTAAAAGAAGGCCAAAAAGTGGCCAAGGGACAATTGTTGGCCTCCATTGATGATGGCGGACTATCCAGCCAATTGGCGCAGTTGAAAACCCAGACCGAATTGGCCAAGACCACTTTTGAGCGTCAGAAAAGGTTATGGGAGCAGAACATTGGATCGGAGATACAGTATTTGCAGGCCAAGACAACCTATGAGGCACAAGTGAGCGCCGTAAAACAAATGGAAAGCCAAGTGGCCAAATCAACCATTAGGGCTCCATTTGCCGGCATCATTGACGATGTGATCAAAGATCAAGGTACCGTGGTAGGCCCAGGGGCAGGTTCGGAAGTGTTCCGGATCGTCAACCTTTCCAATATGTACATTGAGGTGGAAGTACCTGAAAGCCATTTGCCCAATGTTACCCCAGGAAAGGACGTTCGGGTATATTTTCCAGTATTGGGCGACAGTGTCTCAACCAAAATACGCCAGACAGGTAATTTCATCAACCCGAGCAACCGTTCTTTCACGGCCGAAATCCCAGTGCCCAGCCACGATGGGAAAATAAAGCCAAACCTTACGGCCAAGGTCATGATCAATGACTACACCAATGAAAATGCCATCCTTATCCCCCAAAGCATTGTTTCAGAAAATGCAGAGGGAGAACAGTATGTGTATTTGGTGGATGCCGATTCCATTTCATCCGAACCGGTGGCCAAAAAAGTGATCATCCAGACTGGGAAGACCCAAGGCGACTTTGTAGAGGTACTTTCGGGGATCAACACAGGTGACGGCCTCATAGATGAGGGTGCCCGAAGTGTCAAGGAAGGGCAGAAAGTAAGGATCATGAACAACATATAGCCAACCATTATGAGCAAACAAAAGAAAAGTGTAGACAAGGAATTTAAGCTGTCCTCATGGGCTATCGACAATAAAACAACCATGTACGTGCTGATCGTGGTGATCCTCTTTTTAGGGGCATCGGCCTATTTCAGCATGCCCAGGGAAAATTTTCCCGAAATCAAGGAGACCAAGATCTACATCAGCTCCATCTATCCAGGAAATACCGCGGAGGATATAGAAAAACTTATCACGGACCCCTTGGAGGATGAGCTGAAGACCGTTAGCAACGTTGTGGAGATTACGTCCACATCACAAGAGGACTATTCCATGATCATTGTGGAGTTTGATGAGAAGATCTCCGTGGAAGGAGCCTTGCAAAAGGTAAAGGATGAGGTGGATTCCAAAACAGCTGGCGAGGATTGGCCCACCTTTAACGGGGCCAAGGTAGAGCCCAATGTTTTTGACCTAAGTCTTTCGGAGGAGTTTCCCATACTGAACATCAACATTTCTGGAGACTATCCTGTTGACAAGTTAAAGGAATATGGTGAATATCTGGAAGATGAGATAGAAAGCCTGCCAGAAATAAAACAGGTTGATATTAGGGGTGCCCAAGAAAAAGAGGTTGAAGTGGCCGTGGACATCTACAAGATGATGGCCGCCAAGGTCAGTTTCAATGATGTCATCAATGCCATAAGCAATGAGAACATGACCACCTCCGCGGGGAACCTGATTACCAGTGGCCAGCGCAGGACCATACGCATTGTAGGGGAAATTGATGAGCCCAAAGACCTTGAAAATTTTGTGGTGAAATCGGAGAACAACAATCCCATCTATCTGAAGGATATCGCCGAAATCACCTTCAAGGAGGAAGACAAGACAACCTATGCACGGGAATTTGGTGAACCCGTAGTGATGTTGGACGTTAAAAAACGTGCGGGGAAAAACATGGTTGCCGCTGCGGAGCAAATCCAGGAAATTGTGGATAAAGCGGTCAAAAATGTGTTCCCACAAGACCTTAAGGTCACCATTGCCAACGACCAATCCTCAAAGACCATAGGCCAAGTGGACGATTTAGTGAACAACATTATCTTCGGTATCATCTTGGTGGTATCCGTACTGATGTTCTTCCTAGGGTTCAAAAACGCCCTTTTTGTCGGGTTTGCCATCCCCATGTCTATGTTCATGTCATTGATGATCCTGAACGCTTTTGGCTACACCATGAACACTATGATCCTTTTCGGATTGATCATGGGACTGGGAATGTTGGTGGACAACGGTATTGTGGTCGTGGAGAACGTATACCGTCTTATGGATGAGGAGGGCATGTCCAGAATAAAGGCGGCCAAAAAAGGAATCGGGGAGATCGCTTTCCCGATCATCATTTCAACATTGACAACGGTTGCCGCATTTGTTCCATTGGGATTATGGCCCGGGGTCATGGGACAATTCATGATCTATTTTCCGGTTACCCTGTCCGTAGTATTGGGGTCGTCACTCTTCGTGGCCATCTTTTTCAACTCGGTCATGGTATCCCAGTACATGACCACGGAAGACAAGGAAATGCCCTTAAAGCAGATTGTAAGGATTACCTCCATCGTTACTGCCTTTGGCCTTATCATCATAATTTTTGGTGGAGGCTATAGGTGGTTGGGTTCTGTCATGGTATTGACCGCAATATTATTGTGGATCTATAGGCTTTTCTTGAGAAGCTGGGCCAATGGTTTCCAAAACAAAATTTTGCCCCGTTGGGAAAAATTGTACGAGCGAACCCTTCGGTTTTCTTTGCGTGGTAGGAGGCCTATTTTCATAGCCATAAGCACTTTGGTGCTTCTGATGATCGCTTTTATTGGGTTTGGGGCTTCCATAGGTAGCCAAAGAACCAAGGTGGAGTTCTTCCCGGACAACACGCCCAATCAAATCATTGTGTACATAGAATATCCTGAAGGTACTGATATCGATAAAACCAATAAGATCACCAAGGACATTGAGCAACGTGTATACCACATCATCAATGAAGATGCCTATATGCACGGGGATTACAATTTCCTTACGGAAAGTGCCGTATCCCAAGTAGGCGAAGGTGCCGGTAACCCACAAACGGATGGTGGCTCCACGGCCGAGATGCCCCATAGGGGAAAAATCACCGCCACCATGCGTGAATATAAATTTAGGGAAGGTGCGGATAGCAACGAATTGTTGAGAAAGGTACAGGAAGCCCTTAAGGATGTATATCCGGGAGTGGCCATCTCCGTGGAGAAAGATGCCGTAGGGCCGCCAGCAGGGTATCCCATCAACATAGAATTGGAGGGGGATGATTATTCCGAATTGATCGTGACCGCCGAAAAAATGCGGAACTACATCAATTCCAGGAACATTCCCGGCATTGATGAACTCAAGATCGATGTGAACAAGTCCAAGCCATCCATGTTAGTGGCCGTAGATAGGAAAAAAGCTGGGGAATTGGGTGTTTCCACAGGTCAAGTGGGCCAACAGCTCCGTAATTCCATTTTTGGTGCAAAGGCTGGAATCTATAAGGAAGGTGGTGAGGACTATGACATTTATGTTCGCTTCAACCAAGAGAACAGGTACAACACCAGTGCCATTTTCAACCAAAGGATCACCTTTAGGGACCAGTCATCGGGCAAGATCAAGGAAGTTCCCGTTTCCGCTGTGGCAAAACAGGTGAACAGTACCGGTTTCAGTGCCATTAAGCACAGGGATGTACGGCGCGTTGTGACCGTGTATTCCGCCTTGGCCCCCGGCTACACAGATGCGGGTGCCATTGTGGGCAAGATCCAGGAAGAGATGAATGATTTTGAAGATCTCCCCTCGAATATCAAAATAGATTACACAGGGCAGATTGAGGAGCAGAACAAACAAATGGCCTTTTTGATGGGTGCCTTTTTCACCGGTCTTGGGTTGATTTTCTTTATCCTGATCTTCCAGTTCAACTCCGTGTCCAAGCCAGGGATCATTATGCTGGCCATTTTCCTGAGCTTGATCGGTGTGTTTGGAGGCATCGTGGCCACCGGAAGCGCCTTTGTGATCATGATGACCATGATGGGTATCATTTCGCTGGCGGGAATCGTGGTGAACAATGGGGTGGTCCTTTTGGACTATACCCAACTGCTGATCGACCGTAAAAAAGTGACCCTGGAGCTTGAAGATGACGATTTGTTGGACCCCAAGGATTTTATGGAAATCGTGGTCCGGGGAGGAAAGGCAAGGCTGCGTCCCGTTTTGTTGACCGCCATCACCACTATTCTGGGGCTGATTCCATTGGCCACAGGGTTCAACATCAATTTCTTTACGTTGATGAGCGAGTTCAATCCCAAAATATATTTTGGGGGAGACAACGTAATTTTCTGGGGGCCTTTGGCCTGGACAGTGATCTACGGTCTTTTCGTGGCCACTTTCTTGACGCTCATTGTGGTTCCAATCCTGTTTACATTGGTCTATCGCGTTAAACTAAGGATCAAAAAAAACAGGCTCAGAAAAGAACAGAACAAGAAGGAGCAATTGGGCATGGCCGCTTAATGCTTCCCTTGCGAAAACAAAAAAGCCCCGACCTTTGGTCGGGGCTTTTTTTAATGTTTTTCTTTTGTGCTATTGGATTGCGACCACTTCTCCTTGGTTCCAATTCTTTACGTTGACAATGCGGTTATCCGCAAAATCAACTTCTCTAAGAATATCACCTTCCCAGAAGAACCATTTTCCGGTTTTTTTCCCATCAATATACTTGCCGGACGCAATTTTCTTGCCAGCGGCATCATACATCAACCAATCCCCGTGTAACTTTCCTTTTAATAGATAGCCAGTTTGGGCTATCTCACCGTTTTCGTGAAAATATGTAGCTTTTACCATTTTCCCCACTTTTTCCAAAGTCGGTTCGGTACCTTGTGAGTACATACAGACCGAAAACATCACTGCCAAAAAAAATACTGCTTTCTTCATGCTAATGGGTTTTAATTATTTATATAATAAGTCATTTGGAACAACAACCAAAGTTACTTAAATTTTACATTAAATGTACTTTTAAATAACATTTAATTTACATTAAATTAACTTTGAAATGCTTTAAATCTGATAATCAGCATTTTAAATTTTTACAGCATGGTTAAATGATGCTTTTTTCAACCCCTTTTTACTGCCTTTTGGCCCATTTTGCCTTTATTGTAAATTTAATGTTAAGTAAAAGTTACGTAAATATAACGTCGGGTGTGGGCAAAAAATTATAGTTGCATAGAAATTCTGTATATCTAGCGATAAATTTTGGTATTCATCTTAAATTTGCCCCTTCAGAACAGATATCATGTACAGAAGCGATACTTGTGGTGCATTGAGGGCATCACACATTAGTACGGAAGTTGTTTTAAGCGGTTGGGTACACAAGGTTAGGGACAAGGGTTTTGTGGTGTGGGTGGACCTTAGAGACCGCTACGGCATTACCCAATTGGTATTCGATGAAGACCGTACCTCCAAGGCACTTTTGGAGAAGGCAAGGGAACTGGGTCGCGAAACCGTGATCCAGGTCAAGGGCGAAGTTATTGAAAGGGCCTCCAAGAATCCCAACATTCCCACGGGCGACATCGAGGTGCTGGTCCGTGAGCTTACCGTTCTCAACAAATCCATCCTCCCCCCTTTCACCATAGAGGACGAGACCGACGGCGGTGAGGACATCCGTATGAAATATCGCTATCTGGATATCCGAAGAAATCCCATAAAAAATAACCTCATCTTTAGGCACAAAGTGACCATGGAGGTCCGTAAATATCTTTCGGATAAAGGTTTTATAGAAGTGGAAACCCCCTATTTGATAAAATCCACCCCCGAAGGCGCCCGTGATTTTGTGGTGCCCAGCCGAATGAACGAAGGACAGTTCTATGCACTTCCCCAATCTCCCCAGACCTTTAAACAATTGCTGATGGTGGGCGGCATGGACAAATATTTCCAGATTGTGAAATGTTTTAGGGATGAAGACCTTCGCGCCGATCGCCAGCCAGAGTTCACCCAGATAGATTGTGAAATGGCCTTTGTGGAACAGGAAGACATTCTCAACACTTTTGAAGGCCTTACCAGGCATTTACTGAAGGAAATCAAAGGTGTGGACATTGAAAAGTTTCCACGGATGACCTTTGACGAGGCCATGCGCCTCTACGGCAACGATAAACCGGATATCCGTTTCGGAATGCAGTTTGGGGAGCTCAATGCCGTGGCCCAGCACAAGGATTTTACCGTATTCAATGCCGCAGAGCTCGTGGTGGGCATTGCCGTACCCGGTGGGGGCAATTATACCCGCAAAGAAATCGATGCCCTGGTGGATTGGGTAAAACGTCCCCAAGTCGGGGCCAAGGGCATGGTCTATGTAAAATGCAATGAGGATGGTACCTATAAATCTTCCGTGGACAAGTTCTACGACGACGACGATCTAGCAAAATGGGCTGAAGTAACCGGGGCAAAACCAGGAGATTTGATATGCGTGCTCTCCGGGGATACCCAGGTCACCCGAGCACGGCTCAGTGCCCTTCGCATGGAATTGGCCGAGCGCCTTGGGCTGAGAAAACCCAATGAATTTGCACCGTTGTGGGTGGTTGATTTCCCACTTTTGGAACTGGACGAAGAGACAGGCACCTATCATGCTATGCATCACCCGTTCACATCGCCCAAACCTGGGCAATTGGAACTCTTGGAGACAAATCCCGGTGATGTGAAGGCAAACGCCTACGATTTGGTGCTCAATGGAAACGAAATCGGTGGAGGTTCCATCCGTATCCATGACAAACAGATCCAAGCCACCATGTTCAAACATTTGGGCTTTACCCCAGAAGAGGCCAAGGCCCAATTTGGTTTCTTAATGGATGCGTTCCAGTATGGCGCACCACCGCATGGAGGCATAGCCTTTGGGTTGGATAGGCTGGTGGCCATTTTGGGCGGACAGGAGACCATTCGTGACTTTATTGCCTTCCCCAAAAACAACAATGGCAGGGATGTAATGATAGATGCCCCTGCCACTATAGACCAAGCACAATTGGATGAATTGAATATAAAATTGGTCCACAAAAAATAATTTCAAATCCCGGTTCTTATCGGGATTTTTTGAATCCTTGACTGATGGTACATAAAAAATCTTGGTTGACAAAGTTTTTGGTGTGGCGCGCCAAACATATTTCACATACGCAATTTGTGGCCATCTTGAGCATATTGGTAGGGTTCACTTCGGGAATGGGCGCCGTGGTCCTTAAAAACCTGACCCACTTTTTTCAGCACTTAATGGAAGGCAAATTGGTACAATATTACCATCACGCCTTTTATTTTGTATTTCCCATCATCGGGTTGACCTTGGTCTATCTTATCATCAAGTACGTTATCAGAAAAAAGGTCAGTCACGGTATCCCCTCCACCCTATACGCCATCTCAAAGAAAAAGGGAATCATTCCCAGATATCAAATGTTCGGCTCCTTGCTGACGGCTCCCATAACCGTGGGTTTTGGGGGGTCCGTTGGACTGGAAGGGCCTACCGTGGCCACTGGTGCCGCCGTAAGCTCAAATATCGCCAGAATGTTCCACTTGAATCATGCTACCCGCATTCTGTTAATCAGTTGTGCCTCTGCCGGCGCCTTGTCCTCCATTTTCAAAGCACCGATTGCTGCCATTGTTTTTGCCATAGAGGTCTTTAGCTTGGATTTGACATTGGCTTCCCTATTGCCCTTGTTGTTGGCTTCCTTGTCCGCCATTATCACTTCCTATTTCTTTTTTGGGGATGATGCCCTTTTGCCCTTCAAGATCGTGGATGGTTTCACCATTTCGGATGTCCCCTTTTATATTGTTTTAGGCGTGTTTGGCGGAATCACTTCCATATATTTTTACGAGGCCTATACCCGGGTGCAGAATATGTTCGACAAGTTGGCATCCCCCATTTCCAAACTGTTGATAGGCGGTATTGCCATTGGCATCCTGTTGTTCTTGGTCCCGCCGCTCTACGGGGAGGGTTTTGATGCCATGAACAATTTGGTTCAGGGAAACACCCATGCGGTATTGGAGAAAAATATTCTGAATCTGGACCTGGACAATGCCTGGGTCGTCATTTTTCTTTTGGCTGGGCTTGTTGCTTTCAAGATCATTGCCAGTGCCATGACCTTTGGTGCCGGAGGCGTAGGCGGAATTTTTGCGCCCACTCTTTTCATGGGAAGCCTGATGGGCAACTGTGTGGCCAAGTTCATCAACCATCTCGGGATCTTCAAGAATGTGGTTTCGGAAAGTAACTTTACCCTGGTGGGCATGACCGGGCTCATGGCCGGGGTGTTGCACGCCCCTTTGACCGCAATTTTCCTGATCGCCGAGGTAACCGCTGGGTATGAACTGTTCATCCCGTTGATGCTCACCGCTGCCATTTCGTATGCCCTCGCCCGCTACGCACACCCACACTCCGTGTATGCCATGCAATTGGCGCGCAAAGGGGAGCTCATAACCCACAATAAGGACCATGCCGTCCTTATGCTAATGGAAATTGACAAAGTGATAGAAAAGAACTTCTTGCCCGTATATCCAAAAATGACATTGGGGGAAATCGTGCACAAGGCCGTTACCAAATCCAATCGGAACATCTTTCCAGTGGTCGGCAAAAAGGACGGCGCACTTTTAGGGATCATTCTCCTGGATGATATCAGGCCCATCATGTTCGATCAATCTTTGTACGACAAGGTATTGGCCAGTGATGTCATGCAGACCCCACCCAACATCATTGACCTGGAAAAAGACAAGATGGCCGATGTAATGCGGAAATTCCAGGACAGTGGGGCATGGAACTTGCCCGTGCTCAAACAAGGAAAATATGAGGGCTTTATCTCAAAATCCAAATTATTGACGGCCTACCGTCGGGAATTGATCAACTATACCCAATGAAAATCAAACTTAAACATATCATCGTTGCCATAGTGTTGCTTTCCTTCACTTCCATTGGCTATGGTTTTTCCATTAAGGAAGAGGATGTGGACATGGCCAATAAATATATAGGCGTGGGCACCATTGGCCTCTTTTTGATTGCCATGCCCCTATTCCTGTTCAAGCAGAGCAGGGGAAAAAGCATGAAAGATTATATGCTGACCAAGGATAATATTAAGAAAATGCAGGACAACGAGCAGAAAAAAACCTGAAATCAATAATTTTCATAAGATTTAATGTCCAATTCACTTGTGGCGACCCAAAAAATTATACTTTCGTATTTTAACAATTATTTATTATAATGACCGGTACAGTAAAATTTTTTAATGGGTCCAAAGGTTATGGATTCATTACCAACGACCAAACAGGAAAAGACATCTTTGTTCATGTTACAGCATTGAACGGAGTGGAATTGAGAGAAGGCAACAAAGTAGAATACCAAGAAGAAGAAGGAAGAAAAGGCAAGGTTGCTGCACAAGTGCGGGTAATAGGATAACAATATTTTATTTTGATTTTATCAAACCCTGGCGATGGCCGGGGTTTTTTGTTCAGTTAAGGTTGCGTTTCTGGATAAAAAACCGTTTCAACAATTCGGATGCTTCATTTTCCAAGATACCCCCTACAATCTCTGTCTTCGGATGAAGATGACCCCCCATCACATTGAATCCACGTTCCAAATCGGCCGCTCCGTATACAATTTTGGAAATTTGGCTCCAATAAAGGGCCCCCGCGCACATCTGACAAGGCTCCAAGGTCACATAAAGGGTGCAACCATGTAAATATTTGCCGCCCAAAAAATTGGAAGCGGCCGTAATGGCCTGCATTTCGGCATGGGCGGTTACATCCAATAAGCGTTCGGTAAGATTGTGGGCCCTTCCTATGATCCTGTTGTTTATGGTGACCACGGCCCCAACGGGTACTTCCCCACTTTCAAAGGCAATTTCGGCCTCTTGGAGGGCCTTTTTCATAAAATAGGTATCGTCAAAAGGATTTTCCACAATATTTTTTCAATGGATTTTTGAGATAGCTAAGCTACACATAAAAAAAATTTATCGATTATAGGTATTTTTGTTTTTTATCCGGTGGAAAAGCTTTTAACACATATCAACTCCCCCAGCGACCTCAAGAAGCTTCCATTGGATAAGCTGCCCCGGCTTGCCCAAGAACTTCGGGATTTCATCATTGACATTGTCGCCACAAAAGAGGGCCATTTGGGGGCCAGCTTGGGCGTTGTGGAACTCACCATTGCCCTTCATTATGTTTTTGATACCCCGAATGACAAGCTCATTTGGGATGTTGGACACCAGGCGTATGGCCATAAAATATTAACCGGAAGAAAGGAAATTTTTGAAACCAACAGGCAATTGGGAGGAGTGAGCGGTTTTCCCAAACGAAGTGAAAGCGAGTATGACGACTTTGGAACGGGACATAGTTCAACGGCCATCTCCGCCATTTTGGGCATGGCCATTGCCTCCAAACTCAAAGGAGAGGGCTCCAAACAGCACGTTGCCGTGGTGGGTGATGCTTCCATTGCCAGCGGAATGGCCTTTGAGGGCCTGAACCATCTTGGGGTGACCGACGTGAATGCCCTGATAATCCTAAATGACAATGCGATCGGGATTGATCCCAGTGTCGGTGCCCTCAAAAAATACCTCACCAATGTAAAGGCCGGTACCGCCAAGGACGAAAACATTTTCGAGTGCCTCAATCTAAATTATTCTGGCCCCATAGATGGGCACGACTTGGCTCTTTTGGTGAACGAATTGCAACGGCTCAAAAAGGTAAAGGGGCCCAAGCTGCTCCACGTCATCACCACCAAGGGCAAAGGCCTGAAAAAGGCCGAAGAAAACCAAGTGGTCTACCATGCCCCTGGAAAGTTCGACAAGGTCACTGGGGAACAGATCAAAAAAGTACAGGAGGCACAGCCTCCAAAATACCAAGATGTTTTTGGGCATACTTTGGTCGAACTTGCTGAACGGAACAAAGACATTGTAGGCATTACCCCCGCCATGCCCACAGGCAGCTCATTGAAATTCATGATGGAAAAAATGCCCGATCGGGCATTTGATGTCGGTATCGCCGAACAGCATGCCGTTACCTTGGCCGCAGGTATGGCAACACAAGGGCTTGTTCCATTTTGTAATATCTACTCCACTTTTTTGCAACGGGCCTACGATCAGGTGATCCATGATGTGGCCTTGCAAAAACTTCCCGTTATTTTTTGTTTGGATCGGGCAGGATTGGTGGGCCAGGATGGGCCCACCCATCATGGGGTCTTTGATCTGGCCTATCTGAGATGCATTCCCAACCTCACCATTTTTGCGCCAATGGATGAAATGGAGCTTCGGAATATCATGTATACGGCCCAATTGGGCCTCGAGGGGCCTATTGCCATCAGATATCCCAGGGGAAGAGGTGTTACATTGGATTGGAAAAAGGAATTTGAACCCATTGAAATGGGTACGGCCCGTTGTCTCAAAGAAGGGTCCTCCATGGCCATCTTAACCATTGGACATATAGGAAATGAGGTCTCACAACTTCTGAAAACGTTGGATGCCCCTGAAAGCATCGGACATTACGATATGCGATTTGTGAAACCTTTGGACAAGGCAACTCTTCATAAAATCTACACAAAATATGATCATATTGTTACCATAGAGGATGGTTGTGAAATGGGAGGGTTCGGTTCTGCCGTATTGGAATTTGCCAATGAGGAAAACTTAAGCAAGCCCGTTAAGATCTTTGCCGTTGCGGATAGGTTTGTTGAGCATGGAACAATACAGGAGACACAAGCCATGGCTGGTATAGATTTTGATGCCATCCATACTTATATAAAATCAACCTTAGACCAAATAAACCAATGCGATTAATTTGTTTTTTAGCCCTTTTCCTGACCGTTTTCTTTTCGGTCCATGCACAAATAACCCGTATAGACGCTTTTGAACCCGACAGCACGGAGACAGCCTTCAGGGTGGTGCGTATCAAGGATGTAAAACTCAAATACCTCACCCGAAGTGCAAAATTGACCGATCCCAGAACCGTGCTAAATCGTACAAAACCCTTAAAAAAATGGTACAAACGTTTTGTGCCGACATCTTTTTGGGACAAGGTCAATGAGTTTGGCCTGAACGTCAACGAGGTTTCTTTTTTGAACTGGAACGCGGGTGGTGACAATTCTGTTTCTTCATTGGCCAGTGCCCGTTTTGCCCGGAATTACAAGTTTAGGTACCTAAACTGGAACAATGAGGTCCAATTGCGGTATGGGTTGAACGCTCAGGAAGGAAGAAAGCTCAGAAAAACGGATGACCAGATTCGGTTTTCATCCACCATCAGCTTTAGAAAGGACACCATTACCAGTTGGTACTATTCGGTCAAGGCCAGTTTTAATACCCAGTTTTCCAATGGTTTTAAATATCCTGACAGGGACAATCCCATCTCAAGATTTATGTCGCCGGGCTATCTTTATCTGGGTACGGGTACCTCCTATATCCCGCAGGACGAAAAATTTAACCTCTATATTTCTCCCGCTACCATGAAATCGACCTTTGTCTTGGACGACCTGCTTGCCGAGCAAGGGGCTTTTGGGGTCGATAAAGGCGAACATGTGTTTTTGGAACTTGGTTTCCTCATTACCAACACCTGGGAAAAGGAAATCCTCAAAAATGTCCTGATGGCGCATAGGATCAACCTGTATACCGACTATCTTTTGAGTTTTGGGAACATTGATGTGGATTGGGAACTGAACTTCAACCTAAAGGTCAATGACCATATCAACGCCAATATTGGGACACATCTTATTTTTGATGATGACATCAAATTTGATGAAGTGGCCGCGGAGGATGGGACCATTATCGATCCCGGCATTTCCAGGATCCAGTTTAAGCAGTCATTGGGGGTAGGGCTCCTTTACAGTTTTTAGATCTGTCTGCCCATTACCTTGTTGTGGATGTGGACCGCGGCACTGTCCGATAAGCTGGCCACAAAACAACTGGTGTCCAACAGTATTTTGTACAGTGGGGCATCGGTGTTTCTATAATTTTCCGGCAGGCTTTTTAGGAGCAATCGGTCATAGTTGGTTTCGGAGCCTTCCTTCACGTTCACCAGGGCCGTGGTGTAGACTTCCAATAAATCGGAAATTATCCTGTAGCCTGCCAATTCCTTGTCGATTACTTCGCTACATTGATAGATTTTTTCAACGCTCAATTTTATAATGTCCGAAATCTGTGCCCCATATTTTCCCTTATCCAGGAGGGCCGTGCCAAAATTTCCTTCCAAGATCTCGGTCTCGTGCCGCACAAAGACCTCAACCGCATCCGTGATCAAAGTATTGATCGCAAGGGCCCTTAGATAGCTCAACCGATCGCTGGAACTGGTCATAGCGTTGTATTTGGTAACATGGATGTTATCCTTTACCAAATTGATGAGATACTCCAAGGCATATTCCTCAGGAACCAATCCGAGGTTTATCCCATCCTCAAAGTCGATGATGGTATAACAGATATCGTCGGCCGCCTCCACCAAATAGGTCAGTGGGTGCCTATAAAACCCGATACCAGGATTGTTCTGGTTTGGCACCAGACCTATATCTTCCACTACTTCCAGGAAAAAATCCTTTTCAGACTGAAAAAAGCCAAACTTTTTATCGGCAATGTGCTTGGATGGCTTTTTGGGCAACGAGGCCTTGGGATACTTCATAAAGGCCCCCAATGTGGCATAGCTCAACCTAAGCCCGCCTGGAACACCGTCCCTGGATTCTGTCAAAAGTTTGAACCCGTTGGCGTTTCCCTCAAAATCGATCAGATCTTGGTATTCTTCACCAGAGAGCAGCGTCCTGTATTTTTTTCCGTTTCCGTGTTCAAAATAGTTGCCTATGGCTTTTTCCCCGCTATGTCCAAAAGGTGGGTTACCAATATCATGGGCCAAAGCTGCTGCTGCCACAATGGCCCCAAAGTCATTGAAATGATGCCCGTGGAGTTCGGCCAAATGGGGATATTTGGATAAAATTTGCTGTCCGGCAATACGTCCCAGGCTTCTTCCCACCACAGAAACTTCCAGACTGTGGGTAAGCCGGGTATGCACAAAATCCTTTTGCGAGCCCACACTTATGGGCATGGGGATTACCTGTGTCTTGTCTTGTAGGCTTCTGAACGCCGAGGAGAAAATAATGCGGTCATAATCCACTTCAAAACCCAACCGGGTTTCCTTCTGTTCCTTACGGAGCCTTTTATGGGTGTCCCCAAATCGTTTTAAGGAAAGCAACTGTTCCCAATTCATTGACAGTCTATTTGTGGCGAAGATATACCAAAAGATATACTTGCCCCCAACAGCCCTAAATTATTACTTATACCGCCCGGACATTTGGTAACATTTTATTAACCTTTGTGCGGATTTATAATGGCATTTTTGTCATATTTCTGTTTACAATGGGGGAGAATATCTACATTTTCATGGTTGCTGCACTGGGTATTTTGGCAATTACCGATTTGGTGGTTGGGGTCAGTAACGATGCAGTGAATTTCCTAAACTCGGCCATAGGTTCCAAAGCCCTATCCTTTAAGACCATCATGATCGTTGCCAGTGTTGGAATCGCTTTTGGCGCCATGTCTTCCAGTGGTATGATGGAGGTGGCCCGAAAAGGTATTTTCAACCCGGGGGAATTTGTGTTTCAGGAAATCATGTTCATCTTTATGGCGGTCATGATCACAGATATATTGCTCCTGGATTTTTTCAACACCCTGGGCATGCCAACTTCCACCACCGTATCCATTGTTTTTGAACTGTTGGGTGCGTCGGTGGCCATTTCATTGCTCAAAATCGTAGATCAGGACGGTGGGGTCTCTGATTTGATGACCTATATCAACACGGACAAGGCGGCCGAGATCATCTTTGGCATCCTTTTGTCCGTTTTCATAGCATTTACCGTAGGAGCGGTCGTCCAGTTTTTTTCGAGGTTGCTCATCTCGTTTGATTACAAGACAAAATCAAAATGGGTGGAAGCCATCTTTGGTGGCCTTGCCATCACCGCCATCATCTATTTTATTTTGGTAAAGGGACTGAGCAGTGCTGCAATTTTTGACGGCCCTATTTCTAATTTTGTGGCTACCCAGCCACAACTTTTTGTTCTTATCAATGTTATCTTCTGGATTCTGGTTTCATGGATTCTTGCTACTTTTTTCAAGTTCAACATCTATAAACTGATCATAGGGTTTGGAACTTTTGCACTGGCCATGGCCTTTGCGGGAAATGATTTGGTCAATTTTATCGGTGTCCCCATCGCCGCGTTGCAATCTTTTCAAGATTGGCAGGCTTCTGGAATTGCCCCTGCTGAATTTAACATGGGTGGACTTTCGGCTTCGGTACGGACCCCAACGCTGCTCCTATTGGTTTCTGGTGGTGTCATGATCCTGACCCTTTGGTTTTCATCAAAAGCGAAAAGCGTTGTAAAGACCAGTGTAGATCTTGCCAGGCAGGATGAGGGAGACGAACGCTTTCAACCCAATTACCTTTCCAGACAGATTGTAAAATTCAGCATGGCGGCGTTTGAAAACCTTTCCAAAGTGGTTCCTCCATCCATCCAAAGCAGAGTGGACAAACGCTTTGAAATCCCTTATGTATATATTCCGAAGAGCAAGGTGCAGGATTTGCCCGCTTTTGATATGGTAAGGGCCTCCGTAAACTTGATGGTGGCCAGTGTTCTCATTTCAATGGCAACCTCCATGAAATTGCCGTTGTCCACAACCTATGTAACCTTTATGGTGGCCATGGGAAGTTCGTTGGCCGATAGGGCTTGGGGAGCTGAAAGTGCAGTATATAGGGTTGCAGGGGTGCTCAACGTAATTGGAGGCTGGTTCTTCACTGCCCTCAGCGCATTTGTTGCCGCTGCTGTCATTGCCTATATCCTGTATCTGGGTGGAACGGTTTCACTGGTCCTCTTATTGGTGATTGCCGCAAGTATCCTGCTTCGCAATTATATGTCCCATAATAAAAAGACCAAGGTGATCAAGGCAGAAGATAGCCTAAGAAGGGCGGAAAGCAGTTCCATACAGGGCGTTATTGAGGAAAGTGCCGATAATATTGCCAACATGATCAAAAGGAGCAATAAGATCTATACCAATTCCATAAATGGTCTGGCAAGGCACGATATCGAAACCCTCAGGAAAAACAGAAGGGGAATCAGCAAAATGTCCAAGGAAATAGAGGACCTGAAGAACAACATTTTTTACTTTATCAAGAACCTTGACGAATCCAGCGTAGGAGGGGCCAGTAATTTTTATATAACCCTGTTGAGCCTTCTGCAAGACCTTTCCCAATCCTTGGAATATATTGGCACCCTCGGATATAAGCACGTGCACAACAACCATAAAAAGCTGAAGTATACCCAAATCAAGGAGCTTAAGGAACTTGATGTTACCATGGAAGAGCTTTTTGACAATACACAAAAAATCTTTCAGACCAGGACCTTTGAAAAAATAGGTTCGATCCTTGCACAAAGGGATGCCCTCTTTAAGCTGGTATCCGAAAAAATAGAAAAACAAGTGGCCCGTACACGTACCGAAGAATCCAGTCCAAAGAATACCACTCTGTACTTTTCTTTTTTGACTGAAAGCAGGGACATTATCAAGTCGACCATGAGGTTACTGGAGCTCTTTTATACGGAGCACGACAGTACAGTGAAACCTGCCCGAATAGAAAAATAGCAAAGCTTATTTTCCTATTTTTGTTGCCATGCGTTATATCCTATTGATCCTGTCCCTGTGCCAAAGCAGTGCTTTCATGGCACAGACCTACACTGCCGAAGAAGTCTTGAACAAATCCATTGCATTCCACGATCCCGATGGCAAATGGAAGACATTTGATGGGCAGTTTAAGGTTCTTATGAAAACTCCAAATTCCAGTGACCGCCTGAGCACGATTACCATCGATAGCCCAAAACAGTACTTTGACCTCTCGGTAGAGAAGGACGGTGATTCCTATGGATATCATTTGGGCAAAGGAAAGTGTATCCCTTTCCTCAACGGTTCCAATGAAATAAGTGAGGAAGATATAAAAACTTATAGACTTACCTGTGAGCGTGGAGAAATCATGAAAAACTATTATACCTATCTCTATGGGCTTCCCATGAAGTTGAAAGACCCCGGTACCATTTTAGATGCCAAGGTTAGGAAAAAGACCTTTAAGGGAAAGGAATATCTGATGCTGAAGGTCAATTATGAAGAAGGGGTCGGCAAAGACGTTTGGTATTTCTATTTTGATCCCAAGACTTTTGCCATGGAAGTGTACCAATTTTATCACGATCAAGCCAAAAATGATGGGGAGTACATTCTTTTGGAAGGGTTGGAAGAAATCAATGGCATCAAAATGCCAAAGACCCGTGCCTGGTACATAAACAGTGATAACAAATATTTGGGTACGGATATCCTAGAAAAATCGTCCAAATGAAGATAGCCCCCTATATCGCTTTGCTTGCCCTTATTGTTCCGATTACCTTCGCCACGGCCCAAGAAAAGGAGAAAACTTGGATGATGGGCCCTTTTAAACGCCCTGTTGACGCCAAGCCTATTGTCCAAAAAGATTCTGCATCAACGTTCACAGATCCCATAACCGGTGATACTGCCCATTGGGAATCCATGGCCACCTTTAATCCCGCTGCCATTGTAAAGGACAATACCGTACATCTTCTTTATAGGGCCGAGGAAAAATTAGGGGAAAAAGAAATAGGGGGGCACCGCTCACGGATCGGTAGGGCAACCTCCACCAATGGGATTGACTTTGTCAAGGATGATAGTCCCATCTTTTATCCCAATGAAGATGGCCAAAAATCCAACGAATGGCCTGGTGGGACGGAGGATCCCAGAATTGTTGAAACAGAAGAGGGTCTATATGTCCTCACCTATACCCAATGGAACAGGCAAGTGCCTCGTTTGGCCGTGGCCACTTCCAAGGATCTCACGCACTGGGAAAAACATGGTCCAGTTTTCAAAAAGCATAAGCAAGGAAAATACTTGGATCGGGAAACAAAATCCGGGGCGATCGTTACCCAACTCAAAAATGGAAGACCGGTTGCAGCCAGAATCAATGGAAAATATTGGATGTATTATGGGGTGCCCCATATTTGGTTGGCCAATTCGGATAATCTGATAGACTGGGAGCCTGTGGAGACCCATGAGGGCAATTTGGCCCCGGTATTGAGTCCAAGGCCCGGTTATTTTGATTCTTGGTTGGTAGAGGCCGGTCCTCCACCCTTGCTTACCGAGAATGGCATTGTGGTCCTTTACAACGCAGGCAATTCCCAAAGCATAGGTGTCCCCGATTTGGGGAACAGAGTCTATACCGGCGGACAGGCCCTTTTTGACCCCAATGAGCCTTGGAAGTTGCTTGATCGCGGCAATGTGCCTTTTATCAAACCAGAACTCCCCTTTGAAAAATCAGGGCAGTATAAGGATGGTACTACCTTCTTGGAAGGGCTAGTGCTGTTTAAAGGAACTTGGCACTTGTACTACGGCACCGCCGATAGCATGGTGGGGGTTGTGACCGCCTCAAAATAAGATTGGTAAAGGGTCATCTATAAAAGTTCATCTCATCCATATACTTCCAAACGGCGTCCGGCAGAAGGGGCCTGACATTTTTCCCCTTTTTGTGCTGTTTGCGTATAAAGGTTGAGGATATTTCCATAACGGGGGCATCCACTTTATGTATGTTTGGATGGCCCACAAACCTATGTTCCGTTTCACCATCCGAAATTCTGGGATATACATAAATGGCGTAGTGCTCCAAAATGGCGTCATAATTCTTCCACTTGTGGAAACTCTTTAGGTTGTCCTCCCCCATGATCAAACAAAATTGGCATTCCTCTCTGTATTCTTCGTTCAAATGTACCAACGTGTTGATGGTGTAATTCGGCTGAGGCAAATTGAACTCAATCTTGCTGGGCTTCAATTTGGGGTACTCCTGTACGGCTTCGTACACCATTTGATATCTGTGATGGTCATCCAATAGGGTTTGTTTGGTCTTGAATGGACTTTGTGGTGTGATCACGAACCAAACCTCGTCCAGATCCGAAAACTCCACCAGGTGATTGGCAATGACCAGATGGCCAATGTGGATAGGGTTGAAGGTTCCAAAGAATAGCCCTACCTTTTTCATGGTTCTACTCCTCTTCTGAATTTGGCATTTTGGCCCCGACAAAGTCGGCCACCATTTTGTGGGCTTCCTTTAGGGCAACGTCCAAATCGTAGTTCTTGATGATCTTGTCAAATTGTGGGGCCGTGGCCAGCTCCACAGAAGCTTTTGCCACACGCATGTTGATCTTATCGTCGCTTTCCGTGCTGCGTTTCTTAAGCCTGATCTTTAATTCATCCACACTGGGAGGCTTCACAAAAACGGCCAAGGTCTTTTCTGGGAATTTCTTCTTGATCCGCAATCCCCCGACCACATCTATATCAAAAATCACGTTCTTGCCCTCTGCCCAAATACGGTCCACCTCACTTTTTAATGTGCCATAAAAATTGTCACGGTACACTTCTTCCCACTCCAAAAAATCCCCATTCTTGATATGCCTTTTAAACTCGGATATGGACATGAAGTAATAGTTGATCCCGTGCTTTTCCTTTCCCCGTCGCGGTCGCGAGGTGGCGGAAACGGAAAAGGCCAGGTTCAGTTCGGGTTGGTCCAGCAAATATTTGACCAAGGTGGTTTTTCCACTGCCCGATGGCGCCGAAAAAATGATGAGTTTGCCACCTTCTGTCATAACACATTGAGCATTTGTTCCTTGATCTTTTCCAACTCGTCCTTCATCTGCACCACCAATTGCTGCATGGGCGCATAATTGGCCTTGGAACCAATGGTGTTGATTTCCCTTCCAATTTCCTGGGCAATGAACCCAAGTTTCTTTCCATTTGAATCATTGGAATGCAGCGTGTTTTCAAAATAGTCAAGATGATTGGCCAATCGTACTTTTTCCTCTGTAATATCGTATTTCTCCAAATAATAGATCAGTTCTTGTTCAAACCTATTGGCATCTACCTCAACCTTAAGGTCGGCCACAGCTCGTTCCAGTCGCTCCCGTATGGTCCCCAACCGTTCTGGATCGATGGCCTTGACCTTTTCGAGCAAATTGTTCAGTGCCTTGATTCGCTCCACAAAATCCTTTTCCAAGACTTTGCCCTCTTTGCTGCGGAAATCATTGATCTCTGAAAGGGCCTGTTCCATGGCCTCCTTTATGGCCTCATATTCGGCCTCATCAATATCATCCTTGTCCGTTTTTAGGGTATCTGGCATCCGAAGGGCCAATTCAAGTAATTTGAGGTCATCGCCTTGGGCAATTTTGGAGAGCTGCTCCATGTATTTTTTTACCACTCCCTGATTTACCTCCGCAGTGGTCTCTTCACCAGTAATCTCCACATACAATCCAAAATCCACCTTGCCCCGTTCCAATGCATCAGCGATCATTTTTCGCAATTCCAGTTCCTTTTCACGAAAAGATTGTGGAATTCTGGCATTGATATCGAGGCTTTTACTATTAAGCGATTTAAGCTCTACTGTAATCTTTTTGGAAGGCAATTGTACTACATGCTTTCCAAAACCAGTCATGGATTGAATCATAGGGTATGATTAGATTTTGGCAAAGGTAACCAAAATAGGCATTGGCCCTTTGCCCTGAAAAACAGGAATATGTGATATTGGGGACCTAATCGAGCTCCCTGACCCAGATATTTCTATAGCTTACCCTGCTGTTGTCCTGATGGTCCTGAAGCTTAAGGGGCCCTTTACCATGTGGCGGATTCTTGGGCCATCCAATGTACGGCGTGGTTCCTTTTATCTCCACGTTGTCTTGGATCAACACCCCATTCTGGATAACCGTAAGCGTACCGGACCTTATCTTTTGGCCCTTTTCAAACTCTGGGGCGTGGTAGATAATATCATAGGAATTCCATTCGCCCGTAGGCACCGAAGCCATGGCCAATGGCACATATTGCTTGTAGATAGATCCCACTTGACCGTTCACGTAGGTAGAATTGTCATTGTTGTCCAATACCTGTACTTCGTACATCCCTGACAAGAAAACACCGCTGTTTGCCCTGTGTTGCCCTTCCCCATGTACTTCAGCGGGCGACCTCCACTCAATATGGAGTTGCACACTTCCAAAATTTCTTTTGGTCTGTATATCGCCAGATTTGTCCTTAACGGTCATGCTCCCGTCCCCGTTGAGATGCCATTTTGCCGCCGTACTATCCACAGTGCTGATCCATTGATCCAAATTGTTCCCATCAAAAAGTACGATGGCATCACTGGGAGGGGCTCCATCCTTGCCCGGGGTCACTTTTGGTGGAACCGGTTCGTAAAATTCAGTTTCCTCAGGTGTTGTAGGTTCCTTTTCCTGGCCAAACAATGATGTTGCTCCTACAGCGAACAACAGTGTTAAAAGGGTGTATTTGATTTTTACCATTTTAAAGTTCTTTTATTTCAATATTTCTGAATGCCACGATGTTTCCATGGTCCTGCAAGCCAATCTTGCCGGTCTGGTATGCGCCAAAGCCCTCCCAGCCCGCAAATTTGGAGTTGGCCACCATCTTGTCCCACTCCGGTCCATGCACTGGGAATTCCACTATTTTTACCCCGTTTTGCATCACATAGCCTTCATTGGTTTCATGGTTTACCATGATTTCCACCAAATTCCATTCCCCAAAAGGTTTAACGGTTTTTTCCGAAGGTGCCACCATATCATACAAGGCTCCGGCCTGATGGGTGGTCCCATTTTTGGCATCGGGGTGGCCCTCGTCATCCAAGACCTGTATCTCGGGTCCGGTCAAATAGGGCTCCCCAAATTTCTCGCCTTCGACCACACCCCAAAAGATTCCGCTGTTTCCCGCTTTTGAAATTTTCCATTCCAAGGACAGCACAAAATTGGTATATTCCTTGTCCGTCACAATGTTGAAGTTATCCCCTTCTTGTCGTTGTTCGGGTGGATAAAGCACCATGGCCCCATCTTCCAATTTCCAAGGTTCGCCTATTTTGCCGCCATTGTATAAATGCCATCCATCGAAGGAGGTGCCGTCGAACAAAACTGTCCAATCTGATTTTTCTTCAACAACCGGCTTATTCTGTTCCATTGCTTCGGATGTGTCTTCCTTTGGTTTTTCCTTGCAAGCAAAAGTTATGGCCAAAACGGCCCATAAAATTGGTTTTTTCATAATCCCAGAATTCTTTTTAATTGGTTTTTATCGATTTCGGCCCCTGCAAAATCATCAAAGGTTTTGGTAGTGGCCTCTATAATGTGGTCCTGAATGAATTTGGCACCTTCACGCGCACCCTGCTCCGGACTTTTAATACAGCATTCCCATTCCATGACCGCCCAAACATCGCATCCATATTGGGTCAATTTAGAGAAAATAGTCTTAAAATCTATCTGCCCATCGCCCAGGGAACGGTATCGTCCCGCCCGATCTCCCCAATCATTGTACCCTCCAAAAGCTCCCTTCTTGCCGGTTGGGTTGAACTCGGAATCCTTTACGTGGAACGCCTTGATAAATTCATGGTAATGGTCAATGTATTCAATGTAATCCAATTGTTGGAGCACAAAGTGGCTTGGATCATAGAGGATGTTCACCCTTTTGTGGTTTCCGGTGGCCTCCAAAAACCGTTCAAAGGTATCCCCATCATGCAGATCTTCCCCGGGATGGATTTCGTAGCAGACATCGACCCCTTCCTTGTCAAAATGGTCCAGAATGGGCTTCCATCTTTTCGCCAATTCTTCAAACCCCATTTCCACCAAGCCGGCAGGTCTTTGTGGCCAAGGGTGCATGGTATGCCACAACAAAGCCCCGGAAAAGGTGGCATGTGCCTTTATGCCCAATCTTCTACTGGCAGTAGCGGCCTTTTTCACGGTTTCTATGGCCCATTGGGTGCGTTCCTTGGGCTTGCCCTTTAGGGCATCGGGAGCAAAATTATCGAACATGATATCGTAAGCGGGGTGTACCGCCACCAATTGGCCCTGCAAGTGGGTGGAAAGTTCCGTGATCTCCAAACCATAGGAGTTGATCTTCCCCTTGAGTTCGTCACAATAATCCTGGCTTTCGGCTGCTTTGTCCAGATCGATCAAAAATGACTCCCAGGTTGGTATTTGAATTCCTTTGTATCCAAGGCCAGAGGCCCATTTGCAAAGCCCATCCAAAGAGTTGAATGGAGGTTGGCTGTCCACGAATTGTGCTAAAAATACAGCCGGTCCCTTTATTGTTTTCATTAAAATTGGTTTTTAAGAGTTTCCAATCCTTAAAATTTTAGGATTTATCCTCTATATTTAAGAAAAAAACTAAGATATTTTTACTTCTCACGTAGTAGGACATAAATATAGGGATTAGCTAACAATTAATACCGCACATCTGTGAATGAAAATGTAGTTTATGACGCCATTGTTGTAGGAACCGGAATAAGCGGGGGCTGGGCCGCCAAGGAGCTTTGCGAAAACGGCCTGAAGACCTTAGTGCTGGAACGTGGGCCAATGGTTCGGCATATTGAAGACTATAAGACCATGAACGATGACCCTTGGGATTATCCCCATGGCGGGGAGCTTTCCTATGAGGATCAAAAAAAATATCACAAACAGTTACGGGTGGGATGGGCCCCAAAAGACGATGTGAAGCATTTTTTTGTGAACGACCTGGAGCATCCCTATCAAGAAACCAAACGCTTTGATTGGATCAGGGGATACCAAGTGGGCGGCCGTTCGTTGACCTGGGGCCGACAAAGCTACCGATGGAGCAATCTAGATTTTGAGGCCAATAAAAAGGACGGAATTGCCGTGGATTGGCCTGTTCGGTACGAAGATATTGCACCGTGGTACGATAAAGCGGAATCCTATATTGGGGTATGCGGTGAAAAATTAGGATTGAAACAGTTGCCCGATGGCATATTTCAACCTCCCATGCAGTTGAACTGTGTTGAAAAGGATTTACAGGCAGCTATGCATGAGAAATTTGATGATGGTAGGCTGTTGACCATTGGTAGAGCTGCGCACATCACCGAAAACACCACGGAGTTCGAAGGCCGCGGTCCTTGCCAATATAGGGCTAGATGTTGGAGGGGATGTCCGTTTGGAGGCTATTTCAGCAGTAATTCCTCCACCCTTCCCGCAGCGGAACGTACAGGAAATATGACCCTCCGTCCCAATTCCATAGTCCATGAAGTTGTGTACGATGAAACAAAAAAGAAAGCCATCGGGGTGAAGGTCATCGATACAGAGACCCATGAAAAATTGGAGTTCAAAGGAAAGGTGATCTTTCTGTGTGCCTCTGCCATGGCCTCCGTGGGAATCCTGTTGCAGTCCAAATCCAAAGCATTTCCCAATGGTATGGGCAACAACCATGACGAGTTGGGTCGCAACATCATGGACCACCACTATCAATTGGGAGCATCGGCAAAAGTTGATGGCTACCTGGACAAATACTACAAGGGAAGAAGACCCAGTGGATATTATATCCCCAGATTTGTGAACCTGAACGAAAAGACGAAGCGAACGAATTTTATCCGCGGCTTTGGATACCAAGGTGGTGCCAGTAGGGAAAATTGGTCGGATATGGTTGCGGAACTGGGCTATGGAAAAACCATGAAAGAAGCTATTTTGAAACCTGGGGGCTGGCGCATCGGAATGTCCGGATTTGGCGAAATGCTCCCCTACCATGATAACCGGGTTACCTTGAGCAAGGATAAAAAAGACACATGGGGCTTGCCGCAGTTGGATTTTGATGTGGAATTCAAGGAAAACGAACTGAAAATGCGGGAAGCCATAAAAGAGGAAGCCGTTGCCATATTCAAAGCAGCCGGTTTCAAGGATGTAGAGCCTTTTGATACTGAAACAGGACCAGGGTTGGGCATCCATGAAATGGGTGGTGCACGTATGGGCCATGATTCCAAGACATCCGTGGTCAACAAACACAACCAACTGCATGATGTCCCCAACGTGTATGTAACCGATGGTGCATTTATGACCTCGGCAAGTTGTGTAAACCCCTCATTAACCTATATGGCCTTTACGGCCAGAGCAGCCAACCATGCAGCCCAACAATTTAAACAACATAAATTTTCTTAATCACTACTTATGGAAAACGCTTCTGCCCGAAATCTATGGGGTGACTTTTTGGACAAACACTTGGAATTTGCTTCCGAAGATGCTCCGAAAGTCATCTACTTTTACGACAATGAAAAAGATGCCAATACTTGCGCCAATTTGGTGTGCAAGGATGTTAAAAGAGCCGCCTCCCACTCTCTTTTGGGACTACAGACCAGACATGAGGACCTTCCCAGGATCGGAGATTTTGCCGTGGTGACGGATTGGGAGGGAAAGGCCAAATGTATCATTCGCACCACCTCTGTAAAATTGGTGCCCTTCTTTGCCGTACGTGATGAACACGCCCGCTTGGAAGGCGAGGGGGATAAAAGCCTTGAACATTGGAAAAAGACCCATTGGGAGTATTTTACCCGTGAACTTGAAGGTCTTGGAAAGATTCCCAGGGAAAGCATGATCGTGGTCTTTGAGGAATTTGAAAAGCTCTTTCAGAAATAAAAAATGGCCGCTTGATTTAGGTTGGTCAACCTGAACTTGTTTCAGGTTCCCATATTTTTTTAATGGGATTCTGAAATAAATTCAGAATGACGGCCTATTTACCCTTTAAAGCCGCCATTAAATTATCATGCTTCCGGTTTGTCGGAATCAATCCATATCCACCCAGATGTTGCCTTCTTTGTTGGAGGCTACAGTATTCTCAATGAAGTTAAGACCTCGGACCCCGTCCAACATGGTCGGGAACTCACCGTCATTGTAGGCTTCTCCCCGTATGGCCCTAGCAACGCCCAAATAGATGTTGGCCATGGCATCAAAGATACCTTCCGGGTGCCCCGGTGGTAATTTGGTGCCGTCCAAGGAAAGTTTGGAATTGTAGGCATGTCCCGGTTTGTATACTTGCAGCGGCTCTGGGTCATTTAATCTATAGAGGAAATTGGGATTTTCCTGTTCCCATTTTAAGCCTCCCTTTTCGCCATAAATGGCAATGGTCAGTGCATTTTCCTCTCCAGTGGCCACTTGGCTCGCCCTAATAACCCCCTTTACGTGCTTATCCATTCGGACGAGTACTGTTCCATCCACATCCATCTGGTTGTCATCGTAGAGATAGTTAAAGTCGCACAGCAGGGATTTTACCCGCAATCCTGTGGTGAACTCGATCATATTGAAGGCATGCACCCCAATATCGCCCATACAGGAACTAATTCCTGCTTTTTTGGGATCCAATCTCCAAACCGATGAACGTTTTTCCTTATCATGGATGATAGGGTTTATCCAGCCTTGATAGTATTGTGCATCCACTTTGTGGACTTTGCCCAAAGCCCCCGCTTTGATCATTTCCCGCATCTGGCGGACCATGGGGTACCCAGTGTAGGTATGGGTCACTGCAAATACGGCCCCCGCTTTTGCCAAAGTTTGCTGAAGGATTTTTGCTTCTTCATACGTGGTGGTCATCGGTTTTTCACAAATGACGTGAAATCCGTTTTCCAAAAGTTTCTTTGCCATGGGAAAATGCAAAAAATTGGGTGTGAGCACTGAGCATACTTGTATGCGGTCCTCCGGTGGGAGTTTCATCTCTTCCTCCACAAGCGTATCAAAATCTTTGTAGATACGGTTGGTGGGAACATCAATCTCCTTTGCAAAGTCTACATTATCTTTAAAGTTCGGGTTGAAGACGGCCCCAACAATCTCATAGTTGTCATTGATGAAGGAGGCCACTCGATGAAGTACCCCGATAAGGGAATCTCCTCCTCCTCCAAGAATTCCAAGTCTTATTTTTTTTGGCATCTATGTGCTGTTTTTATGATTTAAATATTAATGCTTTATCCTTTTTTCCTCCAGTTTGTTTCTCATCAGGAACAAAATCCCAAAAAGACCTATCAAAATTATGGGCAACCACATGATGTTCCCTAAAGTCGACTGTCCGGCAACCAAATCGGCCGCTTCTGGAGATACCCCGGCATCCAAGGCCTGGCCGCGTTCCTTGTCTAGTGTTTCCCCGATCATGGGAAGTGAAATACCTGTGATCAACATTCCAAATCCACCTATGATGGACATTCCCAATGCCCCGGTCTTATGGACATATTCACTGACAAACCCAATCATGGTAGGCCAAAAATACATAACTCCACATGAAAAAAGAATAGCGGCAACGTACACCATGGCCCCTGTCGCACTGGATAATAGATAGAGGGCGATGGAAGCGACTATGGAAGAGGCGAACAATACACCAACTGGGTTTAGTTTGTGGATGATGGGGCCTGCAAAATATCTTCCCACAGCCATTAACCCTGTAACAATGGCCAGGACGATCAATGGCGGTGCTCCCGCCTGACCCAGCAACCTTTCTATGAACTGGCCAGTGCCCAATTCGGTGGTGGCCGTCAATCCCATACAAATAAGCATGAAAAGGAAGAGTGGGGTAAACATGGATTTGATGTTCTGGTTAATATCCGACTCGATGTTTTCCGCCTTTGGAAACTTCTGCCCCAAAATGAGGAACCCATAGATCAAGGTCGGGATGATCATAATGGCAATCTGTATCTGCCAAGATAGTCCCATGTTCCCCATCAGTTCTCCCAACAATGCCCCGATCACAATCCCCCCAGGGAACCAAACGTGGAATTTGTTGAGCATGGTGGTCCTGTTCGTGGTGTACATATCCGCGATCAAAGGGTTACAGGCAGCTTCCACCGCACCATTGGCCAATCCGATCAAGAATGTGGAAACCAATAGCGGAACAAAGCTCTTTGCAATAATGGTAAGGACCAATCCCAACAAATGGCAAATAAAAGCCACCCATAGTATGGGTTTGGGGCCAATTTTGGGATAGATGAGCCCCCCGATTATCATTGAAACAGGAAATCCGTAGAAAGCCATGGAGTTCATCCACCCCAATTGAGTGTCATTAAATCCAAATTCTACATTCAGCTCTCCCATGATACCGGCACGTAACGCAAAGGTCATCGCGGTAACAATCAAGGAGATACATGAGGCCAAAAACAGCCTGTTCTTGTTTACATTTTCCATGGTTGATATCATTTTTGGTTTAGTTACGATTATAGGTCACTTCCTCTTTTTTAAAGGACAGGGTGAACAACAGCAGCACCACAAAGGCAAAAATGGCCGGGATTATCCAGATGTTTTCCCAACTGTGCTCATTTTCTGAAATGAGGTACATATCCGTGATTTTTCCAGCTATCCAGAATCCCATCAACATGCCCAAGCCATACGTAGCGAGGGTGATGAGCCCTTGTGCTGCACTCTTATATTTTTCCCCTGCTTTGGAATCGGTATAGATCTGGCCAGAGACAAAGAAAAAGTCATAACACATGCCGTGCAACGCTATCCCGATCAAGAGCATGAAGGCCATCTCTCCAGAATCCCCGTAGGCAAAGAGAAGATAGCGTAGGGTCCATGCCAGCATTCCTGCCATAATGGTCCATTTGAAGCCAAACCTTTTAAAGAAAAAGGGCAACAACAGCATGAAAAGCACTTCAGAAACTTGACCGATGGACATTTTTGCAGCGGGATTGGAAACCCCTATCTCTCCCAAAAACTGGCCTGCATGTTGATAATAGAATGCCAGTGGGATGCATATGAGCATCGAGGCGACAAAAAAGACCAAAAAGTTTCGATCCTTCAAAAGTTTCAATGCATCGAGACCCAAAATATCGGAGATGGAGGCTTTTTCACCTTTGGAGGATGGTGGGGTCTTGGGCAGGGTAAAACTGAAAATCCCCAACAGGGCCGAAGCTATGGACACCATCAAGAAGGTGTTTTTCAACAGTCCTTCCTGTACACCGCTTTCACTGTCCCATCCCCAAATACTTATCAGAAACCCAGCTACAATCCATCCAATGGTCCCAAAGACCCGTATAAAGGCAAACTCTTTTGAGGGATCTTTCATTTGGTTAAAGGAAACCGAGTTGACCAAGGCCAAGGTGGGCATGTACACGATCATATAGCCCAATACGTAGGGATAAAAAATGCCAAAGTCCGTTGCAATTGCCAATTGGTACATCAAAAATGCCCCGATCAAATGCGAAATGCCCAGAATGCGCTCGGCATTGAAATAACGATCCGCTATAAGACCAATGATGAACGGTGCTATGATGGCGCCCCATGACTGGGTGGAATATGCCATGGCGATCTCGCCATCGCTTGCCCTTAAGGTATTGGGCAAATAAATCCCCATGGTTACGAACCAACCTCCCCAGATAAAGAATTCCAGGAACATCATAAGGGAAAGTTGAATCTTTGTTTTTAGGTTCATGGTGTGTTCTATCTTTTGTAAAGTATATAATCCAAGGGCTGGGGCTCAATGCCAGACTCCCGAAAATCCATCAAAATCTGTCCTCTATGGTGCGTGGAATGGTTCACAATGTGATAGAGGATGTCCTTGAGCTCATTGGCAAAGGTTCTCCCTTGACTGTTTTCATATTGTACCCTTTTGTTCAAATCGTCCGCATTGGTAATGATCTCGAAAGAGGTCCTTTGGTTGTCATAATGTATGTCGCCCCATTTGCCAACCTCATGTTCGTCCCAAACCCCAAATTCAACAGGGTTGGACAGGATGCGTTGGTTCCAGATGTGATGGGCATTTAAGATATGGCTAAAAAGCTTTGTGCTCCTTTCCGGGATTTTTTCCAGGGAATTGCACTGTTCAATAAGCTTTTTGTTACAATAGAAATTATAATCGAAGAGCTGTTGTAAAAATCCCTTCATACATCCCACTTTTTAAGAAGACTATCCTATCACTTTTTCCAAAAGCCTTTTTGTGGCCAATATTCCATCTTCCTCTCCCAATTGATTGCCTTCATACTCCACGCCCACAAAACCTGTATAGCCGGCATCTTTTACGATCTTCATCATTTTGGCGTAATCGATTACGGTTTCATTGCCCTGCTCGTCAAAATCGTACGTTTTTGCGCTGACCGCCTTGGCATAGGGCATCATTTCCTTGACACCTTTATACTTGTCATATTCTTCAATACATTTTGATTCGTAATAATCTCCAGCTTCTCTTTTTACGCAAAAATTCCCAAAATCCGGCAACGTGCCACAATTGTCCATATTTACCTTTTCCATTACAGATACCAGCCAAGCAGCATTGGAGGAAGGCCCCCCGTGGTTTTCAACAATGATGTTGACATTTTTGTCCTTGGCATAGGTGGCCAATTGGGTCAGGCCATCCACAGAGGCTTCAACCCATTCTTCGTGCTCCATGCTACCCTGCAAGTTGACGCGAATGGAATGACAGCCCATGGCTTGGGCGGCATCCACCCATTTATGGTGGTTTTCCACGGCGGCTTTACGTTCTTCCGGATCAACGGCTGCCAAGGCCCCTTGACCGTCTATCATAATGAGAACATTCCTCAAGCCGTGTTTTTCGGCTTCGGCATTGCATTTATCCACAAATGCTTTCATGGCAGTTTCAGAAAAATTGTCCTTTTCCAGTTCTGCATAATACAGCTGGCTCACATATTCCAACCCTTGAAAGCCCCATCCCTTGGCTTTTTCCGCAAATTTGTAGGGATCCAGTCCCTCTTCCCTGATCATCCTGTGAATGGACCATTGGGCCAAGGAAAGCTTTAACAAAGGGGCCGCAGCGATTTCCTCTGCAATAACTTCGGCTTCCATTGATTCCTTTTTGCCATTTTGCTTGCAGGCGTATGCGCCGAAAAGTGTGAGTGCCACTCCTGCCTGGGCACCATTTTGGATAAAATTTCTTCTCTTCATTTTAAGATGGGTATTGGTTTGTGGTGAATTCAAAAACTATAACGTTGTAGTACAGAATTCTCAATAAACATAGGGATTAAATGTAGAAAATTAATTTAATAATTAATACATTTAGGAAATAAACAATACTAATAAATGAGTAAATTTTATTACAACGACGAGCAGGAATCATACGATGCCATTGTAGTGGGAACGGGCATCAGTGGTGGTTGGGCTGCCAAGGAACTATGCGAGAATGGGCTCAAGACCCTGGTCTTGGAACGTGGTCCCATGGTAAAGCACAGAGATGACTATCCCACCGCCAACTTGGACCCTTGGGACATGCCCAATAACGGTCAGCCCACGCAGGAAGATCTTAAAAAACAGGAAAAACAAAACCGAACTGGGTATACCACAAATGCAGCCAGCAAGCACTGGTTCGTGAACGACCTGGTGCACCCCTACAACGAGGTCAAGCGTTTTGACTGGATGCGGGGATACCACGTTGGAGGCCGTTCCATTATGTGGGGCCGGCACAGCTACCGTTGGAGTGACCTCGATTTTGAGGCCAATAAGAAGGATGGTATTGCCGTGGATTGGCCGGTTCGTTATAAGGATATTGCTCCTTGGTACGATAGAGTTGAAAGTTTTATCGGCGTTTCTGGGGAAGCATTAGGCCTCTCCCAGTTGCCGGATGGAATATTCGAGCCCATGATGGAGCTCAACTGTGTGGAACAGCATGTACGGGAAAAGGTGGCCGAGCATTTTGATGGCCGGGTGATTACCGCAGGACGTGTGGCGCACATCAACAGTGACAAAAAATTTGAGGGTGATGGAAGGGTCCGTTGCCAATATAGAAATAGGTGCATCAGGGGATGTCCTTTTGGAGGCTATTTTAGTAGTGTTTCTTCCACGCTTCCAGTGGCCGAGAAGACCGGGAATATGACCCTGAGGCCCAATTCGATAGTTCATGAAGTCATCTATGATCCAAATACAAAAAAGGCCTCTGGTGTCAAAATCATTGATGCAGAGACCAAGGAAACCTATGAGTTCAAGGCCAAAGTGATTTTCCTTTGTGCTTCTGCCATTGCATCCACCTCAATCTTGATGCAATCCAAATCCGACCGTTTCCCCAACGGGCTTGGAAACGATTCCGACCAATTGGGAAGAAACATCATGGACCATCATTTGGGTGTTGGGGCTTCTGGGAAGTTTGATGGATTTGAGGATAAATACTATAAGGGAAGAAAGGCCAATGGCATATATATTCCAAGGTTTAGAAATCTGGACGGAAACTCAAAAATGGATAAGTTCGTCCGCGGCTACGGATACCAAGGCGGTGCCGGAAGAGGGGATTGGGAACAGGCCATTGCCGAGTTGTCCCATGGCAAAGACCTTAAGGAAGCCATCTTGAAGCCCGGAGGCTGGTCCTTTGGGATGGGTGGTTTTGGTGAGGTTCTCCCTTATGAGGATAACCGAATGACCCTTGATTATGATAAATTGGATCAATGGGGATTGCCCACGGTCACCTTTGATGCAGAGTTCAAGGAGAACGAATGGAACATGCGCGAAGACATGAAGGATCAAGCCGTACAAATGCTCACAAAGGCGGGACTACGGGATGTTGAGCCTTTCGACAGGCCAGGGGCCCTTGGGCTTGGCATCCACGAGATGGGTACCGCCAGAATGGGCAGGGATCCCAAAACATCCGTTTTGAACGGATTCAACCAGGTACACGCGGTCAAAAATGTATACGTAACCGATGGTGCGTTCATGGCCTCGGCAAGTTGCGTGAATCCTTCATTGACCTATATGGCTTTCACGGCCAGGGCTGCCAACCATGCGGCACAAGAACTTAAAAAAGGAAACATATAATGGAAAGAAGAGTTGCATTAAAAAATATGGGGCTTGCATTCGGCTATACCGTGGCCGCCCCTACCCTTTTGGGAATAGTACAAAGCTGTACCAACAAGAAAGTGTTGGACTGGACCCCAGACTTCTTTACCAAGGATGAAGGTGCGATTCTGCACACTTTGGTCGATATCATACTGCCAAAAACGGATACACCATCCGCCACTGAGGTGAATGTGCACCTGTTTATAGACAAGTTTGCCAATGAGGTGCTTCCCAAGGAGCAACAGGACTTCCTTAAAACCAGCATGGGCCATTTTATGGATAAGGCCCTTGCCGCTGCGGATAAGGAAACTGTGGCCGATTTGGACGAAAAGGACTTGGAACCGGTCTTGGCCACATACCTTAAAAAGAGGACCGATGAAGATGAAGAGGCACATCAAAAAGCTGTTGATGCCTATTTGGAGAGTATGGAGAAAAATGGGAGCGGTAGTTTGGATCCAGAAATCGCTTGCTATAGCTTTGCCACTTCCTTGCGGGATTTTTCTATCATGTCTTACAGGACCTCGGAGTATGTAGGCGAACAAGTGTTGGCCTATTTGCCCGTACCAGGGGAATACATTGCCTGTGAAGATGTGGATACCCTTACCGGCGGAAAATCTTGGTCTTTGTAGAAAGTAGTAGTGTTTATGTATTAAAAAAGCCTCCTTTAGTGGAGGCTTTTTTTTGTGGTTGAATGAAATAAATCCAAACTAAATACCTCGGAAGCCTTTCTTTGTGGGGTGGGCTTTCCGAGGCATTAAATCAATAAACACTATCTCATACTGATGAGTTCAGTATAAACTATGATCCACACATCAGACAGTCATCATCTGCTTGGCCTGCCTTGGCGCGCGCAATCATTTCTTTCATTTCTTCTGCGGTCATGGGTTGTATATCAACCTCTTGCTGGCTAACTGGTATGGTCTCCACCTGTATCGTTTGTGGAGATGCGGCTTCCATTTCTGCCTCTGCCGCCACACTAACGGGTACTTCTTTTTTCTTGGTGTTGTCCAAAGTAAATTTGATGGCATCCACCGCGGCCTTGGTCCTGAGGTAATACATCCCTGTTTTGAGACCACTCTTCCATGCATAGAAGTGCATGGAGGTCAATTTGGGATAATTTGCATTCTCCATAAAGAGGTTCAGGGACTGGCTCTGGTCTATAAAATATCCGCGTTGCCTACTCATGTCTATGATGTCTTTCATGCTGAGTTCCCATACGGTTTTGTACAACTCCTTGATATCGTCAGGTATGGCATCAATGTCCTGAATAGAGCCGTTGGCACGCATCAATTCCTGTTTTAGGTTTTCGTTCCATAGTCCCAATCTAACCAAGTCTTCCAAAAGATGTTTGTTCACCACTATGAATTCTCCCGAAAGTACCCTACGGGTATAAATGTTGGATGTATACGGTTCAAAACATTCGTTGTTGCCCAAAATCTGTGAGGTGGATGCGGTGGGCATAGGAGCTACCAGAAGTGAGTTGCGGACCCCGTGCTTTTTGACATCTTTCCTGAGTTTTGCCCAATCCCATCTGCCGGAAAGTTCCTCATCCTTGATGCCCCAAAGGTTATGTTGAAATTCGCCCTTGGAAATGGGAGACCCTTCAAAACTTGAATAGGCCCCTTCCTCTTTCGCCAGTTCCATGGATGCGGTTACCGCTGCAAAATAAAGCGTCTCAAAAATTTCTTGGTTCAATACCTTGGCCTCATCGCTCGTAAAGGGCAACCTCAACATGATGAAGGTGTCCGCCAAGCCTTGTACGCCCAACCCAATGGGCCTGTGCCTCATGTTAGAGTTCTCCGCTTCCTTTACGGGGTAAAAATTGCGATCTATAACGCGATTTAGGTTCTTGGTCACTCTCTTGGTGACGCGGAACAGCTCTTTATGGTCAAATTCTTCGTTCTTAACGAACATGGGCAGTGCTATGGATGCCAAATTACATACTGCCACTTCATCGGATGAAGTATATTCCAAAATTTCGGTACAAAGATTCGAGGAACGGATGGTGCCCAAGTTCTTTTGGTTGCTCTTCCTATTGGCCGCGTCTTTGTAGAGCATATACGGTGTTCCCGTTTCAATCTGGGACTCCAATATCTTCTCCCAAAGCTCACGGGCCTTTATGGTCTTACGTCCTTTTCCTTCGGCTTCATACTTGGTATAAAGTGCCTCGAACTCCTCACTGTGGCTGCTAAACAATCCTGGGCACTCATTGGGGCACATCAACGTCCAATTCCCATCCGCTTCCACTCTTTTCATGAAAAGGTCCGGAATCCACATGGCGTAGAACAGGTCCCGTGCACGCATTTCTTCCTTGCCGTGGTTCTTTTTCAGTTCCAAAAAGTCAAAAATATCGGCATGCCAAGGTTCCACATACACGGCAAAGCTTCCTTTTCTTTTCCCACCTCCTTGGTCCACGTACCGTGCTGTATCGTTGAACACCCGGAGCATGGGCACAATGCCATTGGAAGTCCCATTGGTGCCGGCAATGTACGACCCGGTTGCCCTGATGTTATGGATGGACAACCCGATGCCCCCGGCCGATTGTGAAATTTTCGCAGTCTGTTTCAAGGTATCGTAAATGCCATCAATGCTATCATCCTTCATGGCCAAGAGGAAACAAGAGGACATCTGGGGTTTTGGGGTCCCAGAATTGAAAAGGGTCGGTGTGGCATGGGTAAAGTACTTTTTGGACATCAGCTCATAGGTTTCGATGGCGGATTCCAAATCATCCAAATGGATCCCGACCGCAACGCGCATGAGCATATGCTGGGGGCGTTCCGCGATCTTGCCGTTGATCTTGAGAAGGTAGGAACGCTCCAATGTCTTGAAACCGAAATAATCGTAGCCAAAATCCCGGTTATATATGATGGTGGAATCCAGCACTTCGGCGTTTTCCGAAACCACCTTGTACACCTCATCTGAAAGCAATGGTGCTTTTTTGCCCGTTCTGGGATTGATGTATTCATATAGGTCCTTCATGGTTTCCGAGAAGGACTTTTTGGTGTTTTTGTGCAGGTTGGAGACAGAGATGCGTGCCGCAAGCTTTGCATAATCTGGGTGGGTGGTGGTCATGGTGGCCGCTATTTCGGCCGCCAAATTATCCAGTTCCGAAGTGGTAACCCCATCATACAGGCCTTCAATCACCCGCATGGCCACTTTTACCGGATCTACAAGACCATTGAGTCCATAACAAAGTTTCCTGACTCTTGCCGTGATCTTGTCGAACATCATCGGCTCTTTCCTTCCATCTCTTTTTACTACATACATGTGCTACGAATATTTTAAGTGAAACGCTAGTTGGTTATACCATTTCCGCATTTTGATCGTGGGGCGAAAACCCACCACCTTTTAGGTTAAGGCCATAAACCCCATGGGGCTGGGGTCTTTGGTTCTATTTTTATTTAAAAGTCTGCGTCGAAACTGATTTTTTGGGCATCCACGTCTTTTTCCTTGTTCAGTACTCCCGCTTTCTGGTATTCGGACACACGTTTCTCAAAGAAATTGGTCTTGCCCTGTAGCGAGATCATATCCATGAAATCGAAAGGATTGGTCGCATTGTATACTTTATCGCATCGCAATTCCACCAAAAGCCTGTCAGTGACGAATTCCAGATACTGGGTCATCAATTTTGCGTTCATGCCTATAAGGCTCACGGGCAAAGATTCGGTGATGAACTCCCTTTCAATATCCAGTGCATTTACGATGATTTCGGTAATGCGTTCTTTTGGGACCTTGTTCACCAAATGGTTGTTGTGCAGGTGGACGGCATAGTCGCAGTGCATTCCCTCGTCCCTTGAAATCAATTCATTGGAGAAGGTGAGCCCTGGCATCAACCCTCTTTTTTTCAACCAGAAAATGGAACAGAAGGCTCCTGAAAAGAAAATGCCTTCCACAGCGGCAAAGGCGATCAAACGCTCCGCAAAACTTGGCGACTCAATCCATTTGAGGGCCCAGTCCGCCTTCTTTTTAATGGCCGGAAAATTCTCAATGGCCTTGAAGAGAACGTTTTTCTCCTTTTCATCCTTCACATAGGTGTCGATGAGCAAGGAATAGGTCTCTGAATGGATGTTCTCCATCATGATCTGGAATCCGTAGAAAAACTTTGCCTCGGAATA